>CAZXYZ010000025.1:0-77678 GCA_964645045.1 uncultured Pirellulaceae bacterium | reverse complement strand
GCTGACGCCCGGGGTTCGCCCGGGAATGTCACCCCCGGGCTGACGCCCGGGGTTCGCCCGGGAATGTCACCCCCGGGCTGACGCCTGGGGTTCGCCCGGGAATGTCACCCCCGGGCTGACGCCCGGGGTTCGCCTGGGAATGTCACCCCCGGGCTGACGCCCGGGGTTCGCCCGGGATCTTCAAGCCGTGCTATTCGTTTTCCAGCGCCGTCTTGATTTCGAGCAGCTCCTGACGCCGCTGGTCGCTGACGGTGGGGAATGCCAGGCCCAGCCGTTCCAACTGGCTGCAAATCGCCTCCGACACGGTCAAGCGGGCAAACCACTTGTGGTCGGCCGGGATCACGAACCACGGGGCCTGGTCGGTACTGGTGTGGTTCAGCAGTTGCTCGTACGCGTGCTGATAGTCGTCCCAAAAGGCGCGTTCCTGGTAGTCGGCGACAGCGAACTTCCAGTTCTTCTCCGGCTCGTCGATGCGAGCGAGAAAGCGTTTCTTCTGCTCGCTCTTGGAGACGTTCAGGAAGAACTTGAGGACCAGGATGCCGTTGCGGACGAGATACTCTTCAAAGTTGTTGATCTCGTCGTAACGGCGGTTCCAGATGTCGTCGTCCACAGCGCCGGCCGGCAGCCGCTGCTTGTTGAGAAACTCGGGATGCACCCGGACGACCAACACTTCCTCGTAGTACGAGCGATTGAAGATGCCGATCATGCCGCGTCCCGGCAAGGCTTTGGCGGCCCGCCATAGGTAATCGTGGTCCAGTTCCTCGGCGGACGGCGTTTTGAAGCTGGTCACGTGGCAACCTTGGGGATTGACACCCGACATCACGTGCCGGATCGCGCCGTCTTTGCCTGCCGCGTCCATGGCCTGGAAGATGATCAGCACCCCGTAGGTGTCTTGGGCGTAGAGCTTCTCCTGCAAATCGGACAGACGCTTGACGTTGGCCGAAACATGCTCCAGCGCAGCCGACTTGTTGTCGAAGCCTCCGGTGAAGTCCGGATCGTAGTCCTTCTTCAGGGAGATCTTGTCCCCGGGCGGCACCAGGATCTGCCTCAAACGAAACTCGACTTTGCCTTCGTCGCCGACCTTGAAGCGGATTTTGCGATCGGGGTCCAACTGGTTGATCATAACGTTTCACTTTGGGTTAAGGCACGTCCACTGCGATTTCCAGTTTAGCACGAGTCTGCCCCTCGCGGGCGCCCATGGTCAGGCTAACCTCGCGGATCGCCGATCCGATCCTCAGGCCCATGTCCAATCCCGCCGCGGCTTCCTCGCGCGTGCTGCCTTTTTCGACCATGTTCTGCAGGATCAAGTTCTCGCGGTTCGCGTTCAGGATCGAGGCCACGCGGCTGCCGTCCACGGTCAGCATGCTGTGCATGCCGGCCTGCGGCTGGACATTTCCCGCCGCCTCTTCCTTCAGGGCATCGATCAGGTCCCGGGCCAGCGCTTCGGTGCTGCTGATGATCAGATAGCCCTTGGGCATGGCCAGCGCCGGCTGGAAATTGAAGTGCATGCCGGCCGGCGATTCGCTGGGCTTGCTGGGCGGAGCGAACGCAGCCACGGTGTACTTGACATCCGCGTACACCGGCCGGTCGATAATCAGGCCGGGCTGGGCCGCCTGCCCGCGGGTAAAGTTGACCAGACCCAATGCCTTCTGAAACGCCTCTTCCGCGATTGGCGCGAATTTGTCCGGATTCTGCATCCGGAAGACAACGGCAAAGCCGGGCAATTGGACCTGCGGCGTGCCCACCTTCGGATCGTACTGCTGCTCGGCCACCACGAAGCGGACCTCCGGCGTGGTCTCGGCCAGCACCTCGTCGGTCAAGTCGCGGCCGGTAAAGAAGATACCCATCATGTTCTCGAAGAAAATCAGGCCCGACGTCCGCTCGGGGAACAACTTGTCCTTGGCCGCATAGAATTTATGGAGATCGCGATAGAAGCTCAGCGATGCCATCTGCCGGGGGACGGCAAAGTTCGGCATCGCGCCGGCCTCGGCCGTGGCGGGCGTGGAAAAACCGTCCAGGGACGAGGCGTCGCCGGGCGTGCCGTCCATCGCCACCTGGAAAACGAGCTTCTGGCCTTCGATGCTCGCTCCGACCGCCAGCCAATTCGACTCGCGCATCGCGGCCAGCAAGGGCGCGAACAGCAACGATGCCAGCGGGTTTTCGTTGTTCTTGGACAGGGCGGCCTGCAATTGGGGGATCTGCTTGAGCAAAGCCAAGTCCGCGTAAACGCTTGCCACCGCACCGGCGGCTACCGCTTCCCGGGCCGTGCAAAAGTTCGGCGACTTGGCGACACTGGCGTCGCTGCCGTCAGCCCTCAAATCGGCGGCCGCTTTCAGCCAGTCCGGTTTGTTCGTCAACACCAGGCGGTTGCCGACAATCGCGTGCGCTTCGTTGGGACCGAACCGCCAGCCCGTCAGGCCGCGGTACTCGGCCGACGTGATCGGATTCGCCTGGCCGCGTTTCTCCGCTTCGCCGCGGGCGACGACCCGGATGAACTCGTGGACCTCCTCCAGCAGCTTGGCGTCTTCCGTATCGACGATCAGCAGGCTGGCCTCCTGGGGGCCGATGGCCCAGGTGATACCGCCGCCGAGCAGTTTGCCGGCCAAGCCGCGGAAGTCGACCTTGTACTTCTCCTGGTAGTACTTGACCAGCCCCACCAACTGCTTGAATTCGGCGTTGTCCGTGGCGGCTTGGTACTGGGGAGCGGCCGTAACCGCATTCGTAACGCGGTCGTTCAACAGCTGATCCAGCAACTGCTGCGGCTGGGCGATGTCCACGACGATCACGGCGTCCCGGGGAATCCACTCGGTGCGCGGAGCCAGCGGCTCGGCGGCCGGCGTGGCGCGATCGACCATCACTGTGCAAACGACGAGGGTCCAGGCAAGAACATGGCGATACATAGGGGTTGATCTCCTTCAAAGGTCGCGCCGGCAGAAACACAAGGTCGCCAGACCGACGGCCGCCAGCGTGGGGATACTATAGCCAAGGAATACCTTCCAAAACGAAAAGTCTTCGTAATTGCCGCGTTGGAAGAAGTCGCCCGAGTCGCGGGGCTGTGGCTGGGGTTGGCTGCCCGACAGGATACTTAGGAACTGACTCGCCTGACGGGCCATCGCCTCCGCGTCCGCAGCATTGAGTTTGGGGGCCGCTCCCTTGTCCTCCTTGCTCCACGGGGTCCGCAGCAGCGTCGGCAACGCTTGGTTCAAGCTAATCGGAGAAAACTCTTCCAGGGAAAACGTGTGCAACACAAAATTGATGGGATACCAAAGAAAGATCAAGACCACAGCGGCTACCAGGGGACGCCGCAACAGCGTCCCGGCCAGGAACCCCAGCGACACCAGGAACGTCAGCACCAGGCTGACCAGCGCCGCCGCGCAGATCGCACCGTACCAGGTCACCGTGTCCGCCGCCACCGGCCGTTTGGCAAACGCTCCCAACAGCACGCAGGGCGTAATGACCAGGAAGAACACGGCCAACACCGTCACGACTCGCGCCGCCCAACTGGCCAGCAGGTACTCGTGACGCGTGATCGGCCGGCTGAGGATGCCGTCGGCCAGCGCGTCCAGCCGCGAACCCGTCACCGGACTGATCCCCAACAACACGACGATCAAAAACCAGGGAAACACCAGGAAGGGAAACAGCAGCGAGCCGATCAGCACAGCCGTCTGCAGTTGGCCCCAACTGGCGGCCAGCGACAGCAGCGCGAACAGTCCGGCGGCGATCAGCCACAGCCGCACCAGCCAGCCGGACCACAGGCTGCCCAATTCATATTGCAGAATCGCCAGCGCCGGCATCAGCGCCGTACCGCTTTGGGAACTCGAATCGCCGGAATCCATGCGCCTGGTCCTCTTGAAGTAGTTGTAGATAAGCGTGTTCGGTGTCATTATGGGCCGACTGGATCGACTGCAGCGTCAGGCCGGCAGCGTCCACCAATTCCAGGACCTTCGCCAGCACGGCGGCACGGCTGACGTCTGCGGCGACGCCGACGACCAGCGTGTGCTGGTCGGCGACTCGCACCTCGACGCCGGACACCTGACCGGCTTGCTCCGCCACGCGCGGCAGCGTTTCGGCCGGCCCTTCGACCTCCAAGTTGAATTCGTCGCGCTGCAGCCGCTGCTTCATCTCCCGCATCGGCCCGCTGAAGATCATCCGGCCTTCGTACATCACCCCGACGTGATCGCAGATCTGATCGATGTCGTTCAGGATATGCGTAGCCACCAGGATCGTCCGGGCCTTGCCCAGATCGCGAATCAAGTCCAACGTGAACCGCCGCGCCGCGGGGTCCAGGCCGGCTGTCGGTTCGTCCCACAGCAGCAGCGGCGGATCCGCCAGCAGCGAAGCGGCGATGCCCAATCGCGTCCGCATGCCGGTGGAAAACGTATCGATCCGCTGGTCCGTCGCGTCCAACAGCCCGACGGCCCGCAGCAACGACGTCAACCGCGGCTTGCGGACCTGGGCGGGCAGACGGCAGACCTTGCCCAGCAGTTCCAGGTACTCGACCGGCCGCAGATGGCCCGGCAACGTGGGGTGGGTCGGCAGAAAGCCGATCATGCCGCGGACCGCCGTCGCGTTGACGCCGCACGTCTGGCCGAAGATTTCGGCCTTGCCCGCCGTCGGCTGCTGCAAGCCCAGCAGTAGCCGCAGCGTCGTGGTCTTGCCCGCCCCATTGGGCCCCAGCAGCCCGTAAATCGAGCCGGCCGGCACCTGCAGGTTCATGTCGTTCACGGCGATGACCTTGCCGCCATAGATTTTCGTCAAATGCTCGGTGCAAATGGCCAATGACACGTTTCGTTTCTCCATTGCCACCCGGACAGCGCAGGGAATCTCCCGCGATGTATTCGCCCGCAGGGACTTATTCTTGGTCTTCGCCGGATAAAAAGTATGGTGGCACGAGGGCCATCCGTGGTTACACCCCTAAACGCGTCTCCGTGGCGTAAGCTTCCAGCTTGCGGCTCAAAGAACATCGCAAGCTGGAAGCTTACGCCACTTGTTCCTCGAACGTGCTGACAGTAATCCGGGAGCCGGTACACGACCACACAGCCGCGGGCTAAGCCCGCGGCTGTGCGTGTCGGGACGACTTTCGGGCCAGAACCTCGGGAACTACGAACGGCTCGCGGTACTGCCGCTTCAGGTAACGGTTCGCCGAGTCGGCATGATCTCCGACAAACTTCTCGCTTGCCGCGTCGAATTCGAGCACGGGACTGAGCTGGATGGCCGGACTGGCCAGAGCGACGCCGTGAGCCCGCAGCAGGCCGCTCATTTCCATCAACATCGCATCCCACATTCCGGAACGGTCCCGGATGCGGTCGGCAACCGCTTGAGTATACGTGCTGCCGGCTCGGAATGCGACGTTCGCCAGATTGCACCAACCGGCCGAATCGTGGCCGACCTGGACGCCGGCGTTGAGGATCGACGGATCGCGGCGGCGGACGGCGTCGATGAAGTTCTGTTGGTGATGCCCCATGCCGCTCGTTCCTTTGAATTCCTTGACCAGTTTGCCTTTCTTGTCGAACGCCGCCGCTTTGCTGCGCTGGCCCTCCAGCTTGCCGCCTTCGCAGTAGGCGATGTAACCGCTGCTGGGGCCTGGAGGCTGAGGCCCCCGTTTCGAGTTGGGATCGGCCGTAATATTGGCCAAGCCGATGACGACCGGAATGCTGCCCGTATCAAAATAGACGAAATGCACGTTCGGCGTTTCTCCGGCGTCGTTCCAAACCACGCGCCCGCCGCCGCCCAGAATCCGCTGGGGCAAGGATACCTTGTCGCGGAAGACGTTGTTCCGCAAGTCGTCCAACACGTGGACGCCCCAGTTGCCCATCTCGCCGGAACCGGTGTTCCACATCCAGTGCCAGTCGTATTGCAAGTTGTCGCGATAGAGGGGTTCGTCCTGCGCCGGGCCGAGCCAGAGGTTGTAGTCGACGCCCGCCGGGATCGGCAGCGGTGCCGGCCGTTTCCCAATCGACGCCCGGACGCCGTACCGGTTGACGCGGGCCGAGACGATCTTGCCGAGGGCCTGTTCGTCGTGCAGGAACCGCTTGATCTCCGCTTGCATCGGATCGGACCGCTGCTGCATTCCGACTTGGCAGATCTTCCCGTACTTGGCGGCGGCGGCAATCGTCTGCCGGCCTTCCCACTGGCTGTGCGACAGCGGTTTTTCGACGTATACGTCCTTGCCGGCTTGCATGGCCCAAATGGCAGCCAGGCAGTGCCAGTGATTGCTGGTGGCGATCACCACCGCGTCGATGCTCTTGTCGTCCAGCAGGCTCCGTAAATCGGCCCAGGACTTCGCATCCGGGAATTTTTGCTGAGCTTTGCCGAGCCGTTCCGAGTCGGGATCGCACAGTCCGGCGACGCGGATCCCGGCGATCTTGCCAAAAGCCCCCATCAGTTCTCCGGCACGGCCGCCGCAACTGATGAATCCCAGGTTGATCGCTTCGTTGGGGCTGGCTGCCCGGAGCAAGGGCGCCGACCAAGCCACGGCCGCCCCGGCGGCCAAACCACGGCAGATAAATTCGCGGCGAGTGTAATGACGCATGATCGGTTCTCCTGTGGAAAGTCGGTTGGCAAATGGTAGCCGGCACACGGACGTTTTCGTTGGAGTATAGCAACGAGGGCGGAAATAAACTCCCGATTTCGTGGAATCTCTGGGGACATGTTACCCGTTTTTTGTTAGCCGACTTTAGTCGGCTCATCGTCTGCCACCAGTTTCAGCTGGTGGAATCGGTGCCACAGGCCGTTTTTTGGGAGCCGGTTTCAGCCGGGCTTCTCGATCCGGGTTTCAACCGCATGACCGAGCGACCTGGAGGAGCCCCAATTCGCGAGGGGGACGTCTCAAGACATGACCGAACTTGGCTCATGCCGGCACACTCGCTGCATGAACTTGGATCAGCCGCTGGAGCAGGGACGGCTGACTCTGCTGTTGACGACGCAACGCCGCATTCCCGCGTTCGACCCAGCGTCTGAGGTACTGGTCCAACGTCTCCTGCTGGCGGAGGTAGTACGTAATCGTGGCGTGGACTTGTTTCAGGGTCACGGGCGGGTAATGGTCCCGGATCGCTACGATTGGTCCCCACCCCCGGGCAAGCAGTGCGACCTATTTGGCGTCGGGATCAAGAATGCAGATCTGGTCCCGGCCAAGTTGGAACCCCACCTGATCGCGGGGAAGCTGGGGCGTGTTGCGAATGTACCATGAACCTCCGATCCAAGCCGAGAAGTAGTTGGCGGCGATCATCACGCCGATGCACGGGGCCGCTCGTTTCCTGAAGAGGATTGCCGGCAGGCAACCCTCCCCGATCCCGATGGCCAAATTGCCAATGAAGAGATGAATTCCCCTCGCCCACATCAGGGGCGTGCCAGCGTTGGCAACGGCCACGGCTGGCCATAACGCCATCCCGATGCATGGCGGCCAGAACGTGCTGATGCGGTTCGCCATTTTCATTGATCCGTCAGGGCCGCGTGAAGACCTGCCGTGTCCGCCGATTTGGGCCTGTAGCTCATCCAGCCAGTGTAGCGGAGTGAGCCAAGACAAGCGAGCAGACAAGCCCCGACAAAACAAGCCCCGTCCTCTGTCGGGAACTCCACGCCCTCTTGCAAAGATCGCAGGCCGGCGACTCCAATTTACAATTGCCGTTGGTCTGGACCACGCTGATTACGGTGAAGAAGTGCGCAAGCCGATATCCGCACGCCGAGAGGAGACAAACATGAACAAGCCCCGGTTCCTGATCTTAGCCATCTGGCTGCTGGTTCCGCCGGGCGCGCTGCACGCCGCCGAGGCGGCGGCGCCGCACGACAGGGATCGCGAGACGCTGGACCAGTGGTCCGCACCGTATCGCGGCTGGCATTACCTGGCCGAGCACGTCATCCGGGCTCAACCGAACATTCCCGGTCACGAGAAATTTCACAGCACGGACGTGCCGTGTGTCTATCAGTTGCCTGGCCAGCCAGACAAGTGGTTCATGAGCTTCATTGCCTTCAACGGCCAGGGCTACAACTCGTTCGTCGTCGAAAGCACCGACCTGGTCCACTGGACGAATCCGCGGCTGGCGATGGGCTTTGGCCCGCCGAACGGATTTGACCACGGCGGCTGCGTCATCGGCGCGTTTCTGTACGAGTCCTACGACATCAAGGCGCCCCGTCTGCTCAAGCAGCGCGACGGCAAGTACTGGACGCTGTACGGCTGCTACCCGCGGCAGGGCGGCTACGAATTGCGGCCCGGCTACGAGGGCGTGGCTTGCAGCGACGACGGCTTGACGTGGCGGCGGGCCAAGAACTCGCCGATCCTGGCCGTCCAGGATGCGGACTGCGGGACGTGGGAAAAGGACTGCGTTTACCAACCGTGGCTGGTCGAGGATGGCGGCCGGTTCTTCAACTTCTACAACGCGGCCCACGGCGGCATCGAGCAGACCGGTCTGGCCTTTTCCACCGACTTGCTGAACTGGACGCGGCATACCGCCAATCCCGTGATCCGCAATCGCCCGGGCGGCTACGACCGGCAATTCTGCTCGGATCCCAAAGTGTTTCGCGACGGCGACCATTGGACTATGTTCTACTTTGGCGTTGGCCGCGGCGGGGCTCATGTCATGGTGGCCTTTTCTCGCGACCTGCAGCAGTGGACAGCGCATCCGGAACCGCTGTACAAGGCCGGCGGCAATCCCAGCGGCTTGGACAAGCAATACGCGCACAAGATTTCGCTGGTCTATAACCCCAAGAACGAGACGTTCTACCTGTACTACTGCGCCTGCGGCAGCCAAGGCCGCGGGATTGGGCTGATCACCAGTAAACCGCTGTAGGTGAGTTATGAAACGCAGGCGGTTCCTTTCCGTCGCCGCCGCCGGTGCGACCGGTTGGCTCGCGGCACAGACAATCCATGCCGATCCGCCGTCTCAGGACGCTGGCCGGCCGGCAGCGGACGTGGCTCGGTCCGCCGCGCAGGAACCGGCTGCCGACTCGCTGCCCGAGATCACCTGGAGCCGTAAGGTTCCGGTCCGCTACGAGGCCAATGTGGCGGTCATCGGCGGCGGCATTGCGGGCGTCTGCGCCGCCGCGGCGGCGGCCCGATCGGGGGCCAAGGTCATCTTGGTCGAGCGTTTCGCGGTCACCGGCGGAATGCTGACCTCGGGCGGCGTCTCCAACTTCTGTGACGAAACCCAGGTGCGGCGGCCGCTGGGCGAGGTGTTTGCCGAAATCGTCTCCGATCTGGACGCGTGGCACGCCCTGGGGCAGGGCAAGCCTTCGGTTTTTCACTGCGAGACGATGGCCGTCATCCTGCAGGAACTGTTGCTGCGCCGCGGGGTCAAGCTGCTCTTGCACACGCGGTTTGTGGATGCTCGAGTCGACCAGGGGCGAATCACGGAATGCATCGTGTGCGGCGCCTCCGGCCCGGAGGCTTTGCGGGCGGCGCAGTTCATCGATTGCAGCGGCGAATCCGCGCTAGCCCGGGCAGCGGGATTCGAGACGCGGCACGACTGGTATGACGGCCGCTGGCGGCTGCCGATGTCCCTGATGTACTTCGTGCGCCACGTGCAGGGCGGCACCGCGGGGCCAGCCCTGCCCGAGGGCTGGTTCGAGCCGGTTACCGACAAGGCGGGCCTGCCCATGACCAGCGTCTGGCCTGACGGACCCGGCGGCAATGCGATCAAGATCAAGATTCCAATGTTCGACGCGACCGACACGGAGAGCCTGACGGCAGCCGAGATCCAAGGCCGGCGCCGCATGATGGAAGTGCTGGATTACCAGCAACGCGTCGAGAAAAAAACCTGGCGGTTGGACCACTGCTCGCCGATCATCGGCATTCGCGAGGGCGCGCGGATCGTCGGCGATTACGTACTGAGCGTCGCCGACCTGCGCTCCGGCCGGGCGTTCGATGACGGAGTCGCTCGGGGAACCTACTACCTGGACGGCCACAAACCGGACGACGACAAGCGGACTTACATCTTGCCGAAAGACCAGCTCGCGGTGCCGCCCTACCAGATTCCCCTGCGCAGCCTGATCGCGCGGGACGGAAAGAACCTGATGATGGCGGGGCGCAACCTGTCGGCGGACCAGTTAGCCCTCTCGTCGGCACGGGTTTCCACCAGCGCCGCGATGATGGGCCAAGCTGCCGGAATCGCCGCGGCGCTGGCGGCCGGCAAGTCCTGCGATCCGCGCGATCTGGACCCCGCGGACGTACGGCGAGTGGTCGTCGAGCGAGGGGCGGAACTGGAGGTTTAAGCGCTCTCGGCTTCTTGGCGTCGCCCCGGAAGTCGCGTAGACTATTGAGCGCTGAACTTGACTTCGTCGATGGCGGAAATCGACGTGTAGATTGCCCCGGAGCACGCCATGGCACCCGTAGGGTTTTTGACTGCGCTGCGAGCGGAATTTCGGAAGGCGGAAATCCGCTTCGCTCTTACCTCGGGGCAAGCCTGCGTTTACTACGGCATTCAGCAGACGACAAAAGACTCGGACTGGATCGTCGCCGTAGAAGATATCGAACGACTTCGGCAGCTTCTTGCCAGCTGGGATTCGGGCGGACCCTGGCGTGCGGAGTATCGTTCCATTTGTGGCGCGCCACTTGACCAATCCTACCTGTGCCACGGCTGGACAAGCCATTTCGCAGTCGTCGAACGAGATACCCGGGTGCAGCACCACGTTGACATCTTTGCCAAGCCGCCGCGCGTGCAACGTCTGGAAGCCGACCCGGATGACGTCGACCTCGCCTCTCGGCAAGTCGTTGCGCAGATGAAGAAGACGGATCGCGAGAAGGACTGGCCGATCGTCTTCGGGCTCGGCCGGCAAATGCTCGAACGGGGCGACTGGCGAGGTGTGCTCCATCTTCAGGACGCGGAACCGCTGGCAAGTGTTTGGCCCAGCGTTCCCCAGGAGGAGCGGGGTGACTTGATTCGCCAGCGACCGTTGCTGGCCATGATCGAGCGCTCGCCGCAGCGTCTGCGACGTGCGATTGCCATTGAGCGAACCATCTGGATTGCGATCAATCAAGGTCGTTACGTTTGTTATCAGCGGGCGTGGAAGCAGTTCTTCCGCTTATGGCGCGCCGCGCCGGCCATGCAGTGGCCTTTGGACGCTTCTTTCCGGCAACAGCACGAGGTCTTGGCAGCGGCCTGTGAGGAGCACGGGTTGCCGCTCAATCCTTTCGGCGAACGGGAACGCCAGGCCGCATTCGCCCGAGCCTTGACCGATGCCGCCGAAATCATGGCGGCCACGCCCGCGGAACTGGACGAAATCGTTCCTCCCTTGGAGGTTTTGTTGCCATGAACCCCGAAGCCTCTGCGGGCCGCGAACCGAACGATCCGCTGTACTCCGACGAATACTACGAACTGCTGGAACAACTACTCGGCGAGGAGAAGGCCGCCTGGGCCAGGTTGCCGCGCGCGGAACGCGAGCGGCAACTCACGCTCTTGCACGCTCAATACGATACTCCAGACGACCTCGACGAATGGCCGCCCGAACTGGGCGGCGGCCGATTCAACCCCTGACCGACAGTGAGTGCGCAGCGAGACGCTCCATGAACATCATCCTGCACGGCATTCTTCCGCCGATTCCAACGCCGTTCGACCGGGGCGCGGTGGCCCACGACAAACTGGCGGCGAATATTCGCAAACTCTGCGCGACGGGCGTGCATGGTCTGCTCGTCCTGGGCTCCAACGGCGAGTACGTGTACCTGTCCGAGGCCGAAAAGAGGAAGGTCGTCGAAACAGTCGTGGCGGCTGCCGAGGGCTCCGTGGTGCTGGTGGGTTCGGGCTGCGAATCGACCGCCGAGACGATTCGGCTGACTCGGGATTGTGCCGGGTTAGGCGTGCGTGCCGCGCTGGTTGTCACACCGGCTTACTACGGCGACAAGATGTCCGCCGCGGCGCTGGAGGCCCATTTTACGGCGGTGGCCGAGGCGTCACCGATTCCGATCCTGCTGTACGACGTGACGAAGTTTACGCACATCAGCCTTTCGCTCGATACGGTGCTGCGGTTGGCCGCGCATGCGAACATCGTGGGCATCAAAGATTCCTCGGGAAACGTCGCGCACTTGGGCGAGTTGATCGCTGGCGCACCCGCCGAATTCAACATTCTGGTTGGCACTGCGGGGGCCCTGTATCCGGCGTTGACCTTGGGCTGCACGGGCGGGATCGTGGCCCTGGCCAACGTGGCGCCCACGCAGTGCGTCCGGATTTACGACCTGATCAAGTCGGGCCAACTGGCCGAAGCCCGCCGCCTGCATTTGCAGTTGCTCCCGGTCAACCGCGCGGTTACGGCCCGTTACGGCGTCGCCGGTCTGAAAGCCGCGATGGATATGCTCGGCAACTTTGGCGGTGAACCCCGCCAGCCTTTACTGCCACTGACCAGCGACGAGAAGGGAGTCCTCCGAGGCATCCTCCAGCGGGCGGAGTTGTTGCCCTGAGGCGCCCCGCAGGAGATAGTCTACCAGTAGGTCGGCCCTTCCGGGCCGAACCGCGACGGCCCAGAAGGGCCATCGTACAGTCCGTCCCGATATTCTATTTCCTGCGGGCGGCCTAAGTCCGGTGTTGTGTTCTTCCCGGACGACAATGCGTTGTCCACCGCGTGTCCAATGCGGTCGTGTTTTGGCCTTGCCGAGCCGTTATCATGCAGTGGGCGGAAACAAGGCAAGTTCCTGAACGCGCGGGCTGAAATTCGAGGCCAAGATGCTGAGCTACTATCTCAAGTTGTACGGCTGTACGCTC
Source organism: uncultured Pirellulaceae bacterium (assembly GCA_964645045.1). Taxonomy (GTDB): domain Bacteria; phylum Planctomycetota; class Planctomycetia; order Pirellulales; family Pirellulaceae; genus Anammoximicrobium. The sequence continues at coordinate 64,992 of CAZXYZ010000025.1, read as the reverse complement.
CTCGCTTTTTTCGCGATCGACATGGTCTGGCTGGGTCTGATCGCGCACGGGTTCTACAAAAAGCACTTGGGCTTTTTGCTCCGGCCCGACCCCCACTGGACGGCGGCCATCATCTTCTACCTGCTGTTCGTGTTGGGTCTGTTGGTCTTTGTCGTGGTTCCCGGCCTGCAAGCCGGCTCGACGAAGAAGGTGCTGATCCTGGGCGCCCTGTTCGGGCTGATCACCTACGCCACGTACGATCTGACCAACCTGGCAACGGTCAAGGACTGGCCGTTGGCCGTGACGGTGGTCGATCTGTTGTGGGGCGGAATCCTGGCCACGGCGGTGAGCTATTTGGGCTTCCTGGCCGGCAAATGGCTACAGTGAAAGGCACTCAGGGCGTGTCCAACCTCGGCGTGCGGAATTGCAGGCCATCGGGCTCATTGGGCACGGATTCTTCGTTGGAGACGCGTTGGATGTCGCTGCCGGTCTTCTTCCCGGCCAGCACCGATTTTCCGCCGAGCCGCTCTTCGATCAGCATGCCGGCGATCCGCTCGCCGGTGACGGCGGGCAGAGAGACAGACAGGGCATAACCGGCGATTTCGGCGTTGTACCGTTCGACGGCCGTCAGAAAGGCGCGCCGATGGCGGCGCAGACGCTCGTGCGAGTCGAGTACTTGCGCGAGCGGTGCTTGGCCTTGTTGATACGCCTGCAACACCGGAGCCAGCGCGGCTGCCGCGGCCGCCACCGCTTCCGCTTGTGCGTCGATCACGTCGCGAATCACGGGCAAGGTCTGGTCGATCTGGCCTAAATCGTCCCGGGCTGCTCCGCGCTGATTCAATTCCTGGAAGTGGGTGCGATAGGTTCCTACCACCGGCATGTCGGCTGGGACCGGCAACTTGCCACCACTGGCAAGGGGCGCGGCTTCGGCTAGCGCCTGCTGTGCCCGGACAGCGGCCAGCCGCGATTCGGCTTGCTCGGCCTTGGCCGAAGCCTGCGCGGCCTCCAACGATAATTGGTCCTCGCGCCCGGCAGGCAGGGCCGCCAGGAAACGGTGTTCATCCACCGCATAGTTGTAATCGGCAACCGCACGGGTCAATTGCCAGTAGGCCCGGACGGTGTCCAATCGGCGGGACTCGGCGGTCTGCTGTCCAAGCAACGTTTTCAAAGCGATGGGTCGGCCTGGAATCGAGGATTCCTCTTGGGCCGACAACGCCTGACGCATCAGCAACTCGGCCTGCGAAGGCGTCGCAAGCACCGCTGGCGCAGACTCCGCCAAAGCCGGCTGGGGCTCTTTCAGCGAGGGTGGCGAGTCCGCGGCTGCTTCGACCGGATCACCGTAGACGGAACGATGCGCGGCTGGCTCGGGTTGCTGCAGAGCGGCGGGGGCGAGACCGGACGCCGTCTGGGGAGCATCCAACCTAACCCCTTGCGGCGATTGAAGATCGGACTGGACGGACGACGAAAGTGGGTTGAACTGCAGTTGCGACGTCGCCGTTTCATCCCCCGAGGGCCCCGTCTGACCGAGTACGACCACGCATAAGCAAATCGCAGAGATGGACATTTGGCTTCTCCAGGCAAAGAATTTGGTGGGCTGGTCACGATTCGGGGTTGGTTGGGGCTTTTCGCCACGGATGCCATAGAGTGTTCTATTTTGGCCATTTGCGTCAAGACGAATCGATCTTCGCACGACAAGATAGCCACCGGTTTGGATAAGTAGCACTTTGGGTTGGCAACCAAGAATCGCCGGATTAGTGTACTCGACGGGTGGAAGGTGATAAGATAACCTACTGGTGATCTAGGGTTACCCGCTGGCTTGGGATACAGAGTCGAGGTTGAGGATTCCGGCCATGACGACTCCCGATGAACGTACATCCAAGACGACCGACACTTCGCTCCGGCGACGGCCGGCCCTGCCCAAGCAGCTACACGGGTCGGCGGAAGGATTCCGCCAGATCGTCGAGCGTCTGCCGCTTCCCTTGGCGCTGATCCGTCGCGCCGACGGCGTGATCCTCTACACCAATGCCGCCTTGGACGCGTTGTTCGGCATCGAGGCCGCGAAGACTTGGAACCGGGACGGCGACTTTCTGTTTCCTAATTTGCGCGACAGGCGGCACCTTAAGGAGTTACTCAAACAGGATGGACAAGTCAGCGGCGTCGAGGTGCAGAGCCGGCACCACGACCAGTCCCCGTTATGGCTGTCGGTCTGGCAGATCTTGCTGGCCTGCGAAGGCCTGGAATGCCTTTTGACCATCTTGGTCGACGTCACAGAACACCACGCAGCGGACGAAGCGAAGGACGAGAAACTGGCGGCAGTCGAGCAGGTGCTCAAGCTGAACGACCGCGAACGCCAATTGATCGCCTACGAGATCCATGACGGTTTTATCCAGCAGATGCTGAGCGCTTTAATGCAGTTGGACGCGTACCGCTGGGGCGTCGAGCACAAGAAGCCGAATGCGGAACAGAAGCTCGATTTGGCCAGCGAGGCCCTGCGTCAGGGAGCGGCGGAGGCTCGTCAGTTGATCGAGCGGGTGCGGCCGCCTGACTTGGCGACGGCCGGTTTAGTCGGAGCCTTGCGGGTTTTGACCCAGCGGGCCTCCCAGTCGGGCGAGATTTCCGTCGAACTGTCGATCGACCGGACGTTTCCCCGGCTGGCCCCGGAATCCGAATTGGCCGTCTACCGCATGGTGCAAGAGTGCCTAACAAACGTCCAGCGACACACCAAGTCCGATCGAGCCCTTGTCAAACTGATTGACGGCGAGCAAGAGTTGCGAGTTGTCGTACAGGACTGGGGCAGAGGATTCGACCCGGATGCAGTCGGGCCGGGGCACTTTGGCTTGGCCGGCGTTCGCGACCGGGCTCGGCTGATCGGCGGTCAGGCGCGGATTGACAGTTCGCACAGCGGTACGCGCGTGTCGCTGATCCTGCCCCGAGATGCGCAAGTTCTCGCGGCGAGCGCCGGCGAACGCGGGACGCGGTGAGCGGGTGTTGCCTCAGTCGTCGCTACGCGACTTGTTCCGATTCCCACGATTGACCTCCGTGGGTTCAAACCCACGGCTACGATCAATAGCAGCGACGCGGCAAAGACTAACCCCGTCGCGCCGCGTCTCACAGCACCTTGGTGATTCCCGGCATGGCGATGGCGTAGCGGCCTTGCTCGTCGGCCTTGACCGGCGGGTCGGAGTCCAGCGTGTACTGGTCCAAACCCGGGGCTAGTTCGACGTTGGAGGCCAACGCTTGTTCCCAGGTGATCTCTTGGCCGGATTCGGCGGCCATGCGGCCCAGGATGCCCGTCATCGCGGCATACGCGCACCGCTCGGTCTCGTTGTAGGGCTTGTCCTCGCGGATCGCCGCGAACAACAGGTCGTGCTCCTTCTGGTAATGGTTGCAGGGCGGCCCTTGATACGCCCACACCTGATTCTCGGCCGTTTGACTATAGCCTTTGTAAATCTTCGGTTCCGTGATCCCTTCGCCCAGCACTGCCGAACCTTTCGCGCCGTGGATGATGTCGCCGAAAAAGCCCCAGGTGTTGGCCTGGTGCCGGCCTTGGGCGAACAACCGCGTGCCGTCTGCAAAGCTGTATTCGACGGCGTAGTGATCGAACAGCTGATCGGCCTCCGTGCGGACTTGCCGCCCGCCCTGGCCTTGGGCCGAAACGGGCCAGCCGTTCTTGACCCAGCAGCACACGTCCAGATTGTGAATCAGCCAGTCCAGGAGGAAGCTGCCGTTGAGCCACGTAAAGCACGAATAGTTGCGGATCTGATGCGCCAGTTCGCTGACATTGGCCGATCTGGCGCCGCACCCGACGGGCCCGTGAACGCGATAGGCCCAGGCGGTGATCACCTCGCCGATCAGGCCGTCGTGGATGCGGGCCACGGCGTCCTCCAGCGGTTGGTAATGGCGGCTCATCAATCCACCGGCGATCTTGAGGTTCTTTTTCGCCGCCTCTTCACCGGCTTTCAGCACCCGGCGGATTCCCGGCGCGTCGACGGCAAAGGATTTCTCCATGAACACGTTACAGCCTTTGGCGACCGCATATTCGAGATGAAGGGGCCGAAAGCCGGGGGGAGTGGCCAGGATGGCGACGCCGCCGGGAGCGATCAAGTCGATCGCTTTCTTGTAGCCGTCCAGGCCGAGGAACTGCCGGTCCGGCGGAACATCCACCTTGCCGGCAAAGCTCGTCGAGAGATTCTTCAGACTGCCGGCCAAACGGTAGTCGAAGGCGTCGGCCATGGCGACCAACTGGGTCGGCCCGGCGGTGGCCAGCGCGTTGGCTGCAGCGCCGGTCCCCCGCCCGCCGCAACCGATCAGGGCGACCTTGATCGTATTCTCCTCGGCCGCATAGCTGCGTGCCGCCAGTCCGCCGGCCAGGGACAGGCCGGCCAAAGCGGTCGAAGTCTGCTTCAGAAAGTCGCGGCGGGTGCTCGAAGCAGAAGGGGTGGGCGCGTTCATGCATCATTCCTTTCGTCAAGGCGTGAGACGGAAAACTGCGGGTGGGGAATTAGGGGAAGCAACTCAGGCTATTCACGCGGTCGGACGGATTGGCAATCCGTCCTACGGTCGGGCTTGTCCTACGGCGGTGTCGGCGGCATTACTCGACGGCGCCGCGCATCTCTTGGTAGTCAAGCATGTCGGTTTTCTGCTCCTCGTCGATATCGTACTTCATGGCTTCTTCCGCCGACGGCTTGCGCAGCGGGCGAACCACGCGGAAGCCGACCCACTCGGCGTCCGTCAGGTACCACACGCTCTGCGGGATCTGCGGATCCTGCGCTTTCCAATCGAGACTGGACCCCGTTCGAGCGGCGCTGCGAGCCCGATCCGCGTCGTCGAACCAAGAGCCGCCGCGCACGGTTCGGGGGTCGATCTTCTTGGGCGTCAGGATTGGGTTCTTGAGGGACTTGCCGGCAAACTGGGCGTACCCGTCCTGCGTATACTGATCCAGCACCCACTCGGCGACATTCCCGTGCATGTCGTACAGGCCCCAGGGGTTGGGCTTCTTCTGACCGACCTTGTGGTACTTGTCGTCGCTGTTGCCGTAATGCCAGCCGTAATCATCCAGGTCGGCCGGGTCGTCGCCAAAGCTGAACGCGGTCTTGGTTCCGGCGCGGCAGGCGTACTCCCATTCCGCTTCCGTCGGCAGGCGATAGTAGTAGCCCGTTTTCGCCGACAGCCATTTGCAATACATCTTGGCAGCCAGCTGCGTCATGCAGATCGCGGGCGTACGTTCCTTGCCCATGCCGAAGGACATATCCGCGTACGGCTTGGTGGGCATCGTGATTGCGTCGGCCAAGGTGTCCCATTCGGTCGTCTTCGCGCCGGTGACCTTGCGGAACTGCTTGTCCAGTCCCATGCCCCACAGCTCGTACTCTTCCCAAGTGACTTCGCACTTGCCCATCCAAAACGGTTCGACCTCGGCTTCGAATTGAGGCCCCTCGTCTTCCTTGCGGTCGGCCTCGGTCGCCGGACTGCCCATCAAGAACTTGCCGCCGCGGATCGGTACCATGTCGAACTGGGCGTCGGTGCCGATAACCTTTTGTGTATAGGGCTTCATCTCGGCTTCGCTCGCCGCGTCGGCGTTGGGTGTCTCGACAGGTTTCAGCAGCCACGAGACCGGCGGGGTTACGCTGACGTTGGCGGCCGGCTTGGCCTCGGCTGCCCGGGCTTGCGTGTCGCCCCTCATCCACCCGATGAAGCCGCCGGCCAACAGAATCACGACGAACGACCGATGGAAAGCAAAACGCGAACCAAGCATGCGTATACTCCTAGAACTATCGAGGCAGGAATTGGTGTGTGATCATTAACGAGTTACGCCCATGATAATCCGGCGCCGGGCAAAGGGAAACACCACCGGTGCAAGGTTCGTCCAATTCAATACGCGGCATACGATTTTTCCTCGACCAATTTCGAGCCCAGCAATTCGTTGATCTGCCGCTTCAGGGCCGCTCGCCGGTCGTTGCTGTGGTAGACGGAACGCGCCAGTTCAATGAACTTGGGGCCAAAATCCCCGCCGCGTTCGCAATCGCGGATCGCATCCTCGATCTCCCACAAGGCTTCGTTGACCTGCTTTAACTGAGCCGTCAGTTCGGCGAGTTCGGCCGACGCTGCCATCGCCGCATCGCGGGCGGCTTCGAGCACCTGCAGTTCGACGCGCACATTCTTCAACTTGCCGGCGTCGGCGATCCGCTCGGACTTGATCTCCAGAATGGTGATCTTGTCGATCAGTTCACCGGGGGCAATCTCCACCAGGATCGGCTTGGCTTGCACGTGGGGTTCCTTAACCTTTCTTCAACCAATGGTCTTCCGGCCTCTCGATCGGCGTCAGACCGTTGATCGCCGATTTCACCGAGGCATGGACGCACAGCATGTTCGACGAGACGATGTTCCCAAACAGGTTGGCCGGGTTTTCAAAATAATTGGCCGGATGATACAGCGGCGGCAGGTGCCAGTACAACTTGTATCCCAGCGACAGGATGTACGCGATCAAGGCCGGCGAGGACTCGACCCGGTCGTTTTCCACGTACAGGATCGGGCGGAACTTCTGGATCGTCCCCGCGGCCCCGCGCAGCACGGACAGCTCCATGCCTTCGACATCGGCCTTCAAGAGGTCGCAGCGCGGCAATTGCAGGCCATCAATCGTTGTCACCGGCACTTTTTCCCCGGACTGGTAGCCGCCCAATTCCAAGCCGGCAAAATTGGCTTCGGCATCATAGTTCATCGGCGGCACAAAGATCTCGCCCGCCGCGTCGCCTAGGGCCTCGCAGCGGCAACGCACGTTCTTTCGTCCGTTCAAGGCCATGTTGGCGCACAGGATCTCGTAGATCGTCCGCTGCGGTTCAAAGGCGTAAACCAATCCCCGCTCGCCAGCCCTTTGGGACAGCAACAGGGTATGCACGCCGATATTCGCTCCGGCTTCCACGACCACGCTGCCCGGCCGCACGATTTGCGCGAACAAATCACTCTCGGCCTCGGAGTACTCGCCGTACTGGTCCAGCGAACGGCCGACATACATGTCGTGCCGGTTGAACAGCATCAACCCGTGCCTGGCGCGGACCAGCCGATTCGCTCCGGCGTTCGCCAACCGGTAATCCACCCTCTGGCGGCGCTGGACCCGCGGCGACAATCGCAGCAACTCGTCGACCATTTGCCGGACCACGCTCGACCAGTCTCCGACCGCGGTCTGACGGAACAGCCGCACGGTGGGATACCAGGGCGAGTCCTCACGTTCCAGCAACCAGCGCCAATCGGGAACATGGGCCAGCGCCAGCCAGGTGGGCACGCCCAACGCGCCGGCGATGTGCGCGATGGAGGTATCCGCCGTGATCACCAGGTCCAAGTTCCGCAACACGGCGGCCGTGTCCATGAATGGCCCGGAAGTCTCGTCCAGCTGGTCGCCCAAGGAGATGACGTCCAGCGCTCCGGCCAGTTGATCGATCTGCTCGGTGCCGAAGCCTTTCTGCAAGCTGAACAGACTCAGACCCTTGAGTTTTCCCAACGGCGCAAATTCGGCCAGCGGCACGCTGCGCATGCGATCGGCTTGATATTGGCGACTGCCTTGCCACGCCAAACCGATCTTGCAGCCTCCATACGCCTGCAGAAAGGACTGCCACTGGTGGACCAGTTTCGGATCGGCCGCGAGGTACGGAATCGGACGGGGAAACGTGTCCAAGTTGTCGCGGAGGATGCCGGGCACGTCGACCAGCGGCGCATAGCAATCAAAGTCCGGAGGCGGCTGGTCCTGCGGCACCAGCAGGTCGATCCCCGGGCAACTGGCTAGCAGCTGCAACAGCGGCTTGGGGCACAGCACCACGACCCGGCAGCTGTATTTCTCTTTGAGGACGGCCGCGTAGCGGATGAAGTGGACCGTGTCGCCCAGGCCCTGCTCCGGTGTCAAGAGAATCGTCTGGCCGTCGAGCGGCGAACCGTCCCACAGCGGCTGTGAATACGCTGGCCGGGACAAGTCCTCGGTCTTCCAGCGCCAGGCGTATTCCGGCCAGCCTTCGTCGAAGCGGCCCAACAGCAACAGAATGACGCCTCGATTCTTGTGCGTCTCGGCGTCGTTCGGAGCAAGTTCCAGGGCCCGGTCGTAGCAGGCCATCGCGTCCGCCAGCCGGCCTTCCCAGACGAACGCGGTTCCTTTGTTCTTATGGGCGTTGACGTAGTCCGGCTTGAGCCGCAGGGCCTGGTCGAAACAGACAACGGCCTCGTCCAGCCGGCGCTGCATCCGCAGCGTGTTGCCGAGATTGTTGAAGGCAATCGGGAAGTTGGGCTGCAGCTGGATCGCCCGTCGATACGCTGCCACGGCCTCGTCCAGCCGATCCTGGTCGTGGCAGGCGATTCCCAAGTAGCACCAGGCGTTCGCATCCGCCGGATTGGCCTGCAGGACCTGCCGATAGATCTCCTCGGCCGCCGCCCACTTGCCCGTTTGATGCAGCTGCCATCCGTGTGCCAACGCCTCGGCGGTGGTCGTCATAATAGTGCATCCCCTGCCATCCAGGATCAAGGTCTTCCGGCCTGTCGGCCCGCCCGGGGCCGAATGCACGTCAGGCGTTCCGATGATGCGGATTCTAGCCGACGGCTGCGGGCAAGGGAACCACGGTTTGACGGAACGAGTACGCTCGCCGCCGATGGCGAAGGCCTGCCACGCCTAGGCAGATTCTCCGCAATATCTGGCCTTCGTCGGCGAATAGCGTCTGTGTCGTCGCCCCTGCCCCGAGGAGAACCTCATGACCGATGTTGACCCGAACTCGTTCTGGCTGCAGCCTGCCTTAGATCACTGGAATATGCTCCGGGACGAACTGGCGGACAGCAGGACGATTTGGACAGGCGTGGCGCTGCTCAGTGTGGCACGGCTCACTTTGTCAGCCGTGGCAGGGGTGGCGCCGAAGCGTGGAGTTGTGGGACGTTCGTGGAAGTCAGTTTCCTTGCGCGCCCCGATGCCCCGATTGCGATCCTCGCCGTTTGCTGCTCCCCACGGACAGCACGTACGCCGTGCCACACTTGCAGCAATGACCCTCGGCGGGCTGCTACGAAGTCGCCAGCAGCGCCCGCAATCGCGACGGACTTGCAATCGTTCTGTCGACGCTCCGTCAGCTTCGCGCTAATGCTCTGCGGAACGCATCCAGATCGGGGCAGGAAGCGGCCAACCGCACCAAGCCCCTCAGTTGCTTCGCGTCGGCGACCGACTCGATTTCCTCGGACAAATCACGCGGAACGTCGCCAAACCGGGCTTCCAGGACCGTCACAATGTCCTGGCGAGCAGTCTCGCAAGCCGTCACGCGGGCTGTCTCGCGAGTCTTTTCCATCACGATTTCATCAAGAAAGGGGATTTCGAGCATGACTTCTTTACCTCCCAAGGCTGTCAGCAGGGCCAAATCATTATACCGCAAGAACGAGAAAACTTGGGTGACCGCCAGCAGATTCGCCTTTTCGCCGGGCGGAGCGTGCTGTTCGATGGATTCTCGGCACCGTTGAAGCATCGTCTCGGGCGGTTCCGCGAAATCCGTCAGCGGGATCCACGGAATCAGGCCAACATCCCCGGCCTGCAGAAGTTCTTCTGCGGGAATCGTCCACAACTCCACGACTTGCCAATTCACGCGGCACGACGACAATCCTCGACGGCTGTGAAGGTTACGGCTCCGGGGGACGCGGTACTTGCCTTTGGGCCGCAGCACCAAAGTGACCGCTTCGGGCAACCTGCGCCGATCCAGGTAAACGAGCAATAGATCGTCTGTCATTTGCTGTCCGACACGCCGTTCCGGATAGGTGGCCACTTCGATCAGGAACAAGTCGTCCTCGGTTTCATCGTCCAAACGGACTTCCAGCAACCCATCCGGCAACCGCCGCGGCTGCACGACTTCGGCTTGCGCAGGCCGCCACGTCCGGATGTTTTTGACTCTGGCCAGCCGCAGCATGGAATCGCCGTGGTGCTGGATCAGCCATTTGCTGCTCTTGTCGTAGGATTGGCGTTGGTCTTCGATCATAGGTATCTCCCCCCTCGCGGCGGTAGCCGTGGTGCGGTGTGTGGCCCGGGCGCGCATCATATCACAGGCTGAGCGGGCCGACGATCAGTCGAGTTCCCAGTGGGCTTTCAGATGCGCCAACGACTGGAACCGCTCGTCGCCGATGATGTCCACCGGAAGGATCGCTTGCAGAGCGACGCGATAGCCTTGGTCGTGTCTCGGCAACGCCGAACTGGCTGACGAGAAACTCCGAGTTCGAACAGTGTGTGGAGGTCTGCCCGGAGGAGGATTCCGCTGTTCACGTGATTCGTGCCCAGGTCGGCAACCGGTCGGGACGCCCTAAGCCCGGTCGGCCAGCGCGGCTTTGGCCTGGGCGGCCACCTGGGCGGCGGTGATTCCGAACCGTTCGTACAATTGCTTGAAGGGCCCCGAAGCGCCAAATCCGGACATCCCGACAAAGTGGCCGCGCGAACCGATATAGCGGTCCCAGCCTTGGCGGATGCCGGCCTCGACCGCGACCCGGGCCGTAATTTGCGGCGGCAGCACACTGTCGCGGTACGCCTGGTCTTGCTCGTCAAACAAGGCCCAGCAGGGCAGGCTGACGACCCGCGCTTGAATGCCCTCGGACGCCAGCTTTTGCTGGGCTTCGATGCACAGCGACAATTCGCTGCCGGTGCCGATCAGGATCACGTCGGGATGCCCGCCCGGCGCGTCCAGCAAGACATAGCCGCCGCGCGCTGCGCCCGACGCCGCTTCGCAGATCGACCGGTCCAGCGTGGGAATGTTCTGCCGGGTCAGCACAAGGGCGGCGGGGCGGTTGGACGTCGCCAGGATCTTGCGGTAAGCCTCGGCGACTTCGTTCGCGTCTCCCGGCCGGAAAACGAGCAAGCCGGGGATCGCGCGGCAGGCCGCCAAGTGCTCGACAGGCTGATGCGTCGGGCCGTCTTCGCCCAAGCCGATGGAATCGTGTGTCAACACGTACAAGACCGGCTGGTGCATCATGGCGGCCAGCCGCATCGAGGGCCGCATGTAATCGGTGAACACGAAAAACGTGCCGCCGAAGGGCCGCAGGCCGGACAAAGCCAAGCCGTTGCAGATCGCCGCCATGCTGTGCTCGCGGATGCCGAAGTGCAGATTGCGGCCCCCGCGGTCCGTGGCGCTGAAATGACCCGCCTTGTCGACTTTCAGCATCGTATTGTTCGACGGCGCCAAGTCGGCAGAGCCGCCGATCAGCCAAGGCAGGTTCTTGGCCACCGCGTTCAGTACCTGGCCGGACGAAACGCGGCTGGCCACGCCCTTGGCATCCGCCGGAAAAACGGGAATGTCCTTGGCCCAGCCGTCGGGCAGTTCCCGCGCCCAGATCCGTTTCAGATCGGCGGCCAATTGGGGATGAGTCGCCTCGTACAACGCGAACTTCGCCGCCCAATCGGCGTGCAGTTGACGGCCGCGGGCCCCGACGCCTTCGGCGAAATGCTCGCGCACTCCGTCCGGCACCAGGAACTGCTGGTCCTCCGGCCAGCCGTAAGCCCGTTTGGTCAAGCGGACCTCCTCGTCGCCCAAGGGGGCTCCATGCGCTTCGTGCGAGTCGGCTTTGTTCGGCGACCCGTAACCAATGACGCTCCGCACGATGACCAGCGTCGGGCGGTCCTGACAAGCGCGAAAGGACGCTAGTGCAGCGTCCAAAGCCGCCACGTCATTCGCGTCTTCGACCGTGACCACGTTCCAACCCAATCCGGTAAACCGCACCGCCACGTCTTCGCTAAACGCGAGATCGGTGTGGCCTTCGATCGTGATCCCGTTGTCGTCGTAGATCCAGCACAGATTCGACAGCTTGAGGTGGCCCGCCACCGACGCCGCTTCACAGCCGATGCCTTCCATTAAATCGCCGTCGCTGCACAGTGCATACACGTCATAGCCGAACAGGTCGAAACCGGGTTGGTTGTAGCGGGCGGCAAACCACTGCCCGGCCATCGCCATGCCCACGCTGGTGCCGATGCCCTGGCCCAGCGGTCCGGTCGTCATCTCGATCCCCGCCGCTTCGCCATATTCCGGATGCCCGGCACAAGGGCTGCCCAACTGGCGGAAATTGCGGATGTCATCCAACGCAATGGACGGCTGATCCAAGACATGTCCGTGCTCGACCTTCTTGACGCCCACCAGGTGCAGCATCGAATACAACAGCATCGAAGCGTGGCCGCAGGACAGGACGAACCGGTCGCGCGCCGGCCACCACGGATGCTCCGGGTCATAGCGCATCTGGTGATTCCAAACCGCGTAGGCGACCGCAGCCAAGGCCATCGGGGTTCCCGGATGACCGCTGTTGGCCTTTTGGACTCCGTCCATCGATAAGGTGCGGATCGTATTGATTGCCAGCTGCTGGATTTTGTCCTTCGTCGTCATGGTTGCGGTCCTGCGTTGAGTGTCATTATGCGTCAAAAGGGTTCAAAAGCCGGGCTCAGACCTCGCGCCCGGGAAAGTTGCGGGAACATCTTTCCGTCAAATGTGGACAATGTAATCTTTTGAACGCCCAGCCGTCAACGACGGGGGCGGCGGTCAATTTGCGCCTTCGGTATTCGAATTTTGGATTTGTTTCGGATTTCGTACTTCGGATTTCGAATTTCAAAGGGGCGCTCGAGGTTGTTGCATGTTGTCACAAAACAGCGTACGATGCTGCGCGTGTCATCCAGGGCCAACCCAACTGGCCAGCATCGCCAGCCAAGCCGCGGCGATCGCCAGCGTGAGCAGCGTCACGGGAACGCCGACGACGGCATGTTCGCGCCAACTGATGCGGATCCCCAGCCGGGCCGCCTGGTCGATCACGATGATGTTGGCGATGCTGCCCACGACGATCAGGTTGCCGGCCAAAGTACTGGATAGCGCCAGGATCGGCCCTGCCAATGGATGGTGTGCCGCAGGCAGCAGTAACATCGTCGCCGGCACGTTGGAGACCAGGTTGGACAACACGACGCTGGTCACGAACAGCCAACCGGGCTGGGCCGGATCGACCCCGACGCCGCGCAGGCTGCCCATCATCTGCTGCAGATTGCCCGAATCCGACATCGCCCGGTTCACGATGAACAGTCCGGCGAACAGCACCAACAGCTGCCAGTCGATCAACTGCAACATCTCGCGGGAGTGCATCCGGCGGCTGATCAGCAGCACGCCCGCAGCCGCCAACGCGAGGACCTCCCGCGGCAAGCTGCCCCACACAAACCCGAGGACTAACAATCCCAGGACCAGGAACCCTTTGGTGGTCTGCCAGCGGTTGAACGGACGGCCCTCGCCGGGTGCCGACCAGGTTTCCCGAATCCAGTGTCCCGAGGTACGCACGCAGATCACCAACCACACAGCCGCCAAGCCCAACATGGTCGGTACGATCGCCTGCACCAGGTAGACATCGAACCGCAGCTTGAGCACCTGACCAATCAGCATGTTCTGCGGGTTGCCGATCAGCGTCGCCGCCGAACCGACGTTCGCGGCACAGGCCAGCGCCAACAGGAAGGGAACCGGATTGAGTTTTCGCCGGACGCAGCCCTCGGCCAGCACGGGAGCCATGGCCAAACAGATAATGTCGTTGCACAGCAGGGCGGACAGGGCCCCCGCGGCGGCGATGACAGCCGCCAGCAGCATCGGCGGCGAAACCTGCAACTCCGCCACCCGCATCGTGAAACTCGTATAGAAACCGCCCAGCCGGAATTGGGCCGACACGACCATCAGCCCCAGCAGCAGCCCCATCGTCGGCGTGTCGATCGCGTTCCAAGCCTCCGGCACCGTCAGCCGTTCAGCCGTCACCAGCACAATCGCACCCAACAGGGCAACGCCCGTCCGATCCAAGGCCAATCCGGGAATCCCGCCCGCGATCATGCCCAAGTACACAAAAACAAAGACGAAAAAAACCAGTGCGTCCATAGGATTTGCGACAATCCCGGTAAAAGGCGTGAGGCGAGTGGCCGATACCGATGGACCAATCGTAACCCGAAGCGTCAGCGAGGAGCGCATCGGGTGTTGCCTCGCGGGCGTCTTGCGTGACGTTGTTTCTGCCACACGTCTAAAGATGCCCATCTTGGCGCCGAAACGTTTTTTGCAGAAGTAGGCATCCTGGCTTCCCGGTGGCGAATTCATGCGCAGGCCGCTCGTCGAGAATCGACGGGTATTTCTCTTGGGACTTCTACTGCTACCAAGCCCCTCGTTCTTTACCAATGGTAGGGCATTGGTGGTGGAGAAAGATCCGACAAGAGATCCGACGCGCCCGACAAAAAGTCCGACGCCCCACCTTGACGGAACTGCAACGGCACGTTAATGTTTTTGAGATTCGTAGGTTTGACTGACAGATGAGCAAGTCCGATATCCTGGCGTGCCCTTCAGGTATTTTGTAGCTTGGGGGGGAAGCAGTTCGTTCGTCGAACGAGGTTTCCAGATCTGACTCACACGGATCGACAAGATGTCCAGGACCAAGAACTTCTTTTTCCGCAACCCGCCGTTTCAGTTCCTGGCAGGGCATCTGGCTCAAGACGACGACTTTCTGAGCGATGCGCGATGTATTCTGAAGCTCGACCAGGAAGCGTATTCCCGTTTGGCGACCGAACTCGGCACGGCAGACACTTTTCTGGATCGACGTTCGTTGTTTTCGCTTGTCGGCGAGGTCCTTGGAGAAGGAGAGGAATCCCGTGATGTCGCCTCGATCATCTATCGAATCGGCGACATGCTCCACGACGCCGACATGCCCGCCCAAAAGGCCATGGACGAGCTAGGCAAGGCCATCGAAGAAAAGGCTGACGCCATTGAGCCGGATGATCGTCGAATTCTCGTTGACCGTCTGAGGACTCTGGCAGCCGAGCCAGTCGGATTGGCAAAGCAGTACAAGGCCCGCCAGTTGGTGGATGCGACCGGTTTTGAACTTGATGGGCTGCAAATCATCTGCGACTTACGCCCTATTTTTGATCAAGATCGAGAGCGGATCGAAGGAGCCATACCACTAACCGTGCTTCGCCTGGAATACACTTCGCCTGTCGGCGAATCCGGCGTGGTTGAGGTGCGAGTTACCGAGAAGCAGCTCGACGAGTTCGGATCGAAGATCGAAACCGCGAAACGCAAACTGAGAATGATCAAGGAGCTTGTGGCGAACCAGCGTCTTCCAATTCCAAGAACCAAATCCACGGTTACGGAGGACGAATAGCAATGCCAGCATCTCGTGAAACGCGCGCCTCGGCGACAAATGCCGACGCATTCCTTAAGACGTTGGGTTACTTGACACTTGACACCTACTTGAAGGCGGCAATCAAGCAGGACGGCTTCACGTCTACACTGAAGTCACTCCAGAAGGGGACGCTTCCTGTCGAGATGATGACGGTTGTAGAGGGCGTTGTCCAGGAGCAGCCGTCTGGCCTTTACGACGCAGCGCTTCAGACCCGAGAAGGGCGTGTGGTCCTCCAAGGGGCTCGACGCACCGACCGTCAAACGATAGACCCCCAGTCGGTTTCTTCCAACAGAAGTCCGAACTATGCCGCGGCGCCAGACTCCGACCCAATCACGCCCGCCCAACTGCTGAGTCAGCTGACCGATGCCGGAGCGAGTCCGCCCAGCAGTCTGATTTGTGAGTTGGAATTGGCGCGGTTTGATGCAGCGCAGCGACAGGTGCTTCTGCCGCTGCTCTGGCAGTTCATCCTGCATCACCGCAATAGCAACGACCGTGACCAACTCGTCGCTGTTGGGGCCGCGATTCGGAAGTATATCGCGATCATGCCGATGGACCAGATGGGCACCCTCGCCCTCCTGCTCGAGTCAGGGCATCGGTCACCGCTGCCGATCGAACTGGAAATTGAAGTCGCAAAAATGGTGTATCGCAACTTCGAGGTCCATCCACCTCTCGCGCCCGACCCGCACCCGGTGCTGGCTGAACGGCTTTGGGAGTTGGTTCAGGCATACATCAACCCACGGATCCTGTTGCGGGACAAGCACTCCGCAGCCGCTTCCCTGGCCATTGAGGCAATCGTCGCGATGCGCAGCAAACTGGCGGGGGCAGCTTGGCAAGCAGCGGTTACGTGCCCGTATCGGTGGTTCGCCGAGCTTGTGAATGATGATCTCGATGGTCTGCATGATCAGTGGAGCAACAGGAGCCCAGAAGTCGCGGCTTGGCTTGATTCAATGCGCAAGGACGTCGCGGTTTAGGGGTGATCTGGGGGCTTTCACGTGCCGAGTTACCGGACAGACCCGGCCCCGGTCTCACTGGGCCTTTACGACGTGGTGGGGGCGGATGGCAACCATGTCGGATTTATCTGCCACGCCGGATTGGCTGAGTCGGCGGGGACACACGATGTCCGCGACGTCGCCGTGCTCGACATGGGGCCGCCCTTGCGTGCGGAGGGCCGCGGAGGCCGGTTACACGCAAGTGCTGTCGGCAGCGCCGAACTGACGGACGACGAACTGCGGAAGATTAAGACCTTCGTTGACAGGCACGCGAACGAGCACCAGCCGCTCTCGCAGTTGGGCGGGAGCCGCTTACGAAAGTCAGCCCCACAGATGTACTGCATCTGCCCACACTCTGTCCCGCTCTATGAGGACGATGGTCGTTATGCCAGAATGCGATTCAGTTGTGCAGGCTTTGTTTTCGAGGCATACAAGGCGGCGCGAATCCTATTGCTGGACACGAAAGCTCTGCCCGTGGTTGATATGGCCGCCATCACGACCGCCTATCCTCCGGCACGTCTGATCGAACGCGGAAAAGTCAGCGGCGAGTCGCTGGGATTGGAAGGTAACGGTCCCTGGCCGGTGCTTTTTTGCGGCTACCTGTTTCACGCGTTAGGTCGTAACGCGAATCTTATTCGGCAGCAACCATACACGCCAAACGCAGATGATCAGTATTTCCTGGGAGATCGGCCCCCGCACATCCAGTCGCGTTGAACCCTTCCACAGCGAGAAAATCTTCGCTCCGCGTTACGGCAATTGGCGGATCGGCTCGCTCCTGAAAGAACGTCGGAGACTCGCGGATCGCACACACGTTTGCCGTGGTTACGTCGCTGCAGAGGCGACGATGATGACTCGTGAGTGTTCCGGCAATTTCACGGCAGGGTCCAGGGGGGGCGTACCAAGCCGTTCTCGACGACACCCGCGACGGCCAACGGGCAATGTTCAGGGCGGACCAGACTCGCCTCCATCGGCGATGACACCGCGTCGAGCGGCAACTCGGACGGTGCCATCGGCGGCTCAGCGGCGATCTGCTCGTCGCGAAGGCGACGCCCTGGGCTGCGTAGGTCAGTCTCGGGGATGGTCATCAAATCTTCCCTCAGTACGCGGTAATCACAAAAATGGGCACGTCGCCCAACTCGCCAAAGACGTCGGGGATCTCGTCGTCCTCACGGTCGTACCTCCCGATCACCCAGATCCGGTGGCCCGACGGCGTTTCGGCGAACATCTGGTAGGAGCCGTCCTTTCGTTTATCCAGGCGGAAGACGCCGGCGAACGCCGCCTCGACTTCTTCCGCCGAAATCGCGTGCGCGTCGATCTTCTGGAGATTCCATTCGATCCACTTGAACTGCCGAATGCGCTAACCCCCCGTCGTCGCTGCGCTCATGATAGCCCGTTCTGAGAGCACGATCAACCACACCGCATCGTGCCGCAGGAGCAGCCGCTGCCGAAGTGCGCCAGGCGATTCTCTGTCACTCTGCCGCCGTACTCGGTGAACGTGCTGGGCATTCCGGCCCGGAATTGGCGACGGAACTCCAGTTCATGACGTCACAATTCTCCGGGGAATTGGAGATAAACGATCACTTCTGGTCGTCGTCCTTGCTGGCCTGACGACTGGACCGAGCGAGTAACGAGAGCACGGCGGCCTTGACGCTTGACTGTGCGAACATGTCCTGCACTTTCTTCTGAAATTCGATAGGCGACGATGCGACCCAGGGGTTCGTGACGGAACGACCGTGAAATCTCGACGCCGCGGTGACCATGTCCCCAATGCCTGGCTCATAAACCTCCGCCTTCAAGAACGCAGGCAACTCCGCCGGTGGACTCATCGCGATCGGATACTCGAAGTCCACTCGGTGCTCGGCCGAGAACAGTCTCACCCGATTGCCCGAGCGCACCGATTGCACGTCGAAACCGATGACCACGCGGTCCTCGGCGGTGTGCTTCACCACGTCGGCTGTGAGTAGTCCGTTGGTACGTTGTTCCAGGAGACGCGCTTGATGATCCAAGATTTCTTCCGGCGAAATCACGTCGTCGGCCTTGATGTCGTCAGGCCACAAGTCGGCGATCACGGATGACACGGTTTGTCTCCTCCTTTACTTGGCCGGGGCGAGTCGAAAGACGATGGGTAGATGATCCGAGCCCACTTCTGGATTGGGACGGCCATTCGCCGCCAGCAAATCGACGCCGCCGACCTTGGTTAAGATTTCGACGTCGCCCCGAAACCACGGCAAGGCATCCGGGCGGATCAATACCTGATCGAAAATGTTCCAGTCGTAGGAAAGATGTCCCGAGTGCCGAAAGTAATAGGTGCCAGGTGGTCCGGGAGTGCGGTCCCCAAAGAAGCCCCACATCGGATTGTAAAAGAACGGGTATTCGCGCCCCTGGACCTCGCGGCTCCCGTCTTTCACGAGAGCCCGCGTCATCATGGCGTGCAGTCCGGAAGCGTTGACCACACCGGCTTCGAACGGATTCATGTTCAGATCGCCGATGACGATCGTGCGCTGATGGCGATGCTGCTCTTCCGCCCGGCGGAGGTCCTGCGCAAGCATCCCGGATTCGGCCGATTGGTCTTCGGGCTTCCAGTACCGCTTGCTTGGCAAGTGGACAGCCGCTAGGAGGAACTCCGTTTCCTGGAAGCGTAGACGACGCACCGTTAGCCGCCCTCGCACGTCTCCGAAGACTTCCTGTAGATCCAGTTCCGTACGACGGGCAAAGACGTGCAGACGAGGCGTGTCCGCCGGGGGCTCGCTAAAGGCAGGGTCAGCGACGTGACGCAAGGTCTCCAGCGTGGACTCGGTTTCTTCAAAACCCGGTTCCGCCAACGCGATGACGTCGGCGTGAGTCTCGGCGGCCAGTCTGCCGAGCAGGTCGGCCCGGTCCCGCCGATTCACGTTCCAGAATAAGCAGGTGACGACGTCGTTCATGGCTTCGATACCACCCCATTATTCTGGAGAAAGCCAACTTTCAAGCAGTTTCAAGACCCAAATACTACGCAAATCATAGCAGATGAGGGTGACGAAGTGAACTGCTTCGAGCACGACACCGTCCTCAACCGCAATTTCTTGAGATACATTGGCGCGATCGGCGAATTGGGTAAACTAAGGCATTCGTTCTCAAGCTGGCTGCGCTGCACCCGCTTTGCGCCGTTAAGGAAGCTTCCGTCATGACGACCAAGAAAAGCACCGAGTTGACCCTCCGCGACAAGCTTTCGCGGCTGAACTACCAGGATGCCTGCAAGCTGATTGGCGAGGAAGGGGCGAAATGGATTCAAGAGGGGGCCAAGTACACAATCGACATCGATCGCCAGGTGCGGCTGAATGACGAGCGGTTCGAGCTGCGGTTTTTCGACCCCGACCAGACGACCGTCACGATCTGCTTGGAGGACGACGCCCGCAAGCGGCTCCGCTGGCAGTGCAGCACGTCCAACACCGCCTGTGCGGAAGTCGGCGCGGCGTTCTCGGTGATTCTCGAAGACAAGATGGCGTTGGGGCTGTCGCAAGCACCGTCCGAAGAATTACCGCTGGAGTGCCTGAACGAAGAGCAGCTGGTCCGGCGGGCCATCCGCGAGCGCAAGGCACGGGCGCTGTCCGAGAAAATGACCCTGCAATCGCAGGATCCCGCGAAGCCCTGGACGGAATACACGATCACCAGCGCCGAGTCCGGCAAGACGTATCGGTTGGCTTTGCGCGGCGATCAACGGGGCCAGTCTTTTTGCTCGTGCCCTGACTTCCGCACCAACACGCTGGGCACGTGCAAACACATCATGCACGCTTTGGAGAAGGTCAAACGCCGCTTCCCTGTTTCGGTCCGGCGGCGGCCTTACAAATGCGAGCAACTGCTGGTCCACGTCCGCTACGGCGACCAACTGTCGTTGCGGTTGGAAGTGCCCGACCGAATGCCGGAAGAAGCGGAGCCGATCGTGCGCCCCCTGCGCGACCGCGACATCGGCGATATCCACGACTTGATGCGGCGGATTCAGCGCCTGCAGCGGCTGGACCAGGAAGTCGTCATCGCCCCGGACGCCCAGGAGTACATCGACCAACAACTGTTCCAAGACCGCATCAAGGAACTCGTGGCCGAAATCCGCCGCAATCCGGCCAAGCACCCCTTGCGGAAGACGCTGCTGAAAACCGAACTCCTGCCCTATCAACTGGACGGCATCGCGTTCGCCGTGGGCATGGGCCGCGCGGTGCTGGCGGACGACATGGGACTGGGCAAGACGATCCAAGGCGTCGGCGTGGCGGAATTGCTGGCCCGCGAAGCCGAAATCCGCAAAGTGCTGGTGGTCTGCCCCGCTTCGCTCAAATCGCAGTGGCGGAATGAAATCCAGCGGTTCAGCGGCCGCGACTGCCAATTGGTGCTCGGTCCCGCCGCGGGCCGCGCATCCCAATACAACAACGACTGCTTCTTTACGATCTGCAATTACGAGCAGGTCTTGCGGGACATCCTGGGCATCGAGCGAATCAAGTGGGACTTGATCATCCTGGATGAAGGCCAGCGAATCAAGAACTGGGAAGCCAAGACAAGCGCCGTGATCAAGAGTCTGAGGAGCCCCTTCGCCCTGGTCCTGTCCGGCACGCCGCTGGAGAACCGCCTGGACGAACTGTACTCCGTCGTCCAGTTCATCGACGACCGGCGGCTGGCTCCGGCGTTCCGGTTCTTCAACCGCCATCGCGTCGTCGACGAGAACGGCAAAGTGCTCGGTTACCGGAACCTGGACCAGCTGCGGCAAAACTTGAAGCCGGTTCTGTTGCGGCGGACGCGAGGTTCCGTGATGCAGCAGTTGCCACAGCGGACCACGGAAATCGTCCGCATCCCGCCGACCGACGAACAGCGGGAGTTGCACGCCGCCCACATGCAGATCGTATGGCAAATCACGCGGAAAAAGTTCCTCACCGAAATGGACCTGATGCGGTTGCAAAAGGCGCTGCTCATGGCCCGCATGGCGGCCAACGGGACGTTCCTGGTCAACAAGCAGCAGCCGATGTACTCCAGCAAGCTGGAACGTATCGACGAGTTGTTCGACCAACTGTTTGACGAAGACAACCGCAAGGCCGTCCTGTTCTCCGAGTGGACGACGATGCTGAACCTGATCGAGCCGCTGCTGCACAAGCGCCGCGTCGACTTCGTCCGCCTCGACGGCTCGGTGCCGCAAGGCAAGCGGCAGCAGTTGGTCAACCGTTTTCAGGCCGATCCCAAATGCCAGTTGTTCCTGACCACCAACGCCGGTGCGACTGGCCTGAACCTGCAAGCCGCCAACACGGTGATCAACGTCGATTTGCCTTGGAACCCGGCGGTGCTGGAGCAACGCATCTCGCGCGCCCACCGCATGGGTCAAAGTCAACCCGTGCAAGTCTTCGTGCTGATCACCGAAGAGACGATCGAGGAGAAGCTGCTGGCGACGCTGTCGGCGAAACACGAATTGGCACTGGCGGCCTTGGACGCCGATTCCAATATCGAGAACGTGGATTTGGCCTCCGGGATGGAGGAGTTGAAGCGCCGCCTGGAGCTGCTGTTGGGCGCCAAACCCGAAGCGCCGACGGACGAGTCGGTCAAGGCGGACTGCCAGAAGGAAGCCGAACTGATGGCGCGCCGCGAACGGGTCGCGGCGGCGGGCGGCGAGTTGCTGGGGGCCGCGTTCAATTTCCTGGGCGAATTGATGGCCGAACACCGGGAAACGCCCGCCTCGCAACAGCTGGCCGGGGACCTGCGAAATCGTTTGTCGGAATGCGTCCAGCCGGACGAAAACGGCCGGCCGCGGCTGACCGTCACGCTGCCCGACCGCGCGGCCCTGGATAAGCTCGCCGAATCGCTGTCCCGCCTGCTGGCCGTCGGACAGTAAGGACGGCAGCCAAATCCGAAATCTCAAATCCGAAATCCGAAACAAATTCACAACTCGAAATCTGAATGTTCCAAGCATTGCTGGCGAAGCTGCTTAGAATCGATCGGACCTCAGCTCCTGTTTAGAGCCTTTTACATTCGAATTTTGGATTTGTTTCGGATTTCGTGTTTCGGATTTCGAACTTCAAGAGTGCGTCTGAAATCGAGGCGGTGGGTGCGAGTCCAACCGCTTTTTGCCACCGAGATCTCTCGACATAGAACCCCGCTGGTGCAACAATGAGGCGGTCGACTGCAGGTGGATTCGCCGGCATCGCCTGTCTCTGAAAGAGGCCCACCGGTAGTCCGCCAAGCGTGTGGTTTCCCGTGGTCCGCGTATTCCGGAAAGGGGTGTCAGAGATGTCCGCACCGCGTCTGACTCGTCGCCAGTTCGTTCGTGACACGGCAGCCGGCGCCGCTGCCCTGGCCGCCGGCGTCGCCTTGCCCAACATCGTCCGCGTCGGCAATGCCGAGCAGCTCGATACGGCGAGTATCCTCAGCTACAACCCGGACATGGAGTACCGCCGTTGCGGCAGGACCGGCTGGATGGTCTCGGCCGTGTGCCTGGGCGGCCACTGGAAACGGGTGAACCAGATGGTGCCCGGATTGTTTGAGGGGGAAAGCTGGCTGAGCGCCCGGTTGGACAACTTGGATTTTCAAAAGAACCGCTACGACGTCGTCACGCGCTGCATCGAGCGTGGCATCAACTATATCGACGCTTGTACCGGCGCGGAGATCCAGGCTTACAGCAAAGCGCTGGAAGGCCGCCGCGACAAGATGTATTTGGGCTGGTCGTGGTACGAGCGCGAAGCCCGCAGTCCCAGCCAGTGCAACGGCGATTCGATCATGAAAGTGTTCGACGATTCGCTGCGCGTGTGCAAACAGGAATACGTGGACTTGTACCGGGTGGTCTGCGGCGTCGATGGGCGACGCGGCAAGGACGGCAAGTGGGTTTTCCCGCACACCGAGGCCGAGTCGGCGGGGATCGCGGAGGGGCTGCGGCGGGCGAAGCAATCCGGCAAGGCGCGGGCCACGGGGATCTCGTCCCACGATTTGCCGTGGCTCAAGTACATGATGGAGACCTTCCCGGACGTAATCGATGTGGTCATCACGCCCTACACGGCACGCACCAAGATGCTGCCCAACGATGAGACCGGTTTCTATGCCGCCGTGCAGAAATGCGATTGCGGCTTCTTCGGCATTAAACCGTTTGCCGGCACTTCGCTGTTCAAAGGCGACAGCAGTCCAGGCAATCCGCACGAGGAGGAGGACAATCGCCTGGCCCGTCTGGCGATCCGCTACATCCTGTGCAATCCGGCGATCACCGCGCCGATTCCCGGCCTGATCAATGCCGAGCAGGTGGACAACGTGGCCCTGGCCGTCGCCGAACGCCGCGAGTTGGACATGATCGAACGCGCCGAACTGGACCGGGCCATGGACCGCGTTTGGGCTTGCCTGCCCAAGCACTACGAGTTCCTGAAGAAATGGGAATACATCTGAGCCTCTCTGGAGCACACCATGTCACGGACCATCTCCCTGTTGCTTGCCGTTGGCCTCCTCGCCTTCACCCAGCCCAGTTCCGCTCAAGAGACCTCGTCGGTCTGGCAATATCTCGGCCAGCGTGCCACCCGTCTGGCCGCTCAGTTGCCGCCGCTGCCAGCGTCGGCCGAGGCTTGGGACCAGCAGCGCACGGAGCTGACAAGCCGGCTGCGCACGACGCTGGGCTTGCCGGATCGCGAGCCGATGCAAGCGACCGTGATCAGCAGCAAGCAAGCCGGCGACCTGGCCATCGAGGAGGTTGCGTTCCATTGGGCGGAACGCGTGTACACCACGGGCACCGTAGTTCGCCGGCAGCAAGCCGAGGGTCCCCAGCCAGCCGTCGTACTGACGCCGGATTGGCTGGGGCACTACACGTTTCGCGCGTACCGTTCGTTCGCCGAACAATTAGCCCGCCAAGGCGTGCTGGTGTTGTTCCTGGACAATCCGTACTCCGGCCGCCGGCACACGCCGTACGCCGGCCTGTACGCCACCGCAGCGGCCGCTGGGACGCAAGTGGCAGGGATCCAAGTCTTCGATGCGTTGCGAGGCGCGGACTACCTGCTGACCCGCGCCGACGTGGACGCCGGCAAGATCGGCATCGCCGGTTTGGGCGAAGGGGCGTTGCGTGCCTACCTGGCCGCCGCGCTGGAACCCCGCCTCCAATTCGTCATCGCCGTCGCCGGCACGACGACGTTTGCATCTTTGGTCCAGGCGGCCGCCGAGGGGCAAGCAGCCAGCCGGCCATCGGCGTTCGTATCCGGCCTGCTGGCATGGACGGACATCGATCGCGTGGCTGCGTGTCTGGTTCCACGCCCCGTGTTGATCGCGGGCGGAGCGGGACGCTGGCCCGCCGCCGGCGATGAAACCGTGCTGAACACACTCCGGACGGTCTACGGACTGGCCGGCGCAAAGGACCGTATTTCCCAAGTGCCGGGCGAGGCAGTGGACGACATGACCCCCTACGCGGCGAGCGTCATCCAGTGGCTTGCAGCCAGCGTGTTGCCAGGCCTGAAAGCTCCACCAACCGCGCCGGTGATATGCAGCGCGCCAACCGAGATGGATTTCCAACTGCTGGGATACCTGCAGCGGCGCATCGAAGGCCTGACCGCATCGTGGCTTGGTGAGCCGCTAACGGAAGCGGATTGGCAGACGCACCGTCAGGCGATCATCGATTGGTTGCGGACCGCCTGCACGCTGGACGCCAAGCCGGCGTTGGAAGACAAGGTCCTGGACACGGCCGAAAGCGGTGACTTGGTGACCGAGCGGCTGGCGTTGGGCGTGGACGCGGATTTCCGCTGCCCCGCCGTCCTGGTCCGCCCGGCTTCCCAAACCGGCAAATGTGCGGGCGTCATCCTCTCGCACGATGACCGGCAGTGTTACGCCACCGCGCGGATCACCGACGCGGCCCGGCGTTTGGCCGCCGCCGGTTACTGGGTCATGGTGCCGGAACATGCCTCGGTCCACGCGCAGAGTCTGCAGCCGTTGGGCGTGGCGGACCAGCCGAGTTTCTACGGCGACGAGGCGGGCCGGTTGTACGGGCCTGCCGACGCCGTCGGGCGGCCGCCGCTGGCGTTACGCGTCGGCGAGAACTTGGCGGCTTTTCGCTACTTGGCCGGCTGCGCGGAGGTCGACGCGGCACAGATTGTCGTGGCCGGTTCGGGCGTCGGCGGCGTCGACGCCTGCCTGGCCGCCCTGCTGGAAGACCGCATCGCGGGCGTGGCCGCGGTCGATGTCACGACTCTGCGGGACTGGGCGGTACACGTGGCGCCCCACGAACTGCATTTCTTCCACCTGATGCCCTACCTGCCATCGCTGGCAGCCGTCACCGACTTGGATTGCGTTTACGCCGCACTGGCTCCGCGTCCGTTGGTCGTCGTACGGCTGACCGACGGCTGGCAGCGATCGGGTTTTGAGCAGGTCGCGGCGCGGGCGGCTGCGGTCTACGGTCTGCTTCGTGCCCCGGATGCTTGGCATGCGTTCGGGCCGCGAGACCTGAGCGAGGAACTGGAAGCCGCAACACCGGCGGGCGTGCGGAAGCAAGTGCTCGCCGCGGCTCGGACGCTCGTCCCCACGCCGCCGACCGCGGGCCTGGTCGGCACACTCGACGTGCTCAAGTCCCGTGCTACGGTGGACAGCTCGGCGGGCTTGATTTGGCTCGTCGCCGAGATGTCCGGTTACGAGCAGGAGTTGGCCGGCAACGGGTATCGGCTGCAGACCTGGAGCTTTTTCAATGACAATGGCGGCGGACAAAAAGGCCGATCGCTCACACCGCTGATCTTCCGCAAACAGGGCGAGACTTACGAGCTGACGGGAATCGGCAAGGCGCGAGCCAACACCGGCGCCGGCCTGCAGACGTTCGATTTTGAACCGGTCGCGGGCACCGACGCCGTCGGCGATGGTTACTACTTTGGCTGGTACGATGGCGACGCTGCGGGCGCTCCCAATCCCGGCGTGGTCGAGTTCGAGGACGCCCCCGATGCGCGGATGAGCATCTTGACCGCCGACGGCCAGATGCAAGGCCAACGCGTGCAGCTCGGTAAACCCTACCGCGTCCAGTCCGAATACCGGCGCCAGTACAGCATCATGGCGGTGTCGAAGAAGCCTTAGGCCAGTTCAAGTGCCGGTGCAGGAACTCGTAGGTTCCCACGCCGTGGATCGTGTGCGGGCCGACGAACCATTCCGGTTCGCAGCGGTCTGCCAGGCCCCCAGGCGTGCGCTCCGAACGTTCTCTGGTCCCGGCGGCCCCGGTGAATCGCTACTTCCCGCACCAACCCCGCGGGCCGTTCGTGTTTCGCCGTAATCGCCTCCCTTCGGCGCTGCAATCGCAGGAAATCGCGACAAACGACCGATGTGCAGCCCACAGATGACCGGTACTACCCTTTTTTGTTCACCCGTCCCACGCCTGGACGCCGAACCGGTCCCCCAAATGCAAAAAGAACTGCGCAGGCCCACCACCAATGCATCCGCCGCCGTTGTCCGAGAGGGCGCAGAGGTGGCGAGAACGCGACAGAAAACGGCTGGCCGGGGCTTGCATTCAGGGGTGGCGTGGGATTAAAATTTCCGTCATTCAGTGATCGGGGCCGAAATTGGCGACATCCCCGTGGGACACTAGAGCAGGGAAGGGAACTGCGTGAGGTACGGCCGAAAAACGGTTAAAAGACGTCCCACAAATGCCGCTTGGAAAGTTGCGCCAGGACCGTGGCGGGATCGGGGTTCCTTTCGCGCGACGATGGTGCGATTATGCGATTTGCTGATTTATGCGCGGGGCTCGGCGGGTTCCATATAGCCCTGTCGCGCATTGGGCATAAGTGCGTCTTTGCATGTGAAATCGACCCGACGCTTCAAAGCCTTTACCATAAGAACTTCGGGATCTACGCGAAAGGCGACCTTCGCGAGATACGAGCCACGGACATCCCGTTGCACGAGATTCTCTGCGCTGGATTTCCATGCCAGCCGTTTTCCAAAGCTGGGGATCAAAGTGGTCTTGACTGCCCAAAGTGGGGTGACCTGTTCGATCATCTCCTTCGCGTATTGCGGCATCACAAGCCTAAGTACATCATCCTCGAAAATGTCCCTAATCTCTCCTACCACGACGATGGAAAGACGTGGTTTGAGATGAAGGCCAAACTGAGGACGATCGGGTATGACGTACGCGAAAAAAACTTCTCGCCGCATCAATTCGGGATCCCCCAGATCCGAGACAGAGTGTACATCGTAGGCGCAAGGAGGACGCTCGACAGTCTTGATTGGCCAACCCCGATCGAATCAGCAATGCCCCTCGACATCACCTCGCATCTTGAGGTAGGTCCCACTGGAGCCAAAATGTTGAGCGAGCAGGTCGTGAAGTGCCTAGATGTCTGGCAGGAGTTCATCAGCCGATTTCCCAAGGGCCAAGAACTCCCCTCGCGGCCGATCTGGTCAATGGAGTTCGGCGCCACGTACCCGTTCGAGCACGAGACGCCTTGGGCAATGGGTGAGAAAAGACTCGGACGATACAAGGGGAGCCATGGAGCGAGCCTCTCTGAGGCAGTCATTGGCCAACGGATGGACCTTCTCCCTTCCCATGCTCGGACCAAATCGAAGGCGTTCCCCCGGTGGAAGATTGGGTTCATCAGGATGAACCGGGAACTTTACCTGCAAAACAAGTCCTGGCTCGACAAGTGGATCCCGAAGATACTTGAATTCCCGTCGAGCCTTCAGAAACTCGAATGGAATGATAAGGGCGGTGTGCGGGATATCTGGAAGCATGTCATACAGTTTCGAGCGTCCGGGGTCCGTGTGAAGAGGCCCACGACTTCGCCATCCCTTGTGGCGATGACGACAACGCAGGTGCCCATTATCGGGTGGGAGCGGCGGTACATGACACCTCGCGAATGTGCCAACCTTCAGAGCCTCCGGGAACTCACGCATCTGCCGGAGGCCGCAACTCGAGCATTCAGGGCGCTTGGAAATGCAGTGAATGCCGATGTGGTGGAGTTGATCGCGAAAGCCTTATTCGCATCCGAAAGCTCAAAGAGAAAATCAGCATAATACGCTTACGGTATCCTTGAAAGGACTGGACACATGGCCGTCCATACGAAGATCGAGACAGCGCCGGTTGATACCCTGCTTCTGGATCAAAAGAATCCACGTTTGGGACGGCAAAAAGTCCAGAAGAACCTATCGCAAGAGGCGATTCTCAATGAAATGCGGAACTTCATCCTCGATGAACTTGCAATCTCAATCCTCCAAAGCGGCTTCTGGCCACAAGAGGCCCTGATCGCGGTCAAAGAGAGGTCTGTAAAGCTGACGGTGGTGGAGGGCAATAGACGCCTGGCAGCATTGAAGTGGCTGAAGAAAGCAATCTCAGGCGAGGATGTGCCGGATGAATGGGCAGAGATCATCAAGAATCATGCGACTAAGCAAAGCCTAACTTCTTTAAGAGAGTTGCTAGACGACGTGCCGTATATTCTGGCGGACAGCAGAAAGGACGTGGAGGCGTACCTTGGCTTTCGGCATGTCACCGGCATCAAGCAATGGGACCCGGCCGAGAAGGCCGAATACATCTCAAATCTGATCGAATCCGGAATGAGCTATAGCCAGGTGACGGACGCGATTGGAAGCAAGGTTCATTCGGTAAGGCAGAACTACATCTCCTTCCGCATCCTGCTCCAAATGGAGGAATTGAAGGGCATCCACATTCCATCAGTCGAAGAGAAATTCAGTGTCCTCACGCTCTCTCTCCGGACGGACGGCGTCCAAACATATCTCAGTGTCGACATGACCGTTGATCCAGCGAAGGCAAAGCGACCAATTCCGCCTAACAAGCTCAAGCACCTTGAGAAATTCGCGCTATGGCTTTTTGGAAACGACGAGAAGGGTATTTCGCCTGTCATCACTGACTCGCGAAAGATTGAGCAATTCGCCAAGGTGCTAGAAAGCGAGAAGGCAGTCCACTACTTAGAGACAGCGAAGCCCCCCCGATTTGAAACGGCGTATCGCATTGCCGGAGGCGATGCTGCAGATGTAGCCCAGTTTCTCGAACAATCGTGGTTTCAACTCGAAGAAGCGCTAGGGGTAATTCATCACGTGAAGGAGTCTAATCGTGTCAAGGAAGCGGCGCAACGGATCGTGACGGATGCAGGCCAACTGCTTGTGATCTACCCCGAATTCAAGAAACTCATCTGTGGGAAGAAGGAGCATGATGAATGAGCCTCCTTGCTGTACCGAAGAAGGGCTTTGTGCGAAAATCCGTCGGCGCTCATCGATCAGATTGTATAGTGGTATCAGATTGGGTGGAAGGATCAGCCTTATTCTTCAACCGCGCCGTGTCACGGATGGAAGTGCGCGGTTTTCTGTGCGATTGCGACTACTATCAAGATCAAGCATATGCGATGGAATTTGTGGACCAAGTTTGGGTGGAGTTGCGACGGCGAAATCAGTGGCTCGCAGCATCGCCCGTGTTCACTTTGGACAAAGACAAGCTCGAACCAATCGCGAACTGGGGCGATAGTCTTGGCTATTCCTTCTGCCTGATGCTGACGTTCCTTCAACGGTATTCCGAAAAGCAACATGGCAAGCTTTACAAGACAAATTACGTCAAGCAAGGAAGTCTCTTCGAGGAGTTGAGCCAGGAGTCTCTGACGAAGCTAGGCTGGAAAACACTTCGAACCGGCTGGGCGAGCGGCATAACAAATCCGAACTTTGAGCTGATTGTTCATCAGGTTGCAGCAGAGTTGAATGAAGACTGGGTAAACGATCCAGGCGTAAAACTGTTCAAGAAGGCTAAAGATGAGGGGCTCGATTTGGTGGCGCATCGTCCGTTTGTTGATGCGCGATGGGGAAGAGCATTCTTCTTGATTCAATGTGCTAGCGGGGGCGACTGGGAAGATAAGCTCCACACTCCTTGCCTCGAAGTATGGGATGGCGGGCTTGTGTCATTCACGACGAAACCTAGGCGAGGATTCTGTTTTCCGTTGGCGCTGGACGATGACGATTTCCGGATGGCGTGCAAGCGTTGCGCGGGAATGGTACTGGACAGGTTTCGGCTATTGTCGAGCGGCACGTCGGTAAACGTCGGCCTCACCGCGGGTCTACAGAAGGGGATCTCATGCTGGCTATCGCCGAGAGTCAAAGCACTCCCAACATTATGACGGCGGCAGACTGCGGGCCGTCGAACTTGCCCAACAATATGGGGGCCGTCGCCGGGATCAGAGTTGTTTTTCGGTTCTAAGGAGTAGGGTCGCAGGGGAGGGTCCTTTGGGAGAGGGGTGCTCATGTCACGACCGCCGCGACGGCCGTTCGTTGGGGCCAGCTACCATGTGGTCATCCGCGGTGACAGCAACTGGGCTTTGTTCCACGAGGACGGACACTGGGGACGGATTGGCAATCCGTCTTAGCCCGCCTTTCTCATCACATCTGAAAATGTGGTGGGCGATCACCGCGGAGCGGCGTTTTTTCGTTGTGGCGGTGTTCGTAGTCGCTACACACGCGGATGTGCGGGCCGCGTTGGTGCGCCTCGCCACGTGGAAAGGGCGTTTCGCACCGTTTCAGACGCCGGAACGGCCGGTTCGCGGCCGCCGGCGCGTACCCCGATCCCAACGGGCTCGCCGTTGCATCGATTTTCTCCGTTTTTTCTCCCGCGTCTCAAGTCCGCACGGTCACGTAACCGCTAGGCGGCCCGGATCGACACCGGCAACAGGCCGATCCGCTTCTCTGGGCACGCCCTTGGCAAACTCCTCGGCGGCTCGGCGGAGGTTGCCCAACACTTCACCGAACAACTCACGGTAAGGGTAACTGCTCGAAAAATGAGCCCACACCCGGCGAGTGGTCACCTTGATCAGCGCGCCAATCTTGAACAGACGCGTGCGGATCGTCGGGCATTGAGCTTGCGACAGTTCCGTCCCCGCCAGACCAAAACGACGAAGCAGCATGCACAACACGTACGCGAACGAACATTGGTACAGACGGATTTGGTTCGCCCGCATCGCCTCGCACGGCAAACTGCCCGCGAACAAATACTTCTGCTCCTTGATCCGATTCTCCGCGTCGCCCCGCGGACAGTAACCGTCCTCGTAAGCCGTGCGCCCGTCGAGTTCCTCCGCGGTGCGCGACAGCACCACGAACCGCACATTCGACTTCCCTTCCCAACGCGATTGCTCCGACAACCAATCCGCCTCCGTGCGGGCCGCGGCCGCTTGCGCTTGCAAGGTCTCCACACGTCGCTCGGCCGTCGCCGCCGCACGCCGCTCTCGGCCAGCCAACACGGCCGCCCGTTGGGCCTGCTTCCGAGTCGACTTGGCAGTGGCCCGCAGAGATTTCGCACGTTCGCTGTGATCGCGACGAGCCGCGGCGGTCACCGTGTCCGCCAGGCCTGCCAGCCGTTGGGCGTCGGCCGTGGCCGTTGCGGTGGCCGCCGCGGATCGCGCCTCCGCCAATCGCTGCTCCGCTTTCACCGCACTCGTTTCGGCATGGGCCACCGCCAGGGCACTCACCGAATCTCCCGTTTTTCCCGGCAAATGCTCCACTTTCGCCAACACCCGCCGTTCCTGGCTCCAACTGTCAAGCGTGCGATAGGCAATCTCCACGAACGTCCGCGGCATGCCCCTCCTGTTGCGGGCCACTGCCTTCATCCGACGGCTTCGCTGCGGCAAACTCCGCGGCCATTTGACGCTGGGCCTCTTGCACCTCTTTCAGCAGCCGCGTGTTGCTCGGCATCCCGACAAGGAACTCCAGCCCGGGCGTCGCTTCACACCAACTCATCAACCGCTCGTCGCTGAAATGCCCATCGCCGCGAATGGTGATCCGCACGTCCGGCCACCGCTGACGAATTCGCGTCACAATCTTTTGCAACAATCCCATCGCGCCGGACATGGCACCCACGTCGCCCGGCCGCAACTGGGCGGCCAGCAGAAACTCGCCGCAAAACACGTACTGGGGCAGATAACAATAACCGTCGTAATGTTTCTGAAAATGGCGGCCCAGTTGATCGCCGAACAATTCCAGATTGGTCGGGTCGATGTCCAGTGTGATTTCGCCGGGCGGCTGGTTATGCACGTCGAGAAACACATCGACCAGCAAGTCCGCCAGGGCGCCCAGATCGGCGACGATTTTGCAATAGAGCGAATCGGGATCGGCTCCGGCCTTGGACAACTCGAGCCGATCGAGCGTACTCTTGCCGGCCATGGGCATGCCTCGGTCGGCCGCTCGGCGTCGCTGTTGGCCGTCCGGATCTTGCTTGCCCACGCAGGCGGCGATCAACGCATCGGCCCGCAACCGATCGTGGTCATTCAAATCTTCGTACCCCAAGCAGAGTCCATAAATCCTCTGCCTGACCAGATCGAGCACGGAATGTTCGCTCCGTTCTGGATCGCGATGATCGGTAAAACAGGCCGCGTACCGCTCTAATACGCGAAACATCCGATCGACCTCGGCGAGCAGCGGCACGCCACCGTCGCTGACAATATTGCCTCCGTCAAAACCGGCGGTCAGCACCCGCTCGCCGAGCCCGTGAAATTCGATCCGTGATTCGTTACACTGTGTTTGCACGAGGAAACCTCCATGATTTGTCGTAACTGGTTTTCGCAAAAACACGTTATGACAAATCTGGGGGCCTCGCGCTAGCCGGGTGATGAGAAATCCGGGTTAGAGGGAAACGCCTGTCACGTTTGGGGCTCGTTTCCACTCTTGGAGACCTGCGGTCGGCCGTTTCGGCGGGGTCGGAGACCCGCGCCGAGCGGTGGTGTCCCGTCACGGTTTCGGCCAGTTCAGGTGCCGGTGCAGGAACTCGTAGGTTCCCACGCCGTGGATCGTATGCGGGCCGACGAACCATTCCAGTTCGCAACGGTCGCCCAGGCCCAGGCGGGCGCTGTACAAATGCCGCACCTTGGCGAATTCGTAGGCCACGGCCTCGTCCGGAGCGACGCCATCGAAATGGCCCCGTTCGACCATGAACGGACGCGGGGCGATCAAGGCGGCCATCTCGGCATAGTTGAACGTGCTGCCCAAGTCGAACTCGAAAATCTCGTA
The DNA here is from genome assembly GCA_964645045.1 of uncultured Pirellulaceae bacterium. Lineage (GTDB taxonomy): Bacteria > Planctomycetota > Planctomycetia > Pirellulales > Pirellulaceae > Anammoximicrobium. Next base: position 31,945 of record CAZXYZ010000025.1, on the reverse strand, counting down.
CTCGCCGGTCCACACGTAGCTGTGCGGTGCCCGCGTCGAGGCGTTTTTCCAGACCCACTCGTTGAAGTCCGCCGAACAAATCGACAGGCAGTAGTTCGAGACCAGCGGTGGGATCCGCATCGCGCTCTTGCCTCCGTACGACAAGCCGTAGAATCCGATCCGCTGCGGATCGACGTTGGGCAGGGTGGACAGCCAATCGACGATCTGCTGATGTTGCGGCACGATTACGGAAAACAGCGATTTCTTCAACGGGTTTGCTTTCCGCTGCAGCGTCCGGAAGCGGTCCTGGAAGATGTACAGGTTCTGGGGCGCGAAGGTGATGAACCCGCGTTCGGCCAGCTTGGCGGCGAAATCGTGGTACGCCGGATGACTGCCCGTGACAATATCCTGGGGGCGGCCTTCCAAGCCGTGCTGGCAGACCACGACCGGCCGCTTGTCGCCGGGCTTCAAGTCGTTGGGTAACAGCAAAATGCCGTATGCGAACACGTCCGGCCAGACGTCCAAGACGACCTCGTAGCCCGTCCACTTTTCCTCGTCATAGCTCTTGCGGGTGCGAGGATTGAACGGCAGCCGCGGGTCGTCGAACCAGCCGACGACTTCGCGCCGAAAGTACTCGCGATACCACTCGACCGACTGCGCGTACTTGTCCAGCGAACTCGTATCCAGCTTGTTCATGAATTCGCTGCGGACGTAGGGACTTTCCAGCAACAGCCATTGGTTATGATCGTCGATCTCCTGGATCTGGCGAGCTTGCCGGACCGCCGGGTCGAACGAGGCCCGCAAGTGTTCCGGGGGCTGGCCCGCGACCGTGGCGGAAGCGTCGATCCCCAACACCGCCAAGAACTTCGCGAGTGTCTGATCGGAGCCGCACGGCCCGGCACCGCCGTCCACCGCGACCAGGTCGATCTCCATGCGCGCCAGTTCTTTGGCTCGCGCCGCCTCGGCTTGCACCGTCGCCAGGGTGGGAGTCACCAGCCGTGCCGGCGCGCCGCCTTTGCTCGGCAACTCCAGCTCCGGACCCCGGCAGGCCTCGATAATCAGCGGACGCGGCGCAATCAGGCTCGCCAATTCCGCGTCGCCGAACTGCTCCAACAAACCGAACACATTGCGGTCGATCGGCTCCTGCCAGACGTTCTGCCGCGAATCGAAATAGCCGCTGACGCAAACCGCGTCGATGCGCGGATCCAAGGCGCCGGCGTACAACGCCAACACCCCTCCTTCGCCCCAGCCCATGACGCCGATCTTGGCGCCGCCGGGGCCCGCATCTTTGACGAACCAATCGACGCCAGCCAGCACTTTCTGCACTTCGTACCCGATCAGGTGCCGGCCCAACTCGAAGGCCGACCGGTACAGGTACTCGCGATTGGTCAGCGTCGTGCGGCCCCGACGGACTTGCATCTCGCGGCTGATTAACGTCGGAACCAGCACCAGACAACCATTTTCCGCCAGCCGCCGGGCGTATTGGGAAGCGGCCGGCACGCCGTCGGTCAATCCGCAGATCGCTTCCGGCGTCTGATCGGCGTCGGGAATCGCAATCACGCGGGCGGCGGGCGCTTTTCGATCTCCAGTTTCGTTTCCCTTGCCCTCCGGCACCAGCAGCAAGCCTTCGCCGCGGATCTGGCGGATGACCGGCCAGCGGACGGCGAAGATCTTGTAGCCCGGCCCGCGTCCAACCTCGGCGGGCTGCGACGTGGTCGCGACGAATTCCAAGCCGTCGAACGCAATTCGCGGGTCACGCACGCCCAGGATGTGAGCCAGCCGCTGTCGATTCGGCTCCACCGACCGCTGGTAAGCTTCGGGCGACGCCAAGTCGCGCTGCCAGTGCTGGGCCCGCCCGGCGATCGAAGTCTCCAGCTTTTTCAACAAGAACTGGTCCACGCCGTCGACGAGACGGGAGGCCAAATCGCCGGTCCACGTCAACGGCTGGGTACCGGGCAACGGCTCGGCGGCGGGTTCCGCCGCACCAAGCCCACGAGGCAGCAAGGCCAAGACAAGCAGACATCCGGCGACAGGCAGGCGTTTCATAACCGACAGCTCCAGGAGAGAAGGACGGAACAGCGATCCGTCCTACCTCATCGGCCGGCAAGAAACAAGTGTAGGACGGATTGCCCGTCCGTCCCGAATTCACGGGCGGATCAGCAATCCCACCCCTGTAAAGGTGCCAACCTCGCTGGAGTTCACGCTTCAGCGTGTTTCTTGTGGCGGGCATGACCCGCCTGGCACGCTAAAGCGTGGACTCCAACAAGGCCCGGCACTGCAGATTTCCCAGAAAACTGCACCTTTACAGGGGTGGATCAGCAATCCGTCCTACTTGGTGAATCCCGGCCTGGCCCCCTCAATCCGTCATGTCAAACGTGAAGTTGTTGTTCCCCCCGACTTTGACTTCGGCCGTCAGGGCCGAAGTTTCCGGGTTGTTATAGCGTTTCGGAAACGGCGGTTTTCCGGCCGCAGCCGTCGCGGCTTCCGGCGTGCCCGGCATGGGTTCGATCTGGCTGGCGTTGGGAGTGATGGCCACTTTGTGCAGCCCGGGCACGGCGCCATCGTCCTTGGCGAACGTCGACAGCGTGAACTTGCCGGCCGCATCCGTGATCCCCGAAGCGGGACGGCCTTTTTCCGGCGTAAAGGTCACGCCCGCGTCCGCCACCGGCGCTCCTTTGTAGGTGACGACCCCAATGACGTTCGAGGTGGCTTCGCCACCCGAAGATCCGCACCCGGCCAAGACGATTGCCGAGAGCACCACACCAGCCGCCGCCAAACACGAACATACATTCATCAGTCGTCGGTGCATTGCACGCCTCCCTCGGAAGACCCGTTTCTATGGAATCTGAACCGCCTCGGCACCATCGATTGTGGCCAACTGGCGGTACAGCGTGATGTCGATGCTGTCGGAGATGAACCGGGTGCTTGCATCGCACAGGGCAAACTGAGCACCGCCGGGGTGGCGGCTGAAGAAGGAGTAGTTCCGGCCCCAGTCCCCAGTCCAGGCCTTCAACTGCGGATCTCCGTATTGAATGCGGTAGTTGAGTGGCACTCCGCAGGTGGCCGTCGAACCGTTGAACCACCACCACCAGGTGTGTTGGCACCAAGCCGGCACGCTTTCCCCGACGGCGAATGTCAACGAGGTACCGTCGGTAATGTGGGCGAACCGCGTCCAATTTCCCATTTGATTGTCGCCGTTCCGGCAAATGATGCCGTTCCCACGATCGAGACCGTTGTTTTGGCTCCCCCAGCGGCCGGCCGCTTGACTCACGTTGTGGTCGCCCCAGCCCCAATTGCCACCCGCCACGGCCTTGTAGCTGTTGATCCCCCAAGTCCCACCGACATTCGCTCGGCTCCCCATCACGCCGTTCATCGCATCACCGTCCGACGGGCACAAGAAAGGCTTGACTGCCTGTTCGGCCACGGCCGTGTTCGCCGTCCGATTGGCCGTCGCGGTGTTGTCCCCGATGCGTTGTGTGAAATCGATCTCGCTGTACAACGTCTGCTGCTCGATAAACGGCAAGATGCCGATCAGCCAACTCTTGCCGGTCCCCGTGTTGTTGTACTGATTGTTGCCGCCATAGTTGATGGGCAGCATCTGATAGGTGTCGTGGTAGTTATGCATCGCCGTGGCAAGCTGTTTGATGTTGTTAACGCACTGCGTGCGTCGAGCGGCTTCGCGAGCCGCCTGGATGGCAGGCAATAACAACGCCACCAAGATGCCGATAATGGCAATGACGACGAGCAGTTCGACGAGCGTGAACGCCCGCCGACCGAGACCTGAGCGCACCATGGGAAGACCCCCCTAGAGATGGAAAGGAACGAAAGAACTTTCGTTATCGAAAACGATCTGGCTTGGAACTGTCAGAACGACATACGCCCAAAAGATCTACCAATCGCCGCCCTAATCCGAGAAAGGATGACGGCACGAACTTCCCTACGAGCCATCAATCTAGAACAACGTCATTCGGTTGTCAACCCCCGAAATGCCCACCGCAAGTGTCGAAAAAACCGTTCGAGGAATAGCTTTCCGATGTCTCCGTGGCGTAAGCTTCCAGCTTGCGGGAGATCATGGCATCGCAAGCTGGAAGCTTACGCCACGTGTTTCTGCGACGATGCTTATTCCGCGAATCGCAGCAGCGCGTAATGCTTCTTGCCGCTGCGCAGAACCAGCACGGTCTCACTGGCCAGGTGCGCCGCAGTCAGCCGCGTTTCCAGATCGTTGATCCGGCGATTGTTGACGTATGCCCCCCCCTGCTGGATCGTGCGGCGCGCGTCGCCCTTGCTCTTGGCCAGCCCGGCTTCGGTCAGTGCGTCGATCAGCGGCAGCCCTTCGCCGGCCAAACGCTCGCGAGGCAGCTGCTTGCTGGGCACGTCGGCAAAGATCTCGACCAGTTGCGCGTCGTTCAAATCCGCGATTTCCGCGCCGAAGAACATGTCCGTGGCCCGCAGGGCCGTGGCCAACCCGGCCGCACCGTGGACCAGCCGTGTCAACTCCTCGGCCAACCGCTTCTGGCTCTGCCGCAGATGCGGTTCCGCCTGGCGGGACTGGTCCAGCGACTCGACCTCGTCGCGATGCAACTCGGTCAGCATCCGCAGGCACGTTCCGGCATCCGAGTCGGCCACATTGACCCAGTATTGGTAGAAGGCATAAGGGCTGGTCCGGTCAGCGGCCAGCCAGACGGTGCCTTTTTCCGTCTTGCCCATCTTGGAACCGTCGGATTTGGTCAGCAGGGGGCAGGTGAGGCCGTACAACTGGACGCCTCGCATCCGCCGGGCCAGGTCGATGCCCGCCGTGATGTTGCCCCACTGATCGCTGCCGCCCGCCTGCAGCTGGCAGCCGTACTGGTCGTACAGATGAACGAAATCGTAGGCTTGCAGCAACATATAGCTGAACTCGGTATAGCTCAGGCCGCCGTCCGACCGCTCCAATCGGCCCTTGACCGAGTCCTTGCTGAGCATCACGTTCACGGGAAAGTTCTTGCCGATGTCGCGGAGGAAATCCAGGAAGCTGAACTGGCGCATCCAGTCGAAATTGTTCACCAGCAACGCCGACTGGGGGCCGCAGTCGAAATCCAGGAACTGCCGCATCTGCCGCTCCATCCCCGCGACGTTGGCCCGCAGCGTCTCGACCGACATCAAGTTGCGCTCTTCGCTCTTGCCGCTGGGATCTCCGATCATCCCGGTCGCTCCACCCACGACGGCGATGGGCCGATGTCCGGCCCGCTGGAACCGGCGGAGGGTCAGCAACGGCAGCAGGCTGCCCACATGCAAGCTGGTCGCCGTAGGGTCGAAACCCACGTACAACGTCCGCGGACCGGTCGTCAGCCACTCGGGCAGGTAGCGATCGTCGGTGGTCTGTTGAATGAGCCCGCGCCAAGCCAAATCGGCGAAAATGTCGTTCATCGTCCTCGTCCCGCTGGTCCTATCACGGCGTCAATTCCAACGCCACGGCAGTATGCCGGGATTCACCCCGCCGTGCAACCCGTCGCGCGAAAAAGTCCCGTCCCCTTACCGCAAGGCCAGACCGGCAAGGACGACGGCGACGATCGCCGCTCCGGCGGTCAGCTTGCCGGCGGTGCCCAACAGGCGGCCCCAAAACGCGGCCTGGCCGACTTGCCAGCTCGCGTCCAGGCTGCGGCCTTTCCACCGCTCGCCCAGCATCGCGCCGCCCAGGGCGCCCAGACCGGCGCCCAGGACGATTGCGACCACGGAGCCGATCAGCGGAATGGGCAGCCCGATCACGGCGCCCAGCAGGCTGCCGGCCAACGAACCGGCCAGTGCCAGCACGGCGCTCCGCCGGCTGGCGCCGACGCGCGCGGCACCGGCTGCTCCGGCCACCAGTTCCAGCACTTCGCCCAGCACCGCCAACAGCAGCACGACGCCCACGACCCAGCCGCTGATCGACAGCCGCTGATCCGCCGGAAACAGCCACGCATAGCAGGCGACGGCCGCCAAGTTGACCCAGTTGCCGGGCAAACCGAACAGGTTCAATCCCCAACCGGCGAACAACACGGCCACCAACAGGCTCGCCCACAGGATGCTCGTCATTGGTCGTCTTCAATCCACTCCGAGGTTCTGACGGCGTAGCGGTCGATCAGGCGGTACAACTTGCGGCGGTCGATTCCCAAGGCCCGGGCGGCGCGCGTCTTGTTGCCGCGTTCCCGCCGCAGCACCTCGACAATTTTGGCCCGCTCGATGGACGACAAGTCGTCGATCCGCCCCGGACTCGGCCTGCCCGCCTGCGGGTTCTCGCCATCGCCGTGTCCGCCGGCGGCGGCCGGGTGTACCGCAGGATCGCTGCGCGGTTCGTCGCTCCAGCCATGCGCCACCTCGCGCGGCAAGTCGCGGAGGCGGACCAGATTGTCGTCGCCCATGATCTTGGCCCGTTCGATGGCATTGATCAACTGGCGGACGTTGCCCGGCCAATGATACGCTTCGATCCTGTGCAAGGCTTCGTCTTCGATGTCCCAATCGGGACCCAGGAAGTGGGCGACCAGCAGCGGGATATCGCCCACCCGTTCGCGCAACGGCGGCAGTTCCAGCGACATGACGTTGATGCGGTAGAACAGGTCCTGGCGGAAGCGGCCTTCCTCCACGTCCCGGCCCAGGTCGCGATTGGTGGCGGCCAACAACCGCACATTGACCCGGCGTTCCTTCAGCGAGCCCACGCGGCGCAGCGAACCGTCCTCGAGCACGCGGAGCAACTTGGCCTGCAGCGGGCCCGGCATCTCGCCGATTTCGTCGATGAACACGGTGCCGCCGTCCGCCGTCTCGAACAAGCCTGCTTTGGTACTGACCGCGCCAGTGAAGGAACCCTTCTCGTGGCCGAACAATTCGCTTTCCAGCAGCGTTTCCGGCAGGGCGGCACAGTTGATCACGACCATCGGCTTTTCCGCCCGCAGGCTGCTGTGGTGCAACGCCCTCGCCACCAACTCCTTGCCCGTCCCGCTCTCGCCTTGGATCAGAATCGCCTTGTCGCTGGGCCCGGCCCGCTCGATCAAGCGGAAGACCTCCTGCATGGCTTCCGATTGGCCGACCATCTCGGATTGGGGCTGGCTCCGCTGCAACAGTGCTTTCAGCCGCAGGTTCTCGCGCCGCAACTGGCCACGCTCGTGCGCCTTGGCAACCAGCTTCTCCAAATCCTGGATCGGAAAGGGCTTGGTCAGGAAGTCATAGACGCCCAGCTTCATGGCCTGGACGGCCAGTTCGATCGTCCCTTCCGCGGTCAGCACGATCACTTCGCATTCCGAATGGCTGTCGCGGAATTTCTCCAACAACTCGATGCCCGACAGGCCGGGCATCTTGATGTCTAGGATCGCGACATCGAACATTTTTCGCTGCGCGGTGGACAGGGCCGATTCGCCGTCGGCCGCCTCCTGCACCTGCACCCCCCGGCGTGAGAACATCCGCGCCAAATTGCCGCGGTTGGCCTCGTCGGGATCGGCCACCAGCAGGGCGATATGGTGACGATCGTGCATGGGTGTCCTCTCCATGACGCACAGTTGCGCAGACGTGCGAATCCGCACACCCCTTTAGTGTACCCGGCATTCGGTTTCCGGCCAACCCGTCCGTTGGACGCTTGAAGTTCGATTCTCGGCATTAGGATTGCATGTAGGACACGCGCCCCGCGTGGATTGCTGCTTCCGCACCTAAAGGCTATCGGCCGATGATTGTCAAGGATCGCCCCGCTTTGCCGCCCGAGACCTGTACCAATGCTCGCGAGGCAGTCGCGTTACTCAGCCGTAGCCGTACTTACGGAGAACAGACGGGTTGCGTCGAGTGTTTGGAAACGCATATCTCCTGGCTGTTCCTCACCAAACGCCGGGTCTACAAACTGAAAAAGCCGGTCCGTTTCGATTTCTTGGACTATGGCACCGCCCAGCGGCGCAAACAGGCTTGCGATGCCGAAGTGCAGTTAAACCGCCGTCTGGCACCGCACACGTATCTGGGGGTGATGCCGCTGGTCCGCAGCCCCCGCGGCCGACTCCAGTTGGGCGGTTCCGGGACGCCCGTGGATTGGGTCGTGGTGATGCGCCGGCTGGATGCCGATCAGTCGCTGGACGCGCTGATTCGCTCGGGCCGAGTCACACGCCAGCACGTCGATCAACTGGCGGCTCGTTTATCCGACTTCTACCGCCAGTTGCCGCCGTTGACGATTCGCGCGCAGGAGTACCGCCAGCGGATCGAGGAGCATGTGCGGGCGAACCATCGGTCGCTGTTGCAGGCAGCCGGCGAGTTGGACATGGGGGCCGCCAAACGTGTGCATGCGGGTCAGCTGCGCGTCCTGACGCTGACGCCCGAATGGTTGGAGAACCGGGCTTGCGACGGACGTGTCGTCGAAGGCCACGGCGATCTGCGGCCGGATCACATCTACTTCCAGCCGGGCCCGATCGTCATTGACTGCATCGAGTTCAGTGCCGAGCTGCGCCAGCTGGACGTGCTGGACGAGTTGTGTTTCCTGGCAATGGAATGCGACATCCGGCAAGCCGACTGGATTGGTCAGCACATTTTGGAACGCTACGATCAGACGAACGGCGACCATCCGCCCGAGGGGCTGCTGTCGTTCTACAAATGTTATCGAGCGACGGTGCATGCCAAGGTGGCGGCGTTACGAGCCGCACAGCACCGGACGGACCCGCAGGCTCCGGATTGGCGTTTGGCTCGTCAGTATGTGCAGCTGGCCGATGCCTATACCGCCGGCTTGGGTCCGCCGCTGTTGGTCGTCATGCGCGGTCCGGCGGGTTGTGGCAAGTCGACGCTGGCGGCCGCCTTGAGCGGCAGCTTGGGCCTGGAATGCTTGCAGACGGACGCGATCCGCCGCGAGCGGTTTCCGGTCCCGGGCGAACAGGCTGCGGGCGCCGCCGTGTACCGCGACGACAATCGCGAGATAGTCTACCAGGAATTGCTGCGGCGGGCCGTCCAGTTGATGGATCAGGGCTTCTCGTTGGTCTTGGACGGCACCTTCGGCCGCACGCGCTGGTTGACCGCCGCCGTTGCGGCCGGCCTTTCGCGGCACGCAGCCACGCTGGTGCTGGACTGCCGCTGCCCGGATGATGTGGCCGTGAAACGGATTGCCGACCGCTTGCACGCCGGCCAGGCAATGTCGGAGGCGACGCCGGACGTGTATCGGCGTCAACAGCGGGAGTTCGAGCCGTTGCCAGCCGGACTGCCTGTCTGTCCGCTGAACACGGCCCATAGCTTGCCGGCGCTCTTGGCGGTCGTGCATCGGCAGCTTCGCACGGTGCTGACCGCTTGACGATATCCGCGAGATGCGTTCCGGGCACATCGTGACCACCATCGAGGTCTTGTCGCCCGGTAACAAACGGGGCGGCGAGGGACGCCAACAGTACCTGCTCAAACGCAACGCCTGCCTGCTCGGCGAGCGGAACTTCGTGGAACTCGACCTGTTGCGCGGCGGAACACGGATGCCTCCGGCGAACGATTATCCGGCAGGAGAGTACTTCGTCACGCTGTTCCGGATGACTCGTCCCGGCAAGTGCGGTCTGTGGCCGATCGGTCTCCGCGACCGGTTGCCGACCGTCCCGATTCCGCTCTTGCCCGGCGAAGGTGAGCTGCGCCTCGACTTGGCGCCTCTGGTCAACGCGATCTATGTCGGCTCGAACTACGGGCTCTCTATCAATTACGCCCTGCCCCTTTCGCCGAGGCTGAAGAACTCGGACGACGCCGAATGGATGGAACAGTTGCTTCGTTCTGCGAAGGGGAGCGGCTCTCCGTTGGTTTTGGGGTGAGGTCTCAGAGACAAACACCCAGATCACGACACCGTGGCCGACCGCCTGGGCGGCGTCGAAGGCCAAAATGCAGACCGGAGCGATGGCGAAATGTGGGATTGATCGAAACGTTGCGAAATGCCAACAGCGACATCCACGGTGTTCGATGCCCTCGGCTTGCCCGTGGGTGCGTCACGCTCGCCGCTACACAGGCTGACACCTTTACTCTTCTTTTCCCCCGTTCCCCGGCGGCGGCTTCGCCGCCGCCAGGGAACGAGGAAAGAGAGGGGAGCGTTCGTGTGTAGCCTCATCGAGCGTAAATTTCCCACGGGCAAGCCGAGGGCATTCGCTGATGCTCGCCCTGACTGCACCAGTTCCTGTCGGGACCATGATTGCATTTGACTGCGGCAGAGACGAAAATGGGGGCCGGTTGACTGATCGCTGCCGTCGCAGAATCCTGTTCAATACGCTTGATCAGGACGCTGGTTACGACACCGCGGTCAGCGACGAGAGTATCCGCGGCGTCGCGGATAACTGGTCCCCGGCGCCCGCAAAGCGTAACGTGATCTGCCATCACCTGAACTATTCGTGTCCGAGGTCGGATTGACGGCAATGGCGGGGATTGACTGGTAAGCCATGGCCAAGGAATTCCTCGATTTTGAAGTGCGGCTTGGCAAGGGCGCCGGCGAGGCCTATTCCGTCTCGGTGGTGCATTCGCCGACGGGCGAAGCGACCGCGACCATGCGATTGCCGTTCGACGCCCCAGAATTCAAACGTCGTCTTCAGGCCGTGGGACCCGCTCGTGGCACAGGCGCGCAGACACGGAAGGGTGGTGTTCCCCAGCGAGCCCTGATTCTCCCTTAAGACACCGACCCCAAGGCACGCGACACGTTCAGGAACTTTGGCCGCGAACTCTTCGAAGCTTTGCTGCCATCGGAAGTCCGCAGTTGTTATCGCAGCAGCCGCAACACAGCCCGGGCGCAAGGCAAAGGTCTGCGACTGCGGATGCGCATTGACGCTCCGGAATTAGCCGCCCTGCCTTGGGAATACCTCTACGACGAGGCGGAAGGTGACTACATCTGCTTGGGCACGGAGACGCCCCTGATCCGTTACCTGGAGCTGCCCCAGCCTCCCAAGCCGCTGACCATCCAGCCACCGCTACGCATTCTCGGTATGGTCGCCAGTCCGGCCGATCTACCCCAGCTGGACGTTGAATTGGAAAAGCGGCAGATGGCCGAGGCGATCAAACACTTGCAGGACGAAGGCCAAGTATCGCTCACCTGGCTCGAAGGCCCGACGTGGCGGGATCTGCAGAAGGCCATGCGCGATGGGCCCTGGCACGTCTTTCATTTCATCGGGCATGGCGACTTTGACGCCTCGGAACAGGAGGGCCTGGTCGCGCTCGCCGATGAACAGGGCAAGAGCAACCTGTTGTCCGCCACGCAAATGGGACGCCTGCTTGCCAGTCATGCTTCCCTGCGTTTGGTGGTCCTGAACTCGTGCGAGGGTGCGCGGGCCAGCGAAACGGACCTGTTCTCGAGCACGGGCGCAGTTCTCACGCGACGTGGAATTCCGGCCGTGGTCTCCATGCAATACGCGATTTCCGATCGGGCGGCCCTGGAATTCTCCCGCATGTTCTACGACACACTGGCCGAGGGTCTGCCGGTGGATGCCGCCGTCACCGAGGCCCGCATTGCGATCAGCATGACGATGCGTGAATCGTTCGAGTGGGGCACGCCGGTCCTCCACATGCGCGCCTCCGACGGTCATCTGTTCGACATCAACGCCGCTGGCGCGATCTTTCCGGAAGGGACGGTCGCGGCACCACCGAAGCCCCGCCCGGAATCGCCACCGGTTGAACCATCACCGCCCGCTCGATCGCTAGTGGCACAAGCAGGTGCCGACGAAGTCCAGCGTGGCCTGCAGATCCTGCTGCGCAAGGTGAAGCAATTCTGGGTCGAGGGCGTATTGGACAACTCGTTGAGTCATTCCGGCCTGATCGGTCTGGGCCTGGACACACTGCCCGAGATGGTCGACAGCCCTTGGGGAAGCACGCCCCTGGATCCTCACCAACCGATTGCCAACATCTGCGACGAACTCGGCGGTTCGTTCCTCATCCTGGGCGTCCCCGGGGCGGGGAAGACCACGATCATGTTGACGCTGGTTCGTGAACTGATTACCCAGGCCGAAAACGATCCCAGTCATCCCATTCCAGTTGTGTCGAATCTCACGTCGTGGACCGGCAGCAACCAAAGGCTGTTCGATTGGCTGGTCGACGAACTGAGCACGAAGTACACCATCCCCAAGAAAATCGGCCACTCCTGGCTCCAGCAGAGTCGACTGCGGCTGTTTCTGGACGGTCTGGACGAGGTGCATGCCGATCGCCGGGCCGCCTGCGTCCAGGCCATCAACGCCTTCACTCAGGAGGCGAGCCTGATGAGCGTGGTCGTCTGTTGCCGCTTCAACGAGTACGTCGAACTTCCCGTACGCCTGTCGCTCAACGGCGCCATCCGCCTACGGACCCTGTCGCGAGAGCAGATCGCGGCGCATCTGAACAGGGCTGGGAGTCGTCTGGTGACCTTGCAGATCCTCTTGCAGCGGGATTCGTCGCTGCAGGTCCTAGCGCAAACGCCCTTTATGCTGAGCATGATGATCCGCACGTACCAAGATCTGCCGCCGGCCGCGCTGGACAGCGACCAGTTTGCAACCATCGAGTCGCGCAAACGGCAACTGATGGACGCCTACGTCGAACGCCAATTTCGCCTCGCAATGACAGGAGGGACGCGTGGCTAAACGAAAGCGGACCAACGCGCCGTCGTACACGGAGGCGCAGACCAAGGCATGGCTTACTTGGCTCGCTCGGGGCATGCAGCGACATCGGCAGACGCTGTTTATGATCGAGCAGCTCCAGCCGAGCTGGTTATCTACTCGCCTGGGGCGATGCACATATATCCTGAGTTCTCGCCTAATTGTTGGGCTAATCTTCGGCGTTATTTTCGAGCTTATTTATGAGAGGACAACCGGGATACACAAAGGACTGTTCCATTGGACCATCGTCGGACCTTGCTTTGGACTATATGTGGGGCTCATCGTTGGGTTTATGGACGCTGTCAGGTTGAATCGCAGCGTTAATCGATCGAACGAGGAGGACGCGCCAACAGGCGCTCAGCTCGCGATCAGTGCTCTCAACACAAGTATTGGTGGCGGTTGGGGTTGTCTTGGCTGTTTCGGGTGTTTAGGGGTAATTGCATTAATTGCGCTGCTAGTCTTTCTGCCGGAGAGGTCCGAGCAAATCGATCAGACTGCCGGTCAGATTGTTGTGTTGGCCTTTGCAATGCTTTTCTCAGCGCTGGCATTCGTGTTTCTTTGGAGAATTCGAGGCACTCAGCGAGTTGTGACACGAGATATTCAACCCGTAGAGACCCTGCGATGGTCGTGGAAACATGCCGCAAAAGGTGGCGGAGATGGCTTCCGACTTGGACCGTTTTTCGGACGGAAGATCGCAGTGTATGGCGGACTGATTGGCGGAGCGACTGGCGGAATGATTGGCGGAATAGCGATCGGGGAGAATTGGGAATGGCCACTTCCGCGGCCGCTGCCGGGACTGGTTGTCGGCTTTACCGCGTGGCTGTGTCTTCGACTCGCCGCAGGAATTCGAGGTGTGCATGCGGAGAAACCGACGACGACCGTCAAGGCCGCAAAGGTCGCGTTTCGACGAACTGCTTTCGTCGGCTCAATTGTCGCTTTGGTTTGTGCGCTCATTTCGATCTTCAGCTGGAGTTCCGCTCTGTTCGCCGTTCTGTTCGGCGTGTTGATCGGTGTTTTGGTCGGCATCTTTGGGCTGGGCGTAGGTTTCGGTCTTCCTGTCGGCCTTGTCTTTGGACTAATTCTTGGCGTATACGGCGGGTTGCGACCAGGTATTCAAGAGATGAAAACGACTCCCAACCAAGGCATGCGGTTAACCCTGAAAAGTGCCTTTCTTGCCGGGTTAGTGTTCAGCATGTTTTTCGCCGTACCTGTTGGGCTGATTTGCGGAGCAATTGGGGGCGCGAAACTAGGGTTGAACGGCGCGTTGGTTATCGCGCTCGCGTATGGATTGTTCACCGGTCTATGATATGGGGGACTCGACGTTATCCAGCATTACGTGCTCCGTCTCGTACTGTTCATGGGAGGCCACACACCGCTTGACTATGTCCGCTTCCTCGACTACGCCGCGAAGGATCTCAACTTCCTGCAGAAGGTTGGCGGCGGGTACATCTTCATCCACCGCATCCTGCTCGAACACTTCGCCGCCATGGAGGACGCAGGGAAGTCCAATCCTCAAGACACTCCGGCGCTCGCCACCTCCACGCCCTTCGAGCCTGTCTCAGCCAGATAGAAGCGACATGCGTCCGACGCGAAGCTGCGCGTGCCCGACAAAGCCCACAAGTCGGTGATTTTGCTTGCCTTCGCCAACGACCGTGACCACACGGTCGGCTATCTGCGGAATCTGCCCGACGAAGCGGGCGGTTGCCAGATGTGCTGGAACCCGCAGTATGATTTGTGCGAGGTGGTCGTGCGCACCAGCAGCACGGCTGGTGACAGCTTCGCGGGGGATCCAGGCTTCCGTGACCGCGACGCTCACCGTTGGTCTACGGCCAGAAACGCCCCGGGTTCAAGTCTGAAGCGACGGCAGAAAGCGATTACATGGGCCAGACTCAGGGCCCGGCTCCCGTTCAGGATCGCGGACAAGGTCGACTTCGCGATGCCGGTTTCGCTCGCAAGTTGTGCTTCGCTGAGACCGTTTTCCTTCAGTAGGAACGCCAGCGGTTCCGGTCCTGACCGCGGCTCAATCCGATGGTGCTCGTCTTCGTAACGGTCGATCAAGTCGGACAAAACGTCGAGGTAGTCCCGCTCATCGCGCGTCAGCACATGCCGAATGAACACGCGACGCGTGTTGAAGTGAATGGCCGCCACAATCCGGTATCGCTTGCCTCCTGCTGGAGCAGATCGAATTGGGGCGGATCGCGTTCGCCCCCGCTCTTGCGAATTAACGGGGGCAGGGCGTGGGCCGTGGCTCCAGGGAATGGATCCCGGAGGGCTTGTTGGCCAACGCGGCGATATCGTCGGGTCCCCCTTCCTTGCCGCCGGGCGTCTAGCGGCTATAATCGCGTTGTGTCAATCATCTTTGGAGGCCACGCCCATGAACCGTACGCTTCGGCTCCACGACGGCTCGACTATTCAGATCGAGATCGTCACGGATCCCGTCGAGTTGGCCAAGTCGCAAAGGCAGGACGAACAGTTTGACCGCAATTCGGATTGGCTGGAGGCCCACGCGGCCGATGTTTATCCGCAGTACCGTGGCAAGCACATTTGCATTTCCGGAGAGCACCTGTTCGTCGGCGACACTGCTGAGGAGGCGTTGCAACTAGCCAAGGCAGCCCATCCGGATGACCAAGGCACTCTGCTTCGCTTCATTCCCTCCAAGAAATCGCTTCGCGTCTATGCGCATCAACGGCATCTGGCAGACCTGCGACGATAACATCGTCCGTCCGGTGATTCGAGGACAAGTCCTTACCGGGAGTGGCGGCTGGCTCTCCACTTGGTTCCTTGTCGACACGGGAGCCGATTGCAGCGTCATCTGCGCGGACGACCTCCTGCGACTCGGACTTACCCCTCGTACCAGTTCGGCCAACCTGGCGGGCGTTGGTGGTATCGCCGAGTCGGTATCCGTCAATACGCAGATCCGCTTGCGATGTGACGATGGGACCAAGGCGGACTTCCGGAGCGATTTCGCAGCGTGCCAAGATCCGGAAGCACTGGATATGAGCGTGCTCGGACGCGACATTACGAATCTCTTCGCCGTGGTCGTTGACCACCCTGGTTCACCTGTCTGCTTGGTCGGCCAGCGCCATCGATATCGCATTGAGACCGTTTAATCGCAGACGGGTTCCGTGTTCGTACTGCTTACTCCACAGGAGGCGGCGGATGACTCGCCTCAAGGATCTGCCCCTTGAGCATGGGGCGTCTTCCTTCCAAAGCCACTCAGCTCCAAGGCGGCGAGCGTACGTTCCATCGGCCGGTGCAGGCAGAACTTCTCCAACAACAGATGCACCCACACCGACGTCCCCAAACGACTCTTGGGGATCAGCTTCGGCGGGGCCGGCGCCGTCAATGTCCGCGGTTGGTCCGGGCATTGACAAGTGGCTTCGTTGCGCCGTCGGCGAATCACCCGGTGATGAACTCGGACTTCGATTTCGAGCTGTTCCGAGTCTTCGGTATCGGACATCGGCCGCCGCGGTTGGCCGCACTGCGGGCAGCCGTGTTGGTCTTCCGGCAACTCGACGAACTCTTCGACAGCCGGCAGATGAGCATAGTCGCGCCGGCCGGGCCCCGGCCGATCGGGCTGCTGTCCGCGACGACGAGCCGGCTTGGCCGGCTCCTGCGGGTCCTTCAGTTGGTTCGAGCGATCCAGGCGACCGGCCCGTTCCGACTTGCGACCGAAGAGTCTGTCTTGCAGTTGCCGGATTTCGCCGCGTGCCGCCTGGAGTGCTTCGGTGAGTATTGCTTCCCGTTGGACAGCCCGGGCATGCATCGCCTTCCAGTACCGCGCCAGCTGTTTCAGTTCAGCGTTTTCTCGGCGCAGTTTCGCGTTTTCCTGACGCCGTTGAAGGAATTCTTCGCAGGCCCCTGCGAGGACCTCTTCCGGCACGGCCACCCATTGGCTGAACTCGTCCCTTGGCTGGCCTACAGCCAAGGCCGGACTCAGCGAAACATCACAGGTCAGCACGCCATCCATGATCTGCGCGCAATACCCAGAAAATCCCGATCAAGGCAAAGCCGATTCCGCGAAAATCAGCCCCAGCACTCTCCGTCTGGGGGACGCAAGACGGGTTCGACAAAGCCTTACCGGCGAGCGGGCCGAAATCGGGATGTTATTTCGGCCCGCATTGCCAGGACAAAGGGGCATTCCGTCCCACGACGACTTGGAGACTTGTGTACCGGTACTTATCCTGCTCATCCTGCCTCTCTTGCCCGGTCGCGCATTGAGCTTGACCCGTCGGAGGCGTAACGGTAATGTTTCTCCCCCGCGTCAACCCGAGGAGCCGGCGTTGACCCATCTGCGTCGCCCGGGTTTTGGCAGGAGAGGCTCATGCAGTATTGGCGTATTCTCATCGGCCTTGTCGGCCTGCTGGCGTGGGAATCGACGGCGTTGGGGGCCGCTCCGCCATCGAATCCCGCCACGCCCAAGCTCGACGAGGCGGCGGAGAAGCCGCTCACCGCCGAGGTTATCGAAACACGGCGGCAACAGGCCGAAGCTCCGCCAGAGTTAGACGACGCGACCAAGAAGCGGATCGCGGGCCTGTACACCCAGGCGTTGGAGTCGTTGAATCGCGCCGCCGGAGCGGCCCAGCGGGCGGAGGCGGCGAAGCGGGACGCCGACGACGTCCCCCAACGCCTGCGCGAGATCCAGCAGCGGATCGACGAATTGCGCGGCAAGTCGCCCGCGCTGCCGGACGCCGGGACGCTGCCGGATTGGGAGCGGGGGCTGGCCGCGGCGGATCGCGGACTGGCGGACTTGAAGCTGGCCCAGACCCAAGCGGAGAACGAACGCCTGTCGCGGGCCAATCGGCGCAAGGATGTCCGCAGCCTGCTGTTTTCGGCTCCCCAACGGCGGGAGGACATCGACAAGCAACTGGCGTCTCCCACCCCGGCCGACGAACCGCCCCAGATGACGCTGGCTCGCCGCACCGAATTGCAGGCGCGGCGGCAAGCGATCGAGCAGGAAATGCCGGCTCACCAGAACGAACTGGCCAAGTACGACGCCGAAGATGCCGTCGATCTGCTGCGGTTCCAGCAGGACCTGCAAATCCAGGAACTCGCCTTCGCCGAGCGTCAGTTCCGGCTGCTGGACGACCGCGTCAAGCAGGCCCGCGCCGAGACTGCGGACGAAGCGGTCCGGCAGGCCGAAGAAGAGGCGATCCGAGCCCAACCGCTGCTGAAAGAATATGCCGCGCGAAACAAGGAATTGGCCCAAAAGACCCAGGCCCTGGCGCAGCAGATCGAGCAGACCGACCAGGCGTTGCGCGATGCCGAGAATCAGCTGGCCACGGTCCAGCAGGAGTTCAAACGGGCCAAGGACCGCGAAAAGAGCGTGGGCTTGACCAAGACCGTGGGCGCACAGTTGCGCAAACAGGAGGCCGCCCTGCCGGACGTCCGCAAGTACCGCCGCAACCTGCGGGAGCGGCAGCAGACGATCGAAGACGTGCGTTACGAGTTGTTCGAATTGGAGGAAGAACGCAATGTCCTGGCTAAACCGGAACTGATCGTCGCCGGTATCCTGCGCAGCGCACCGGCAGGTTTGACGCAGGCCGAGCAACAGCAATTGCAGTCCGCCGCCGAACGGGTCTTGGAACGGAAACGTGAATACTTGGACGCGCTGATCCGCAGTCAGCAGGCCTATTTCGATGGATTGACCGAACTGGATACGACCGAATTGCAGTTGGTCAACTTGACTCAGGAGTTCATCAACTACATCCGGGAGCGTGTCTTGTGGATCCGCACGAGCAAACCGCTGACGGCCGACTTGTCGATCCGCGATAGCGATTTGTGGCTGATCCAGCCCGAGAACTGGCTCGCGGTCGCCGACCGGCTCTGGTCCGAAGTCCGCGAGGCTCCGAACCTGTTCGCGGCGGCGGTCCTGATGTTCGCCGGGATGTTCGCGGTGCGGCGCCGCATGCGGCACAAGATCCAGGATCTCGGTCAATTGGCAGCGCGCCGCAATTGCACGCATTTTCGCCTGACCCTACGGGCGGCGGTGCTGACCCTGCTGGTCAGCCTCCTTTGGCCGGCGGTGACTTGGTTTCTGGCGTGGCGTCTGGCGTCCTCGCCCGACGCCACCGACCTGGTGAGCGCCGTGGCGGGCGGGTTGTGGGTGCTGGCCAGTGCCTTCTTCCCGGTCGAATTGCTGCGGCAGATCTGCCGCAGCCAGGGGCTGGCCGAGGCGCATTTCGGCTGGCCGCCGTCCGCCCTGCAGACCCTGCGCATCAACCTGCGGCGGCTGATCACGGTAGGCATCCCGCTGGTGTTCGTCACGTCCGTGCTGCACGCCAGCGATCCGGAGCATGGCTATGCTGTGTTGGAGCGGATTGGTTTCATCCTGGCCTGCACCCTGGCCTCGATCTTCGTGTCCCGCGTGCTGCACCCCGCGACGGGCATCTTGCAGGAGTACGTCGCTTTTCATCAGAACGGCTGGCTCGACCGCTTGAAGTTCGTTTGGTACTGGCTGGGCGTCGCCTCGCCGTTGGCGTTGGCCGCGTTGGCCTTTTTCGGCTACTACTATACCGCCCAGCAACTCGCCCTGCGCTTGCTGTTCACCATTTCCCTGCTCGTGTTGCTGGTCACTCTGCGAGCCTTTCTGCTGCGGCTGTTGCTGGTCCATCGGCGGGCGCTGAGCATCCGGCAGGCACAGGAACGGCGCGCCGCCGCGCTGGCCGCCGCCGCTCAGGGCACCGGCGGGGCGGCCGTGTCCCGGACGGTCATTCCGATCGAGGAGGAAACGGTCGACCTGGCGCATCTCAGCAGCCAGACCCAACGCATCGTGACTACCTTGATCGTGGCCGCCGTGCTGGTCGGCACCTGGGGGATCTGGGACGACGTCGTGCCGGCCTTGAACATCCTCGACCGTTGGCGGTTGTGGTCGACCGTCGAGCAGTTCACGGAGAGCACCACGAATGCTGCCGGCGAAACGGTGTTGATCACCCGCGACATTGTCCGGCAGGTCACGATGGTCGATCTGCTGCTGGTCTCGGTGATCGCGGCCATCACCATGGTCGCCTTTCGCAACATCCCCGGTCTGCTGGAGATTGCCGTGTTGCAACGGCTGCCGCTGGAAACGTCGGCCCGGTATGCCGTCACGACCTTGGCCAGCTACACCATCATCCTGATCGGCGTCGTCATGGGCGCCAGCACTCTGGGGCTGCGCTGGAACCAGATCCAGTGGTTGGCCACCGCCCTGACCTTCGGTCTCGCCTTCGGTTTGCAGGAGATCTTTGCCAATTTCGTCGCCGGCTTGATCATCCTGTTCGAACGGCCGCTCCGCGTCGGCGACATCGTGACCGTGGACGACGTCACCGGCGTGGTCTCGCGGGTGCGGATCCGGGCGACCACGATTACCAACTGGGACCGCAAGGAATTCGTCGTCCCCAACAAGGAATTCATCACCGGCAAGCTGTTGAACTGGACTTTGTCCGACCAGGTGAACCGGATCGTGATCAACATTGGGATCGCCTACGGATCGGACACCGACAAGGCGCGGAATCTGCTGCTGAAGATCGCCCGGGAACACCCGTTATTGCTGGCCGATCCCGGGCCCGTCGCATCCTTCGAAGGTTTCGGCGACAGCGCGCTGAATCTCGTCCTGCGGGCCTTCCTGCCCACGTTTGAAAACCGCCTGAACGTGATTCACGAACTGCACACCGCGGTCTACCGCGAGTTCACCGCCGCCGGCCTGGAGATCCCCTTTCCGCAGCGTGATCTCCACGTCCGGTCCATCGGCCCCGATTGCCGCCTGAGTCTGAGCCAGCCGGCCGCCCCACCGATGCCGTAAGATGCACCGGATCGGATGAAGCACCGACTTGCGACAGGTTCGCTTTCATCCGTGCCCCGGCCTTGCCATCCGTGCTACCCGAATCGAGACTGGCACGGATTATTCATCAACGCGTGGGATAGGCTTCCAGCCTGTCAGTCAGGAAAGACAGGCAAGGTGCCCATCTCACTTTGCCTGTTCACAAATAATCCAGGCTAGCACGGATGGCAGGGCCGGGGCACGGATGGGATGAATCGCGCGGATACCGCGATGAACGCGTTCCTGGCCCCATCCGCGCGGGCGGCCTACGACCTATCCGCCAGCAGTTCATCCAGCGCCGCCGCGAGCGTGTTCTTTGACTGGACGCCGACCATGCGCTGCACCAGCTTGCCGTCCTTGAACAGCAGCAAGGCGGGAATCGCCGAGATGCCCAGGTGCGCGGCAACGTCGGGCTGTTCGTCGACGTTCAGTTTC
The DNA here is from genome assembly GCA_964645045.1 of uncultured Pirellulaceae bacterium. GTDB lineage: Bacteria > Planctomycetota > Planctomycetia > Pirellulales > Pirellulaceae > Anammoximicrobium. The sequence continues at coordinate 11,194 of CAZXYZ010000025.1, read as the reverse complement.
GCGACCACCGCGCGTCCGCGGTACTCGGCGGCCAGTTGGTCGATCACCGGAGCCAACTGGCGGCACGGACCGCACCACTCGGCCCAGCAGTCCAGCAACACCGGCTGGTCCGTGTCCAGCAACTTGCGCAGGTACGGATTGTCCGACGGCGGCGGCAGCGGACGCTGGCAACCAAGGGCAAACAGCAGACACGCCACCGCGAACCAACGAATTGCATTCATCTTGAAGTTCCTCATGCATACGGAGGCCGACCGCGCCTCGGGCAAAAAACATTACGTGCAACAACGGCTGCAAGTTGTCGCTTCCGCCCTGCTCCTCGACCGGAGTGCTGATCGTGCTGGACATCGATGCCGCCGGGCACGGCTGGTACGTCGGCCCGACGCCGGAACGTCAGGACGATGACGACTTGGATGGCCGCATGGGGCAGCATCGGGTCATCGTAACCCGACGGGTCGCGAGTCTTTTTTCGTTTTTTCTTGTTCATCGTCCATCAGACTCTGCCGTCCAAGCTTGCCTTCCAGGTGGGCCAGCAGCAGGGCCAGGTCGGCGGGCGTGACGCCGCTGATCCGAGAAGCTTGGGCCAAATCCACGGGCTGGATCCGCTGCAACTTCTGGCGGGCTTCCGTCCGCAAGTGCGAAATCGCCGCGTAATCAAAATTCTCCGGGATCCGCTTGTCGGCAAGCCGCTTCTGACGGGCGACCTGCTGCTCTTGCCGGAGCACATAGCCCGAGTACTTGATGTCGTAGACGACTTGTTCCGCGACCTCGCGGGCCACGTCCGCCATCTCGGGCAGCCAGGCGGCGATCTGCTCCCAAGAGACCTCGGGACGCTGCAGGCACTTGGCCAACGTCACTCCCTCCACCCGCTGCGTTTGCAGAACCTGAGTGACGCGGGTGATCGCTTCCTCTTTTTGTTCCCAACGGCGGGCGCGATCCGCATCGACCAAGCCCAGCTCGCGGCCCAGCGGCGTCAGCCGGCGGTCGGCGTTGTCCTGGCGGAGCAGCAACCGGTATTCGGCGCGGCTGGTGAACATGCGATACGGCTCGTCTACGCCACAGGTCACCAGATCGTCGATCAGCACGCCGATGTAGGCTTGGTTCCGGTCCAGCACCAGCGGCGGGCGGCCGGACGTTTTCAAAGCTGCGTTGGCGCCCGCGATCAGGCCCTGGGCGGCCGCTTCCTCGTAACCCGTCGTGCCGTTGATCTGGCCGGCAAAATACAGGCCCGCAACGCGTTTGGTCTCCAACGTCGGCCGCAATTGGTCCGGCGGGCAGTAGTCGTATTCCACGGCATAGCCGTATCGCATGATCTGGGCCTTTTGACAGCCCGGAATCAGACGGAACATCTGGTCCTGGACGTCGCGGGGCAGGCTGGTCGGGAGACCGTTCACATAGACCTCGTGCGTCTGACGTCCCTCCGGCTCCAGAAACAACTGATGCTGCGTCTTGTCCGCGAAACGCACAACCTTGTCTTCGATCGACGGACAGTAGCGGGGGCCGGAACTGCGGATTTGGCCGCTGTACATCGGCGCCCGGTGCAGATTGGCGCGGATCACGTCGTGGACTTGCTCGTTGGTGTACGTGATCCAGCAGGGCAATTGCTGGACGTGCAACTGGCCGGTCAGGAACGAAAACGGCTGGGGATCGTCATCGCCAGGCTGCTCTTGCGTTTGCGCATAGTCGATGGTGCGGCCGTTCAGCCGCGCCGGCGTGCCGGTCTTGAACCGCGAAACCTGAAAGCCCAACCGGACGAGCGCTTGGCTCAGTCCCGCCGTCGTGCCCTCGCCGGCCCGGCCACCCGGCGTCTTGGTTTCCCCGACGTGCATCAAGGCCTGAAGGAATGTCCCCGTGGTCAGAATCACGGCGGGCGCGTGGTAGACCGAACCGCCTTGGACGCACACTCCGGCGACGCGCAACGCATCCCCGCCGCCCTCGGTCAGCAGATCGACGGCCACGTCTTGACGCAAGTCCAAGTTCTCTTGCGATTCGACGATGCGTTTCAGTTCGGTTTGATAGGCCCGTTTATCGGCCTGAGCCCGCGGGCTGTGCATCGCCGGACCTTTGCGGCGGTTCAACAGCCGGAACTGAATCCCCGTGGCGTCGATGGCCTGGCCCATCGCTCCGCCCAGCGCGTCGATCTCGCGGACGATGTGGCCTTTGGCGACTCCGCCGATGGCCGGATTGCAGCTCATCTGCGCCACGGTGTCCAGATTCGACGTCAGCAAGGCCACGCGAGCACCCAGCCGCGCGGCGGCCAGCGCCGCTTCGGTGCCGGCATGACCGGCGCCCACGACGATCACATCGTAGTCGTAGGAACACGCGGTCACGTCGCTGCCGTCTTGGCCCGCGCACGGGCCTCCCGCAAGCCGCGGCTCAGAATGTCCCGCAGCATCGGCGAAAAGTCTTCATACCGCGCCTGGTCCGGCGCACCGTTGGCGAACTGATAAATCGCGTCCCGCGGCTTCTTGCCCAGAGAGATCAACGTGGAACTTACCGTCCCCCAGTCCCTGCCGCGGACAATCATCGTCGGGCGGCCGGGCGGCGAGGGCGAGCGGGCGAAGACCTTGCTGGCCACGGCCAAAAACTTGACGGGCGAGTCGAGCGTCTGCAGGGTCAACAGGCGGTAGGCCAACTGGACGCGATGGTCGCGATGGTCGTTCACGTCGCCATTGCCGATGATGCTCAGCCCCTGCTCCAGTTCCACGGTATTCAATTCGTCACCGCCATGCACAGCCCAAGCGGATTCCTGGTCGGCAATCACGAAATTCACGCCATCGTACTTGCCCGTCGATAACTCTTCTTGGGCCTGATCCAGGGCTTGCCGCGACGAGGTACAGCGCAGCAATTCGCGGCACAAGACGCCTCGCGAACGGGCCGCGACAGGCGGGCGCGCCTTGGAACGATTGCAGGCTGCGACAAACATCCCATTCTGGTTCACGCCCAGCCATGTGCCGCCCGCCTGCTGGTCGATGCCGCACAGGACCCGCGGTTTGCCGGACTGGATCGAAGGAGCATGGGATGCTCGATCGTAAAACTCTTCGCGGTTGGCCGCGATGAGGATGGGAGAATCATTAACAAGTTGGTATTGGATTGCCAGGATACACATGGGTGTCGATCACGCCTTTCGTTCAAGGTGTCTTTTGATGACACATCCACCCGCGACGGTCTGCACAATGTAGGGCGAAAACCGGTACCTTAACACCTTATAATAGGGGGAATCACACAGATTATTTACTGTCGTGGCGATGGGGAAATCACGTTCGCACTCTTGTGAAAACGGCAAAAAGGTTTTAGTCTGCTACGCTTTACGTTTGTTCGCGTGCCTCGGAGGCAGAGACGATGCCCACGTTTTCCGCCGAAAACCCCGTCAAAATTGCGATCATCGGGGCCGGTGCGGTTAGCGATTACCATCACGTGCCCGGTATCCGGCTCGATCCGCGTGCGCGGTTGACGGCGGTCTGCGACGCCAGCCAGGACCTGTTGGATCGCCGTCGAATCGACTGGGATGTCGATATCGTAAGCATTGACTACGAAGAGGTTTGCGCTGACCCGAACGTCGATGCCGTGGTCATTGCCACGCCGAATTGGACTCACAAACCGATCGCGTTGGCCGCGGCCGCCAACGGCAAGCACGTGATGTGCGAAAAGCCGCTGGGCCTGAATGCGACGGAGGTCCGCGACATGTACCATGCTTGCCGGAATGCCGGCGTGGTCCACATGACGGCATTCACTTACCGGTTCGCGCCGTCGATGCGCTATCTGCGCCATCTGCTGCAAGCGGGAGATCTGGGCCGGCCGCGGCATTTCCGCAGCCAGCGGTTCTTGGATCTGCCCGAAACCAGTTGGGGCTGGCGGCAATACAAGGACCAAGCCGGCGCAGGCGACCTGTTTGACATGACCATTCACCGGATCGATTTCGCCATCGATCTGCTGGGCCCGGTGCGGCGCGTCTGCGGCGCGGTGGCGCGGTATGCCGCGCGGGACGTGACCAGGGATGGACAGCCCTGTCCGCCCTCCGAGGTGGACGACTGGTCCTCGTTGATCGGCGAATTCGACAGCGGGGCGGTCGGCGTTTGGGAAGGCACCACGCTGGCCAAGGGATACCACCTGAACGGATTCGGACACGAGTGGGCGGAAGTGAACGCCTCGGAACGTTCGGCCGTGTATCGGCTCCACGCCCCCAACCAACTCTGGCTCGGACAGACCGGCGAGGACTTGGCGCCGCGCGACGTCCCGGAAGAGTTTCTTAAGCCGACCGGCAGTCCCCGCGATCCGCACGCGGGAGTGCCGGCGACGGTGTTCCGCTATGATTTGATGTGGGAGTTTGTCTCCGCTATTGTTGAGGGCCGGGATGCCGTGCCCAGCTTTTATGACGGACTTCGCGCCCAGGCCGTGGCTGACGCGGTACTGCAGTCGCATCAACGGCGCGTATGGATCGAGATCCCGGATGAACCTCGCTAGGAAGCTACGTCAAATTAACCCATCCATGAAATCGACTGCAATAACCCCTGAACTTTCTCCCCCGACGACTGCGGAACGCGGCTGCGCCGTAGCTGCGTTTGAGACGGGGACGCGATCCCGGCCGCGCTTCTCCGGACGAAGCCGCTTGAGCACGCTCACAGGTGTGCAGATCTTGGCCACCGGCTCGTACCTTCCTGATCGCATCGTGCGCAACGAGGACTTGGCGGAACTCGGTTACGATGCCGATTGGATCATCCAGCGGACCGGAATCCGCGAGCGGCGGCATGCGCCGCTGGGCCAAGTCACCAGCGACGTGGGCTACGAAGCGGCCGTGCGTTGCCTGGAAGCGGCAGACGTCAGTCCGGCGGAAGTCGACCTGATCCTGGTGGCCACGATGACGCCCGATTCGCCGATGCCCACCACCGCCTGCCTGATTCAACAAAGGCTGGGCTGCATCGCACCGTCGCTGGAAATCAACGCCGCGTGTTCGGGCTTTATGTACGCGCTGGTGACCGGGATGCAGTTCGTGAAAACCGGCTGCAGCCGCCGCGTGCTGGTGATTGGCGTGGACTTGATGTCCCGCGCGGTCAATCCGGCGGACAAGCGGACGTATCCGCTGTTCGGCGACGGCGGTGGTGCGGTGCTGTTGGGGCCCGGCCAGCCGGAGCAGGGCCTCGTGTCCTACACGTTGGGCGCCGAAGGCGACGCGGACGGCTGGCTCTGCCAGCCGGCGGGCGGAACACGCGAGCCCATCACGCCCGAGGTGCTGGCTGCCGGACGGCAGTACATCCACATGGAAGGCCGCTCGGTTTTCAAGTGGGCCGTCCGCGTGCTGGTCGACTCCGCTTCCGATGTCCTGCGCCATGCCCGCTCGAGTCCCCACGACATGGATTTGGTCATCTTCCACCAAGCCAATGCCCGGATCATCGACGCGGCCGTGGACGACCTGCAATTTGACCGGCAGCGCGTGATCATGAACCTGGACCGCTACGGCAATACCTCGGCGGGCAGTATGCCGCTGGCCCTGGACGAAGCTTGCCGACAGAATCGGGTCCATCGAGGCGACCGTCTGTTGCTGAGCGGTTTCGGCGGCGGCCTGTCCTGGGGCACGGGGATCATGCACTGGTAAGGCATCCCGTGGAAAAATGAACGACCCACGCGAACGTAGCACGGATGGCAAAGCCGGGGCACGGATGAAGGGCAGGCTCCTTCGGTTATCCGTGCCCCGGCTTTGCCATCCGTGCGATCCGACGCTCTCTAAGTCCGTTGAGTAGATTCTCGACGATCCGGTCTCACGCTCAAGGAGATCTCCCGCCATGATTCTCTCCCAAGTTTTGCCACTGACGCTGACGCTCATCGTTTCGTCGCTGCTGGCCGCCGACCCGGCCATCAAGCCGATCCAACTGCATCTGGACAACCCGCACTATTTCCTGTGGCGCGGCGAGCCGGCCATCTTGATCACCTCCGGAGAACACTACGGAGCGGTCTTGAATCTGGACTTCGACTACGCCGCGTACCTCCGTGCGCTGCAGGCGGACGGACTGAATCACACGCGGACGTTTTCCGGCGCCTACCGCGAAATCCCGGGCTCGTTTGGGATCACTGACAACTCGCTGGCGCCGCTGCCCAATCGCTTTGCCTGCCCCTGGACCCGCAGCGAAACGCCGGGCTATTTCGACGGCGGCAACCGCTTCGATTTGACGAAATACGACCCGGCCTATTTTGCCCGGCTGCACGATTTTCTGTCGCAAGCCCGCCAGTGCGGCGTGGTCGTCGAATTCAATCTGTTCTGCCCGATGTACAACGACGACCTGTGGCGTGCCTGCCCGATGAACGCTGCGAACAACGTCAACGGCGTGGGAAACTGCGGCCGGGAAGAAGTTTACACGCTGAAACATTCCGACCTGCTGGAGGTCCAAGTCGCTCTGACCCGCAAGTTTGTCCAGGAGTTGCGGGACTATGACAATCTGTACTACGAAATCTGCAACGAGCCGTATTTCGGCGGCGTGACGCTCGATTGGCAGCACAAAATCGTGGACACGATCGTCGCCGCTGAACAGGACTTTCCGCACCGGCACCTGATCTCGATGAACATCGCCAACGGCAGCCGGAAAGTGGACAACCCGCACCCCGGCGTGTCGATCTTCAACTTTCACTATTGCACACCGCCGGATGCCGTGGCGATGAACTACAGTCTGAATCGCGTAATCGGCGAGAACGAGACGGGCTTCCGCGGCCGCGCCGACGTGTTGTATCGCACGGAAGCCTGGGACTTCCTGCTGGCCGGCGGCGGGCTGTACAACAACCTGGACTACTCCTTCACGCCGCCGCACCCGGACGGATCGTTCGTCGAGTACAAGTCACCCGGCGGCGGCAGTCCCGCGTTACGGCGCCAACTGCAGATCCTGAAACGGTTCCTGGACAGTTGCGACTTCCTCCGGATGGCTCCCGATAAACAGTCCGTCCGCCGCATCACACCGGGCGTCCAAGCACGAGCCCTGACGCGGCCGGGCAAAGAGTACGCCGTGTATCTCCATGTCCCACCGCCCAAGAAGGCCAAGGACGACGAGCTGCGCCAGTACTCGGAGAAAGCCGTGACGGCCGAGTTGGTCCTGGACTTGCCTGCGGGCCGCTACCAAGCGGACTGGTGGGACACGAAGTCCGGCCAAGTCGCCGCGGCCGGGGAGTTCTCGCACGCAGGCGGCGACAAGGGGTTCCAGACGCCCAGCTTTAGCGAGGACTTGGCCTTGCGGCTGGTGGCCGTACGGTGAACGGAGATCATGCGCAAAGGAGCGGTGATTCTCTCGGAACGCTGCAGTGCTTGGCCTTGCTGGAGTTCACGCTTTAGCGTGCCAAGCGGGCGATGCCCGCTGCAACAGACACGCTAAAGCGTGGAATCCAACCGCGACGCGTCCTGCCTGTCTTTTCTTGGTTGACAGGCTGGAAGCCTATCCCACGGGAAGTCACGGCCACACCGGTTTCAGCCTCAATTCGATCGTCGCCTGGGACGCGCCCGTCAAGTGTACGGCCAGCTTCCGGACGCCTTTGTTCACGGCTTGCCGTTCCGGTTGAGGCGAGGTCGGCAGGGGCGCGGCGGGCAGGACTTCGAGCTTGGCATCGGCCGGCAACACCAGTTCGACCACCAGCGATTGACGCCCAATCCGCAGCGTTGCCTCGCGGCCGTTGGCGTTCAGGGCGATTTCGGCCGGCGTGTGCAGCAGGGACCAGACGTCCGCCGGCGACTTGGTTTCCAACTCGTCCCGGATCGTGACCGACCTCCGATCGCTCAGCGCAATCGTGCGATGGACCTTCGTGGCATGCGCGGCATAGGCGGGCGTCAAGTCGAGCGTCGCGGACGGCTGGTCCCCGTCCGCCTCGAACCGCACGATTTTGGTCGTGGCCTTGGGGTCCTGGTCCGGCTCCGACCCAGGATTGATCACCAGTGTGTTATGCCCTTCGGCCCGCAGCCGATAGTAGTCCCACCGTTGGCGGCCGAAGTAGCCGGGCAGGTTGTAATCATCCGCGCCCAAATCGACGAACCAACGCTCGCCCAGCGCCTCCAGAACAAACGTTCCCAGATCGAGATTGCTGTGGTTCACCGCGTTCGAGCCCGCTTTGAACGCGACCCACAGGGCGTTGCGGTCGCTCCAGGCACTGCGGAACACGCCGACTTCGGCGTCGCGGAAAGCCTTGTTCAGCGGTAGTTTTGACAAATCAAACTGATGTCCGCGAGGATCGTAGAACACCAAATCCACTGCCGACGGCTTGGCATGTGCGATCTCGAACGCCGCATACTCGGGCCGGTTGAACTTGCGGGCCAGCCAGAACAACTGCGGCGGGCGGGGCGTGCCCGCGCCGGCGTCGGCAAAGTTGAACGTCCGATCCAGCGGACCGGTCAGGTAGATCGGGAATGTGCCGGCTTCCGAAAAGCCGGGGATGGCCGACAAGCCGTAGTCCGTACCCAGCGCCGATTCCAGCGCCGCGAGCATCGCGACGTTGTACTGAGTGGCGTAGGACCAGTAACCGGGACCCTCGCCCCACGCACCGTCGGGAGCGAAATTTTGCATGGCCAGCGGCACGCTACGGATCGCACTTTCCAAAATTTCGCCTGCTAACTGAGGCTCCTCATCCGCCAGGGCCAGCGCGCCGAGCGTCAGGCCGCCGTTACAGACTTGGTTCCAGTTGTGCGGCGACTTGGACCAGCCGCCGGAACCCCGATAAACCTTCAACCCCGGCTTCAGTCCCAGTTCGACGATCGCGGTGTGGAGCGTCTGCCGTTGGTCGGGCGTCCACCGGTCGTACAGCCAATCGTAGCCGATGGCAAAGGCGGCGGTCATCTCGGCCGTGTCCAGGAAATGCCGCGGGTTCCAGTCCTGGAATTTTGCCGCCGCCTCCAACTCGCCCCACGCCCGCTCGACCCAGCGGCGGTCGCCGTCCAATTGGTACAGCAGGGCCAACGTCGCGACGCGGTCCAGCACTCGCCGGCTGGTCGCCAGCAGCCGCTTGCCGTCGGGGATCTCGTACTGCGACGGCCGGGCGCGCAAGATGCCTTCGCCGTCACTGCGGATGGATTCGAACCACCGCGTCAGCGTGGCGTCGGACTTGATGTCCCGCCGCAATTCGTCAAAGCGGCTGGCCGGCGCGATCAAACGCGGATGGCCGGGGCGGAGGTCCGCCAGGATTTGCGCGGCCGTTGGCAAATCGAGGAGCGCCGGCTCCGCCGCGGGCGGACGGGTGGTCGATGCGCACCAGACCAAGGCGATCAGGAGGAAAGCGAAACGGGCAGTGGTATGCATGGCGTGCTCCTGGAGGGAAAATCTCTCGTTTAACGGCAAGGCGACGGCGCGTTGGCGCGGTGCCGTCCGGTACGCTGTCGCCTTCGGCTTGGCGTTAAACAAACCAAAATCAGCGTTGAATCCGCGCCGAACCGCCTTGGGCAAAGGCCTGGACTTGTTCCCGCGTGGCCATCGTGGTGTCGCCGGGGAAGGTGGTCAGCAGCGCGCCGTGAGCCCACCCCAGTTTGACCGCTTCGTCTGGCGACGCGCCGCTCAGCAGGCCGTAGAACAGGCCGGCGGCAAAGCCATCGCCGCCGCCGACCCGGTCGTAGACGTCCAATTCGGCCGTTGGAGCCACGTGGGTCTGGCCGTTGATCCAGGCCACGGCGCTCCAGCTGTGCCGGTTGGTCGAATGGACCTCGCGGAGCGTTGTCGCGACGACCTTGACCTGCGGGTGCAGGGCCACGACGCGGTCGATCATGCCGAAGAACGTGCTGGGGTCGAGCTTGGATTTTGAGGCGACCTCGGGGCCGGGCACGCCAAGCCCCTTTTGCAGATCCTCTTCATTGCCCACCAGGACGTCGACGTACTCCATGATGCGGCGGATGGTCGCCTGGGCAGTGTCCAATCCGCCGGAAATCTTCCACAGTTTCTCGCGGAAATTCAGGTCGAACGAAACGACGGCCCCAGCGGCTTTGGCGGCTTGCATCCCCTCGATGATCACCTCCGGCGTGGTCTTGGACAACGCCGCAAAGATGCCGCCGCTATGGAACCAGCGCACGCCGCCGGCGAAGATTTCCGACCAATGGAAATCGCCGGGCTTGAGCCGCGCCGCAGCTTCGTTCGAGCGGTTGTAGAATACGACCGGCGCCCGGACGCCCAGGCCCCGGTCGCTGAGCACACAGGCCATATTCGGCCCGGTCACCCCGTCATGGGCAAAGTGCTTGTAGAACGGCTTGACGCCCATCGCCCGGACCCGCTCGGCGATCAAATCGCCGATCGGGTAATCCGCCATGGCGGTCGCGATGCCCGTCCGCAAGCGGAAACAATCGGACAGATTGGCCGCGCAATTGAATTCGCCGCCGCTGACGTGGATCAGGCACTCCGTGGCCTTGCGAAACGGGATGATCCCCGGGTCCAAACGGTGGACCAACGCGCCCAAAGAAACAAAATCCAACGCCGCGTCCTGACGGATGTTCAAACCGGTGCTCATTCCAATCCCCTTCGATGCTCAAGATTTCAGATACCCGCGCGTCACCAGATTACCACATCAAAGGCGGGCTTGACAACGAGGTACAGGGATCGGGGTGGGGCCGTTCGGACATTGCCCACGGATGCCAAATCCAGCCCACGGTCTCGTTCGAGGCATCTACGTCCGGGTCGATGTCGTCCTGTGCATGTTAGCACCGAACGGGGACGGGGTGGCCAACCGCAGACGGCGGACAAGTCGAAGGATCCGAGCGGTGGAGCATGCGATAGCGGACAGGGGGCCTAACGAAGCGAACATCGTTGGGACCAGACAGATTGGCTGGCCAGCGGAGATTTTAGCAACCCCAGGTTCTGCCGACGAACGACTGCGGTCACGCGGCGGCGACGAAAGATCCACCATTCAGAATCCGCCAGCCATCGTCGCTCGCGTGCATCGCTTGGTTCGTGCCCGCGCAATCGCCGCCTGGGGGTACAACAAGAACGGCCGCTGGGCATGCGAACATTGTCGTGACCATCGTTGCCCGTCCCCGACCGCGGACGCCGCCCGGCGAGCGATGCGACGGGACGGACGACGACGTGTATTCTACCATCCGCCGCGGCAGCAGCAATCACGGAAACCGCGGGCCAGGCCGCCGCCGACCCCGTGTCGGCGGAGCCACGACTGAAAGGCTAGACGCCGCCTCACCCGTGCCCGCCAACCCTTCTGTCTCCCGCCCGCCTGCCGCCTGCGGCGGCAGGCGGGCGGGAGA
>CAZXYZ010000024.1:0-112225 GCA_964645045.1 uncultured Pirellulaceae bacterium | reverse complement strand
CAATGTGGTTCTCTTGATCCACCTCGGTCAAGTACTGCAGCTCCTCGGCCGTCAACCGTGTGACCGTACGGGCAAAACGCCGATAGATCGACCAGGACGACATCCGCGACAAGCCGTCCTGCAGCCGGATCTTGTCTTCCGGCCCCACGGCGCGCACCAGCACGGGCGTGCCGTCCCGTAGCGGCATCACCAGCGGCTCGCAGGCCAACGGCAAGGTGCGAAGCATCGGTAGTACCCTCCGTGTCAGCGGCGTGTGGTCAATGGTCAGTGGTCAGTGGTCAGTGGTTAGCGGTTAGCGGTTAGCGGTTAGCGGTTAGCGGTTAGCGGTTAGCGGTCAGGCAACTCGTCGCGGAGATCGGCTGCTGCAGTAGGCTGATCGCTGACCGCTGACCGCTGACCGCCGACCGCTTGAATTACTGTCTCCGGCTCCCAGCGAATCCATCCCAGGTTCTCCACAAACATCACATACAGGACGGGGACGATCACTTTGGTCACCAGCGTGGCGAACAGCAGTCCGGTGATCTGCACGTAGCACATCGGCTGCCACAACGGTCCGCCCTCGATGGCCAGCGGGATCAGGCCGCCGACGGTGGCCAGCACGGTGACCAGCACGGGCCGCAGCCGGACCAACGCCGAATCGATGACGGCGCGGTGCAGCGTCTCACCTCGCTCGCACGCGTCTTCAATATAATCGAATAAGACGATGATATGGCTCACGATCACGCCGGCCAAGGAAGCGACGCCCAGGAATGCCATGAACCCGAAGGGAGCATCGAAAACGGCCAGCCCCAGGATCCCGGCCAGCAGCCCGAACGGGACGGCGGCAAAGACGACCAGCGGTTTGGTCACGCTGTTGAATTGCAGCACCAACGCCAGGTAAATCATCGCCAACGAAACGACCAGGGCCACGGACACCGCCCGAAAGCCTTTGACCTGCTCTTCGTGCTCGCCGCCAAACTCGAAGCGGTACCCCGGCGGCCAGGCAGCGGAAGAACGGGCGAGCCGTTCCTGCATGTCCCGCACGATGCGGCTGGGCAAGACGCCAGGCACTACATCGCACTTGACGGTCACGCAGCGCTGATGATGACGCCGGCAGATCTTGGGGCTGACCCACTGCGGCTCGAATCGCACTATTTGGCTTAACGGGACGCGAACGTTGGTCGCGGTGCTGACGGCGTCTAGACTGTCCAAATCTTCCACTCGCGCCCTCTCGTCACTCCGCAGCCGGAACGTGATCGGGATCAGGCGGTCTTCCTCACGCAGGTACGTGGGCGACGAACCGGATAGTCCGGTCTGGAGCAGCAGGGCGATGTCTTCGTGGCTGACCCCGGCCAGATTCGCTTTATCGGGATTGATGATTGCGGCCAACTGCAACACTTCCGGCTCCCAGTCGTCGTGGATATTCTCCGTGCCGGGAACCTGCTGCAGCTGGCGGCGGGTGTCGGCCGCCAATCGGCGCAGCGTCTCGATTTCGTCACCGTAGATACGGACCTGGACGGGAATCCCGACCGGCGGGCCGGTCTCCAGTTGCTCGATCGTCACTCGGGCGGAAGCGATCCGTAGCGGCAACTCGCGTTTCAGCCGCCGGACCACGGCCTCGGTCACCGCGCGGTCCACCGTCCGGACCAGGATTTGAGCATGACTGTCTGCCCGCTGTTCGGGCACGATCGACAACCAGAACCGCGGTCCACCTTGACCGACAAACGTCGTGTACGAGCGAATCTCGTGTCCGGCCAGCGATTCGATCTGACCGATGGCCCGCAGCGTTTCGTCCCGCGTCTGCCGGATCGACGAGCCCTCGGCCAGGAACAGGTTGACCGTCAAGGCACTGTGCAGGTCCTTGGGAAAGAAGGACGTCCCCAGCAGCGGCAGCACGGCGGTACCCGCCGCCAGCAGCAGGCTGCAGACGCTCAAGGTCAACAGTTTGTGCCGCAAGCACCATTCGGAGAAGCCGTTGTAGTAGCGGGCGAACGTCGCCCCGCGTCCGCCTTCGGTCAAGCCGGCCTCGAAACCTTTCTGCCCGCGCAAAACGTAGTAGCCGAGCAGCGGCATGAAGGTCATCGAGACGATGCGGCTGGCCACCAGCGAGGCCGTCACGACGACGGGCAGCGAGTAGATGAACTCGCCGACTTTGCCCTGGACCAGCAGCAACGGCAGGAAGGCCACGCAATTGGTCAGCGTGGCGTACAGAATGGCCCGCGCCAGTTTCTGGGGTCCCAGCCAAGCGGCTACGTCGCGCGGCGTGCCGTGGGCCAGTTCGCGGTTGATCGCATCGCCGGCCACTACGGGGTCGTCCACCAGCAACCCCAGCGCAATGATCATGGCGGCGATCGAGACCTGCTGCAGGTCGATGCCGGCCAGTTGGCAAATGCCCAGGGTCATGGCCACCGTCAAGGGGATGGAACACGCGACCAGCAGCGCGCTGCGCCATTCCATCAGCAACAGGGCGACGACGACCACGATGACGACGGCTTCGATCAGGTTCTGATTGAACTGGCCGATCTTCTGCCGCACTTCCTGCGGTTCGCTGTGCGTTCGCTCGATCTGCAGATCGGGCGGCAGGACGCCCGTCAGCGAAGCCAACGCGGCATCGACATCCCGGCCGAACTGTTCGATTTGTGTGTTCGGAACTTGACGCACGGCCAGTGTGATGGCGCGCGACGTTTGCAGCTGGGCGTCTTTCGGCAATGGTGCATCCTCGCCGCCGTCGTTCGCCGGGTCAAAGGCCAACTCGCCGGGCAGCTTGGCCCGCGGCGGATCGCGCGCGTCGAACTTGAGCGACCGGAAGTTCATCACGCCGGGCGGGTCCTCGTAGCCGCGGACGACGTCCACCAGATCGCGCAGGTAGGTGGGATACCCGTGCTGGACGTCCAGCACTACGTCGCCGATATCCTGCTCGCTACGGAACTCGCCGCTGGGATGCACGTCCAGATTCTGGCCGGGAATCTCGATCCGGCCGCCCGGCAAGTTGATGTTCCGGCCCTCGAGCCGGGCCGCAACGGCTTGGGGTGACAAGTCCAACGCGGCGAAGCGCCGCCCACTGTAATACAAGTGGATCGCTTCGTCTTGGACGCCGATCTCGTCGATCCGGCCGATCGTCGGATATGCCTTCAGCCGATCGCGGACCAGGTCGGCAAATCGGGATAATTCGCGGTAGCTGTAGCGGTCGGGGCCGCCCAGCGGATCGCGCGGCGAACAACGGAGCTTGTTCTCCAGCGTGGCCAAATCGCGCACCAGGACGGCGGGCCAGATATCCGGATGCGTCATCCCGGTGCCGGCGGTGTCCTGTTCCCACCGCAGCGCCTCGCGGATCAGTTCCGCTTCGCTCTTGCCGGTGGCGAGCTGAAAGTCCAAGCAGCCCGTGCTGGACGCTTCGACGATGGCGGCATCCTCGACCAGGCCCGCCTCGGTCAGCCGCCGCAGCAGGCTTTGACCGAGCCACAACACATAGGAGCGGGCCATCGTCTGAGGATAGACCAGCACCGCACTGACCCGGTCGCTGCGGTACTCGGGCGGCCGTGTGGCGCGGAACTCGGCGAGTGTCTTGCGGATGCTTTGGGCCCGCTGCCGGATCTCAAAGTCGGAGATTTTGGGACTGGATACAGCCAGCATCACAGCGACCGTTTCGCCGAAATCCTTGTCCAGCTTCGGCCGTAGCGGCTGGTTGCGGAGCTTGGGCAAGTCGCGGATCGAGTCCAGTTTGTTCTGCAAGTCCTGCCAGACCAATTCCGTGTCGCGGACCGTGTCGTACAACTCGACGAAGACGACGGAAGCGCCGCGCCGGCTGAGCGAGCGGACGTTCTCGACCGACGGGTTTTCGCTCAACTGCTTTTCGATCTTGCGGGTCACCTCCTGTTCGACCTTCTCCGCCTCGGCCCCGGGATACGCCGTGACGACGGTGCCGATCCGCACCGGGATCCGCGGATCGTGCCGCTGCGGCATCTGAAAGTAGGCGTAGACGCCCCACAACAGCGTCGCCACCAGCGCGGTCCAGGCAACGGGCCGCTTGTAGACGAAGAATTGGGAGGTGGTCATGATGCCCCCTCCTCCGTACATTGCACCCGCACGGTCTGACCGTCCGTCAGCCGCACGGCCCCGGAGACGACCACGGTGTCGCCCGCGCGGACTTCGGACGCCGGGGTGTCCACCAGACGCAGCCGGTTGTCATACACGCCGTCCCATTGGACGCGGCGCCGGTGCGCGACCGGGCGGCCCCGCTCCCGGCTGACCGCGTAGACCACGAATTCGTCCGGCAGGTTGCCTCGCTGAACGGATGTCAGCGGCAGCAGCACCATGCTCGCCTCGCAGCCGCCAAGGATGGTCACCACCATGCCTGGCTTGAGTCCCCGCGGTTGGTCGATGGAAACCTCGATTTCAAACGTCCGCGTCTTGGCGTCGGCGGCTGGATAGATCTTGGCGACGTGCCCCGCAAAACTCTCTCCCGGATAGGCATCGGCCAGAACCTTCAGTGTCTGCCCCAGGCTGAATTCGCCCAGCTTGGTATCCGGCACACCAAACGCGACACGCAATCGCGACAGGTCCATGATCTGAAAAACGGGCTGGCCCGCTTGGACCCGTTCATGCGGTTCGACGAGCCGCCTGGCGATCGTGGCCTGGGGGATCGGCATGCCCAACGTACATTTCTGCAAATCGTCGTCCGCTTGTTGCAAGGCGACGCCGGCCTCGGCGATTTCCCGGCGGGTTCCTTCCTGCTCGGCTTCGATCGCATCCCGCCGAGCCCGCGCCTCGTCCATCGCCTGGTCCGGAACCGCCTTCCGCTCCCACATCGCTTTCACGCGGCGATAGTCGCTCTCCGCCGCCGTCAGCCGGGCCACCACCGCCTGTTCTTTGGCTTGAACCTGCGCCAGCCGCTCCGCTGCCGCCGTTCGCCGCCGCTGGTAATCGGCATCGTCCAGGCGGGCCAATGGCTGCTGCGGATCCGCGGTCACAATGTCGCCCTCCTGGACGTCCCGCAGGCTTGCGTTGACCGTGGGCACTTGCAGCAGTTCCTTGACCGTTCCCGGTACCTTGAACGAAAGATCCACTTGCTGCCACTCGCGGACGACGGCGCTGAACTGCATTTGGCACGCGACCGTTTCGTTGGTCAACGTAGCCACCTGAACCGCCACCGGCAGCGGCGCCGCCTCCTGGTTGCGGCCGCAACCGGAAATGAGGGAAAAAATCAGGAGGAAGGCGGGAACAGTCCCGATACACCGCCAGCGACTGCCAACGGTTGGACGGGATTGCGATGGTTGGAGTCCAGCCTTCAGGCTGCCCGCACAGGCTAAAGCCTGGACTCCAACGACTGCGTGACCCGCGAAAGAACCTACTGGCACTCGGCTGTTGTTGGTGTTCATCATCGCTCACCCTCATCCTGTCGGCTTGTCCTTCAAAATCCCGTGGCGAAAGACCATCGTGACCGTGGCCACAATTTCGGCGGGAGGCACGTCCGGCGAAATCAGCGCGGGCGTCTCGATCAACCGCACGACTCCGGACAGAAAAATGGCTCGTACCACTTCCTGATTCAGTCCCTGGCGCAACGAACCTTCGCGTTTGGCGGCAGCGAGGGATTCTTGGAAGATCGTATCGATGGCCGTCTCGCGGGCCGCCCTGAACCCTTCATAAACTTCCGGGTACAGCCGGTGAATTTCGTCGAACAAGACGAACAGATTTCCCGGTGCCAACGCTCCGAGTTCCGTGCCTAGCTGATTCAAGCAAGCATCGATCTCGTCGATCGACCGCCCGCGGCTGTCGTCGGCCGCCCGTTGGAAGATCGAGGCGATCCGCGTACAGACGGCGCGGACCAGGCCTTGCTTGTCCGTAAAGTAGCGGTAGACCGTCACCCGCGTGACCCCGGCCTGAAACGCCACTTCCTCGGCACTCGTCTTCCGGACGCTCTGCTCCAGAAACAATCGGACCGCGGCCTGGAGAATCCGCTCTTGCGATGGTTGTTCGGTAGCCATGATACATTTGTAACATCGTCTGTATCATGCGTCAACCTTAACGGCCATTTTTTTGTTGGCACGCCAACCATATGCCCAACCGACGGGGCATGGGTTATGAAGTCACTGACCAGATCAAGGAAGACTGTGGCCATGCCTCGTTGCAGCGGGTCTAGGGGATGCTCTACTTGCCGTTTCGGCGTGCGTTGCGTCGGCTGCCGAGGACCTGGTCTCGCCCGGCGCTACAGTCGAACAACTCGCCGACGGTTTTGCCGTCTACTTCTCCGCTTCACGCTACGGCAGCCAGGAAGGGCTGGAACAGGACGGCATGACGCTGGACGAGCAGGGGAACCTTTACCTGGCCCGGAACGCGGTGCATGTGTACAGCCCTGACAGCAAACGCATCGACCGTTTCTTTCGTCCGACGATTCGGAAAGAGTACCAACGCCAAGCGGATCTTGGTATACTTCGCCGGTCGAGGCAGGCTGGCTCCCGTTGGCCCGGCCCTTGATCGTTGCGCGACCGGCGGGTGGGAGCCGGCCCTACGCCTTACGAACACACCTGGTTTCGTTCCTCAAGAAGGATTCCAATTTATGTCGAATTCTCGCCAGACAACCCGTCGTCACTTTCTTCAGGGTGTGGCCGCCGCGGGGGCCGCAAGCATCCTGCTTCCGTCGACCGACCGGGCCTTCGGCTACCAGTCGCCCAACGAGCGTCCTGTCTTCGCGACGATTGGCCTTCGCAATCAGGGCTGGGCCATCACCTCGAAAACGTTCAAGTTCGCCGATTTCGCCGCACTGGCCGACGTCGACTCGAAAGTCTTGGGGATCTACGTCGGACAGGCGGAACAGAAACAGGGCAAGAAGCCCGACGCGTACAAGGACTATCGGAAAATCCTCGACCGGAAGGACATCGACGCGGTGATGGTCGCCACGCCCGACCACTGGCACACAAAGATTGTGGTCGAAGCGATGCGTGCGGGGAAGGACGTGTATTGCGAAAAGCCGCTCACGCTGACCATTGATGAAGGAAAGCTGATCGAGAAGGTCGTCAAAGAGACAGGACGCGTCTTCCAGGTCGGCACCATGCAGCGCACCGAGTGTGGGCATCGCTTCCTGCAAGCCGTCGCCCTGGTAAAACACGGACGCATCGGCACCGTCAAGAAGGTCACGTGCGGCATCGGCGGCATGCCGTCTTCGCCGGTCATCCCGGTGGCTCCCGTTCCCGCAGAACTCGATTGGGAATTCTGGCTCGGACCGGCGCCGAAAGTTCCCTACCGGGCGCTGCCCGAAATGCGGACAGGCTACGGCGGCGGCGTGCCGCTGTACAGCAACGCACACTACTCGTTCCGGAATTGGCACGAATACTCGGGCGGAAAACTGACAGACTGGGGCGCCCATCACGTCGACATTGCTTGTTGGGCGATCGGCGCCGGCGACACGGGGCCCAGCAAAATCTCGCCGCTGGAGTACACCTTGGCGTGTGAGTACAAGGATGGAAATCCCGTCGTCGACGACCGGTACAACATCGCGACCAGTTTTACGCTCCGGGCCGACATGCCCCACGGCGTCGAACTGGTCATTGCCAGCGAGGGCGACAACGGCATTCTTTTCGAGGGCACGGACGGGCGGTTCTTCGTCAACCGCGGCCGGATCGCCGGGAAGCCGGTCGACGACCTGAAAGACAGGCCCCTGCCGGAGGGAGCGATCGAAGAGGTGTATGATGGACCGGTCAGCGAGAATCACAGCGCGAACTTCATCGAGAGCATGAAGTCTCGAAAGCAGCCCGTTTCCGATGTTTGGTCGCACAACCGCATGCTCGAGATCTGCCACTTGGCGAACATCGCCATGCGTCTGGGGCGGGAAATCAACTGGGATCCGGCCAAGCGGGAGATCGTCGGCGACGCCCAGGCGAACGCGTTCCTGGCCCGTGCCAGCCGCCAGGGCTACGAAATCCAGACGTAGCGTAGCGGCCCCGGCTTCCCGGGTTCGATCGCGGAGGCGGGCGGCTGCGCTGCTGTCGCCTCCGTGGTGGAGTCTCACTTCCGGGGCTCCTTTCCCGCTTGCTCGGTGAGCAGGGCGTAGCCTGCACACTCCGCAAAGAAGAACTCCGCCATGTTGAGTTTGGCGTAGTCGTAGTGGCAGATCGCCCGCCGGGCCGACTCGAAGCCATCCCGATACCCGGCCAACGCGATCAGCGCTGCCGCCGCCAGCGGGTTGCGCATCCGGCTCGCCTCGTAGTGCTTGCGTTCTCCCAGGACCTTCTGGTCGCCGGTCGAGGCCAACTTTTCGGCGTCCGCCTGCGTATTCTGAGGAAACCATGCCGGATACGCCTCTCGCCAGCGGGCATGACCGAAGACCTTCGTATCGCCATTGTCGAAGGTCTGGTAGTCGTCGATGACCGCCGCGGCTCCGCGGGCATTGACGGCCAGCCCCGCGCGGTATTGTGCCCGGGCGTCGGCATCGGTCTCCAACTCGGCCAACCGTGCCAGGCCGCCTTGCGAACTGACGTAAATCCACAGCTGTCCGCGGTCGATGTTCTTGATCTGCTCGTGATCGTGCGGGTAACCCTCCGCGCAGATCTCCAGCCGTGTTTTGCCGCTTCTTCCGCAACGCTCGTGCTTGGCTTGCTGATAACGCTCGAGCCAGACGCCGTCGCCAGTTACGTCATGCATGGCCCGGAGAATGAACAGATACATGGCGGCCCCATGATGCCGAAACATCTTGAAGTCACCGCGGAACTGTCCCTTGAATGCGCCGTCACAGGGGCATTTCCAGTCCGCCGCTTCCAGCGCCTCGGCCACTTTCTGCATCTTGTCCACGACGACCTTCCGTTCTTCCGCCTCGGGAATGCCGCTCGTCGCATAGGCGTGAAGTCCGTAGAACCACGGGTGCGTCTGATCCTGCGAGCCCATCGGATAGTGGCACTTCCCGTCCGTCCCCATGCCGCGTGCGATGAAGCCCGGGACGTCCGAGACGGAGACGCAGGCCAGCAGGCCTTGGGCCAGTCGCCGCGCCTTTTCCCGATCGGCCGCGGCCGCGCTGCAACGGGCGCGCTGACAGATCGCGGCCAGATATGCTCCGGTGAACATCGGACCGTTTTCGATGGGGCTCCACCAGCCGATCGCGTTGGGTTTGCCCAGCGCGCACTCTTCCGGCGTGGGCAGCTCTCCGACGTAATCGTGAATGAGTCTGTCTGCGCCGATGAACTTGCTCCACAAGGTCGCGTGGGCCGACTCGACCGCCCGCTCGAGTTCAGCCTGCGCCACCCGTTCCGTCGCCGGCTCCGAATCCGCGGCGGCACCGCCGGACGCAATCGCCAAGAACGCCACCAGCAGAAAAGCCACCAGATTCTTTCCGTTTCCCGTTGTCCTCATCTCGCCTCAGCCTTCTTTCTGCGGGTTCTCAGCAGGTAGCATTCTATTCGATGGGCATACGGAAAACCGGCGGGCTCAGGCCCAATGCCACTTACTTTGTAGCGGCACGGCGCGAGCCGTCCGGTATTACGGTCGGAAAACCGGGCGGCTTGCGCCGCTCCGCTAACAAGAACGCCCCCAAATGTTCCCAAAGTAAGTGGCATTGGGCTTACGGTGCGGCGTCCTTCCGCAGCTCGACCTGATCACGCTCGGCGAGCATCATCGGGCTGTCCCACGTCGGCAACTGGGGCAACATAGTGTTTCCGCCGTCGCTGTTCCATGCGGACTTGTCGAGTTCATAGACCTTGCCCGTGATCATCTCCACGTAGACCGGATCCTTGAACGTAACGCCCGTGACGGTTACATCGACCTTGTTCCAGGCCAAGTCGTCGCTGGGCACCTGATCGCTGTACCATAGCAACGCAACCGAGGTCCCAGCTTTCTCGAACCCGGCGACCGTCAGCTTCCGCGGCGAATCCGCCTCGTACTCCAGGATGCCGACGGGCTTTACCGCGTCGTCAAAGAAACCCATCATGTGCTGGACGGCGTAGAATGCCGGCCGCTTGTAGATGAACTGCAGCAGCAGGTTCGAGCGGATCAGGCCGAACGATTGCAGCATGTCCGGGTATTTCAGGTCGATGATGGTGAACACGCTGGACGGGATGCCCCGGACCCGGTCGCCCGCCATGCGCCGCAGATCCCATTTCGCCTGGCTGTACTCGGTCCAGGGATAGTACGACAACGCATGTGTCCATTCCAGGATCGAGGGGCACCCGACCTCGCCCTGGTACACCTTGTACTTCGGGCTGTACGCCGCCAGTTGCTGTTTCATCTTCTCGACCGAGGCATACGAAGTGTCGGGGTTTCGATCGTACGGGTGGTAGACCCAGTACTCGACGAGGTCCAGCTTGTTGGCGGCCTTGAGCGCGTCCAGCACGACGGTGCGGTCGGCATCGGTGATCGCCGTGATCAGGATGACGGCATTCGGCTGGATCCGCTTGATGAGTTCGGCGGTGGCCAGCACCATGATCGCGTAATCCTGGCCCTGGCCAAACGGCTCGTTCCAGATTTCCCACTCGTTGACAACCTCCTTGTATCGGGCGACGGTCGCCTCGACATACTTCAGCCAAGCAGCCATCGCCTCTTCCGAATGTACGATCGGCGCCAGCGTCGAGCCCAGTTGGATAGTCGATTTGTAAATCGGGTTGCCGTAGCACAGGCAGACCCAGGGCTTGACGCCCTGATCGTTCAGGCCGTGAACGCACTCGTCCAGCCACGCGAAGTCGTAGACGCCTATCTGTTTTTCGCACTTGGCCCAGCCGCTTTGCAGCCGCCCGTGTTTGGCGCCCAGTTCGCCTACGTAGTCTCTGTAGACGCTGAACTTGGCCTGATCCCGGTCGAGCGTCTCGCAGCCGACCGACCAATCCGAGGATTTGATTTCCTTGGCGTGTCGCGTGGCGATCCAGCCGATCTGTTTCAATTCCGGCCCGGAAGCCTTGAACCTGTCCCAGGTGATGCTGCGATGCGTTCTGCCCTTCTCCGCCCCGACGGCGATGGAACCGATCGTCATCGCTACCAGCACGGCCAATGTTCGTTTTCTCATGTTTGCTCTCATAACGCGGGCTGCCGTCAGCAACCCAAAAGGGTAGTGAAGAAACCGCCGGATAAACCACGAATCACACCAATCACACGAATCAGGGAATCAAAGCACACGGCGTTCGTGCCAGAGTTTCGGCTTTCTCTGCCATCCGTTCCCTCATTCGTGTAATTCGTGGTTGCTCCCCGTAGCAAGATCCTAACATTCCTTCTTCAAAACAGCACCCATTCGGGAACGGACAGAAGACCAACGTCAGGATGCGGTTCGGGCGGCGGGACCCAGAATTCTTTTTTCCAAGCGGCGGCGGGATTCTTCCAGTCGCCGAACAGGGGCGCCGCCGAGGTCCAGACGCTGATTTTCAGCTCGGCTGTCTTTCCGCGAAAGCCGGCGGGAACGGCCCACTCAAATGGCGCCCAGGCACGTTCGCCCAGGGCCTGCCCGTCCAGCGTGATCGACGTGTAAAGCCCGCCCGTGTTGATCCGCAGCTTGACGTCAGCCGCATGAGAGGGGATGTCCACTTGTGTCGTGTAGGTCACTTGCCCCGCGAAATCGGCGAGACCCTGCTGCCACAATGCACCGGCGTCAACGGTTTTCGGCAAGGCTTTGGTCGCGCCGTTCTCGACCGCGAAATCGCCCGCGACCCAGGCGACCGGCAGGAAGTAATTCGCGTCGTTTCCGCCGGCCTCGATCGCCAGTACGTGCTCCCCGGCTTCCAGCCGAAACGGCTCGGTCTGCCGGTACAACTCGTTGAGTCCCGGCCGCAGGGTATTGCACGGCTGATCCGCCCTTACAGGTTTGCCATCCAGCGTCAGCTTGCTCGGCGCGGGATGATTGCGCAAGACGATCCGCGCGGCCAAGACCGAATGTTCGACTTTGACTCGTGCCATGTTGTTTGTGCCGAAGGCCAGCCGATGCGCATTGCAGGCGCTAAGCGTGATTTCGAACGAAGTGTCCCCGGGGACTGGGCGAATCGCGACGGGGATCTGCAGCACCGACGCTTGACCTTCGAACCGGAACACCCCGCGGGCCGGCAGCTCGAACGGGACCGGTTCGCCGTCGCGATGCATCAGACGCAGTCTCCCGTGCTCGCTTGCCGTCAGGCCCAGCACCGCGACGCAGCCGTCCTGATAGTGGCGCAGCAACACGTTATTCACGGTCTTGCCGTCCGCCGTCTCGACCCACACGGCGGGCGGACAGACGGTTTTGGCGAACGCGGCAGCTTCATCGGACGATGGGAACGTGCGTCCGGACTTTTCCTCCTTCAACGCGGGACCTTCGAAGGCAAACACGAGCGGCTTGTCGCACGGCTCATCCTCTTCATACAGGTCATACGTGAGCTGTTGAGCCGAGAAGTGGCGGAGCGTGGCGAGCAGAGCCGGATGCGATTGGCGTTTGGCAGCCAGCCGGGCGGCTTCGCGCTGTGGATAGCGGATGGCGATATCGCACTGCACCGACTTGGACGCATAGCGGGCGGCCACGCGCGCTTCGTCGCTCAGCAGGCGGAAAGCCGGGAACCACGGCTGCATGCGCGTCAACGGATTGAAGTACGCGGATTTTTCCACGTTGCCGCGTGCATCGAGCGGGGCGATGGCCAGCAGGTAGTGATCGATCTTGTGCATGGCGCAGAGCCACAACATTTGACGGTGCGTCGCGTGCCGCATGTCGCTCGGGCCCAGCGCGAACAGCTCGGCCAACCCCCCACGTCCGCGCCGGCCGACGGCATGTTGTGCCACGGCCAGCGTCAGCCACTCGATGTTCGCGGGATCGTAACGTGTTCCGATCTCATCCATGCCCGGCAGCGTCAGGCCCTTCAACGCATGCAATGGTTTGCCGTTGTAGAGGGCGGAGTCGCACGCGCTGTTCTCGGCGATCATGTGCCCTGTCGAGAGCAGCCCCACGCGGTCGCACCACGCGCGGATCGGATCGAAATAGGCTTTGCGGAATCGTTCGCCGAGCAACCCGTAGTGAATCGCCCACACCTCATCCTTGGTCTTGTCAGCCAGGTACGCCTGAACATCGGCCCGCAGCTCCCGCCCGGTCGCCGCCTTGTACTCCGCCTCCGCGCCGTCGAAGTAGCGGAACAACAGGTCCGGCTTGCCGTCGAGTTTCACCGGCGTTGGATGGGACGGCTCGTCCGTGAAGATGCCCGCGACGGTCGTGCCCAAGTACGGGCCGAGTCGCTGCTCGTACCTCTTGTGCGTCAGCTCGATGAACCGTTCCATAGCCGGGAAGCTGTAGTTGTCGACCCAGCCGGGCGAATGAACAATCTTCCAGTCGAACGTGCCGTCGGCGTGCTTGTAGACCGCGTACTGGCGGGACTCGAAATCGGGATTCTCGGCCGGCACCCGGCCCTTGCACGAGCCGCTCGGCCAGTTGTATTCGTCGTACAGCCAGATCGACATGTCCAGCCGCTGGGCATGCTTGCAGAACCACTGGCACATCTGCAGCCACTCTTCGCCCATGTACTCATACTCCAAGCCGCTTCTGGCGTAGATCAGATACTGATCGATTCCGACGGCCTTGTAGGCTTCCAAGGTCTCCTTGACCGTCTGCTCATCGGGCTTTCCCGTGATGGCCCCCATCGGGATCAACGGACAACGCCGCTCCGCCGCCGTCGCGGCAACGGCCCACCCCGCCACCAGTACGAGCAACATGGCTCTCGTCTTCATTTTCATCGTCCCTCTGCTTTGAGTTTGGCATCGGTTTCTTCGAGACGAAAGCGTGTGCAGACCACGGAGTGCTTGCGGGCGTCGTTCCAATACTTGATGTAGGTCGTGGCGACGATCGTGCCGTCGGACAACCGCTCCACACCCGGATACCCGCAATCGCCTCCGGCAAAGCTATGCAGCAGCTTGACGCGGTACTGTCCCGGCTTTCCCTGCTTGATATCGTCATACGTGCCGACCCACGCGACGAAGTGGCCTTTGGTGGGCGACAGCGGTGCCTGGTCGCGGAAGGCAATCACCAAGCGACCGTCTTTCGCGTATGTGCCCCGATGACGGTCGCCGGTCAGTCCCCACGGCGTATCGACCGGTATGCTCCACGTTACGCCCTCGTCGCGGCTGAACATCATCAGGCTGTATCCCTTGTGTGCGTTCTCACGCATCAGACAGCACAGCTCGCCGCCGTCCGGCGAACGGAACACGAACGGCTCGCAGGGGTTTTTGTCCTCGACTTTGGCGACGACGCGCGGCTCGGTCCACGTGAATCCACCGTCCTTCGTGACAGACTGCAAGACTTCCAGCGGTGCGCGATCCGCGCCCTCCGGCCCGCGGTGGTACATCCCCAGATACGCCCCGTCCTTGAGTTGGACAAGACTGCTGAACGTCATCACGCAGCGGAACGCCTGGCCCAGCGGCGGCAGTTCCTTCCAGGTCTGGCCGGCGTCCTCGCTCACGATGCGCGGCATCGGCTCGCCGAACCGGTCGATCCACGCCGAGAAGACCCACAGCCGTTCCCGGCCCTCGGGATCGCTCAGGCGGTAGATGCTCGGGCAGTTCTCGTGTTTACGGAACCCCGGGGGCAAGCGGTCGTCCAAACGCGTCCACGTTTGGCCGCCGTCTGTGCTGCAAGCCATCGGTCCCGCCTTGCCGCCATGATTGATACACCAGACCACGAAAATGGTCTTGCCGTCGGACATCAACACGGTCATCGGATGGCCTTGATAGACGTCCGGCGTACCCTCGGCAATCACGACCTGACGCTGCGTATCTCGCGACAGATCGACGACGGGAAATTCCGCCTCGTTCCGCCAGCGGGCCTTCGGATCGTCCGGCTGTTCTGCGCCGATTGCCAGCCCGGCCGCGTAAAGCAACGCCCCAGTGAAAAGCGGGAGTCTCATGTTGTTCCTTTCCCTTGTGTCTAAACGTGCCAATACATCGTTGCCATCGTATCGAGAAGCACCTTCCCAAGCAGGACATCCTGGAGCTTGCGGGTCATTTCCGCTTGGCGACCAAGTGGCCGAATCCTTCGAGGTTCAATAGGGAACCGCAGTCGTCCGTCTCGGCCTTGGCGCCGGCGGCGATCAGCGTGTCGTAGGACCAGGGGGTCGGTTCGGGAAAGGTGATGCGGACCTTGACTGCCCGATCCGACAGATTCAACACGGACAGGATTTCCTCGCCGGACACGCGCCGGAGGAAGGACAGGACTGCGTCGGATTGATCGTTGTCGAGCCACACGACCGCACCGTGAGTCAGCGCCCGCTCGGCGTGGCGCATGGTACACAGCTTCTGGCAGAAGGCCTGGCGCGATTGACCCACAGGCGTATCGCCGCTGGCCCAGTCGATCGGCAATCGCCCAAAGATGCTGTGGCGGGCGGTGTCGGCCACTTCCTGCCCGTTGTAGATCATCGGCACCCCGTCCAACGTGAACATCGCCACCAGCGCCGCATCGACACGCCGGTTTCCCCATGCTTTCTCGATTCGGTTATCGTACGAGTCGTTGGCGACGTCGTGGTTGTCGATGAAGCGGATGAACCGCGCCCCGCCGCGAGGCCGTTCGTCCCGCATCTTCTCCCACTGCTTCCGGAGGCTCGCCGCGTTGTCCCACTTGAACCCCCAGCCGTAGTCGAGGTCGAATGCCTTGAGCTGATCTTCGCGGCGCGTCCCCTCGGCCAACAGGCAGAGGTCGGGCCGGATCCTGTCCAATCGCTCGCGCGCGGTTTCCCAAAAGTCCAGCGGGATACCGTCCGAAACGTCGCAGCGGAATCCGTCGGCGCCGAAATCGCGGACCCAGTACTCCATGTTCTTCCACAGGTACTCGCGGAGTTCCGAATTGGCCAGATTCAGGGCCGGGAAGCCCCATCCCGCGACGGCGATCTTGCCCTCCGCATCCCGCTTGACGAAGTCCGGATGCTCGGCCAGGAACAACGCGTTGGGGCCGCAGTGCAAGTAGACCATGTCCAGCAGCACGCGCATCCTCAGCCGGTGCGCCTCGGCGATGAACGCCTTCAAGTCGTCGTCCGTCCCATATTCCGGATCCACGTGATAGTAGTCCTTCATCCGGTACATATTCCGCGGGTTGTTCATCCCGGATTTCCTCTGCCGCGGACTCCAGCCCCGGGTGTCCGGATCATCGTCCGCGACGAACACGGGGCACAGGTAGATGATGTCGACGCCCAACTCGGCCACCTTCGGCAACCGTGCGGTCGCGGCCCGCAGCGTACCTTCGGGCGTAAAGGCCCGCGGCTGGATCTGGTACATCACCCCGCGCGTCACCCACTCCGGCGACGGCCGCGCGTCTCGTTCGTTCAGCGGCGTCGGCTGCGCTGCAGAAACGCAAGTTGCCAGCGCAAGAAAGCTTGCAGTGCCAATCAAGGTCTTGTTCATCGTTCTGTCCCTTCGTACCGCGAAGTCGATGCTCCCTTTGTAACAGCCACGAAGCGGCCGGTCGATGACCGATTCGCGGAATTCGCGCAAGAGGTTGGCGAAGTGGGCCATGATACCGGTCACGCGTACGAGCAAGTCCGGATACCGAAGCAACGCGTGTTTCGGCGGAACCCTGCCGCAACACTCCAGGCGTCTGCCGCTCGACATTTTCGGACCTCACTGCAATGGCCAAAACATCCTTTCCTGAACGTCGGCGCCGCTTTCCGGCGACCTCGCAGTGTCCGGCTCGATCTCTCCGCGACCGAGGAATGCAGGCACGGCAGGAGCGGGCAAGGCCGCGACTCTCGTTTCCGCAGTCTGGGCTGTCTTGTTGCGTTGCCCGACCGAGCCCTGGATTCCTGCCGATAAGCGGCAAATCCGCGTGGCGAATTTGCGTCTATTGGCAGCATCAAGCGGATCCGTTACACTGATCCTCGATACCTGTGGCCAGTTGAGGCTAACTCGCAATATGACCAAACTCGCAAGCGAACGACGGCCCCGCAAGGGGAATGAGCAAAACAAGTTACGCAAATCGAACTTGGGGATCGCAAATGGTCTTGACGTGTGGGGTGGGCGTGCCAAGACGGGCACCGCATGGGAAGTCCGGCGAGGTGACGCAAAAACCGTTCTGGCGACGCTAACGAAAGACCGCTTTTCGTGCGTCGTCACCTCGCCACCGTACTACTCACAGCGGGATTACGGAGTTGCGGGGCAGATTGGGCTCGAGACAAGTATCGCCGGTTATGTAGACCGGATCGTGGACACATTCGAGGAGGTCAAGCGAGTTCTCGCACCGCACGGGACGCTTTTCCTCAACCTTGGAGACACATATTACTCAGGGAAGGGCCAGCCTGTCGGAGATGATCGCAAGAATGGTGCTCGTCGGTTTGGACTGCGCCCAGTGGATGCGAGCGGTTTAGGCGTGCCGCGGAAGACGGTCATCGGGATCCCGTGGCGCGTTGCGCTTGCGATGATCGATAAGGGATGGACGCTTCGCTGTCCAATTGTCTGGTTGCGTAACGGCACCATTCCGGAACCGACAGCACACGATCGGCCTTGGAGAACGTATGAAATGCTATTCTTGTTCACGAAAGGGCCAAACTATCACTTTGAACGCGCTAATTTGGAGGAAGAGGAGGACGTCTGGACTATCTCCAAACGGCCCAAACACGCAAGGGGAGTTCATTCAGCGGCATTCCCAGATGAGCTAGTCCAAAGGTGTCTCGACGTTGGTTGCCAACCCGGTGGAGAAGTGCTGGATCCGTTTGCAGGAAGCGGAACGGTTGTTCGCGTGGCCGTACAAAGCGGTCGGCCTGCGGTTGGAATTGACTTGAGCGATGAGTATTGCGTCCACATCGTTAAAGGCCTCAGCACGCTGTGATTACTTCTTTGTCTTTCCGCGGGTCGCCTTGGGCGCCTTCACTTCGCGTGCCGATTCAAGAACAGACGCAATGACTTCTGCACGATCAATACGAGCATATTTGTCGTTGGTCGCCTTCGTCGCGGCCTTCAGATAGCGAAAGACGTCGGGGTGCGGCGCATGCTTGGCAAGTTCTTCGTCGGAGCCTTCCATCTTGTACATCTTGTCTACCTCGGCATAAAACTCGGTTAGCTTGAGCCGCACCTGCACTGGATCCAAGCGGGCGTCTTTCCGCAGTAATGCGTGCAGCTCGACGATCAGGGTAAACAAGTCCGTCTTTTTCCACACCCGGCATTTCCTGTCGAAACCACAGCTTTCGATGAAAGAGAATATCGTCTGAATCTCCTTGGCAAGTTCTCCGCCTTGAGGGAACTCGTCGTTGTAGCGTTGTAGGTATTCCTTGTTGAGTGCATCACGGTGAAAATACGTAGACAGAAGTGTCGTTGTCAGGATCACACAAAAATCGAGATCGCGCATTCGCCTGAAATCGGCCATCGAAAAAACGTTGTGCCGCTCAAAGAATTTGTCCCTCGACAAGTCATCGCAGAAGTACTTGAAGGCACCGCTGAACTGGGCGTTCAATCGCTCCATTGCCTTCAACGCGTAGTCAGTGGAATTGATCCGGGCGAAAATGGCTTTGATCTGCTCTTCGGTAACTTTGCCTAAGTCGCGCACAGCGACTGTGTAGTCGAGAAACCTCGCCTTTTCTCCTTCGTCCAACTCGTCATAGTGTTTCACCTTTTTGAGCACCAAGTCTGGTGAACCTTGCACGTATTCCTTTAGAGTCGATATCCGCTGTTGTCCGTCGACAAGCAGGTTCTTGCGTTTCATTGACCGAGTATCAATCTCACCTGTCGCCACAAAAATTTCTGGGAATGGAAGACCAAGCATTACGGTCTCAAGGAAGTAGTCTTTAACGACGTTTGTCCAAACCAGACGACGCTGGAATTTCGGCGTCAAGACCAGCGAGCCGTCCTCGATGTCACGTATCAGTTCACTCACGCGGCGAATACTTACGTCAGGCATGTTCGACTCCAAGATTGACGACGCACTGGCGGACTGCAATTTCTTGATAGGCTTCGAGCCGCGACCAAGTGCGATAAAGTCGGGCAGAAATGCGCCGCGGCCCAAATTCGCGAGACTGCATCAGCGCGTCGAAAAAATCACTCCAGCGAACGGCCCGCGCGAACCGTGGCACATTCGGCAACCCGCGAGGGTCGATCCAGCCGTCGAAAAGCATCCGGACAAACGTCTTGTGCTCCAGGCTTCGCCTCCACGCGGTATCCATCGCCGCATAGGCAAACACGCTATCCCAGTAGTTATCGAAACGGTCTTGCGAAACGACAGCAATGTCTAGATCGGAATTAGGTTTCGCTTCCTTGTAACGCTTTCGCGGGGCGATACTAAACCCGGTTCGGCACGATCCAACCAAGATGACCGCGCTTGGATGAACGTCGAACTCAGCGGCTATCAGGCTACGAAGTCGAAAGTAGTGTTCCTCCGCGAGAAAAATTGGCATTCCCGTCGTGATGTGCTTGCGGATCACCTCGGTTGGCTGTAAGGCCACAAGGTCCGAGCAGAAGCGATTCACTCGTGCGGTGTGTTCGTCTGTTTTCGCAGGCATACGGAACCAAGATAGTTGAAATGTCGCTGCCGATTTTGACCAGCTGAATTGCTTGCGACCTAATTCTCTGAAAACCCGACGCGAAACGCAAGACGGCTCATCAAACACGTCAGGCCTCGCTGACCCGGATTGCCAAATCCACGCTCCCGCCCCCTGAATACAGGCAACGGTGTCGACCATGCCCAACGGTTCGCCTGCGCTCACGGCTTGTCCATCGGAACGGACTGGAGCCATTGCGGGTTTTCTCGCACGCCTTCGGCTTCCCGAATGGGCCAGGTTGCACGGGCGTCGTCCTGATAGGGGCCGATTTCGCGGAACGGAATCGGCTCGAAGCCGAGTTTCAGGGCGGGGGATTCCGGCTGGAGCATGAAGTCGCCGTGTTCGGGATCGATGAACAGCGGGTCCGCGACAACCGAATGCGTGTCGGCCCCCGCCATCTGCCACACCTCCCATTCCGTCGCGGGTTCCACTTCGTCCAGACGCAGGTCGCTGATCTCCGCCCAGCCCCGGCTGGAGTTGAACTGGAACTGGAGCGTCAACTCGGTCACGCGGGCGTCGTAGTCGGCCTCGCCTGGGTTCGGCAGATAGAACGCGGTCTGGCACTGGAAGCCCTCGGTCGCCGTGGTGACATCCGACATGTCTGAGCGTTTTAGAAAGCCCCGCGAGCCAAACGCCTTCCACAGGCCCTGGTTTTCGCAAACTAAACGGGCGACCAACTCGCCGGTCGCGTCCTGGTGCCGCAATTGGAAGGTGAGACGGTAGTGCTTGCCAGGCGCCAGCGCAAAGGGCATCGATCGAACGCAGGCGTGTTGGATGTATTTCTTCTCTTTGTTGAACACGCCGGGCAGTCGCAGGGCGTGCTTGCTTCCCGTCGAAACGATCTCCGCTTGGAGATCCGGGAAAGCCTTTTGGTACCAGCGCCAGTCGGCGGCCACGGTGCGGTCGGGGGCTTGGGCGATGTCTTCCGGCGCCAGTTGCCGCGAGAAATCGGCATTGGGGATCTTGTCGGTCAGATCGGCGAGCGACTTCTTGAAGGCCTGCCGGCCCGTTTTTACGGGCTCCGCCCCGCCGTTCCAAACGATGTTGGAATCGATGGTGTTGTGCTGGAGGTTCACGCCGTTTTCGCGGATGTAGCGGGAGTCGGGCTGGTTGGGGTAGTAGAAGATGTTCCGCGTGATGACGTTGCCCCGCATGATCGTGCCATCGGGCAGGAAGGGATTCGCCGGCGAGACGTGCATGCCGCGCATGGCCGCCCACGCGGGATTGGTCATCAGCCGCTCGTAGTCCTTGAGCATCTTGGGCTGCCGGTCGCGCAGAAAGACGCCGCTGGGGGAATTGTTCCAGGTCTGCAACGAAAGCTGATGGGTCTTGCCCTGGGGACCGGCATTGTTGACGAAGATGTTGTTGTAGATATGGTTCTCCCGCGCGTTGTGCAGGTGCATGGCGCCGACCTGGCAGCGCTCGACGATGTTGCCATAGACGTCATTGCCGCAGCCGCTCTCGTCCAGATAAATGCCCCAGGCGAATACAAAGAACCGGCCGTGATTGTCGAAGCCGATGCTGTCGCTGCAGTGGTTGTAGCGGATGGTGTGCCAGCCGCCGGTCCAGCCGCCGGTGTAGGTACACCCGGTGTCCTCCATCTCCAGGTTACAGTGCCGGATGCGGTTGTATTCCAGGGTGTTGAGCGCCCCGCCGTGAAAGATCCCGCAGCGCGGCATGTCGTGAATCAGATTGTGTGCGACACGGATGCCGACGCCGCTGAGCATCACCCCGATGCCGTGGCGGTTGAACTGTCCGACGTGGTGGATGTAGCAGTTGTCGACCCGATGCTCGCAGCGTTCCAATTTGACTTGGTTGCCGCCGTTGATCGAGACGCCGTGCCCCCCGATGTTCCAGATATCGCAACCGCGGACCGTGCCGCGCGTGCCGCGGTCCAAGGAAACGGCCGAACCGTGGAAGTAGCCCAAGTCGTGAATCGAGCACTTCTCGACCAGGGCGAAATCGCAATCAAAGAAGCGGATCGCACCCTGCTCGGCGCAGCTCAGTTCGAGTCCTCGAATGCGGACGTGGTGGGTCTTGTTGAAGTCCAGGATGTTGTTGACCGTAGGGACGGTCACCACGTCCTTGGCAAGATCCGCACCTGCGGGGGGAATCAGAAAGAGCTTCTGATTCTCCACGTCCTGGAACCATTCGCCCGGAGCGTCCAGTTCTTCCCGCAGGCCCATGACGCAGAAGCGGTCTTCGGGGCGGGCCGCGTACTGCATTTTTGCGGCGAGCGTGATGGTGCGGGTCGGCGGATCGTAGGCCGCGATTTTTTCGATGCGGTTCCACCAGTTGTAACGGGGAAAAATGCAGACTTCCCCGTCCTGCGGCCGCGACCACACGCGCGCATCTTTGGCCCTCAGAACCACCGTGTCGGTGCGTTCTCCCTCGATGTCCGTGTACATGGGCGGGCGGATGCCGTCCACGTAGGCCCAGCCGCCGGAATAAGGGTGAGTCGGATCTTCGTTGGGGTAGCGGGCCCAGGTCAGGCGTTTGCCGTTGAGGTAAACCTGCCTGAAGGGGACCGAGAGCGCCAGCGGACTCAGGTCGGCCTCCCAGACGTCCGAACGGCCGTTGAACGTGCTCTTTTTCCAGCCGGTGACGATCGCTCCACCCACCAGATGCGGCCGCGCGTCAGGGGCCGCCGGATCGTGCCAAGCGAGGATGTTCAGGGGGGCTTCCGCCGATCCGGAATCTTCCGGCTTGAACGCGACCGTCTTCCGGATCGTGTGCGTGCCGGGATGCAGGAGAATGTCTATGGCCTCTGTGGGGTGGTCCTTACGCGCCGATTGGGCCAGAACGCGGGCTTTCTCCAGCGTCTGAACGGGCGCATCCACCGTTCCCGCATGATCGTCGGAACCGGTCGGCGAGACATGAATCTCGGCCGCCAACGATCCGCCGCAGAGCAGCACGAACAGAGGACCGTAATAGTAGTGTCTCATGCGTCCATTCCCCCATGCTTTGTTTTTCAACGACCCGACAGAATGCTAAAGGAGGGAACAACGCATGAACTGGTTATAAATTGGTGGTTATAGATTAAATCTGCCGTGGCCTTCGTTTTTTCATCTATAATCACGAATCTATAACCAGCCTCTTCCGCCTCCCCATTTCTGTTCTGCGGTTTTGTCTAATTACCCGCACAATGCGCGCATTTTTTGAACAGGAGATAACCGAGAGAACAGAGATTAATTCCAGCCTCTGTCGCCTCTGTTCGCTCCTGTTCAAAACCCTTATGTTTGGTTGCGGCCGAAGGCCGCGCCGCGCTCAGTACAACTCCAGCCGAACCGGGCCCAGCAGGCCGGAGGGCTGGAGCGGATCCTCGGAAGCGTAGCCTTGGTATGCCTTGAGGGTGCGCGGGCCTTTCTCGTATTGGAGGTTGCTCTTGGTGATGCGTTGCTCGGGCGGCAGGCCGGCGTCGCCGATCAGGCGGTTCGCCCACGGATTCGTGACCTCGATCTCCAGTTGGTTGGCGCCCGCCTGCAATGCGCCGGTCAACTCTGCCTGCCATGGCGCGGTCCACACGACGCCGAGATCCTTGCCGTTCGCGCGCACCTGCGCCAGCGCGAACACTTCGCCCAACTGCAGCACCGCCTTGCGCGCCGCCTGTTCCGCCGTGACTTCAAAAGTCTTGCTGTAGGTCGCCGTGCCGGAGAAGAACCTGATGCCGCTGTCGGCGTGCTTCGTCCAATCGACCAGCGTCGGAAACACGGCCTGCTCCGGCGCGCCGCGCCCCGCCTGGAACCGCACGTCCCACGATCCCTCGACGTTCAGCACTTGGACAGGTACGCCCGCTTCGGACCTCTGCCCGGTGATCTCCGGACCCGGTCTTCGAAACACGACGAACGCCGACCCGTCCTGCGGCAGATCGAGCGTCACGCGCGTGCGGCCGTCAGCCGCCGCCTGCCATGCGACCTCCGCATCGATCTTGCCGCTGACCGGATCCCACAACTCGGGCTGCTTGCCGCTGACGCGGAACGCGCACTCGGCCTTGCCGGTGCCGGCG
Source organism: uncultured Pirellulaceae bacterium (assembly GCA_964645045.1). Classification (GTDB taxonomy): domain Bacteria; phylum Planctomycetota; class Planctomycetia; order Pirellulales; family Pirellulaceae; genus Anammoximicrobium. The sequence continues at coordinate 88,816 of CAZXYZ010000024.1, read as the reverse complement.
ACGAAGTAGATGTCGGTCGCGCCGTCGCGCCGGTGCGTGTACTCGAACGGCCCTTCGAAATCGGGCGGCAGATTCCTCTCGTTCAGGATCCCCGCCAGCGACGGCGAGTCCGCCCACAACTCCTCGCCCAGCCGCAACGCCTGGTCGTCGCCCGCCGCGAGCCCCGGCGTCCGTTGCGGCCGGCGTGTGCCGAACACGACCGGCACCCCGGCTTGCTTGAGTTCCGCGATCTTGCGCAGCGCCGCCAACGGCGCCTGCGGCTCAGTCAGGTCCACGGCCAGCACGCCGTAGGTCATGCCGTCGGGCAGAACGATCGCGCCGTCCTTGGCCGACGCGCGTTCCAGCAGCGCCTCGGTGGTGATCACGTCGTAGGCGTGCCCTGGCGGCAACTCGAGCGTGGCGCGATCGTACCATTTCGTCGTGTAACGGCCCCAGTGCTGATAGGGCACGTCGCCCACGTACGCGCAAACGTCCGCCACGAAATGTCCCTGCCGCAGCAGGTGTTGGCAGCGGCCGAGATACGTCATGAACGGCGCGGCCTGCTCGAACCAAGTGACTTTGGGGTTGATGTGCGTGCCCGCGAAATACTCGCTGCCCGGCACCCCGAACTCCTTTGGCGAGCAGGTGAAGGTGTGCCACACAAGCTGGTTGACGCCGTCGACAAAGCTCTCGTCGCCCGCGCGTTTCAGCACGGCGGGAGACGGCGACCAGTGGCGCACCATGTGCGTAAAGGCCTCGGCGGCCGCCAGCCGTTTGCCGTAAATATGCGCGGCGATCGCCTGCGGCCGGCTCATCTGGCGGCCCCGCCGATCCGCGCTGGTGGTGTACCAGAACTCGCCCTGCGGCATATCCGTGCGGGCCAGGAAGGCCAATTGGTCCGCCTCGCCGAAGACCTCCGGCGTCCGGACCCACGGCCCTCCCGACTCGGCATGCCACTTCAGTCCGTGTCGATGTGACAGCGCCAGCATGGTGCCGTAGAAGTTGTCGCGGAAACAGTCGTTGCGCGTCCGGCGGTAGTCGCTCACGAACGCCTGGGACTCCTCCTCGCTCTTGAGCACAAAGCCCGCCAGCACGGGCAGCCATGGCCGGATGGCGTAGCCGCGGTAGGTGGCGAACTCCCGCTCGAATGCGCCGGTCCAGGTCGGCACGGCGCCTTCCCAGCTCACGCTGTAGAAGTGCGTCAACGTCGTGCCTGCCAGCGGGCCGGCATCGGCGAGGATCGCCTTGCCCATGCGGTTGAAATGCCCCTCGACCGCGTTCGGATCCAGCACGTCCACGTCATACTCGTGGCCGTCGATGGTCGTGAAGCCGAAACGCACCAGTGCCCATTGCCCCTGCGGCACCTCCCAGGCGAGACGGCCCTGCGCGTCGACCGTGTCCGTCAGGTCGACAATCTGCTCCGCCGTGCGGTGCTCGACGGCGGCTTGCCCGTCCAGCCGTTTGCCGGATGCCGCGCTCATCGTGTACACGCCGTCGCCGGCGTTGCCCCACTCCGCGTTGCCCGCCAGCGCCGCACCGCCGTATTTCACAGCGAAGGTGGCGATGTCCCAGAAGTACTTCCGTTCCGGTTTGGTCAGCACCGCGTCGAAACGCCTGCCTTCCGCCAGGGCCGTGGTTTGGCAAATCAGGCGTTTGGGCGCGTCGGCACCCACTTCCCACGGCCCCTTCAGCGCGCCCGCGCAACTGCTCAGGTTTACGCTGACCTGCAAGCCCACGCGGGCGGCCTCCCGAATCCCGAACGCCAGCAGTTCGCGCCACTGGGGGCTCATGAACTCCATTTTGGGCTGCGGCAATACGACGTGGCCCTTGTCATCCCAGTAGCCGCGGGCGTCGAACATCAGCAACCCGCCGAACCCCACGCGTCGCATCGCCTCCAGATCGCTGGTGATGGTCTCCTTGTCGACGTGCCCGTTGATCCACCACCAGTAGCACCACGGCCGGTCGGCCACCGGCACGTTGCGGAAATTTTCGTCTAATGTCGCGGCACTCGCCTCCGGGACGCGGGCCTTCTCCAACGTCTGCACAGGGGCCTCGCGCGTGCCCGGATGATCGTCGGAGCCGGTCGGCGAGACTGGAACCTCGGCCGCCGACGAAGCACCGCAGAGCAGCACGAACAGCAGAAAACGGTAGTAGTGTCGCATGCGTCGTTTCTCCAAGAAGGATTTCGCCCAGACGAGGCCGGGCCGCTCTTTCAGTGGCTGTTCACACCAAGTCTTCGCCTCCGCAGGCCTATTCTCCACGTGGGCCGCCCGCCCGCGGAGATAGGCGGTCGAGCCCGAAGATCGTCTGGCGGATCGACATGGCGAAGGTCTTGCCCATTCCATTTTGAGTCCCGGAGAACTGGTCGCGGAGCAGTTCCCGGCCGAAATCGGCGTATTTCTTGTCGTTCGTAAACTCATACGCAGCGGCCACCAGTTCGGCGTTCAACAGACAGGTGACGCCGCGGTCGCCCGTGTCGCGATACTTGGCACAGTTGCTGATGTAGCGGAAGCCCTTGCCCGGATTCCAGGCCTCTTGCATCAGCCAATCGGCGCCGCGCACGACCATCCGCCGCACATCGGGCCGGTCGACGGCTTCGACGTCCAGGTATCGCAGGATCCCATTCGAAAGGATGCCGACGGCGAACGCCTTGCCGCCGAGCGTCTTTTCGCCGTCGGTTTCGGACAGCGGCGGCTGATGCAGCCAGCCGCCGGTCTGTGGATCCTGCCGCTCCAAGCACCGCTGGATCATGATCCGCGCCGCGTTCAGATAAAACGGATCGCCGCTGTGCCGGTAGGCGCCCACCGCATTGATCAGCGGCCAACCGCCGGATCGCTCGATGCCAAAGTCGTAGTTCACAGTCAAACGTGCAGCCTGGTGCCGGCAGACTCGCTGGGCCACGCCGTGCAGGAACCGGTCGCCGGTCAGCGCGGCGTAGATCCAGTTGCCCTCCTGGTAGATGTGCCCTTGCGGGTCGATCGCGCCCCGGAGCATGCTCTTGCCGTACAATTCCAGGTACTGCTGCACCTGGCGATCGCCCGGGCTCAGCAATTCCTCCGGCTCGCGCGGCGTGCCGACGTGGTTGAAGCTGTGTTCCCAGCACAGCCCGCGAGCCGTCTCCGCCGCACGCCCGTGCAACGTGTCGATGCTGCTGTAGTGCAGCGTCATGGCCAAGCCGCGGTCGAAGTACGCCCGGTTTCCGGTCCGCATCCACTGCACGGCCAGCCCCCAGGCCAGGTCATACTCGTTATTGCCGTAGTTCAACCCGCGTTCACCGAACCAGTCGCCGTAGTGCATCACGCCCAGGCTGCGGTTCTCGGCGCAATTCTTCTCGTAGCGTTCGAAATTGCGTTGGAGCCATGCCTCGAATTCCGCCGACTGCGATCCGGCGGCCGGCAGTGCGCGTCCCAGGACGCCGGTCGAGCAGAGGTACTCGGCGGGGGCCTGCGGCAGCAATGGATGCTCCAACCACGAGGACAGGTTGGCCGCGTCGTCGCAGGCTCCCAACCGCACGAGGAATCGCCGTCGGATCAGTTGCCCGGACCGAATCAGGTACTTTCCGTATTGAAACGACGTGTAGAGGCGGGCCAGCCACGGACGGCTTTCGACGCCGGAATAGGCGTCCTTGGCGAGCGGCGGCAGCAAGAGCACGTCTACGCCCGACGACGTGGCCCGGTAACCGATCGGATACTGCTGCCGCAGGTCTCCGAGCGAAACACTGACAGTCTCGTTCCCGCTGCCGACGTGAATCGTGCTCGGGCCTTGCTTGGGATCGAGGGCGATCTGTCCGGGCGCCGTCCCCTGGTAGTTGCAGCGATCGTCGCGGTCTTGGACGATCTCGAACGGCGCCTTGCCGTCGTCCTTTTCCACGGCTGTTCCCGGCATGGGAATGCGCATGATCCACGATCGCAAGGTTCCAAATCCGGCGTCCGGCAGGTCACGCCACAGAGACACGTCCACCTCGACCAACGGCTGACCGCGGTAGAACGTCAATCGGGCCAGGTATCCCCACTCCGACTCGGCGGCGCTGCCGTCGGCGGGGCGCAGCGGACCGGTCAAGCGAACGATAGCCCGCACCGGCCCATTGCTTTCGACCGCCATGCCGGGCGGATCGGGTTCGCCGCAGACCCAAACGCGACCCTGTCCGTCGACCACCTCCAAGCCTTTCTGGAGGTCCAGGTGCAAACGGGCCCATGCCGTTCGCAACTGGTAACCCTCGGGCGTTGGCGCCATTTGCAGCAGCGGCTCCGCCGCGGGCTGAGCGCCGCTGCCGGGCACTGCGTCGAGCCGCAAGCCGGAGCGGTGATCGCGCGTCGTGTCCGCCAGGCAGCTGACAGCGGCCCATTTCACGCTGCCGTCGGGCCAGCGCGAGAAGACTTCGGCCTGCAACGTGACGGGCTGGCCGTCGACCGTGACCAGCCGCAGATCGCTCACGCTGCCCAACGCGCCTCGTCGAAACGGAATGCCGACCGTAGCCGGCCACGCCGTGCGTGGCGACTTGCCGGGCTCGGGCACCATCAACGGAATGGAAAATGCGTGCGCGGTGCGGCACTCCGGCGGCACCGCCTGCAATGCGAACTCTGCCGACGCGATCTGCGATGTGCCCAAGCCGGTCACGACGCGAGCGCGAAACGTCCGGCGAGGGTCCAAGCCGTCCCGCAACACTTGATGATTGCGAGCCAGCGCGGGCGCCGTGTTCTCCGTGGCCGTTGCGGGGCCGTCGGCAAGTTCCACCCAGCCGGTGGCCAAGGGCACATTGGTCGTCCAGCAGACTGACACCTTGCCAGGCTCGGGCGAGAAGATCTCCACGTTCTCGATGGCCGGCGGTGCGCATGGCACGAACCGCAGGTAGTCGTAGTAACCCGGTCCGGGATTGCCGGCCGGATGGGCGTAGCGGTCGTCGACCCACAGTTCGAAAGGCTTGTCAGCCGCTTGCCAAATCCCCAGAGGCAGTTCGCCGCCTTGGTGCTTGAACCATTCCTGGCCGTCGAGCGAGTAGGCCAGCGGCCGGCCCGGCGCACTGGCGAACACTCGGTACCAGCCGGCCTTGAGCCCCGGCACGACGCTGTGCAGCGGCGATGCACCTTCATCGGGCGCCGCTCGATCGGCTTTCACTGCGGGCGAGGCCAGCACCGCCCCGCCGGAGCGTTTCTTCTCGATGTCCTCCTCGCGGGTCCACAGGTTCCAGTGCCGATCGTCGCTGCGATTCTCCAGCCACGCCGAGCGTGGCGTGCTGATCGCCTCTGCCTCAAATACGATCCCATCCGGCTGGACGCCGCAGGCGACCGCAGGCAGCAAAACGGAAATCGCGGTCATAATCATCCGGTGTTTGCCCATGAACCGTCTCCTCATCACGGGTGCCAGTGACTTTGGGACCAGCAAGCCACATCGCCTCAGTCTTCCGAGCACTCATCAACCCAGCGAGACACATCCTGACTTGTTCGCCGCGTGCAATCAAGTAGGCCGAAGCAGTTCGAGCGAGAGGGGGCCAGGGAAGCGAACAGCCGACGGGCCCGAGCCCCAATACGGCCACCGCGGCCCCGAAGATCCAAGGACCGTTTCCGATCCTGTCGACGCCCTTCACAGCCTTGGGCGAGGTCGACTTGGACGTGCTGGCCGACTGGGCTGACTTACTTTGTCGTCGATGGCGTCTCCGAAGTGTGCAGGTGTTCGACTGCCGTCGCCAGCGTCTCGGCAAACTCGGCGCGCAGTTTCCTCATCTCGCGTGCCAATTTCACAACATTGAACGCGGTCACCGCCCACAGCCACTCCGTCTTCACCTTCTCCAAACCGCGCAAGAGAAACTGTCGAAGGCCCATCACCGACTTCAGAATCCCGAACGGCGTCTCGGCGATCCGCGGGCGTTGACGGTAGATCGTCCGCGACTCGTCCTTCGCCATGCGCGCCGCGGTTCGCTCACGTACGTCTTCGTATTGGTCGCGGTTGATCGTGCGGCCACGTTTGCTCTGCGGCGACAGGCATGCGGTCGCCAGCGGACAAGCGGTACAGGCGGAACAACGATAAACCCGCTTGCGGACCGTCTCGCCGCCACGCGTGACTCGGTTCGTGTGGTCGTACGGCATCGCTTGGCCCTGCGGACAATAGTACTGGTCGTGCGACGGGTCGTACATAAAACACGACTTGTCCAATTGCCCCTGGGGGTTTCGCGGCAAGTCCGCCCAGGCGGTTGGCGGGACCGGCTCGCGCGGATCGTCGCGCAACGCCGGGTTGCCCGCTTGCGGTTGCGCCGACTCGACCGGGGCGTAGAACTCCACGCCTCGTTCCTCCATGCCCGCCATGATCTGGCCGCTGTTGTTCCCCGCGTCCGTCAAGAACCCCTTCGGCCGCTCGCTAAACGTTTCCTCAATGCGGTCCACGCTGGGCAACGCCGCCGGACCTTCGTTGACCTCCGCCAGCACGTCGCAGACCTCATCCAGGAGCCGCACGGGGTCGTTCGGAGTAATCATCGCATCCAGCGTGGGAAACCAGCGCCCCAACGGCGTCTGGCGACGATCCAGAGGCGAGTCCGCCCAATACGCTTGCGTAGCCATGGTCTTCCGCCCCGCCTTGCCACCACAGCCAACACGGTCTACAACCCCAATTATACGCCTCCGGAGCACCGAAAGAAAATCAACAGGTCCCAAGCCGTGGGCATCCCGGCCCTGCCAATGCCCACGGCGTGCCCGTGGGACCGTTCCTTCACCGCTAGGTAATCCGCCATAAGTTTCCATGTAGGACGGAATGGCATTCCGTCCTACCCGGACTGGGAAAGGTATGCATCGGTACTTAGCGGCGCGGACTTTCTTCGTGACGTCGAGTTCAATCCGCCGTTTCTTGCTGCTGTTCATGCCCGTCTTCCAAAGGCCTCAAACGGAACACGTGACGTGCCTGTTTTTCCAACGCTCAGAAAACCGTTCGGCCCCCCGTCTCGTCTCTTGCAATAGGAACGCTCCATCCCGTCGAAATCCGTGTCCGAAGCCCGGTTTCTTGCTGCGAGGAGACGAAAGTGCATCGCTGCCCGACTCAATCGCTCGCCGTCCTGGCGCTGTTGCCCCTGGCCTTGCTGGCTGCCCCTGTTCGCGCCGCGGATGCCCCGTCGGCGGAGGACAAACAGGCGGCCTTGGAGCGGGACGTAACTCAGGGTGCGTTGCGGATTATCAAGGACGACGCGACCGTCGTCGAGTGCCCGTTAAAGCACACCGATGTCGTGGCTGATGTCGCCGGCTTTATCGCCCGCGTCAAGGTGACGCAGACGTTCATCAATCCAACCAGCGACACGATCGAAGCGGTGTATGTCTTTCCCCTGCCGCACGAAGCGGCCGTGGACGACATGACGATGGTCATCGCCGAACGGCGAATTGTCGGCGTGATCCAGCGCCGCGAGGACGCTCGCCGAATCTACGAACAGGCCCTACTGGCCGGTCAAACTGCGGCTCTGCTGGAGCAGGAGCGGCCGAACATCTTTACCCAGTCTGTAGGCAACATCGGTCCTGGCCAGGAAGTGAATATCGAAATCTCGTACGTGGATGTGCTGCGGTACGATGTGGGCAGCTACGAGTTTCAATTCCCGATGGTGGTGGGACCGCGGTACAACCCCGGCGCGCCGATCGCGGGATCGCAGCCCAATCCGCGCGAATTGCCGGGCCAAGTCTCGGCGCCGACGCCGGATACGACCCGGGTCCCGGATGCGTCGCGAATCAGTCCGCCGGTGCTCAAGCCGGGCGTTCGCAACGGCCACGACATCACGCTGCGAGTCACGCTGGACGCAGGCGTGCCGGTCCAGGACCTGACCGTGGCCAATCACCAGGCGACGATTCAGCGGGAGGACGACCGCCGGGCGTCGATCGCGCTGGAGCCGGCCGACTCGCTGCCCAACAAGGATTTCGTGCTGCGGTACGACATGACCGGCAAGAAGCCGGAAATGGCCGTCTTGGCCCACACGGGCAAACATTCGCTGGATGCCCAACGGTTGGGCGAAGGCTACTTCCTGCTCATGATCCAGCCCCAGGAAGACGAGCGGCTGACGAAAAGCCCGCCGCGGGAAATCGTCTTCCTGGTGGACGTCTCCGGCTCGATGTCCGGCGAACCGACCGCCAAAGTGATCGACGCCATGCAGAACATGCTGAAGCTGTGCCGGCCGATCGACACTGTCCAGGTGATCACGTTCGCCAGCCAGTCGTTCAAGCTGTTCGAGAAACCGCTGAGCGTGACCGAGGAGAGCATCCAGCGGGCGTTGAATTTCACCGCAGGCCTGCGCGGCGGTGGCGGCACGGAGATGCTGAAGGGAGTCAAGCTGGCGATCGACGAACCGCTGGACAAGGAACGCATCCGGATTGTGGTCATGCTGACCGACGGCTATATCGGCAACGAAGCGGAGATCATCGAGCACGTGGGCAAGAACTGCGGCGACCGGATCCGCTTCTGGGCGATCGGCATGGGCAGTTCGCCCAATATGTTCTTGATCGACGGCGTGGCCAAGCAGGGCGGTGGCATGGGCAAGCAACTCGGCTTGCAGGACGATACCGCGGCACTCACCCAGGAAGTCATGACCCGCATCCAACGGGCCCAGCTGGCCAAGATCAAAATGGACTGGGGCCCGCACCAAGTGGTCGAGACATTTCCCGCAAAACTGCCCGAACTGTGGGCTGGCCGCCCGGTGATCGTCTACGGCCGTTATGCCGGCGGTACTTCCGGTCCGATCACGATCAGCGGCAATGTCGAAGGCGAGCCGGTCAGCTGGCCGCTGGAGGTCGCCTTGCCCGCTCAGGAGCCGGCGCACGACGCGCTGGCCAAGGTCTGGGCGCGGCAGAAGATCGAAAGTTTGATGCAATCGACGTTCTACGGCGGCTCGCCCGCCGTGGAAGAAGAAGTGACCGCCTTGGCCTTGGACTACCGGCTGATGAGCCAGTACACCAGCTTCGTCGCGGTGGACGCGAAGCAGGCCGCACAAATCCAGCCGTCGGCTCGACCGCCGCGCCGCATGCTGGTGCCCGTGCCGTTGCCCGAAGGGACGCGGTGGGAAGGTTTCTTTGGGGAAGAAATGCGAGAATCCGGAGGATTCGCGTTCCGCGATCGCGCTGCCGCCGACGAATTCAAGGCGTTGCATCCGACTCCGTTGGCGACGAGAAAGCGGGAATTGTCCGTGCGACTGTACGCGGCGCGAGACGCAAGGGCAGCCGGGAAGCCTGCCTCCTCGGCTGCTGGACGCATGCCCGCCACTCGATTCGGGCTGCAAAAGCAAGATCAGGCTGCGAACCGGTGGTTCATGGAAAGGGGCAGGAGCGTCAGTTCGCTCGGTCGCCGCCTTGCTGCCAGCGGCCCGGGCAATGCGCCGGCCCGCGGCACGGTTCGTCAGCGCACGCTGCAATCGGGCGCCTCGCTGGCCGCAATTCCGGCCCTCGAACTCCGCGCGAACTTTGATTCCGACGGCGCGGGGATGGCTGGCGGCGGCTTCGCGTACGTCCCGTTGCCAGTCGATGCCGCAACCCTGCTGACGGCAGCGCAGGAAGCCCTGAAAGCGGCCGAAACCGCGCAGCAACAAGGCCAGCAGGACGCGGCTCGCACGGCGCTGTTGCGGGCCTATTTCCTGGCCTCCGCCGCGCTGGCGGGCAATGCGGAGGCCGGACCGCTGGCCGATCAGGCGATGAGTGAAATGGAAGCCGTTCACGCGCAGCAGCTTGCGGCCTGGGCCAAAGACAACCCCGTTTTGGAGAAACGCCTGAACTTAGTCCTCCGTGACCGCTCGATCGCCGAGGCCCTGGATGCGGTGGCGGCTGCGGCCGGCGTTGCCATCAAGCTGATCCCCGGCAGCGTCGAGGATGCAGCCGGATTGCTGGGAACGCAAACGCCCCGCGTCGCGTATCTCGATTTGCGTGGAGCCAAAGTCGCCGAAGCCTTGGATTGGATCCTGCAGCCGGCCAAACTCGGCTGGCACGTCGCCCGGGGCGCCGTGGTCGCCGGCAGCGACCGTCGCGGCGGAACCGAATCCGCGTGGGTCTACGATGTGTCGCTGATCGCCCTGCCGTCGAACGAGGAGCTCCATTCGATCAAGGATGAGCCACAGCAGATCGAGGCCGTCAAGAAGGCCGCAAGCGAATTCCTGACCGCCGTGCGCCGCGAACTGAAGCTGGAGGGCGAGACCACCGCGACCTGGTTCGCGCCGGGCCAATTGCTGGTCATCGGCAACGCGGAACAACACGCGGCGCCCCAGGTTCTGTTCGACGAACTGGCCACCGCGCCAACGGCCGAATCCAAACGGCTGGCGGACCTGCGTGCCGTCACGTCGCGACGGGCGGCCCAAAATCGGCCGGCGGCCGAAAAGCGGCAAGCCGCCCAGCGACTGCTTGACGTCGCAAGCGCGCACCGCGAGTTCGGCTGGCAGCTGCTGGCCACCGCGGCGGATGGGCGAGTTGACTTAGAAGCCCTAACCGAACTGCAAATCGCTTGGAACAGCGCCGAGACGGACCGGCTATTGGCCGACCAGGGCGCAGGGCTCGTCCTGCGTTCGCTGTGGATCGTCGCCGAATCGTCGTGGGCTCTGCCCGATTGTGCCGAACTGCAGTCACTGGCCAAATCCGCCCAAGAGAAATGCGGTCCGGCCGTTACGCGCGTGATGGGGGCGGCGGAAAAGACCCCCGGCAATCTGGACGCCATTCTGCCTGTGCTGTACGCCATGCTGGCTCTGCGGGACGAGGCGGAGCTGAGGTCGAATGCCATCGCCGTGATTGCCCGCGCGTCCGCCAACCAACCCGAACTTGCCGCGATCACCGCCATCGCCAAATCGCTGTCGGCAGACACCTCCCCAATCGATCGGGCCGCGTTGGACCAAGCCATCGCAGGCGAGAGCGGCGGTATCAGCGGCGACGATTTGATCATCCTTGCCGCACTGGCCGCTCGCCGAGCCGACGGCGATACTTGGCAGGCATTCCGGGCTCGAATGACGGAACTGCTTCGCGACCAGCCGCTGTCCGGCCATGTCGTGGTCCTGCTCAACCGACTCGCCAAGCCCGCGCTGCCGCTGGCTGCTTCCCGATCGTGAAGAGCAGGAAGCGAGCCGGAAAAGGCAACGCTGGGAAGCATTTTGGTAGCCGCATTCGCCAGAATGCGGGGCTTTCGGGACATTGGACCCGCGTTCTGGCGAACGCGGCTACTCCGTTCCGCCCAATTCGCGGTCAGAAAATGCTTCACAGCGTTGCGGAAAAGGGAGGCAGGACTGTCCCTTTCCTTTCGCGTCCTTCTTTTCCACGTCGGGGCTATTCGCCCAGCAGGCTGATGGTGGTCAAGTACTCGCTCATTTCGCTGGCGGCGTGCAGGTCCCCCTGTCGGCGGGCCTGTTCGATCCCGTCGCGCAACGCGCTGCGCGCCTCGGCCAAACGCCCCAACCCGGCCAACTGCTTGGCCGCCATGAAGAACGCCACCACGTATGGCGGCTCGTCGGCCATCAGCGCTCGGAGCAGCTCGAGGCTCCGCGGGTGCTCGCCCTCTTTCTGGCACTCCATCGCCAGACTGTATCGCAAGAAACGATCCTGGGGATCATCGGCCAACATCGCTTCGATCTGTTGGCGGCGAGTTGAGCTTGCCATATTATCGTCCCCCTGACCTGACGGCGTTCATTCTGCGCCCGGCCATCGTGAGCCGCAAGGCGCTAGCCGCGGGTCTTGTCGCCAAGCAGACCGATCAGAAGCCGCGGCGGGCGTCTTGCCGCTCGCTTGGTTGTCAAACGGTGTACGGTCACAAATCTCGTCGCAGGTCCAGGACGGTCGGCCGGTCTTTGTTGGCGTACCAGCGTTTCCAAGCTTCGACATCATAGCCGAAGTTGATGCCGCGGTGGAGGGAGACCAACGCATTCAAGACGGCCTCGTTCTGGAACTTCTTCTCGATGACCTGCGGGCGCCCGCCGGCACTGAAGGAATTGCCGCCGCCACTGGGGCCGCTTCCGAAGCCCAGGTTCATCTGGCCGGGACTGCCGCCGGAGCTTTGCACGATGAACTTGTGGTCGGTGATCAAGGCGTTGATCAGGGATTGAGTGGCCGACGGGTCCTGGAGTGCGCCCAGGCACAGGGCGGCTCGATTGACTTTCACGTTGTCTTTCGATGCGAGCAGCTTCTCGCAGGCCCGCACGGCTTGCGGAGTGCCAAACCGGTTCAGTTGGTCGAGGCAGGCTTCGCGGATGTGGGGATCGGCGTCCTCCACGGCCCGCTTGATGAAGGCCGACCAACCGGCCGGGCAGCGCAGTTTGCCCAGCACTTCGATGCACACCAGCCGCAGTTCGCGCGGCTCGCGGATGTCCTCGACGATTTCCGCCAGGGCGGGCGCAGCTGTCGCGTCGCGGATGGCGCGGATGGCGTCGAGTGCCTCCTGCTCCTTCCCGCGCCGCTTGGTGATCGCCGTCCGCAAGGTCTTGACCTTCTGCCGCCACTCCTTGACCTGCTTTTCGTATTTTTCCGCCGTCTGCTCCAAAGCCACGTCCTGGGCGATCCGCCATGCCCCGCGATACCGGACGTAGCCGCGTCCCAACATCCACTCGTCGGTCTTGACCCAATTCCCGTCGACTTTGCTGTAACCCAGTCCGTAGCGGGCCTCGGCATGTTCCGGATCGAGTTTCAGGATCTCCTGCAAATGAAACTCCCGCTGCTGGCTCAGGTTGCGGCGGCGGCATTCCTCCGCCATCGTCCAGTGTCCGGCTACGGTCGGCGGCACTTGCGGCAACGCCTGGTGATACCAAGCGAGGTCATCGGAGAAGGTCAGGACGCGGTCGACCTGGGTTGAGACCAGCTTGACGGTCGCCCCCGTTTCCGTCCGCACGACGTAGGTTTGACGAGGTTTTTCGTCCGGATTCAGTAGTTGGCCCTCGATCTGCCCGCCGGTAACCAGCACAAACACAGCCCCACGGGCGGATGGGGCAGCCACGGCGGCCCACAGCCCATACAGGCACCAGCATGTGCAAACCAGGAATCGGCTCATAATTTAAGTATACGGATTATCCAGCACCATGAGCAATAAATCCGCCGTTGGCGGTATGCCGTGCGGCCGGCGGGGACGAAAACGCATACGGCGGAAACACTTGTAGCAAGGGAAAGCCACGCGGTCGTTCCCTCGGAAGAGATCACGCTTTTCCAAGGCCCACGGGTTATAAATCGGCGGTTAGAAGCCGAAAGCGAGATGTCACTTCACCTGCAGACAGTCGGATTCCCGCAGCCAACCCTCCGAGGCGTCGGGCAATCGGGCCCGCACCCAGCCCTGACGGGTCTCCAGCCAGGAAAACTCGCCCGCCTTGTGCAGTGGTTGCTCGAAGGCGGGATCGTAGGCGTAACCAGGGCCAAGCCGCGCGACCGTGTCCTCGATGACAACTCCCTCAGCAGGCCGGAAACTGGATTGAGCCACCGATACCAGCGGCACGAGCACCGCCACGGCCAACAGCCCCCAGACCACACGGCGAACCCGCCATCCCGCCAGTTGCGCCGTCAAAAAAACCGTCCACGCTGCCAGGTACGCCGCGACAAACAGGCCCACCCGCAATACCGGTGCCCAGGTGCAGAACCGGCGCCAAGAAGCTGCCACTCGGCCTGATGGCGCGGCTGGCGGAGGAAAGGCGTCGGCGCGGTGGGCGCGCAGGAACTCGATGCTCTCACGCAACTGGCGGTCGAAGGGCCAGCGCCGTTCCGCGGCGCGGTAATTGGCGAGCGCCCGCCCGTTTTCGCCGGCGAAGAACCAGCCGTTGCCGGCATTCAGGTAACGCTCCGCGGACTCGAAGCGCAACGCTGCCTCGACAAACAGCGGCTGCGCTTCGTCGGGTTTCTCTCCCCGCATCCGCAACGCGCGGGCGAACAGTTCGTCGGGACTGTCGGCCGCATCCCCGCGCACCGGGACCAAGAGGCTGCACGCCAGCAGCAGCGGGACAGTGGCCTTGTGCAGTCGCCGTACCAAATTGCGGGTGGATTGGGTGGGCGCAGGGGGACGCTTGCCGTAATCGGCAGCGTCTTTTTCCTCGAAGCGGCGCCGGGTTTCGGCCACCAGATCTGCGGCCACCTTCCGGACGCGAAGCGCTTCTGTGACGCTGTCCGCGGTCAGTGCCTCGGCACAGAGCGCGAGGCGGTCGGCGAGATAATTTCTCCACGCCCTTTCTTCGTCGCGCCAAGCGGTTCGCCGGAATCGCCACCACGCCGCCACGGCGCGGGCATAAACCGGATCGCGCCGGCAGCGATACCAGCGGCGGACCAACGGGAGCAGCGCGAGCCAGACGAGCGGGGGCAACGGTACGAAGATCCACCAGTACCGGCCGAAAAATTCCAAGAGGTCGCGGAATGAGATCATGGTCTGCTCTTTAACGCGGTTGTGCCTGACTCCATTCAACGGGATGGGCGGTTTGGAGTCCATCCGGGGCGCGACGGCGCGGGAAGCGTCTTCCGGGTCCGGCCCGACGGTGACCGGGATGGGCTCGCTCCGCAACGTTTTGTACGTGCCGGAGTCGGGATCGAAGGTCTGGATCACGATGGCCGGGATGCGGGCGATGCCGGGGCGGAGCGGGCGCAGGATGCGGGTGAACGAGCGGGCATGATCCGTGGCGGTTTCCCGGATCGGCTCCGCGGACAGCTGGAACTCGGGACGCAGGCCGTCGAATGCCGCTGTGGGCAACCCGGTGATGTGGCGGGCGAAAGCCAGGTTGTCCAGATGCACGGTGAACAGTGCAGGCTGGCCCACCACGAGCTGCGCGGGCGCAACGGACGTACGCAGGTCGCACGGCCCGACGATGTCGGCAAAGCGGGCGTTGCGGCCGGTTTCCGCCAGCGCCCGGACCGTCAGCTCGGGAACGGGCGCGGCGAGATAGATTTGCTCGTAGGCTTCGTTTTCCCCGGTCGCCTCGAAGAAATGGTTGTAGAAATAGCTCGGTGACTCGGCAGGCGGGGGTTCGCGGTCCAACAGGGCGCAAACGAGCCGGGCGGGCGGCGTGCGCAGCACACACGGTTCGCGCGGGACCAGCTGAAAGCGGAGCGAAAGGGATCGCCGCTTATCGGGCAACGTGCCTGTCTGGGCGACCAGGCGGACATTGTTCACCGGCAACCCGATCCGTTCCGCCTCCGGCACGGGCGGATCGAGGGGAAACAGGCGGCAACGCTCGTCGGTGAGCAGCGGTATTTCGAGGAACAGTTGTTTGCAGCGCGCAAACGACACCGCACTGGTCCAAGTCACGGTGACGGTGGCGGGTTGACCAACCCGCAGCGCGGCCGGCTCGACCGCGATCATCAACTCCATCTCCGTGGCCGGACGCGGGGCGCTGATCCGCAGACGCAGGGCCGATGTCAACACGGTCTCATCATCCGCCCGTACGGCAAAGGGCGGCACCGTCAAGATGCCGTCCCGCTCGGCAATCAGCCCGATCTGAAAGGTGTGTTTGCGGCGGGTTGGGTCGGAGGGCAGGCGGCGGACGGTCGTCACGGCGAGATCCGGCACCGCCGGCAATTCCGGCGTCTCGGGCGGGGCGTTGCTTTCGACTTCCAGCCGGAGCGTGAACGGCTCGTAGACGAAAAGACTGGCGGTTTCGGGGGCGAGACGGACGGCCACCTGCGCGCGCGCCGCCGGCGGCATGAACAGCAACAGGATGAGCACTGTTCCGGAAAAACGGGTCAGGGATGAACTCAATGAGGGGCGGTGAGGAGACCGCGTCACAATCGTGTGTTCTATCCGCTGCGGCAAGCGCGGTTTCAAGCTGAAAGCGGAACGATCCGCCGGGCAAGCCGGCGGCATTAGGATGGAATCCAAAGCCTGCCTCCTTGTAGCGGCAAACCGAACGATCCGCCGGACAAGCCGGCGGGATTCGTGGAAAGCAACGAGTTCAGGGGACCACCGCAGAGAAGAACGTGTTTTCTTGCTCACCAGTTCTTCTCCACTTTGGCGCCGGCGCGGGCCGCTTTCTGCCGGGCGCGTTTCTGCTGGTTGGCGGACTCCTCGGCCAGGATCTCCGCGGCAGTGTAGTTCGGCACCGGCAGCGACCGCAGCGAGAGCGCCGCTTGGAAGTCACCGGCGGATACCGGCTGCGACTTGTTGCCGGGAGTCTCGGAGTCGGGCCCCTCCATGTCCTCGTCATAGCCGCTGTCGTTCCGGGAGGGCATGGCGTTGTCTGCCTGGTCTTTCGACGGCGGCTGCAGGCTGCGGAGCGTTTCGAGCGCCTGTTGCATCCGCCCGGCGGCGGTGTGGAACGCGGTGTTCGCCTGCGGCCAGCGGACGGATTCCGGAGCCAAGTTGGCCAACGCCTGCTGTTGCGAGGCCACGGCGCCGGCGAGCAGCACTACAGCCGGATCCAATTCCGTGGGGGGCGGTTTGCCGGTGTCGCCGTAAGCACGCGTGAGGAACTGGCGGACGGTGTTCTGCTGGAACGTGACCGTATCCAGAACGCCGGAGGTGGCTTCAAGCACGGCCTGCTGCTCGGTGGAAGCAGGCCGTGCCAGGCGGCGGTCGTTGTTGTTCCTGGTCTCTGTTGCGTTGTCGTCGTTCATCTCGTTGTCGCTGGCGCTGCTGTTGCTCAGGTCCGCCTTGGGCGGGACGAGGCGTCGGCGCAGCAGTTGCGAACTCTGTTGGGAAAGGCGGGCCTGACGCCCGGTAAGTTTCTGCAGCCGTGCGATGGTCTTGGCGAGGTCCTCGTGCCGTTTCTGTTCCTCGGCGCGTTGTTTTGCGACCGCCGCCTCCACCTCCCGCAGACGCCGGGTGATGCCGGTGATCCGGCGGGCAGTCTCGATGTCGCCGGGCCGCAGCAGCGCGGCGAGGAGGAATTCCTCGCGCGCGTCCAGCAGCAGCGAGCGCTGGGCAACGGAGTCGCCGGCGGGCTGCTCCTGCACATACCGCAGCAACTCACCGCCCCGCTTGACCTTGGCTCGAAACGCCGCCTCGCCGCTGTCCTCGATCCGCCGGGCACAACCGGGCAACAGCAGGATCAGCAAGATCAGATGGCGGGCTGCCGGCAGTCCCCACGGCGGCGACGCCAACCACAGCGCCACCGATAACCCCAACAGATACGGGTAGCCCTCCGTGTAACGGACTTGCCGCAACTCGCCCACGACGACATCGTCGGCCGCCCCGGCAATCACCTGCTGGTAGAGCGTCACGAGGTCGAACGGCCGGGTGCGGGCAGGGTAATAGGTCACACGGGGATTGTGGCCGGAGAGTTTTTCGAGCGTGCCTTCTTCGAGGCGCGAGACCACCTCGGCGTCCTTGTACCGCAGCCATGGGTTTGTGCCCGAGGCGTCCGGCACGCGAGCGCCACGGACAGGATCGCCCAAACCGACGATCAGGACCCGCGCACCGCATTTCTCCAGCAACTCGGCGGTCTGCTCGATGTCGCTCAAATGGTCTTCGCCGTCCGTGAACACCACCAGGTCCCGCCAGCCGCCCGCCGCGTCGGTCAACACGGTGCCTACGGCCTTCTCAAAAGCCGCCTGCAACGACGTGCCGCCCACGTCCATGTCCGACGGGTCGGCCCTCTCCAGCATGTACCGCACAAACCCGTGATCCAACGTCAGCGGGACCCGCACGGACGCCGATCCGGCAAACGTGATCAGCGCGATCCGTTGACCGGTCAAGATCGGGAGCGATTCGTGGATGGCGATGCGGGCTGCTTCCAGCCGGCTGGGGAAAACGTCGGCCGCCAACATGCTCCGCGACACGTCCAGGGCGATGACCAGATCGCGTCCGCGGCGTTCGACCTCGTAGGGACGCGGGCTCCATTGCGGCCGGGAGAGGGCCAGAACCACACAGGCCAAGGCCGCCAAGGCCAGCCAGTCGCGGCGGCCCAAACCGGCCCGCGCATCTTCAGGGGCGACGCCTTTCAGCCGGCAGGACGCCTCGCGCTGCAACCGGCGCGCACGGACCATGAGCCAGCCCGCCAGCGCAACAAGCGGCAGCAACAGCAACATTCCCGGCGTGCCGAGGCTCATCGCTGCACCTCCTCGGCGACCCGCAGCCACGTGGCGCGCAGAATCCGTTCCGCCAGCAGCAATCCCAACGCCGTCAGGGCCAGATACTGGAACAACGGGCTGATCTCGGCGTGATACAAGATCGCGGTCTTGATGTCGCTGGTTTCCAGTTCATCGATCCGCTCATAGACCTCCTGCAAATGGGTCGCATTGCCGATCTTCCAGTAGGCGCCGCCGGTCTCGTCGGCCAGGCGCCGCAGCAGTTTTTCGGCATCGGTCAGCCCGTCGTCGTCCTCTCGCCGCTTGGCACCAGTATTGCCGCCTCCGTCATCGTTCATGCTGACGGCATACACGCGGATACCCCATTTCTTTGCCAGCCCCGCGGCTTCCTCCGGCAGATGCAGACCGCAGTTGTTCTCGCCATCGGTGAGCAGCACGACGACCTTGCTGCGGACCGCGGCCGACGGATCGGCGGGCCGGCTTCCGGCGGCAGGCTGCCAGTGGCTCATTTGATCGAGCCGGGCGCAGGCCAGCGCGAGGGCATCGCCGTAGCCGGTGCCGTCCTCGGTGGGACGCTCCTGGATGACGAGACCGCGGACAATCTCGGCCAACGCCTCGTGGCCATACGTCAGCGGGCTGAGCGTGTCGGCGTACCGGGCGAACGTGACCAGGCCGATCAAATCGTCGGGCCGGTGCCGGATGAATTGCTCGACGACGCGTTTGACCGCCTCCAGC
The DNA here is from genome assembly GCA_964645045.1 of uncultured Pirellulaceae bacterium. GTDB lineage: Bacteria > Planctomycetota > Planctomycetia > Pirellulales > Pirellulaceae > Anammoximicrobium. The sequence continues at coordinate 70,196 of CAZXYZ010000024.1, read as the reverse complement.
CGCGACAGTCTCACACCGTCGCCCGCCGCCAAGCTTTGGTCCATGCTGCTGGAAACGTCTACGAGCAACTGGATGGCCACGCCCTGCCGGGTTTCCTCGCCAACCTGCCGCTCCATCTGCGGCCCGGCGCAGGCCGCGATCAACAGCGCGACGGCGACCGCGGGCAGCAGACGGATCCGGCGCAGCCAACGGAGCCTGCGGGACGGCGGCACGATCCGCCACACCGCTAATCCCGACACGGTGACCGCCGCCAGCGGACGTTCCCGCAGCGGGACCAGGGCGAGCGGCAGCAGCAACAGAATCCAGGGAAAGGCAAACGTCATGGGCCGGGATCGCTGACGGTGATGGTGATCTCAGGGAACAGCAGCTTCCGCCCTTGTGTTTCGACCGAGATGGCCTTCATCGTGACCGCCCCCGGTTCGAGCGCCTGCCAGATGACCACGCGGCGGTGAACGATAAAGCCCTCTTGGGTCCGCTGCACCGGCAGCTTCTCGACCGCGCGCAACACCAGCCGCGGATCGGCAGGCACATGCCAGCGAACCGGAGCCGCGGAATCAGCCTGCACGGTCAGTTCCAGCCGCACCGGCTCACCCGGCACGACTTGAACCGTGCGGGGTTCGATGGACAGACGGATTCTCTCCTGCGCCATCGTTGCCGGCGCGAACAAGAGTAGCGGGGGCAGCAACCCAAGTAGCATGGCTCTCCAGAGCCGTGCAGAACACTCAACACGGCTCTGGAGAGCCATGCTACACCGATGCGCCCACGCCGGAAGCATCCTGCGGCCTGCGACACTACCCTCCCGTTTCATCGGCGGTTCTCCGGAGGCGGTGGCGGAAGAATCGGGCCAGTTCCTCCGCGCAATCGCTGTGGCTGTCGAGTTCCAGGAAATCGGCACGGACCGCGGCGAACTCGTCCCGCAAAAGTTCCCGCCGGGCGCCGAAGGCACTCCGGCAGGCGTCGCGTCCCGCCAGGCCGAGGTCCACCACCAGGGACTCGCCCGTCTCCGCGTCGCGGACGGCGGCCAGTCCGCAGGGCGGCGGTTCCCGCTCGCTGGGGTCATTGACGGCAATACCGACGAGGTCATGGCGAAATGCCACCAGACCGAGTTGCTGGCGATCCAGGTCGAACAGGAAATCGGACAACATCACGACCAGGACTCGCCGCCGCGCGAGATGCAGGAGAGCGTCGAGCGCCGGCGCGGGATCGCTGCCGGGATTTCCAGGCTGGACGGCCAGCAGATCGGCCAGCAGGCGCAACGCGTGCTGCCGGCCTTTGCGGGGCTGAAGGATCTGCTCCACCCGGTCGGAACAGAGGATCATTCCGACCCGGTCATGGTTGCGCGTCGCGGAGAGCGTGAGCAAGGCGGCCAATTCATGGATCGCATCCCATTTCGTGCGGCCTGGCGCGGCGATCCGGCAGGAGGCTGACGCGTCTACGACCAGCCAGACGGCCAGTTCGCGTTCTTCGATGTAGCGTTTGATATACGGCCGGCCCGTGCGGGCGGTGACGTTCCAGTCGATGGACCGGACTTCATCGCCGGGGTGGTACTGGCGGATTTCGTCGAAATCCATCCCCCGCCCCTTGAACACGCTCCGGTACTCGCCGGCCAGCAGATGTTCGACCGGGTACCGGGTGCGCAGTTGGAGCTGGCGCAAACGCTGGTCAAGGGCGTGCAGCGGCATCGGGCGCTCCCACGTCGTTGACCGGGACTCGCTCGACGATGCGGTCGAGCAGCGCGTCGGAATTCAGTCCCTCCGCCTCAGCCCGGTAGCTGATCGCAATCCGGTGCCGCACCACGTCGTGCAACATGGCTTTCACGTCGTCGGGCACCACGTAGTCGCGTCGCCGCACCAGCGCATGGCCGCGCGCGGCGAGCGCCAGATAGATGCTGGCCCGCGGCGAGGCCCCGAAACGGATGAACGACGCCAAATCATCCAGGCCGCATGCGGCAGGATTGCGGGTCGCAGCCACCAGCCGCAGGATGTACAGCTCGATCTTCTCGTCCAGATGAACGGCGTCGAGCGTCTTGCGCATCGCCAGGATGTCGTCCAGCGTTGCCACCGGCGCCACGCTCGTGACGGGATTCGTGCGGGCCACCCGGCGCAGGATCTCGTGCTCCTCGGCGTGAGTCGGATACTCGATCAGCAGCTTGAACATGAACCGGTCCACCTGGGCTTCCGGCAACGAGTAGGTTCCCTCCTGCTCGATCGGGTTCTGCGTGGCCAGCACCATGAACGGCTCCGGCAGCTTGTGCGTCTGCCCGGCGAGCGTGACCTGCCGTTCCTGCATCGCCTCCAGCAGCGCACTCTGCACCTTGGCCGGCGAACGGTTGATCTCGTCGGCGAGCACGACGTTGGCAAAGACCGGTCCCCGATGGGTCTCGAAAGCGCCGGTCTCCTGCCGGTAAACCTGCGTGCCGACCAGGTCGCCGGGCAGCAGGTCGGGCGTGAACTGGATGCGGCTGAACCGGGCGTTCAGAGCCTGGGCCAGCGTGTTGACCATCATCGTCTTGGCAATGCCCGGAACGCCTTCCAGCAACACGTGGCCGTTGCACAGCAGGGCGATCAGCATTTTTTCCAGCGGGTCACGCTGGCCGACGATCACTCGGCCAACCGCGGCGAGGACGATGTCGAGTTTCCCGGAGACCGAGTCGTGCATGATGACACTTAACGCGCTTTGGCAACCTCGATCGGACTGAAATCCGCGATGCTGTTGTTGAGGCAGTAACCGACGTGGGTGATGCTCGTCAGCGGGCGCTGCAGTTTCGCCGACAGCGTCGTTTCCCCGCTTTGGAAGGTCACATTGCCGGCCGCGAAGTCTACGGTCACGGTCAATTCGTACGGCTGGCCGAGTTCCGTCACGCACGGGGCCGTGGTGCCTTTGTCGGTGGCGAGCGGGCCCTGGATGATGGCCGCGGTCTTCATCTTCTGACGCAGTCCGCACTTCACCAATTGATCCGCGTCCGCACTGTCCCCAAAGGAAAGGTAGCCGTTATTGGCGCCATCGCCATTGGCATATTGCAGCTTGCACTTCAGGGTCGCTTTGCCAGTCAACGGCACGTCGAGCTTCTTCAAGGCGGTTCCGTTCTGATCCGGTTCGGTGGCGATCCGGTAGCCCAGTTCCGTCTGGTAGGCACGGGCTTGATCGAGTTTGGTGAACTCGGCATCCTTGGAGGGCAGTTGGATCGCGGCCGCCGGTTTTCGCTTCGCGGCCTTCTGCTTCTTGGGTTCGGGGGCGGGCGGAGCCGCCGGTTTGTTCAACTGCTCGATCTTCTCGCCCGACAGCGCATCCAGGGCTTGGCCGTCGCCGCTGACGCAGCACAGTGTCCCGTCGGTCGTCGCAATGTACAGGCTGCCATACGCGCCCGCCATGCCGTCCAGCACCGGCGCGGTTGACAGCCGGTGACCGGAGAGGATCTTCCCGGACTGCTTGTCCACGGCCAGCAAGATGGAACCGGATTTGCCGTTCAGGGCTTTCTCCTGTTCCACCATCAGTTTCTGCACCTCGTCCTCCGTGATCCGGCGTTTGATTTCGTCCTGCCGCATTAGCTCCTCGGGGCCCAGCACGAACAGGCGGTCGTCGGAGGCCACCATCGCCCGCACCAGGATCGGCAACCCAACGCTCCATTGGTCCTGGTAATCGTAGTTCTTGGCGTGCAGATGAAAGACGTACTCCTCCGACCACTTGAAGTACTGCTGGAGCCGTCCCCAGGTGTAGATCCGGTCCTTGTCGAACGTGATCAGCCGGCCGGCCGGAGCGCCCTTGGCGCCGGCCTGGGTGTAGCCGGAGTGGCCCGAAGCGTGGTAGTTGCCGTAGATCCAATAGGTCCGATGCCACCAGCTGTCGTCCAGAAAACCGGTGCCGCTGAACAGATGGGCGTCCTCGCCCTTCTGCTTGTTGGCAACCGGGTCGTGCGTGGTGGCGACATCCTGGCCGTATCTCCCCGGGTCGTAACCGTACAGCTTGCCGCTGAACGGGAGATCCAGGCGATTGCCTTCCAGGTCAAAGGGCTGATAACGCATGAAGATTTTCTTGCCGTTGGAGGACAGCAAATCCGAGAGCGCCATGGGCATGTTGAGGATTTCGTGCTGCATCTGGAGCGGTTCCTGCGTGCCCGGCACCTTGTCGTCCATGATGTGTTCTTTGAGCTTCCGCCCGGTCAAGGCATCGAGAATCAGAAAGCGGATACCGCCATCGGTGAACATCGAGCGCCCGGCCACGGTGTACAGCCGGTCGTTCATGACCAGCACGTTGCCGTGGACCGGGTGCGTCGCTTCCATCCGCTCCAGGTACATGTGGTTCGCCAGCGCCGGCGCGGCCTGATATTTCCAACGCAACGCGCCGTTGCCCAGGTCCAGGCAGTAAATGAATCCGTCTGTCGCCCCAAAGTACACCAGCCCCCTGTAGATCGCGGGTGACGAGTCGATCCGCCCGCCGGGGACAAACCGCCAGACCGGCTCGCCCGTAGCAGCGGCAAAAGCACACAGCACCGGATTCTCCTTGTCGGCCACGAGCACCTTCTGACCGGCAATCACCGGTTGTGTCATCGGGCCGGGCAGTTTGACCGACCACTTCAAGTGGGTCGGCGCGCTGATCCCGGCCACGCGCCCGCTGCGCGCGACGTCGCTCCGGTAGGTGGGCCATTCGTCCTGGTCCTGCGCCAGCGGTTTCGGGAACGCTGCCTGGGCATCCCCTGCAACGCTCAGCCGACGGGCGTCGGGGATGGGCTCCAGTGCGCGTCGTGACGAGGCGGCAGGCGCCAGCGCGGTGAACCCGTACATCTTGGCGCCGATGTAGCACGAGCAAGGATGTTGCGGTGCGTACAACAGGCCGTTGGCGGGCATGATGCCGTACAGGCAAGCCCCGCGCACCCAGTGGTGCAACGTCCATTCGCCCGTCTTGAGGTCCACAAACTCGGTGCCGGTCCGGCTCATGATCAGGTAGTCCTCGGTCGCTTTGGCCGGATAGCAGCGGTGGTGGAACCAATAGGCGGGGATATCCTCGAATTTCTTCTCTTCCGCCCCGGAGCCGGGGTTCCGGGCCACGATGTCGCCGGTTCCCGTGGGGCTGTCTTTCCGTCCGGAGGTGACGTTCGCCGCCCACATCTTGCCGTCGATCACCAGCAGATCCTCGGGCGACTGATAGCCCCCGGACAGGTGCTTGGCCGTCCACAGGACTTTTCCATTCTCCGTCGAAAGCCCCGCTACCTGCCCCGCGGCGCTGCCCCGGTGCGGCACGTAGTCTTCGCCGCCCACGAACATCACCACGCCGCCCTGCACGACCAGCTTGGGCGCGTAGAAAGTGGCCATCTGCTGCCAGACGGGCAGTTCCGCGGACTTCCACAGGACACTGCCATCGTCACGGCTGAGCGCGACCACCTGTTTGCCGTCATAGACGTAGACCTTGCCCAGCGATGTGCTCAGCGTGCTCGGCGCCACCCAGTCGAAGGACTTGGACCAGAGCACTTTCCCTTCGTCGAGTCCGCAGCAGAGGACCTGTTTCTGCCGGATGACCCACTGGCCGCGGGGGAAATTCATGCGCGGGCCGTTCTGGAATTCCTCCTTGCCCTCGTTGGTGTCGGCCACCAGGTAGAGCATTCCGTTTTCGTGGATGATCTCTTCGGTGCCTTCCGTGCCGGCGATCGTTTGCAGGACCTTGCCGGTATCGGCGGCGAGTACGGAAACCGGCGCCCCAATGCCCAGCGTGACGCAAACCCGGTTCCCGGCCACAACCAGGCGGCGCGGCAGCGTCGCGGGACCGCTCTTCAGCCCGTACAGATTGCCGATCCACTGGTCGATGGGACGCTTCCACAAGACCACTCCGTTGAACGCATCGCGCGCAGTGAGGGTCCAATCGCAGGGAAGATACGGCGTGAAGGTGCTCCCCTCGTCGAAGATGTAAAACACTTTTCCATCGCCGCTGACGCAAGCCGAGACGCTGGACATCTTGTCGTGATGACGCGACCAGCGCGGCCCGCCGACCCATTGCAGATGCTGCAAGGGCGGCTGCAGCGCCTTGTCCTTCGACACGGCGTTCCCGGACGCGTCGTACAACTGGTGCGGCCAGTCGTCCAGCGTTGCCGGACGCGGCTTGACCAGCACCTCCGAGCCGAGGATCGCCGTTCCTGCCGGGGCCAGGACGCGCAGGACTTCCTCCCGCGATACCGCCTCAGCCCGCTCGACGATCAGGAGGTTCACAAAGTTGTCGATGAACGGCAGCGTTCCGGATTGCCACAGACCGACGCTGATCGTGCCATGCACGCCCGCTGCCACCAGCGCTTCGCGCTCTCTGCGGGCGTCGTCTTCCTGCGTCACGAGCAGGTGGCCGAGCAGATGCGGACGGTGTTGCTGCAGCGACCGCAACAGCGCGGCGTCCGCCCCATGAACGTGTACCGCCACACCCCCGGCAAACCGGCTGTTGCCGATGATCGTTTGCGCCCGGTCCTCCGCCCGAAGGCTCCCCGCCATGGCGAAGAAGCCCAGCAACACGCCACCGATAGCGATGATCTTATTTCGAGACGAGCGTCCGGTCATGTCTAGGTTCCTTTCGCGTCCACGTCAGCCCCGGGAAGGTTGTGGCCGCCTGGGCGGTGCAAACCGCCGAAACGGGCCTCTTGATTTCCAATCGCCGTCCATCGTATCAACGGACCCCCGAGAGGTCAAACCATTCCGCCGAGGCGTCATGCGGACATCCCGAGGGAACCCCCGGCGGCAGTCGAGAATCAGGATGGATCGACGCGAATCAGCCTTGCGGCTTCGCTTTTTTCCGCTTGCCTTTTGCCCGCTCCGGGCGAGCTGCCGGAGCCAAACCGTCGTCGGGTTGGTTCCACAGCCGCCACGGGTCTTCCAGGCGGCGCATCTCGGCCAGCAGCAGGTCCTGCATTTCCTTCCGCTTGGCCGCGTGCGCAGGATCGTCCGCCAGATTGACTTGCTGCTTGGCGGGCGTCACGCCCGTCAGCGCGATGACCTGCGGAGCGTGGTGCTCGGCGAGGAATTCTTCCGGGTTGTCGGCAAGGTTAAAGAGTTGCACGTGCCGCGACTGGCCGTCGTAAGCGTCGTATTGGATGAGCTTCCAGTCGCCCTGCCTGACACAGCGCATCCCGGGCTTCGCGCCGCCGTTGTACACGCCGTACAGCACGTCGCGGATCGTTTGCCGCCGGCCCTCCAGCACGGGCTTGAAACTGAGGCCGTCGTTCGTTTCGGGCGCGGAAATGCCGGCCAGGTCGCAGAGCGTGGCAAGCACGTCCAGCAGGTAGACGTTGCCCGCGGCGCGCGAGCCGGGCTGGATCCCGGGCCCCTTGACCAGGAACGGCACGCGCCACGTGTGCTGGTACAGGTTCTGTTTGCCCTGCAACCCGTGGCGGCCGATCGCCATGCCGTGGTCGGCCGTGTACAGGATGTACGTGTTGTCCAACTCGCCCATCGCCCGGAGGCGTTCGAGCACGCGGCCGATCTGGGTGTCGATGTTCTCGCCGCAAGCGAACTCGCGGCCCAGTTCGTTGCGAATCGTCACCTCGTCGCGCCGCTCCCACACGCCGCTCACGGCCACCTCGTCGCGCACGTCGTCGTGGCCGTGCCGGAAAGGATGCGCCGGCAGGTAGTTCGGCGGCAGCGGCGGCTGCTGGGGATGCGCCGGCGGCAGCGTCTGGCGGTCGGCGTGATTCACCGCGCCGTACTTGGCCAACAACTCCGGCTTGCCGTCGCGCGTGTCGTGCGGATGGGAAAAGCCGTAGTAAATCAGAAAGGGACGCGTGTCTTTCGTCGCCTCGCGGTCGTCAAGGTAATTCAGCACCTGCTCGGCGTGCCACGCGCTGCCGGAGTCGTCATCGCCGCCGCGTTTGCTCGCATCGTGGCGCACCTGGAACAGCTTATTTGCCGCCTCGTAGCTGTTGCCCATCTTGCAGGTCCGCATGGTGGCATACCCGGCGCGGTTGAAGACCGCGGGCAGTGTGTTCTGCTCCATGTCCGGCGGGCACTTGCCCTGCTGCACCGCGCCGGGCGCGTTCGGCAACCTCCAGACAGTGCGACCGCTCATGATCATGTGCCGCGACGGCGAGCAGACCGCGCCGGAAAACGAGCCCATGTGGTACGCGCCGTCCAACACCATGCCTTCCGCTGCCAACCGATCCAGATGGGGCGTCTGCAACGGCGACTTGGGATCGTAGATCTTCAGATCGAAGGGCGATTGGTCGTCGACCAGGATAAAAAGGATGTTGGGACGCCGCGCCTCCTCGGCAGCCGAGCGGCCGCAGAAGGCAGGGACGAACAGCGAGAGAACAAACAGGACGAGTGCCGTTTTGAGGGTGCGCGTCGCGACCAGCATGACATGGTTCTCCAAGATCAAGAAGAGGCATAATTCGTATCATCGCTTTGCATCGCTCGAGAAACAAGTGTCCGGTGCAAAGTCCGGTGCAAAGTCCGGTGCAAAGTGAGCGCCCCAATGTCACTCACTTTGGGACCATTGGGGGCGTTTTTGTTAGCGGAGCGGCGCAAGCCGCCCGGTTTTACGACTGTAATACCGGACGGCTCGCGCCGTGCCGCTACAAAGTAAGCGGCATTGGGCTAGAGCCGTTCCGCTCACTTATTTTCGCACGATACTTAACCCGGAGTTGGGTAGTCGCATGCGGGTAACGACGGCGTGTTTCGTCAGACCGCCTTCCGCCCAGGCGAAATGGTGTTGTCCGCTCCGGCAACCATTGGCCGCACGCTTCTGATTGAACGGCACCGTGCGGACGGGTAGACTGGCTCCTTGATCTTGTCTTGGGTAGAACGGTGCGGCGTGCGGGTCCGGTCATCCGACCGCACCAGCATCAAGGGGACGGGCCATGCGAAAACGACCATTGCGACGTGGGTTCACCCTCCGGGAATTGTCCGCCGTCGTCACGATCATTTGTGTACTGCTGGCCCTGCTGGTGCCCCTGATCCAAGCATCACGCGGAAGGACGCGCCGTTTCAGCTGCCACAACAACCTGAAGAATATCGCCCTCGGTCTACAAAACTACCACGACACGTACAAGATGTTTCCGATGGGGGCCATGCACTCTGGGGCGAATCCCGGCGGCGATCCACCGGTCAATGTCGCCTTGGGGCCCTCCTGGTGGTTCGGAATCGCACCTTTCATGGAGCAGCGTAATGTGTACGACCGCGTTCAATCGACTCAGACACCTGGCGGGCCAGCCAGACACGAGTTCTGTGCCAGAGACATGATTGCCGCCGGAGTGGCGATCGACCGATTGCAGCCGGATTACATGCTTTGTTACCGCAGTCCTTTACCGCGGGCGAAATCACAAGCGGGACCGATCTGCTTGCCTACCTACGTCGGCATTGCGGGCGGCTGCGACATCGATCCCAACTCCCAGGATTACCAGCCGGATCTCGTGTCACCGAAAACCGACCATGCGTACCAGAACTTGGCAAAAGGCACCGGGGCCGTGGCAGGCGGTATCGTCACGTCGAGCGGCATGCTGCCTCCGTGCGAGCATGTGAGTATGTTCGACTGTCTCGACGGCACATCGAACACCATGATCGTGGGCGAGCAGTCGGATTGGCTGCAGAATCGGGATCCGGCTTCTTCTGCCCCATGGCATGGCGATGCCGGCTGGACTGTGGGCGGCACGGGGCCGGGTGGCGGATGGCTGTCCGGGACCACGCGGGTTGATTCTGTGCCGAAGCTGAGCACGCCGGGCGGCCCGCCCGCGGCATGGGGTGCCGACTGCTGGAACATCACCACGGTCCGGTATCCTCCGAACCTAAAGCGGGTGATGGGGGCCAAGGCTCTGCCAGGGTGCAGCGAGAACCACGGGATCAACAATCCGCTGCAATCACCGCATCCCGGCGGTCTGCTGGTCGGCTTCGTTGACGGATCCGTGCAGTTTGTTTCGGAGACGACGGACTTGGCTGTTTTGCTTCGGCTGGCAATTCGGCATGACGGCCAGCCGGTGGTGCTGCCGTAGGGTGTCGGGAAGGGTGCAGAACGAAACGAGTCGGCTTCTGTTCAAACAGGCAGGAATCAGTCATGGGAATCCTTCGAGAACTCTTCGGCTCAAGCCGGGAAGAAATCTGGCGGCAGCTTTCCGCCGAGATTGGAGCCGACTACGTCGCGGGCGGCTTCTGGACGGGCGACAAGGTGGTGGTCCACCACGGCCCGTGGACGATTACGCTGGACAGGCCCAGCGAATCCAGCGGCGAAACCAGTTCGACCTGCACCAGGATGCGGGCACCCTACGTGAACAAGGACGGCTTCCGGTTCACGATCTACCGCAAGGGATTTTTCAGCGACCTGGGAAAACTGCTGGGCATGCAGGATGTGGACGTGGGCTACCCAGACTTCGATGAAGCGTTCATCATCAAGGGCGAGGACGAATCCAAGCTGCGGGCCCTGCTTGCCAACGGGAGGATCAGGGCCCTGCTGCAAGCCCAGCCATCCGTGTATCTGACGGTCAAGGACGATGAGGGCTGGTTCGGTGCCCGTTTCCCGGACGGCGTGGATGAACTGTATCTTCTTGTGGGCGGCGGCAGCAAGGACATGGATCGGCTGAAGTCACTGTACGACCTGTTCGCGGAAACACTGCACCAGTTGTGCCACATCGGTTCGGCTTACGAGGACGATCCGAACATCGTGTTGTAGGTTGCGAAGACCAAGACAACGGAGCAACATCATGGCGGGGATGGTTGGGATTGGGCCATTTGAGCTTCTGTTCATCGTCGGATTTCTAGGACTGCTGGTGGCCGGCGTCGTCGCCATGGTCGTCGTCGTTCTTGCCGCGTCGAAGCGACACGGTGGTTCCCGCAATCCCAACCTGTTCCCGTGCCCCGACTGCGGACGCCACGTCTCGCGACTGGCGACGTCCTGCCCGAACTGTGGCAGACCGTTGGCGTCCAAGGCACAGGACTGACAGTTTTGCGGCCACTGGAAAGGCGGAGACGTGGAAATCGGAAGGCTGACGGAAAACGACCTGCCGGCCCTGGCGGAGTTGTACAAGCAGTTTTGGGGCGAGGACTCTTGCCTGGAGCGGATGCGGGCGACGTTCCGCAGGCTCAAAGACCGCCCAGACTACGTTTTCCTGGGAGCCAAGACCGATGGGCGGCTGGTCGGTTCCGTGCTGGGTATCGTCTGCGAAGAGCTTTACGGGCAGTGTGTCCCGTTCATGGTCGTCGAAGATGTCATCGTCGACGCGGAATGGCGACGCAGGGGCATCGGCTCCGCGTTGATGTGCGAGTTGGAGAATCAGGCCGTGGGAGGTGGCTGCGGCTACATCATCTTCGTCACGGAAGTCGAGCGGACGGATGCCCACCGGTTCTACGAGTCACTCGACTATGACCCGGATGCGTACAAGGGATTCAAGAAACGTCTGCGGACGCCGGGGCAGTGAGGCCGCTAACCCATGACCAGTGCAGCCCGGAAACACTTCGAGGTCAGATCAGCCCGGAACGCCGAATTCTTCCGGTCGGATCGCCCCTTGGGCGGCGATCTCGATCACCTCCGGCCACGGACACCCGGTGTTGAGCGAGGCGAATCGCGTGGGCCTGCTACGGCTCGTGTTCGACGACATCACGGAACTGGACTCGCCCCAACGAACCGACCAACAATCGGGTGCAGAAGCTGCCGAGAAGAGTCGCTGATTCATGGGTTTGTGGCGACCGCGGTTTGCGTCGCTTGATTCCGGCACCAAGAATGCGGGTGTGTTAAGATTTTCGCCCGTCACGCCCCCACCACCTTCGTCCACCCCCGCCCGAAAAAATGCCGCCCCCAGAACTCCACGATCTCCGCCATCATCGGAGCGGACTTCGGGATCAGTCCTGATCCGTACCGCGAATCGTACTTTTCGGCGTACTTCCTCGCCAGTTGGTAGCCGATGGCCGAGGAATACCAGGGTTGCAGGATGCACTCCATCGCCGTCTCGATGATCAGCAAGTCCCAGCACTCTACGATTCGCACGTCTGCCCATTGCTGGTGCTCGAACTTGCTCTGGGCCTGCTTTGCCTGGGCAAGCAATTCCTCCAGCCGGGATTTCGACGGCTCGGTCGGCTTCCGCAGGTGCCGTGTCATCGCCCGCACGCCGCCCGCGATCAACCGCTCGTATTCCGGCTTGGTCGGTTTCGCCTTTGCCTGCGTCAGCTTGGCGAGGTACAGGGCAAATTTGGCCGCGGCCTCCCGATCTTCACAGAAGCTCTTCAAAGTGGTCAGCCGGGTGATGGGGAAATGCTCGCCCTTCTGAAGTTTCGCGGCGATTTGGGCGAGCGTTCGGATTTTCTTGGCGGTTGGGGGTAACGGCATAGGTTGCTCCTGCTTCCTTTGCATGGAAATCGTAGCGGGAATCGCCGGTGTCTGGAAATGGGGCACGCCAGGACGACGCCCGTCTTTCCCTGGGAAAAGCCGCCCCGGAACATGGTGCCGGGACGCACGGACCAACCGTGTCACCGCCCCGCCGAAGAAATAGCCATCGGAGGCAACAACAAAACGCGAAAGGAATCAGCCGTGCCCAAGTTCTACGTGAAATCCGGACCCGTCCGCTTGATCCTCGACGCCGAAACCGCCCAGCAGGCCGCCGTCCTGGCCTTCCAGTGGACCTGCGACAAGCAGGCCGAAATCGAGGCCGTGACGCCCCTGGACCACCTGCTGGAAGCCGAGCAGCGGGGCTACCAGTTGGGCGACGAAGTCACGGTGAACGAACAGGGCTTCGCCCGCTGGGACGGCGAGGTGTTCGAGACACTGGCCATCTTCGAGGCCTGGCTCCAATTCCCGGTACCGGTGGCCTGAATCGAATGATTATCAGCCAGCGTTCCCCGCTCCTCCTGGACGACCGCCGCTTGGTGTACAATCCAGGCAACACCCCGAGTCACGCCCCGAGCGATGCTGAAATCCAATGGCCGGCAGTACTTGATCGCCCGCTGCCACACGGCAAAACTGGAAAAGACGTATCGGCTGGATCGGATTCGGGAGATCCACGCGGCGGACGCGTGCTGCCAGTCAGACCGATTCTCGTGAGCAAGATATTCCTCAGCAAAGGAGATCAACCGTGTGTAGATTCCGGCGGCTTTTGATCGTGCTGGCGGCAAGCATCCTGGCCGGCACCCACGACGTAGGGGCAGCGGAGGGGACGTCCGCCGCGCCGGCGAAGACACTCCAGGTCCTGGTCGTTGCCGGCGGGCACGGCTATCCGGTCAAGCCGTTCCGCGAGGTCTTTGCCGGCTATCCCGACATGGACCGCACCTTCGTGGACGAGACGCAAGGCGGTGAAGCGTTCGAGGATTTAAGCAACTGGTCCTACGATGCGATGGTCCTCTACAACTACATGAAGAAGCCGTCAGAAGAACAGCAGGCAACCTTTCTGAGCCTCCTGGACCGAGGCGTGGGACTGGTAATTCTCCCAGCCGATAGCTGGACCGTAAGCGGTGCGTTGGACTATTCACGTCGGTCGAGTCGCTCGGACATTCCGGGCCGTAGATGGGAAAGCCATCGGCAGCGTAGCCGAGCAGATGCATGGGACTGGCCGGTGAGGTAACGCTTATCGCCCACAGCAGACCGGTGGGCAGGCCGTGGTAATGGTAGGCGCCTCGTCCCACGCCTGCAAAGGTGCAATTTTCTGGTAAATCCGCAGTGCCGGGTCTTGTTGGAGTCCACGCTTTAGCGTGCCAGACGGGCTATGCCCGCCACGAAAACACGCTAAAGCGTGGACTCCAGCGACGTTGGCACCTTTACAGGGGTGGTGCCTCGTCCCTGGGTGTGTGCCCGATTGCAGTCAATGCCCAACGCTACGGCATTGGCAGGATGAAGTACCTCAAACTGCCAACCGCTGTTCCGGTCCGAATTCAAGAACGGCCCCGATGGGTCGAAGGGAACACCGTTGACAGCTATTCCGAAGAGCCACATCGCAAGAGGCTGAGGACTTTGGCCACGGTTGGCGTAAGTGCGAAGGCGCCAGCCTTGGCAACGAATCGGTCGTCGCCGACCTGGAAAGTGATCTCGCCTTCCAGGACGTAAAACGATTCTTCTTCCCGGCTGTGGATGTGCGGCGGGGGACCGCCACCCGGAGGCACGATGGCTTCAAACATGGCGTATCGGCCGTCCGTCTCGTCGCCCGTGGCCATGAAGCGGTAGACATCGCCGACGACGGCAACGGTCTGGCCTTCATTCGGCTGACGGAGAGTCGGAGGGTGGGTCATTTTTGTCATGTCGCATTATAGGTGGCGGGCTGGGTCCGGCCACCGGAAGCCGTTCAGATCAGACGGCGGTGGTCGGGAGGGAGCGACACTCTATGATAACCATGGGCAGGCCATCATCGGATGCCGGCCAGCACAGCGTACCGGAGTCATCGGAGGCGGAGCAGGACATGGACAACAAGACCAACAAGCCGTCAGGTACACCGCCGATTCAGTGGCTCGACGGTGAATTGTTCGACGCACTCGTAGGGTTCCACAGGAAGGTGATTGCCCTGTTGGGAGCAGCCAACTTGGACGACGACAAGTTGGACATCGCCACTGAGCGGCTCAAGCTCCTGATGGCGAAATCGTCCGACGAGATCAAACGCACTCCCGATCTAAACGTCCAGCGACGCATGGATTCGATGTTCGAGGAAGCGAAACGGCTGCTGGATGAGCTTTCGCAGTCACCCAAGAAGGACGCTGCCGAATCGACATGACCACGGGCATCGTCATCGGACTGCTGGGACAACGGGCTGGGGACATCCGTGAAGCACGACTAGGCGGAGCGAGGGGGGGCAGAGTCAGCCTATGATTCCAAGTCAGCAACAGGTGTCGGGGCCGCACGACGACGCTGGATCAGCCGGTGAACGAGCCGGCAAATCCCCGTGCCAGCAGCTTCTTGCGAACGACCATGCCGGTTCGATTAGCGTCTTCTCGTTCCTTCTTGGACGCGTCCATGCGGTGCCGTGTACAATCTGCACGGCCCACTGATGGATCTGTCCAGCCACGATCTGAACGTCATCCACTACAGGGGCATGGCCTTTGCTAAGCTGGTATCCACGACCTGATCCCTGATGAAAAGGAGTTGGGACGCAACTATAACACCAGGGAGAAATTGCTCGCCCATCCCCAGTTGCAGGGCTTCGTCCAGTGGAAGCGGGAGAAAAGTCGAACCAAGCCGAAGTGGAGAAAGAAAAGCCCGGCAGAAGAAGTGGCGGAATGACTTCACAGCCACCGGCGAATCGGTAGGATGATCTGCGTGATCTTCATCTTCCTGGAGGAACCGCACGTGGCAACCTTTATCCAGAAACCAACGAGCATCGAAGCGGCAGGACAACCGCCCAAGTCCATCGAGGAATTCATCGGCCGGGTCAATTCAGGCACGGCAGTGGTGAGCATCGCCCGCATGAAAAGCCCATCTGGTTGGCGGGAGCCTGGGCAGACGCCGGAGTTCGACGAGTACACAGTCGTCCTGCAGGGCACCCTGCACGTCAATCTGAAAGACGCTGACTTCGACGTAGCGGCCGGGCAGGCGATCATCGTCAAGGCCGGTGAGTGGGTCCAGTACAGCAGCCCCGATCCCGCTGGTGCCGAGTACATTGCTGTGTGCGTCCCGGCTTTCTCCCCACAAACCGTGCATCGGGACACGGATGACAGGCCACACTTGGATTCCTAGACGGCACGACAAGTGGACTTTACCCTCGAACCGTTGGCCGAGTGTCATGGCCAAGCGGACGAAAACGGATTCACGACCATGCTCGCTTAGCCGAAAGGAACCACCATGCTACGTTTCCTCGCCATTGCTTTGATTCTGCCGACACACGCCCTCGCCGCCGAATCGAAGGTCCACCGTGACCTTGCCTACGTCGAGCCCGCCGATGCCAGCAGGCGGCTCGATGTCTACGCCCCTGCCGATGGCAAAGATCATCCGGTGCTCGTCTGGATTCACGGTGGCGGCTGGCGGCAAGGCGACAAGTCGGGGGTGCAGCACAAGCCGCAGGCATTTGTGGGCAAGGGTTTCGTCTTCGTTTCGGTGAATTACCGCTTCGTGCCGCAGGTCACCCTCAAGGAAATGACCGGCGACATCGCCAAGGCGATCAAGTGGGTCCACGACAATGCCAGGGAATACGGTGGATCACCGGACTCGATCTTCGTTGCCGGGCATTCAGCGGGGGCACACCTGGCCGCACTGGTTTGCACCGATGACCGCTACCTCAAGGCGGAAACCTTGTCGCTATCGAACATCAAAGGGTGCATCCCCGTCGATACCGCCGCTTACGACATTCCAAACAAAGTGAAGAACGCTGGTCTGCTTCGTACCAACATGAATGCGTCGCCCTTCGGGGACAACGAGGCGGACCAGAAACAGCTTTCTCCCGTCACGCACGTAGCGAAGGACAAGGGCATCCCGCCATTTCTGATCCTGCATGTCGCTGATCGCCCGGACTCCAGGGCACAGTCACAGGATTTCGCCAAGGCGTTGGTGGATGCTGGCGTTCAAGCCAAGGTGGTGCCGGGGGAAGGCAAGAACCATGGCACCATCAACCGTGACCTTGGCCTGCCCAATGACGGGCCGACCAAGGCCGTGTTTGAGTTCTTGGATGGCTTGCTGAAGGGCCGCTGAAACTAGGCAAGGACTGACCTCACTGCACCTCCCGCACCTCGATGTCCTTGAACCGAATGAGCAACTCGTTTCCGGGGTGGATCTGAAGCCCGATGCGTCCCTTCAGGCCGACGTTCCGGCTCCGGTGGGTTTCGTCGTCCAGCCGTCTCGCTCCGTCGTAGTTCGCGATGGTGAGGCCGTTGATGACGGTCTTGATCTTGGTCCCCCAGCAAGTGACTTGGACTTCGTTCCACACGTCCCGATCATCGGCGTGCGACCATTTCGATCCCTGGGGAGCGTGTTCCGGCTTGGCGTTGGCGGGTATTCCGATGTTGGGCCACAGCCAAACCTGAACTCCTCTCGTTTCGTCGCCGATGAAGTCATTTCGCCACGTGCCGGGCGGGTTGATGTCCACCCTGCTGATCGTCATCCCGCCGAAAGGGCCGCCCCTTCCCTGAATCGGGCGTGGTCACTGGCCCCATCCTTGATCCGGTACATCAGTAATCCGGCACTTAGTCTGGGCATGAATTCATCCGAGGTCGAAGATGCGTTGGACCACGGGATTCCCGTATTCCGCCCCTCCGGTCAAGACCTGGAGGTTTTCCAAGATCTGGACTTCGCCGCTGCCGTGCGTGTGTCCGCACAGGACGAGTAGCCGGGATTGCGGGTTGGCCTCCATGACTTTCCGCATGACATCACCGACCGCCTGGCACGAAAAGTGAGGAAGGTAGTTGTCGTCCGAATGCCTGCCATTGTACCAAGCGGCCTCCTTGAAGGGCGGAACATGGGTCACGGCGATTACCGCTGGGTACTGGGCAACCGCCTCCTGGAGGACGTGTTCCAAGTGCCGGGCAGCCTCGTCGCCAAGGACGTTCAGGGCTTCCCGGAGGGCAGGCTTGTCGAGGGCGAAATCGCCCTTCCACTTGCAGAGTTCCTGGATCGCCACGTAGTCGTTGAGGAACACATCGGATCGTCCGAAATCGCCCAGCCGGGCATCGGCCCAGCCATCGTGGCCGACGAGTCCGGTTTGCGGTGACAGTTCCACAACACCGGTTGCCGTCAGGTAGGTCAGGAACTGCCGATCTTCGGCCAGATTGGCGACTTCAACACGGGTCCGGCCAATCGAACCCCGGTAGAAATCGTGATTTCCCAGGACGAAGTAGACCGGTTTCTGCCAAACGTCCGCCATCTCCGTCAAAACGCCGACGATGCCGGGACTTTCGGCGATGTCCCCACTGACGACAAAGGCATCGGCCTGATCCCGTACTGTTTCCAGAAACCGTCGCCGGTCGGCGGCTTCAAGAAAGTTCAGATGAATGTCCGTCATCCAAGCCAGTCGCATCGTTGTCAAGTCTCCGATGGTCCGCACCATGATGGCGTCCCCGTCGCCCGCCTACTTTGCTGCCCGCCTTTGCCGCAACAGCCATTCGTATAATTCCGGGTTGGCGTAGCTCTCGGTCCACGAGTCGTGGCCCGCCTCCGGGTACACGGTGAACTTGACAATGCCACCAGCTTGCTTCATGGCTTCGACCATCTTTTCTGACCGTTCAAGGGGCACTACGAAGTCCTTGGCTCCGTGGAAGACCCAAGCCGGAATCGGCGTGAACAATTTGGCAATGATCGGCTCGCCACCGCCGCAGATCGGCACGAGGGCGGCAAATCGCTTGGGCTGGTAGGCCGCCAGCGACCATGTGCCGAAACCGCCCATGCTCAAGCCGGTCACGTAGATGCGGTCTTGATCGACCTTCTGCTTCTCGACGATCTCATCCAACAACGCCGCCAGTTCCACCGGTTCCCACCAATGATCGTTCGGACACTGGGGCGACACGACGATGAAGGGGAAGTCCTTCCCCGCCTCGATGAGCTTCGGCGGCCCGTGTTTTTTCACCACTTCGAGGTTATTTCCCCGCTCCCCGGCACCGTGCAGGAACAGGAGCAGCGGCCAGGAATCCTGTTTGTCGTAGTCCTGGGGCAGGTACAGCAGGTACTTCATCGTGACATTGAAGCTCCGCTCCAGTTCACAGGGCTTCTGGCCGGTCGGCGATTCGGCGGCCGAGGCCATGAACGGCACCAGGACAGCAGCACCGACCAACAGGATTGCGATCTTCAACGTCAGTTTCTTCATTGGGGGCACTCCATCAAAGCGTTCGGTTGTTCACGGGGTAGGTTCCGGTTTGAGGCGGACGATTCAGTTCACGGTCTCCGTCCTACATTTTCAGCAACACGCCGACATTGTAAACTCGCTGCCAGCAAAACGACACCGCACAAGGGAACCACCGTGATCCAGATACCTCGACGCCAGGTCCTGGGCTTGCTCGCCTCAGCCGTTCTCCTGATTGCCCAGGCCCCGGTGGTCGGCCAGGACACGCCCCAGGCACCGCTCAAGGTGCTGTTCATCGGCAACAGCTACACGTCGGTCAACGATCTGCCGTCCATGGTCGCCGGACTGGCCGAAGCCGCTGGTGGGCGAAAAATCGACGTGAATCGGCACCTTGTCGGCGGCTGTACGCTGGAAAAGCACGTCAAGGACCAGAAAGCCATCGACAAGATCCGTGCGGAAAAATGGGACGTGGTGGTGTTGCAGGAGCAAAGCCTGCGTCCCGTCATCGACCGGCAGTCCATGCACGAGTACGCCCGGCTGCTGGATGCCGAGATCATGAAGCAGGGCTCAAAGACAGTTTTCTACTTGACCTGGGCTCGACAGCACATCCCCAACATGCAGGAAGGGGCCGACCCTGCCAAGTCGCCCGAATACGCCAAGGTGATGTACGGGATCAGCGGCGTATCGAAGACCACCGACTTGGAAACATGGTGTCAGCAGCAGAAGGCCGGTTTGGTCGGTGGACTGAACGGAGCCTACCTGGACATTGCCAAGGAACTGGGGGCCGGTGTCGCACCGGTCGGGATCGCTTGGAAGTTGGCGTTGGCGGCCGATCCGGCGTTCGTCTTGCACAACTCGGACAAGAGCCACCCGAACCCGACCGGCACGTACTTAGCCGCCTGCGTGTTTTATGCCACACTGCTCGACGCAAGTCCGGTCGGTCTGCCGGGCAAGATCCAGCACGGCGACAAGGTGCTGGTTGACTTCCCAGATGATCAGGCAAAGCGGCTTCAAGAGATTGCGTGGGCGGCGGTGAAGGGCGTACCGGCTGGTGCGGCCGGCTCCACGTTCTACTGAGGAGAGTGGAGTTGTCTGAGATGGAGCAGCCGCCCAATGCCCTGCGTCGGCAGGTAGACCACGACCACGGGAAAGTCGTGGGCTCCAACGGCGAGTTTCCAGTCCAAATTGCGAGTCTGGTAGAGGTGGCCATCTGTGGTGGCTTTCCCCCAAGCGGCGACACTACTGCACGAATAGGGCATGAGCAGCGGGAGCGTGTGGACGGCTTGCAAGGTTGCCAAAGGCATTCCCGACCCATCGGACAGGCCAACCAACTCCTGCTCGAAACGGTCCTCGCTATACGCGGCCGTCCGTGCCCAGGCGTCCTGAAGACCTTGATCGGAAACGCCAAGAACCGGCTTCAGGCGGGCCATCGCTGTCGGAATGAACGCCTGGATTTCGTCTCGCGTCAGATGCCCGAGGTGCCACCCCATCTCGTAGGGCGTGCCGTGAACCACGACGACCGGAATCTGGACATTCAGTACCTCCGGGACCGACTGCAGGTACCTTCGGCAGGCCCGCACAAATCAGACCGAACGGGAAACCCCTGTGCTGTGCTGCGCCGCAGCTGAACAGGAAAAGCAGAACCTGATTGACATCGTTCGCACACGCCTGGCAAAGGGCGAACGGGTCGTGCTTGGCGCCGCGGGCAGCGTAGTACGAACGCTCGATGGTGCTGACCGACTCGCCCAGCAATCCCTGTCGCTATTCCGCGATGAGTCTCGCGTACTCGTTGTAGGACTCGGGACTGCCGTAGGGTCCGAGATAATGGTCGCGACGGTTGATGGTCACAACGGCCAGATCGCGTGCTTTGTGCTGGCGATACTTGGGGGAGTCTACGATTTTCTTCGCGGCACGACACAGCCTCGCCTGGAAAGAACCCACGGTTATCCAGTACATGTATTGGATAATGACCCGCGTTTCGTGCCGCACCATCGAGTGACGATGGGTAGCTAAATCCAAGCTCGGCAAAAACTTACAACAAGTGGGCGTTAGAGGACTCGAACCTCTGACCTCCACGATGTCAACGTGGCGATCTAACCAACTGATCTAAACGCCCGATTCGTCTTCCGGATGCGGCAATCCCGTTTGTGTCCGGTTGTTGTGGTTAATTTGCTCTTTTCTTCGCCGGAAGTCAAGGTGGGGAGAAGAGCGATTGCTGTTGGCCAAGTATACGCGCCGCCGCGCTCTTGTTACACTGCTGGTCCAACGCGCGGGCTTATGGAGGGGCAAAGTCGATGCCGGCGGCCGAGAACGGAAGTTTGATTCTGGATGGTTTGAACTGCGAGCAGCGGCAGTCAGTGCAGCATGGCGATCAGCCTTTGCTGATCGTCGCCGGAGCCGGGACGGGAAAAACCAAGACCCTGGTTCACCGCGTCGCCCAGCAAATCCAGCAGGGCGTCGCCCCCGGGCGGATTCTGCTGCTGACGTTCACCCGCCGAGCCGCAGCCGAGATGTTGCGCCGCGTAGATGGGCTGCTGCGGCAGTTGCACGGGAATGGCCGCCAGCACGGTGGCGGTTCTCACATTCAGGCCGTTTGGGGCGGCACGTTTCACGCCATCGCCACCCGCTTGCTGCGGCTGTATGCGCCCGCCGCGGGACTCGAACCGGCATTCACGATCCTGGACCGCGGCGATTCCGAGGACTTGCTGGACGTCGTCCGCACGGAACTGGGACTGTCCAAGACCGACCAGCGGTTTCCGCGCAAAGGGACTTGCTTGGCGATCTACAGCCACTGCGTCAACGCCCAGCAGCCGCTGGAAGACGTCCTGGCCGCGCAGTTCCCCTGGTGCCGCGAGCAGGCCGCCGACCTGAAACGCTTGTTTGCGGCCTACGGCGAACGCAAAGAACAGGGCGGGATCCTGGACTATGACGACTTGCTGCTGTTCTGGCGAGGGCTGCTGGCCGATCCGCAGGCTGGCGCCGCGATCCGCAGCCGGTTCGACTGTGTGCTGGTGGACGAGTACCAGGACACGAACCGGGTCCAAGCCGAAATCCTCAAGCTGCTGCGGCCGGACGGCCGGGGCCTGACAGCGGTGGGTGACGACGCCCAGTCGATCTACTCATTCCGCGCTGCGACCGTCCGCAACATCCTCGACTTTCCGGCCGAGTTTCCCGGAGCCACGATTGTGAAGCTGGAGCAAAATTACCGCAGCACCCAGCCCATCCTGGCCGCGACCAACCAGGTGATCGGTCAAGCGCAGCGGCGGTTCCGCAAGGACCTGTGGTCGAACCGCGACGGGGGCGAACCGCCGCAACTGGTGACCTGTCAGGACGAGAGCGACCAGGCGGAGTTCCTGATCCGCGAAATCCTCCGCCGGCGCGAGGAAGGACTCGACTTGCGGAGGCAGGCGGTCCTGTATCGGACCTCGCATCACAGCGTGCTGCTGGAGGGCGAGTTGACGCGCCGCAATATCCCTTACGTCAAGTTCGGCGGACTCAAGTTCCTGGAGGCGGCCCATATCAAGGACCTGCTGTCGCTGCTCCGCTTGGCCGAGAACCCGCGCGATCTGGTCGCCGGCGTTCGCCTGCTGCAATTGTTGCCCGGCATCGGCCCCAAGCGGGCCCGGCAGCTGATGGAATTGATGGTTTCCTCGCGCGGCGATTGGCGCGTCTGGGAATCCGCCGCGGTGGGCAACGCCGCCGGAGCCGTCTGGCCTCAGTTGCTGGACGTGCTGCGGCAGCTCACCCGCCAGCCGGTCATGGACCTTCCGTCGCAAGTATCGCTCGCCCGGCGGTTCTACGACCCGATCTTGCAAGACAAGTATGACAGCCCCACGCCGCGGAAACGCGACTTGGAGCAGATCGAACAGTTGGCCGCGCGGTTTGCAGACCGCCAGTCGCTGCTGACGCAATTGGCCTTGGACCCGCCGGAGAGCACCGAGGATTTCGCCGGACCACCGCTGCGGGACGAGGATTACCTGATCCTCAGCACGATCCATTCCGCCAAGGGCCTGGAGTGGGACGTCGTGTTCGTCATTCATGCCGCGGACGGCAACATTCCGTCCGACATGGCCACGGGCAGCGACGAACAGATCGAGGAAGAGTTGCGGTTGTTCTACGTCGCTTTGACGCGGGCCAAGAACCACTTGTACGTCTGCCACCCGCAGCGCTACTACCACGCCAACCGGGGCGGCTTTACCGACCGGCACAGTTTCGCCCAATTAACGCGTTTCATTCCGCCGCCGCTGAAGGTCCATTTCCAAACGTATCTGGCCACGCCCCACGACGCGCACCAATCGCCCGCCGCCCCCGTCACCGCCACCCTGACCAGCCGCCAGATCCGCAGCCAGATCCAGGCGATGTGGTCGTGAAGACGACCGACACACGTCTTCGAAGTTGCGCATTATCTTGGTCCCCGCCGGCCTCGTGCCGGTGGATCCAGGTTTGGTGACCAGACGACGCCCGTTCCCGAGCCTTTCCCTTTCGTCCTCGCCGCCCGACCGCCGCCGGAGGCGGCGGTCGGGCGGCGAGGACGAAAAGAGCGGTTTTTCGCGAGGTTCCAATGGTTCCCAAACCGGATTCCACCGGCACGGGGCCGGCGGGGCAACGGCTCGACAGAAATGCGCAACTTCGAAGACACACGTCGGGGCGACCGTCACGATCTGCCCGTGCTCTGCCCGGCGAGAGAGCACATGCGGATAAATCGAGGCGACCGCTGGGGGAATCCGCACGCCCCGCACGAACATGATCGCCCCGCTTGTCCAAGGCAGCTAACCGGTGGCAGCTAACCGGTGGCCGTGTTGCCCGATCCGAACCCGTCTGCTAAACTGCCCTCAAATCCCTTGCTTCCAACGGGTTACGCGACCACGGCGCGCGATGCCTGTTGACAAACACTGTTCGCTTGTATACATTTTCCAGCATTAGCATAGCCGGCGTAACACAAACGGCGTGGGGCAGCGATGCAGGTTGGCGATCTACTCAGCGAACTCGGCTATGGCCAGTCGCCGAACTTTCTGCGACGCGGACAGGCTGCCTTTGAGGCGGCCCCCGCCTTCGGCCACATTTTTCGGCTGGCCGAAGCAAGACTCGGACTGCAGGGGGTGTATGCCCTCCGTCCGTCCATCGAGGGCGCCTCCTCGCCGATCGTGCCCGTGGTCTATGTCTGCAGCGCCTCCACAGCGCCGGAAGCGGAACAGATTCACCGGCTTGTCTGGAACCAAGACGTCGTTCCGTTCGTCATCGTTCACACGCCAGCCGGCGTGAACCTGTACTCCGGTTTTCGCCATCGCAGGTTGCCAAGCGGTGAGGTTGACGGAGTGTTGCGGGTACTGACCGACGTCAACAACATCTCCGAACTCGCCGAAGGCTTCCATGCCGACGCGATTGACAGCGGCGCAATCTGGCAGAGGAGAGGCAAAGACGTTACGCCGGATACGCGAGTCGATTGGAAACTGCTGGGCAATCTGCGCAAGCTCGACGGACTTCTGCAGGACAAGGGACTTCGGAAGGAAATATCGCACGCCCTGATCGGAAAGTACGTCTATCTGCACTATCTTCGCGACCGGGGTATTTTGTCGCCCAAGAAGCTGGGCCGTTGGAACATCGAACCGTCATCGGTTTTCGGACGCGGTGCCACACTCGATGGCGTCTGTGCGGTCATCGAGCGATTGGACGAATGGCTGAACGGTAGCGTTTTCCCCTTGGACTTCACCGGCAAGCACGCCCCGAAACAAGATCATCTCCGTTACGTTGCGGGAGTCTTCAAAGGCGATGAAGTTACGGAAGCCGGTGACCGGCAACTCAGTCTCGACTTCCAGGCGTACAACTTCTCATTCATTCCCATCGAAACACTGTCGGTGGTTTACGAGCAGTTTCTGCACGCTCCCTCCGAGCCCGACGAACCCAGCCGCGGCAGGAAGCTCGGGGCCTACTACACACCAATCCCGGTGGTGAACTTGATGCTCGCGGAGTTGGAGGATCGCCGCCCCCTGGAGAAAGGCATGCGCGTCTTGGACCCTTCGTGCGGGTCCGGCGCGTTCCTGGTGCAGTGTTACCGCAGGCTGATCGAGAAAGAGTTCCCTCCGGGAAGCAAGCCCAAACCCAGGGAGCTGCGTGACTTGTTGGAGGGCTCCGTCTTTGGCTTGGACGTGGCAGACGACGCGTGTAACGTGACCGAATTGAGTCTGATTCTGACGTTGCTCGATTACGTCGATCCGCCGGACCTGGAAGGACCGCGGAGCCGATTTCAGCTTCCCGCCCTCCGTGGCAAGAACATCTTCCGAGCGAATTTCTTTGCGGTCCCCGCGACCGACAACCCGCCCCTGCAGAAGAGGTTCCACTGGATCGTCGGGAACCCTCCCTGGAAACGGCTGAACCCAGACAAGCTTGAAGTTGACGACCAGCCTGTGTGGAAGTGGCTCCAGGACAACGAGAAGCAACGTCCTGTCGGTGGCAACCAAGCGGCCCGTGCGTTTGCTTGGGAAATCTTGGAGTATCTGGCACTTGGCGGAGAAGTCGGCTTCTTTCTTCCCGCCATGACGCTGTTCGAGGACGCGGCGCGCGCATTTCGGCAGGCGTTCTTCCAGCACGTCAAAGTTCACACGGTCGTCAATTTCTCCAATCTCGCGGAAGTGTTGGCGGGCGGCCGGTTCCGCGTGCCCGCAGCGGCCTTCTTTTACGGACGCCGCGACGATGGTCTCGAGGCTCTGGATGAAGACGAGTTCGTGCGGACTTATTCGCCCTTGGTCGCCAACCAAGAGCCAACGCGACCCATCCTGGCGCGATCGCGTAACGAGTCGTGGAGCATTGTCATCAACGCCAGCGAGATCCGGGACATTTCTACTGCACAGGTCGCCGACGGTGATGGGTTGCCATGGAAACTGGCTACCTGGGGTTCCTCACTCGACCAGCGACTATTGAGCAAGTTGAGCCGTCGGTTCCCCTCCTTACGTGACCTGGAGCCGGACAGGAAGCTCAATCGAGAGGGCAGAATCGTTGTGTCCCAGGGTCTCGAACTTCGGCCAGAGCAGACCACTGACGAAGACGAGGAAGTGGAACTGGTCGAAGAAGTCATGGGCAAAAGCAGGCTTGACGTGGGGGCGCTCGAGCGTCTGCGTCATGTGTTCGTATTCCCAGCCGAAGCGATCGTACCGCTTGAGTCAGAGCTAATGTATGGGCGTAAGAGGGGTGGAATCAAGTTACCGCTTTCCGTTTGTCGTCCACCGCATGTCATCGTGAGCGCAGCGCGCAATTACGCGGTGTACCACGATGACTTCCTCGTCGTCCCGCCGCGGCAAATTGGCATCGTTAGTCCAACCGAGGACGAAGACTTCTTGAAAGCTCTGTCTCTGTACCTCAGTTCCGATTTTGCGTTCTACCATCAATTCCTGACATCAACCGAGTTTGGA
Organism: uncultured Pirellulaceae bacterium; assembly: GCA_964645045.1. GTDB lineage: Bacteria > Planctomycetota > Planctomycetia > Pirellulales > Pirellulaceae > Anammoximicrobium. Next base: position 44,162 of record CAZXYZ010000024.1, on the reverse strand, counting down.
GTCAAACGCGACCGCGCCACGCTTAACGCCCTTCGATGCCTACCGGTGGCGATCGCAGCCTTATCCCGCGAAGACCTGACGAAATGGTCGGGACTGCAGTCAGAATTGGCTCAGATGAAGCCGCGAAGAATCGGCGAGGCGTCCCTCACCGAGCGAAATCCAGACCGACAACTTCGGTTCGCGGGGATGGCGGACGCAGATGAGAAACTCGATCGCTTGCTCGACGAACTGAACGAGTTGGTCAGCGAATCCCTGGGACTCGATGACGGCGAGCGGGCACTGATTCACGACTTGGTCCACGTCCGGTTGGCGCTGAACGACGGCAAGACAGGACAAGCGGCCGTGCGTCCGCCCAAAGTTGTCGAGCTTCGAGCGTATGCCGAACGACTGAAATCGGAACTCGACGATTTCCTTGGCGGCGAGTCGGCCAAACATCATCAGGTCGCGGTCATCCACGACAGGCTTTCCGGCATGGTTCAAGTCGATCTGATCAAGGATTCCACCGCGGCGCGGAAAGTGCAAGTCACCAAGGCAGACAATGCAACGGCCGTGGAATTCGAGCGTACCCGGCAGCGACTGCGAGTCCAGCGTTCGCAGTGGATGTACTTCGACCGTAATCTGCGAATCTACGAAGGCACAAAGACGTTTGTGTTCAAGCCCATGCAGCGGTTTCACTGGACGGAGAGCCAAGCGATGGTGGACGCCCGGCAAATCATTGCCGAGACTCTTCAGGGCGGAGGAGTCGAGGCTTGATCAGTTCCACGTCGTACCAACCCGGTGGCCCGTCTGACAATTCTGAGGATTACGAGCGTCAATTCGTCCCCCGCGTACACCGGCTCGTCAAGCTCGGATACGACCGGCTCAATCCGAGACAATACGCCACGGCCGAGGAAACCGCAATCACCGGTGATCTGGTCGAGGCGATCGATGCGGTGCTCGACGATCCGGCCGAACGCTGGATGCGATATTATTCGGCTTACGACGATCCGCCCGTCAACCAACCACACCGTCGTGGCCGACCGCGACGACAAGGCAAAGCTCGAAGACGCGTCGACATCCGCATTGACTCGTCGCAGGTCTCGCCTCGCACCCGATTCCGCTTCGAGTGCAAACGGTTGGGACCGGCGCATAGCGTACGACATTATCTCGGCTCAAAGGGACTGGGCTGTTTCCTCGCAAGCGCATATGCCCGCGACGACAATCGCGCCGGCATGCTGGGCTACGTCCAGTCCGACGACGAGCCGACGTGGGCCGCCAGAATCGAGCAGACCCTTATCGCGTCGCCAGTCGAGTTTGCTGCTCGCCGTGAAAACCCGTGGCGACACGAGCCGGTCGCCCCGGGCTTGGTTCACACCTACCGCTCCGGCCACGGTCGCGGTCCGGGTCGTCGGCTCATCGAGATCTACCACACGTTGCTGCGTTTCGCGTAGTTACAGACCGAACCGTATGTGGCCATTATCGTCCGAGGCCCGAACGTCCGTGAACTTGGCCGGAAACAGTGCCGAGTCGGATGTTCGTGGCCGCGATTTTTCTGTTGGCGTTCAGCCTTTCGGCGGTAACGCGGTTTGACAGCCCGCGAAAAACAGGCTCAAGTGTGAACTCCAGCCCATTTGGCCGCTATATGACTGGGTGAATCAGGGAACGATCCAGATGGAAACGTCGGCACAGATGTTGAACGGGCGATTTCGGGGGCCGGCGAAAAAGGCGGCCGGGTGGTGGAAGCGGCAGGAGATCGCTGGCTGCCGGGCGATCGTAACGGGGGCCTCCAGCGGCATCGGACGGGCGATCGCGGTGGAACTGGCCCGGCAAGGGGCCGATTTGGTGATCAGCGCACGGCGGCGCGAGCGATTGGAGGAACTGGCCGCGGAGATCCGGAATCTGGGACGTCGCGCCGAAATCGTTGCCGGCGATTTGACGGACAGCGGCGTGCGTCAAGCCGCGCTCGAATGTGCGGAACAGATGTTGGGCGGTTTGGATATCCTCGTGAACAATGCCGGCGTGGCCGCGTTGGGGCGGTTCGAGGACGCGAATCCGGATCGGCTGCGGCAGATCTTCGAAGTCAACTTCTTCTCGCTGGTGGAACTGACGCGGACGGCCCTGCCGCTGCTGCAACGGGGCCGCCGGCCGGTCGTCGTGAATATCGGGTCGATCCTGGGCCACGTTGCGATTCCGCACTTGAGCGAATACTGTGCCGCCAAGTTTGCGGTGCGCGGGTTCAGCGATGCGTTGCGCGCCGAACTGCACCGCAGCGGTGTGGACGTATTGCTGGTCAGTCCGGCCACCGTCGAGACCGAGATTTGGGAGCGGATGCTGGAAGAAACCGCACCGACAGCATGGCGGTCCCCGCGCGGCTTGACTGCCGCGGCCGTGGCCACCGCCACGGTGCGTGCCGTCCGCCGTGGCCGCCGCGAAGTGTTCCCGGGTGCGGAATCCAAAGCGTTCAACCTGGTCAACCGTCTGTGTCCGTCCTTGGTCGCCTGGGCGTTGGCCCGGCGGCATTAGCGGCTGGCATAGGTGCGGCCGAGGTGTCCGACAATCACCTTCTTCAGATCCAACGGATCGACCGAATCGTGTTTGCGGTACACAATCTTCCCGCCGGGGGCGACCAGGATCGTGTACGGAACCGGACCCGGCCATTGCTTGTCGAGCGCCGCGGCCAACGTGTCGCGGTCGTCGGAATTGAAGATGTAGTTGGTCGAGGAGACATGCTTCTCTTGCAGACGTTTTAGCACCGTATCGCGTTCCTTCGGATCATCCAAACAGATTGTGATCGTCTCGAATTTGCGTTTGCGGTACATGCGGTGGATGGTCACCAGTTCCGGCAGTTCTTCCACGCACGGGATGCACCACGTGGCCCACACGTTGATCAGCCGCAGGTTCGGGCTATCGTTTTGGACCAGTTTGCGGACGCCCGCCTCGTCGATGGTTTGGACGGACACCTCCTCGGCATCCCATTTCGCCAGGGATTCCACGGCGCTGGGGCGCTTGTCGGACCACTTGGTCGTGCAACCGAACACGCGCGTCGTGGCGACGGGCACACGCTGGCCGGCCAGCAAGGCTTCAATCGCATTACGGGTGTCGTGCGACTTGACTACGCCGACGTCCGAATCGTCGATCCGGCCTTGATAACGCAGTTGACGATTCGAGTCAAAGATAAACACGTGCGGGGTCGCCAACACGCCCAAGGCCCGCGACGTGGCCTGCGTTTCGCCGTCGTACAGGTAGGGGAACCCGAAGCCCCGGTCCTTGGCCCGGATCTTCATGTCCTCGAGCGAATCGCTCACGTCGGTATAGCCGAGTTCGTCCAGGCGGACGGCGAGAGGATCATTCGGCGAGATCGCGACCAGCGCCACGCCGCGGTCTTTGAAATCCGCATGCAACTGAATCATGCGGTCTTCGTAGGCCTGGGCCGTCGGGCAATGGTTGCAGGTGAACAGAATCACCAGGACTTTGGCCGCCGCAAAATCGGCCAATCGGTACGTCTTGCCGTCCACGCCCGGCAGAGCAAAATCCGGTGCCGCGGCGCCCAGTTCGAGCGGCGTCACCGCTGGCGGCGCCGCGCCAGCCGCGTTGGACGCGCCAGCCGACCAACCACCAAGAATCATCAAAAGACCTAGCCAAGTTGTGCGTGACGACATGAGATTCGCTCCTTCAGGTCAGTGGGAGTCTTCGCGCGGCCCTTGCGAGATTGACCACGCAGCGGTTTGAGTTGCTTGTTGGCAAGTTGGTTAGGGTACGGGGGGTGACTTGCACTTTCAGAATTGCCTCCGCATCCACGCCGTAGGGGCCTTGAAGTACTTCTTCACCTTGGGGCCCGATCACGAGCGAGCAGCCGATCGTCTTGCGGCCTTGCCAGGGGCCGCCAGTGATCCAACCGACGTTGCTCACGCCAATGATCCAGACCGAGAACTCGCGGGCCACGGGGATGTAGGACCTGCGCCACAAGTCGCCGTAAGGTTCCGTCGCGTTGTCGTGCTCGGCGGGCACGGCCCACGCGCAGGGGGACAGAATGACCTCGGCCCCCAGATGGCCCAGCGAGCGCCCCAGGACGCGGTCTTCGGCAAAACCGTCGGCGCAGATCATCAGGCCGAAGGTGGCCAATTCGGTGTGGCATACGTTCAGGCGGTCGCCCCGATCGTAGTACGGGTGCCCGATCTCCAACTCGTTGACTTTCCGATGCTTCAAGATCACTTGCCCTTGGCGGTCGATGATGACGGCCGAGTTGAAAACGCGATCGCCGTCCCGTTCGGTCAAGCCCGAACAGACGTAGATGCCGTGCTGCCGCGCGGCAGCGGCGAGCCGCCGGCACGGTTCGCCGTCCGGGATCGGTTCGGCCCGGGGTCGGCTGGCGGGGTGCGTCCAGCCCACGTCCATCGCCTCCGGCAGCACCACGCATTCGGCTCCACCCGCGACGGCCGCGCGAATCAGGGCTTCGGCACGGGCCAGATTTTGCGCCGGCTCGCCGCCCTCGACATGCATCTGCAGCAGCGCCAGTTGGAACGGACGGCTCATCGGTGGGTCAGTCCAGCGAGGGCAGGATCAGGTCGTGATGCCAGAAGCTGCGCAGCTTCTTCACGGTCTCGAGGAACTTGGCAAAGTTGACGGGCTTCTTGATGAAATGCTCGACCTCGTACAGTTCCGCGCGGGCCTGGAACCCTTCCTCGTCGGCGGCGGTCAGAATCACGACGGGAATCTCGCGCAGGTCGTCGTCGCCGCGGATTTCCGTCAGCACCTCGAAGCCGCTCTTCTTGGGCAATAGCAGATCCAACAGGATCAGATCGGGACGCGGCGCGCGGGCGAACTTGCCGGTGTGCAGCAGGAATTCGAGGGCCTCCTCGCCATCCGTGAGCAGCGTCAAACGATGGTGCAGACCGCTCTTCTTCAGCGCGGCGATCGTTAACCTGGCATCCAACAGCCCGTCCTCGATCAGCAGGATCTCCATCGGGCGTCCAATCGCGTGACGGCTCAAAGGCAAACTCCTCCTGTCGGGAAAACGGGCGGCCAGAGCACAATGCCACTTACTTTCGGACCGTTGGTGGCGTGTTTGTTAGCGGAGCGGCGCAAGCCGCCCGGTTCTCCAACCGAAATACCGGACGGCTCGCGCCGTGCCACTACAAAGTAACCGGCATTGGGCCAGCGGATGGATCGCCGGTCACTTCCGCAGTACCAGCACGGGGCAATGGGACAGGCGGATCACCCGCTCGGTCACGGAACCCAGCAACATGCGGCCCAGCCCCGTCCGCCCGTGCGACGGGATGACGATCAACTCGGCCTCCACGCGCTGCGCGAAATCCGCAATCCGATAGCCCGGATCGCCGAATTCGATCTCGATCTGGACTTGGGCGTACTTCTCGCCCGGCAGCCGCTCCTGCAAGGCCTCGGTGGTCCGCTCCGCGCGGTTGGCGTTGTCGATTTCCAGCCAGACCGGATCGGGGTCCATCATGGCGGCCTCGGGCAGGACGTGTACCAGGTGGAGCCCGGACGGTTCGGCAACCAACTGCAGGGCGGTCTCGACGGCCGCCAGCGAGTCATCGGAAAAGTCCACGGGGACGACGACCGTGCGTTTGGGGAACCAGCTCATAGACACCTCCTTTGGGCAACACCAAGTTTCGCCGGGCGAAGTCGACCCCTCGCCGGCGGACAGAGAATGCTCTTGCTACCTGTGATTCTAACACGGGGCTGGCCCGGCGAATACGTAGGGGCGAGGTTGCGTCAGGAGTCCTCGTCGTTTTCGATCTCGTACTCCATCAGCTTCTTGTGCAGCGTGTTGCGGTTGATCCCCAGGCGAATGGCCGCTTTTGTCTGCACGCGGTTGCAGCTGTCGAGCACTTGGACGATCAGTTCCCGTTCCACGCGGTTGACGATCCGCGCGCACAAGTCCTCGGCGGCGGGTCCGGCGGCGGCCAGTCCCTGCTGGACGACTTCGCCGACCAGCGTGTCCAGATCGACGCCGCGGATCTGGCCTTGCCGCGGACGGGTCTTGCCGGTCAGCGTGCCCGGCAGCAGGTCCAGCGTCAATTCATCGCCCTCGGCCATCACGACAGCGCGTTCGACGTAATTCTGCAGTTCCCGCACGTTGCCCGGCCAATGATAGTCCTGCAATGCCTCTTGCGCTTCGTGCTGGACGTGCGCCACATAGCGGTCATTGGCCTCGTTGTAGTAATGCAGGAAATGGTGGATCAGGTCCGGGATGTCCTCGCGCCGCAGCCGCAACGGCGGGATCTCGATGGGGACCACGTTCAGCCGCCAGTACAGATCCTCGCGGAACCGCTCCGCCTCGACTTCGGTCAACAGGTCTCGGTTGCTGGCCGCGATCACCCGGGTGTCGACGTGTACCGTCTGCGTATCGCCGACGCGTTCAAACTCCTGTTCTTGCAGCACGCGCAGCAGCTTGACCTGCAAGTGATGCGTCGTGGAGTTGATTTCGTCCAGGAAGATCGTGCCGGTGTGGGCCGCCTCGAACCGGCCGATGCGGTTATTGACCGCGCCCGTGAATGCGCCGCGGACGTGCCCGAACAACTCGCTTTCCAACAGGCTCTCGCTGAGCGCGCCGCAATTAACCCGGACATACGGGCCCGTGCTGCGGCTGCTGAGGCGGTGGATGGCGGTCGCGATCAGTTCCTTGCCGGTGCCCGTTTCGCCCAACAGCAGCACCGAGGCCTGACTGCGGGCCACGCGGCGGGTCAAGTGATACACCTGCTGCATGGCCTTGCTGGTCCCGATGATGCCGGGAATCGGCGGGCCGTCTTCATCCAGCGTTGTCGGACCGTAGGCAGCCATCTCGATTCACCCTGCTCACGTCCTTGTCGTCGCCACTGCAGGAACGGTTTTCGCGGAAAGGGATAATGAAAATCAAAGCGATGACACGTCACCGCACGCCAACATCCGGCTGCGCTCCGGCCGCGTCGGGGCCTTTCGTCAACGCATCGTTCTCCAGCCGCTGGCGGCTGGGCTTTTCGATGGCTTCCAGGATCGCGCCCAACACCTGCTGCGTGCCCGCGTCCTGGGCCGCACTGCGATTATAACGGTCGTACTGCGTCAGGATCTCGTCGCGGGTTAACAGCAAACCGCGCCGTTGAACCGCCTGGCCAAAAGCCTCGGCCGCCGCTTGCCGTTGGGCCAGCGGCCGCCCCGGTTGGCTGGCCAGCGTGATCAAGGCCCGTTGCGATTCCGGGGATCCCAGCAAGCCCAGAACGCGGGCGGCGCTGATGCACAACGAGGGCGTGCCGAGCGCCGACTGAGTGGCCTGTTGGACGCGGAACAGATCGTAAAACGCGTGCTCGTCTTGGGTTTCGGACAATCGCACCAGGTGCTGCAACGCGCGGCCCGCCTGATCCAATCGCGCATCATAGCCGATGCGTGCCTGACCGGCCATGTCCCCAATCCGCGCCACCTGAAAACTCATGCTCCGCACGTCGTGAGGACGAGGAAATGCGACCAGCAACGGATCCAGTTCGGCCATCGCCTCGGCGTGACGCAAGTTTTCCTGCCGGGCCATCAGTCCGATCGGCAGTTGGGCCGTCAGCGGGTCCTTGCGGAACATCTGAATCGTTTCGTTGGCGTTCGGCGAGTCCACGGCATCACTGATCAGGAGGAACTCGTAGTCCGGGTTCCTGACGGCCAACTGAAAGGTCTCTCGACCACTGCCGGCCGCATCCGCGTCGTAGCCGATCTCGTTCAGCAAGCCGACCAGCGTCTGGGCTTTCTCCGCCCGGGGCTGAGCCACCAGCACGCGGCGCGAACCGAGCGTGCGGATAAAGTAGCCCAGGGTTTCGGGCAGATAGCTGGAACCGGCATAGGGACTGCGCGGATCGAACTTCATAATCGCGTCGGCGGCGGCCAGACGCACGCGGCGGTCACTGTGACGTAGGGCCCGGACCAGCGGCCGGGGCTGCCCGTCGTCGGAACGTACCAGGGTTTCGTCGCCCAGGTCGCCGAGCAATTCGGCCGCGGCGATCGCTGCGGTCGTGTAACCGTTCTGCATCGCGTAGGCCAGGACGTCCTCGACCGCCTCGCGGCCCAGCTGTGCCGCTTGAGCCGCGACCGTCCCGTCCCCGCGGGGCAGCGGCTGGTCCAAACCCGCGTCGATCTTGGCGCGGGTCAGATTGGCCAGCAGGAACAACCGCCGGACGTCGGCGTTCTCCGGGGCCAACTTGACCACGTCGCGCGACAAGCGGGCGGCCATCATCCGCGAGGCTTCGGCGGCGGCATAGGTCTTCGGCACGCTGGTCTTGAGCGCCGCATCCCAATGCCAGAAGACCGTCCGATCCTGGTCATCGACGGAGCCCGCCGCCGCGCCGTTCAAGTATTCCCGGGCGCGGCGAACGAGATAGGACACGGCTTCGGCGCGGGAGGGCGTCGAGCCGACGATTTGGGTCAACGTCTGGGCCGCCGTCCGCTGAGTCGCTTCCGGCGTTTGCGGGTCCAGTGCGGGTCCGATCAGGAACGGCACGGCCCGCGCGGCACCGGCACGGCTCAAAATTTGAAGCACCTGCAAGCGCAGCGCCTCGTCCGGCGTTTCCAACGCCCCCAGCATCGGATCGATCATCGGTTCGCCCAATTCGACGACTGCTGCGCGAATCTGCGGATGCTCGGTCTGCCGTTTGGGGTCCGCCAGGGCTTGCAACAGCGGAGCTACGGCGGCATCCCCGGCCCGCTGCAACTCTTGGACGGATTCAGCGTGTACCAACGGCGAAGGGTCGCTCAACCGTTGCACCAGCGCGTTCAAACGCTGGGGATCCCGGGCCGCCTGGTAGGCCGCTTCCTGGACGGCTTTGAAGAACTGCTGGCCCGCCGGCTGCATGCGCGGCTCGTTGGCTATCCGGGCGAAAAACCCGGTGCCATGCTCGCGCTGAAACGCCTCGAGTTGGTCGCGATCGGGCTGTGCGGCGACCAACTTGGTCAAGTAGAAGTTCGCTTCTTCCGGCCGTCCGATGTCAAACAGCGATTGAACGGCGAACATCAGTTCCTTGGGCGTGGTCGGGTTCCGATCGCGGATGGCCCGAACCACCGGGTCCTTCTCGTCTGCTGAAATCGGCCCCGCCTCTTCTTTCGCGGCAGCCTTCGCTGCGGCCGGTTTTGCGCCGGCAGCTGGTAGGCCGCCACCGAACGGGTCGGCAGGGTCCTGAGCCGCCAGCTGCGCTACAACTGCCAACCCAAGGAGGATTGCTCCCGTGAAACGTCCTGGCGGCGATACCTTCATCTTGGTTCCCCGTCGTTCAAACCTAACTTGACCTTCCAATTCGCCACCCGGTTCGCCACTTCTTGCGGAGCGGTCGAGCCGTAGCTGGCGAACGCCCGCACGGCGTTCTCCACCCCCAGCACCCCATAGACGCTGTCGTCCAGGGTCGCGTCGGCTGCATGAAATTCCTCCAACGGCAAGTCCGCCAGCCGCAGACCCAGCTCTGCCGCCCGGGCCACCAAGCTGCCGACCAAGTGATGCGCCGTGCGTTGCGGCAGACCGCGGCGAATCAGGTGTTCCATCAACGTGGTTGCGTCCAAATAGCCCCGGTCCAGCCGTTCGGCGATCGCCGCACGCCGCAGTTCGGCTCCCGCAACCAGCGGCGCCGCCAACTCCAGGCAGGCTTCCACGGTATCGAACGCGTCAAACAACGCCGGCTTGTCCTCCTGCAAATCCCGGTTATAGGCCAGGGGCAAACCCTTGACCAACACCAGCAAGGTCTGCAAATTGCCCACGACGCGGGCCGTCTTGCCGCGAGTCAATTCCAGTACGTCCGGGTTGATCTTCTGAGGCATGATCGACGAACCAGTACAGAAGTCCTGCGGCAGCTTGAGGAAGTTAAATTCCACCGTCGACCACAGAATCCACTCTTCCGCCCAGGTGCTCAAATGTTCGGCAATCAGCGTGAGGACGAACGCGGACTCCAAAACGAAATCCCGATCGCTGGACACGTCCAAGCTGTTGGGTGCAACTCCGTCGAACCCCAGCCGGCGAGCCACGTCGTGACGGTCGATCGGCAGGGTCGTTCCTGCCACGGCCGCGCAGCCCAAGCTGCACACATTCACCCTCTTCCGACAATCGGCCAGACGCTGCCGGTCGCGTTCGAGTTTCTCGCAGTACGCCAGCCAATAATGGCACGCCAGTACCGGTTGCGCCCGTTGCAAGTGAGTATAAGCTGGCAGAATCACGCCGACGTCCCGATCACAACGCGCGACGAAGGACTTTTGCAGTTCGACGACCCGCTGGTCTACGCGGTCCAACCCATCCCGGACCCAGAGCCTTAAGTCCGTCGATACTTGATCGTTGCGGCTACGACCGGTGTGCAGCTTCCGGCCCACATCGCCAAGCCGGCCGACCAACTCCTGTTCGATATGCATGTGGATGTCTTCCAACTCCACACGATACTCGAATCGGCCGTCTTCGATTTCCTGCCGGATCGCCTGCAAGGTCGCCTCGATCAACCGGCTTTCGGTGTCCGAAATCAGACCGACCGCTGCTAGCATTTGAGCGTGAGCGATCGAACCGGCAATATCGTGCGCGTACAGCCGGTGGTCAAAGCTGATGCTTTCGGTGAACCGTTCTACCCGGCGATCCGTCGCCTGCTGAAAAACTCCGCTTCGACTGGGACTGCTCAAAGTCGGCCTCGCGCTGCCACATGCTGGTTCGTGAAAGGTAACAACCCCTTCATGCTATGTAGCTTACGGACAGCTGTCAACGAACGTGTCCCCCGCTTGCTCAGACTTTAGACAACGGCCGCCGAGCGAATTCTCTTAACGACTCGACCAGTCCGACGCAAGCTCTGCGAACTGTCCTGACGATAAATCCGGTATCGTCGATACAAATTACCGGAAGGCCTGCGCGCCTTCTTTGGCCAACGACTCGTCATTACAAGGGGGGAATTGCGATGTGCCGACTCCCGGTGATCGCCGTTTCGATTTGTTCCGTGGTGGGGTTCTTCGCCGGTTGCACGACCACGCGGACGACCGACACGGCGAGAACGGGCATGGAACAACTGCTGATTTCCAATGCCGTGGACCAAGCGTTGAATAAATATGACTTCCAAGCCCTCCAGGGCAAGTCGGTCTTCATCGACGAAAAATACCTCGACAGCGTCGACAAAGGCTACCTGCTGTCGTCGATCCGTGAGCGGGTCCTTTACACTGGCGGAAAAATTGCTGCGAAAGCGGAGGATTCGGATGTCACGCTCGAAATCCGCAGCGGCAGCGTGGGAACTGACAATCTGGAGACCTTTGTCGGGATTCCGAATATGTCCGTGCCGGGTATCGTCCCGATCGAAATTCCGGAGGTCAAACTTTGGAACCGGACGAGTCAAATGGGCACCGCAAAGCTCGGGATTCTAGCCTACGAGACCAAATCCGGCACGGTGTATCAGCAAGGCGGTCAAGCACTTGCACGCTCCGACGACACGAAGTGGTTCGTCGTGGGACTCGGCCCATTTCAGTCGGGCACGGTCAAGACAGAGGTCCAGAGTTCGGCGGCTAGTCCCACGGCACTGGCCAAGGCAATTCCGACGTACCCATCGACTTACGTTGCGAGCCGGCCGGAAACGATGGCTCCGCCACCAGGCGTGTCCGACACGCCGATGGCCCCCGCTGGTTCAGCGATTTATCCGGCGGCGTATCCGAACATGTATCGATAGAGCGCTGCCTTTTTTAGCATTTCCTACACTTCGACACGCGGGTATGATAATGGCCCGTGAATCGGCAAACCGGGCAACTTGGTGCTTGTGAACTGGTTTTTCCGATTGTGCTTGCCGATACAAGGTGAAACGAATTTTTCGTCGGAAGATTCCCGTCCCCTGCAGCAGACGGCCCTCGTCGTACTCGCCGTTCTGCGACAACGCGTTTTGCGAAGGAGATTTGACGTGACGCGATCTGCGTTTTTGTTGGTTGCCCTACTGACACTGTCTCTGCTAGCCGGGCCCAAGCCATGCCAGGCAGCTCGTCCTATCGACAGTCTGTTGCCTCCGGCGACCAAGGGTTTTCTCTCGGTGCCCGATGCCGATCGGCTGCAACAGGATTTTGACAAGACCCAGTTGGGCATGCTGGTCAACGATCCGGACATGAAGACCTTCGTCGAAGACTTGATGCAGCAGGTGGAGAGCAAATTGGGCCGCACCGATGCGCGGCTGGGCCTCAAGCCGGAGGACCTGAAGGGTGTCTACGGCGGCGAGGTTGTGATGGCGACCATTCAGCCGGGTGGCAACCCGAAACAGCACGCCTTGGCTTTGATCGTGGACGTGACCGGACACGCGGAACAAGCCAGCAAGCTCGTGGCGTCCGTTGCGGAGAAAATGAAAGGCAATGGCGCACAACGGACCAGTAAAACGGTGCAAGGCGTTGCGTTGACGGTCTTTGTGCTCGCCAAAAAGCCGGGCGAGATGGAGACCGAGAAGACCGTGTACATTCTGCACGACAATTTTCTGATCGCGGTGGATCATGAAGTGGCGGCCCAGGAGATCCTGGCGCGATTGCTGGATCCGAAACAGAAGTCGTTGAAGGATGACGCGGCTTACCAAGCCACGATGGCCCGCTGTAAGGCAGCCGCGGGCGACGCGCAGCCGCACGTCCGCTGGTTCGTGGAACCGTTCGGGTACGTCGAAACGTTGCGGGCCTCGGCCGGCGGACGAAAGAAACGCGGGACGGATCTGCTGAAAGTACTGGCCAACCAAGGTTTCTCGGCCATCCAGGGATTGGGCGGTTTCGTGGAGTTCGCGACTGGCGACAACGAACTCGTGCATCGCACCTCGATCTACGCTCCGCCCGTCAATAAGACCGGCGAACGCTACAATCTGGCCGCCCGGATGCTGAAATTCCCCAACAGCGAAGAGGTTGCGCCGCCGGCGTGGATTCCCCATCAGACGACGAACTATCTGACCCTGCGGGTAAAGATGCAGGAGGCATTCGAATACTCCAAGACCCTCGTGGACGAAGTCGCCGGAGCGCCCGTGTTCGAAGACATCATGGACAGCTTGAAGAACGACCCCAACGGTCCGCGTGTCGATATCCGACAGGGCCTGGTGCGGCATTTGGGCGAACGGGCGATTTTCTTTACCGATTTCCGGCTGCCGATTTCCACGACCAGCGAGCGGTGGCTGCTGGCCTTGGAGGTCAAGGATCCGGCGGCCGTGCAGGCAACGCTGGACAAGGCGATGAAAGCCGACCCGGATGCGAAGAAACGCGTCATTGGCGATTACACGGTCTGGGAGATTATCGAACAGCAGGCGCCGGTCGAGGTGGAAGAGTTGGACATCGCCGGAGCGGGATTCGGCGAATTCGAAGCGGAAGAGGAGGAAGAAGACACCGGCCCGCTGTTGTCGCACGCCGCCTTTACCGTCGGCTTTGGCCAATTGCTGGTCGCCTCGCACGTGGACTTTATCGAAGAGGTCGTCAATCGCGGAGCCGGCCAGCAGACGCTGGACAACACCAAGGACTTTGTGATGGTCAATCATGCCCTCACCAAGATCGGCGCCGGCCAGGACGCGGTCCGCTATTTCACGCGGACCGACAAGGAGTACCATACGACCTACGAGTTGATCCGGACGGGCAAGATGCCCGAGTCCGAAACACTGCTGGGCAGCGCCCTGAACCGCCTGTTCGGCCCCGACGAAAAGGGCGTCCTGCGCGAACAACAGATTCGCGGCGACAAGATGCCGAGCTACGACAAGGTCCGCACCTATTTGGGACCCGCCGGCATGTACGTCCAATCCGAAGATACCGGCTGGTTCGTCGCCGGCTGTCTGCTGAAGAAGCCCGCCGACGGCATGGAAGCGGCCGGCCCGATGGTTTCGCGCCGCGGTAACGAACGCCGTTGAGCCCCGGCTGGCGAACCAAACCGCGCGATGACGCGGCATCCACAACCCGGTTCGAATCGAACCGGGTTTTTTTGCGCCGGGGCAGCGCCATGGGGTTGACGCCACCACGTTCGCCCGGCTTGGCGAACGGTGGGCGTCAGCCCATCGGTGCATCGTCGGTGGGGCCTTTTTCCATACCCTGGGGAGGGTAGATCATAGGGGCCGCGGGCGTTTCGGACAAAGGGGGTGGATTGGGAACACCGGTGGGCTCACGCCCACCGTTCGCCTTTCGCGGGGCGATTCCACACCGTGCCGCGGTGTGGCATAATCAGAAGCCACGTGTCGGACGTTCCGTGTGCTTTCCGCGAACTTGGGAGCCGTGATACCGATGAGCCGATCTGCCGTGCCCTCCCACTGGATACCTTACGTCAGCGATTCCGGCTGGTACTCGCTGTCTCATCCCCCGACCTGGCAGGTCGAACGCCGCGACCAGTGGTTCATCCTTCACGCTCCGCAGAATTTGGCCAAGCTGTCATTCAACTGCCTGCATCTCGCCCCACGTCCGGACGCATCGCCGCCACCCGAACTGGATTTGGCCTCGCTGCTGCCAAAAGCTGCCGGACTGGCCCGCGCCAGGCCGCTGGACCTCCCGTGGCAACACATTGGTCTGGAAGGTCCTGCCGACCGATTCGAGGGCCTGTTCGGCGCACCGGAAGAAGATGATTGGCAGTGGGTGCAAATCTGGCTGATGCGGCACGAGGGCTTGCTGCTGTCGGCGATGTTCTTCCAGGCGGGCGAGCGGGACCCGGAACTCCAGACGCTGGCCCGGATGGTCCTCGGCTCCGTCCGACTGGCGGCGACGCCGGCCGATCCGGCCGATGTCTTCACGGAACGGGTGGTCGCCGAGGCGCGGCGGCGGTATCCGGCACGGCAAGTGGAAGCGACCGACGTCCTGTCCGTCCGTTTCGGCGACGCGCAAGTGGGACTTTCCAATTTCTATCGGCAGTACATTGCCACGCCGGACCAGTTCTCCGAATTGGCCGCCCAGGTTCTGGAGCGGGCCGAGCAGCTTCAGGGGGCCGCGCGGCAGCGTTTCGACCCGACCTTGGACGCTGCGCGTGAACGGATCATGCCGATGCTCTACCCGCTCGGGCAATGGCAGGAGAACTTTCCCAACCACGTCGGCGAGCAGTGGGTGGGCCCGCTGGCCATCCTGTATGTGGTCGATCAGCCTGATACGTATTGGTACGTCCGCGACGACCTCCTGGAAAAATGGGGGATCTCCCAGCAGGAACTACACAAGTTGGCCCTGAGCAACCTGTCGGCCTACTGGGACGTTTCGCCAATGCAGCTTCACGTGGCGGCCGGCGAGTACGGCCCAAGCATGGTGCTGCCGGCCAAACGCGACGCGTACAACGCGGTGCGGTTCCTCTGCCCGCAGTTCCGCGACGAACTACTGGAACTGTTCGGACGCCCGTTTGTGATCGGCTTGCCAAACCGGGATTTCTTCGTGGCCACGGCCGCTGAATCGCGAGAACTGCTGCAGCACTGCCAGCAACAGGTCCGTTCCGATTACACTACCGCCGACCATCCGCTGTGCGACCGGCTGCTGTGGGTCCGCGAGGACGGCGTGACGGAATACGAGGGGTAGACACCGACGCGAGTCCGGTCCGCGTGGCTTTGGGACGAATCTCTGCCTTAATCTTTCACCTAATCTTTCACCTAATCTCCCCCGGCTACAACGCAACAGCAACACAGTAACAGATCAAGAAAGAGATCAAGGGAAAGATTAAGGAAGAGATTAGGTGGAAGATTAGGTGAAAGATTAGGGGTTCAGGTGCTGGCGCAGCCGGTTCAGTTCTCCGGCCGATCCAACTCCGCAAACAGATCCTGGAGCTTCAACTCGAAACCGGGGAGGACTTCGCCGCCGGTAAGCGATCCGGTCGCGTCGACAGCAGTAAATTCGTCCGGCGCGTGGTAGATCCGCGCGGTACGAGCTTGGGGATCGATGATCCACGCCAGACGCGTGCCGCCGGCGAAGTACTCGTCGAGTTTGTCCTGCATCTCTCGTTCGGTGTTGCTCTTCGAGAGCACCTCCACCGCCAAGTCGGGAGAGACCGCCGGCACGGGGACACGGCCTTCGGGCAGGCGGTCCCAGCGAATGAACGAGACGTCGGGAATCCGAATCCGGCCCTGCAGGATCTTGAGCATCCCGGCCTCGCCACCCACGATCCCCAGATTCCGGCGCTTCAGGTAGGTTCGGAGAAAGTGAATGATCACGGCCGCAACTGCGGATTCATAGAAGCCCATGGGTTTCTCCACCAGAATACCGTCGACCAGTTCGCACAGCAGGCCCGTCCGCGCGTGGATTTCCAGCACATCGTTCTCGGTGGCGAGACCTGGCCAGGGATAGAGGTGGATGCGTTCCGGCGGGATGCCGCCCAGCCGCTCCTGTAAATCTGCAAGCGTCGACTCCATCGGATACGCGGTCGGTGTAGCTTCAGCCGGAGGGACAAACGCCATCGGAAGGGAAGGTGAAAACGAAGTCGTTGCCATCAAGAGCTCCTCCTGCACTGCAAACGGTCAGAATTCGCGCGCCCAGCGTAGGTTTTCTTAACAGGAGGTAACTGAGTCAACAGAGAGGTAGTACCGCCTCTGTTTGCTCTGTTTCCTTCTGTTCAAGATCCGGATGGCTTGGCTGCCGCCGACGACCGCGCCAAGGTACACGCGGCCGTGACTACCGCCATTCTACCCGTTCCGTGTCGCAGTTCCTACTTGTTGTGCGCAAAGTACTCCCGCACCAGGGCTTCCATCGTGGCCTGGCGTTGATCGTACAACCGTTTGAGTTTGCGCGGTTTGTGGTTGGCCAGCGCGTAATGGGTCAGGATCGGCAGCGCGATCGTCGTGTCCGTATAGCAGACGACCGCATCGGGCAACCGCGTCGGGTCCACTTTGCCCCAGCTGACGGCTTCGTGCGGGGTGGCGCCGGACAAGCCGCCGGTGTCGGGACGCGCGTCGGTCACTTGGAAGAAATAATCCTGGCCGACTTCCTTGATCCGCAGGACTTCCTGAATCTGCGGTTCGGTCTGCAGCATGAAGTTCTTCGGACTGCCGCCGCCCATCAGCATCACGCCGCTCTTGCCGCCGGAACGTTTGGCGGCCAGCACAAAACTGGTCGTCTCGTTGACGTCGATCGACGGATTGATCCGCAGCTTGTTGCCCTTCAGTTCGACGCCTGCCACGTTCATGCCGATCGTCGAGTCGCCGGGCGAGGACGTGTAGCAGGGCACGCCGCAGCGGTAGGCGGCGGCCAGCACGGAGACGTCCTTCAAGCCGGCCTTCTTTTCCCATTCGGCGGCGTAGCGGCCCAACAGATAGTGCAGCTCGCCCGTGCCCATCTCCTTCTGGAATTCGGGTTGGGTCAACATCCCGCGCAAGATCTCGTCGGTCGCCATCAGGCAGTCGGAATAGCCCAGCAGCACATCGTAGATGCGCACGATATCGTTCTCGCGCAGGTCGGTATCGTCCAGCAGATGGCTGCCGGTGTGAACCGGGAAATTGAAAGCAAAGTGCAAGTCGTGGTACAAGTTCGCGCCCGTGGCGACGATCCAGTCGACAAAGCCGGCCTTGATCAACGGGACGATCGCCGAACAGCCCAAGCCGGCGGGCGTCAACGCCCCGGACAGGCTCATCCCCACCGTGACGTCGTCCTCGAGCATCTTCTGCGCGAACAACTCACAGCCCTCGCGGAGGCGGGCCGAGTTGTAGGCGAGGAACGCGTTCTGCATCAGATCGCTGAACTTCTCTTTGCCGGTAATGCCTTTGGGCAAAATACGTTTACCCGCCAGATACTGGGCTTTGTGCGGGCATTTCTTCTGCAGCATCCAATCCGGAGTTTCGGACAGGTTTTCGCGAACGCGATGCGTACGTTTCATGGATGGGGTCTCCTTCTTGCTTGGGTGCGCCCTCTCGCTGGCGCTTCGGGTTACGGTCATTCTGAACCGCGGGCGGCCGGACGCGTCCGCCGCTCAGGGCACCATCAGGACTTGGGCCATCGGCATGCCGTTGAACGTCGTCGCGCTCGCCAGGCTGTAGGCCCCGATGTTCTCGACGTAGATCACATCGCCGATCTGCAGTTCGGGGACGTCCTCGCCGCGGGCGATGATGTCGAAACTGTCGCAGGTCGGCCCGGCCAGCGTCGACAGCTGGGTGTGCCCACCGCGCAGGTATTTGAACTGGTACTTGCAGTGATCGAACACCTGGCCGCTCAGCGAGCCGTACACGCCGTCGTCCAGGTAGTACCAAAGCTTGTTCTCGCGGATCGCCTTGCCGATCACACGCATCAGCAGCGTCGCCGCCGGCCCCACGAGGAAGCGGCCCGGCTCGGCGATAATGCGGATGTTGGCGTCGAACAGCCGGTCCAGTTCTTTGGCCAGGACCGGCGCCAGACGATCGAACGGATCGTCCTCGTAGTCGAAATGGCGGATCGGAAACCCACCGCCGATGTCCACGATCTCGAACGGCAGCTGTTTCAGCCGCGCGTCCCGGGCGATGATCGACGCCATTTCCATCGCCTCGATGTAGTTTTCCACGCGCGTACACTGGCTGCCCACGTGAAAGCTGACCCCGGCGGGCTGCAGACCCATCTTGAACGCTTTGATCATCAAGCTGGTCGCATCCGACGGATCCACCCCGAACTTCAGGCTCAATTCGACGATCGAGCCGACGTTGGGGACTTTGATCCGCACCAAGACCCGCGCGCCCGGCGCGTGCTCGGCGATCTTGGCCAGTTCATACTCGCTGTCGAAGGTCATCAGCGTCACGCCCTTCTTGGCGGCGAGCGCAATCGACTCGACCGGTTTGACCGTGTTGGCAAAGATGACCTGCGACGGCTTGGCTTTGGCCGCCAGCACCTGGTTCATCTCGGCCACGGACGCCACGTCGAAGCTGGCTCGGCCGGCTACCATCGTCTTGATGATCTCCGGATGCGAGTTGGCCTTGATGGCAAAGAACGGCTCCACGCGCGGCAATGCGCGGCGGAAGCGGTCCAGTTGGTCGCGCAGCACCGAGCGGCTGATCACCATCAGCGGCGTACCGTACTTGCGGGCCAGGTCTCGGAGCCGGCGTTCTTTGGCGTTCAGAGTGGCGGACATTGAGGGGAGCTTCTACACGGAAAACAAGGGGCGATTGGGTGCTATATGTAGGCAGAACCGCTGCCGGATGCAAGGGCCTGCGCGTCAACGTACGGCGAATCTTCACGAAAAGCCCGAATTTCGCGGGCGGAGCCCCATTCTGGAGGCGGCACGGCCCTTGACAGTTCGTCGGCGAATGAGACGATTCGAGCATGACGACAATCAAGACACCAGCGCAATTGGGCTACACGATGCCGGCGGAATGGGAGCCGCACGAGGCCACATGGCTTGGCTGGCCCCAGAACACGACCGACTGGCCCGGCAAGATGAACGCCATCCAATGGGTTTATGGCGAAATGGTCCGCAAAATTGCCGCGGGCGAGAGAGTCCGGATTCTGGTCGATTCGCCCGCGGTCGAAATCCGGGCGCGACGGGTTTTGGAGACGGCGCGGGCGGATCTGAGCCAAGTCGAATTCTTCCCCTGGCCGACTGAACGCGGCTGGATGCGGGATTCGGGGCCGATTTTCGTTTCCCGCACGTCGCGCGGCCGCCGCGAACGGGCCATCGTCCACTTTCACTTCAACGCCTGGGCGCGCTACGACAACTGGGAACAGGACCGCCAAGTGCCCCAGCGGGCCAGCCGCCAGTTGGACCTGCCGTTGTTCGACGCCCAGTGCCACGGCCGTCCCTTTGTGCTGGAGGGCGGCGGGATCGAGGTCAACGGGCGGGGAACGCTGCTCACCACCGAGGAATGCTACTTGGACCCAAACATCCAGGTCCGCAATCCGGGGCTGGACCGCGAGGATTACGAAACCACGCTGCGGCGGTACTTGGGCGTGAAACAGATCCTCTGGCTGGGGCACGGCATCGCCGGAGACGATACGCATGGACACGTCGACGACCTTTGCCGATTTGTCAATCCGACGACGGTCGTAGTCATCCAAAGCCGCGATCCGCATGATGTGAACTATCGGCCATTGGCCGAAAACAAAGATCGTTTGCAGGATCTTCGGCTGGACGACGGTTCGAAGATCGAGGTCGTCACGCTGCCGATGCCGGAACCGTTGTACTGGCGCGATGTGCGGCTGCCGGCCAGCTATGCGAATTTTTACATCGCCAATGCGGCGGTGCTGGTGCCGACGTTCAACGATCGGGCCGACCGCGAGGCGTTGGGGATCCTCGCGGATCTGTTCCCCGATCGGCCGGTGATCGGCATCCACGCCGTGGACTTGGTACTGGGCTTCGGCACCCTGCACTGCCTGACGCAGCAGCAGCCGAAGTGAGGCAGGCGGACGGAACTGCACCGCACGCGGTAACGAATCACCGAAACCCGAAGCGTCAGCGAGAGGGCGGTACAGCACGTTGCCAATCCGGCTGCCGCCCGCAATAATTCGTGACTATTCCCACAGTTCCTGTTTCCTGCCTTCAACGATAGCAGTTAGCCATGCAAGAAAAGCTCAGCTACACGGCCATTACCTTTGATGATGTCCTGCTGGAACCGCGTCTTAGCGACGTAGTTCCGTCCGACGTGGACGTCCGTTCGAAACTGACCAATCGGATCTCTCTGAATATCCCCTTGCTCAGCTCGCCCATGGACACCGTGACGGAAAGCGATTTGGCGATCGCCCTGGCCAAGGTCGGCGGAATTGGGGTGATTCACAAGAATATGTCCATCGAGGCGCAGACCGAGGAGGTCAATCGGGTCAAACGCAGTGCCAATGGAATCATCCGCGACCCGGTGACCCTGCCGCCAGACGCGCCGGTGGGTCAAGCAAGGGAGGCCATGGATCAGCACAACGTCTCCGGAATCCCCATTATCCATCCCGATGGCCGACTGGCCGGGATCCTGACGCGCCGCGACATGCGATTTTTGGATAAAACGGATATTCCTATCTCGGAGGTTATGACGCAAGAACAGCTTGTAACGGCTACGGGAGAAGTATCGCTTGAGGAAGCTGAGAAGATTTTAATGGCAAAAAGGGTGGAGAAACTTCTCCTGGTTGACGAAAAATACTGTCTAACGGGACTGATCACCATCAAAGACATCGACATGATGAAGCGGTTCCCGGATGCTTGCAAGGACAAGCAGGGCCGTTTGCGGGTCGGAGCGGCCATCGGGGTGTTTGATTTTGATCGAGCGCAAAGCCTTATCGAGAAAGCGGTTGACGTACTGGTCGTCGACAGCGCACACGGCCATTCGGCCAACGTAATTGAGACGGTCAAACAGCTAAAACAGCGCTGGGACATCGACGTTGTGGCCGGGAACATTGCGACGAGAGAAGGATGCAGCGATTTGATCCGAGCTGGTGCCGATGCTGTCAAAGTGGGGATTGGGCCCGGCTCGATCTGCACGACGCGCATCGTTTCCGGTGTTGGAGTTCCGCAGGTCACCGCGATTTACGAAGCTGCGCAAGCTGCCAAGAATGCCGGAATTCCGGTAATTGCGGATGGGGGGATTCGGTACTCGGGGGACATTACAAAAGCCATCGCTGCTGGAGCACATTCGGTCATGATCGGCGGTCTGTTCGCCGGTTTGGCGGAGAGTCCCGGCAAAACGATTCTGTTTCAAGGACGCACGTTCAAGGTATATCGCGGCATGGGCTCCCTGGGTGCCATGGTCAAGGGGTCCAGCGAACGATATCGCCAACCGGGAACGACCGGCACGGGCAAATTGGTTCCGGAAGGCGTCGAGGGACGGGTGCCCTTTAAGGGGCTGTTAAGCGATTTTGTGTATCAGCTGGTCGGCGGCCTCAGAGCCGGTATGGGCTACTGTGGCACGCGGACGATTGAGGAATTGCGGACGGACGCGCGATTCCTCCAGGTCACTCAGGCATCGGTTCGGGAGAGTCATCCCCATGACATTGCCATCACGCAGGAAGCGCCCAACTACAGTGTTGAGTCCTCGTCCGCATCCGAAGGAGGCTGACCATGTCCGCTGCGGCGTTCGTCCGCGTCCCGGCAGGGTCTTCGGTCGGACAGCCGTTTGCAACGCCGCCGTTTTTTGCGGCGCTATCGTCGCCACGCTGACGTGCGCGGCCTTGGTACACGGCGAGGAATCCGCGCCTCGAGAACTGCCCGCCGTCAATGACGCACGTCCGATCGAACTCAACGCGCCGCAAGCGTCCGCGGGCTCCTTGCGATTCAGTCCGCCGACCAGCGCCGCCAGCAGCCGGCCGTCGGACGGATTCGTTTCGGCAGGCACGGTTCTGCGGTGGAAGAGCCGCCAAGGCGAAGCAGCTGCAGCGGCCACAGGCTTTTCTTCGCCACAGAGCGACGGAGTCTGGCAAGATCGCACCCAGAAGAATGCGGCCGCGATCCTCCCCGTCGCGCACGAAAATGTCCCGGGGCCGTTTCGAGATCCCTTCGGCGACAAGGCGACCGGCTCCGGCACCGGACTCAAGTTGCTGTCGCCCACGGGGGCGGCAACCGGACAGGACATGGTCGAGTCCGGCGTGGATGCACCGGCCCCGCCGGTCCAGCTAATGGCGGCCGATTCGCCGGTCCAGAAACCGTCCATGCTGCGGTCCGCGCAGAAGCCGTCGGTGTATTCCCAGCCGAACGCGGCGCAGAAGCCGTCGGCGGATCTCTCCTTGCCCCAATTGCCGCCGACGGATTCCTACGTCCCGGACTTCCCGTCGCCAACGCAGCCCGGAGCACCGGAATCGGCACCGGCACCGGCGAAGCAGACCCCGCCGTCCGCCACACCGCTGACACCGGCCGCTCCTTCGCTCGGGCCACCGGCGTCGCTCCGCGAAAACGAGTTGCGCGCCGGCGACGTCAGCTGTCAGCGAGTCTATAACGACCGCAACTGTTGCGACGAAGACCGGAAGTGCGCCACGGCCCGGCAGGCGCTCCGCGACAACTCCATTACCAAGATCTCATTAGACATCACGGCTCCGTTCAAGCCCGACGCCGCGACGGTGGACGAGGAACTGGAGGCACGGGAGGGCCGCTTGCGGGAGATGCCGGCGCGCGAGTGGCGGGATCGGACTGGGAAGGTCGTCGCCTCCGGCCGCTTGCAGGGCATTCAAAACCGGAAGATTACGGTCGCGGGGACGGACGGAGAAGCCGCCCAAGTGCGGCTGGGCGAACTGAGCGACGACGACCTGTGCTTCCTGGCCGCCTGGTGGGGCGTGCCGACCGAGTGTACGTTGGGCGACGATCAATTCACGCCGCGTGCCTGGGACCTGGTGACCTTCACCTGGAAAGCATCCTCGCTGTGCCACAAGCCGCTGTACTTTGAAGAGACCGGACTGGAACGGTACGGGCATTCCATGGGTCCGGTGCTGGAGCCTGTCCATTCCGGGGCGCATTTCTTCCTGAACGTGGCGTTCCTGCCATACAAGATGGGCATCAATCCGCCGCACGAGTGCCAATACGCCTTGGGCTACTACCGGCCCGGCAACTGTGCCCCGTGGCTGGTGCCGCCCGTGCCGGTCAGCTTGCGAGGGGCCCTGCTCCAAGGCACTGCGGCGTTGGGCTTGGTCTATCTCTTCCCTTGAGACACGGTTTTTCTCTGAGTTTGGGAGCGATTGGGAAGGCAAACGGCGGGGCGTCGCGAGACGCTCCGCCGTTTTGCATTTACTGGAGCGCACAACGTCCCATTCCGCACTCGGGCTGCCCGCAAGCGGACATGGACGGCATACCGCAGACCGGCAGCGGACTGGATCCGGCGGTGTGCGCGGCGGCTACGCTCATGTGCTTTTCCAGCTTGCGGCTGCCGCATCCCGGGCATTCCGGCGTCTCGTCGCTGCGGATCAACAATTCGAAATCGCTGTTACACTTGCGGCAGGTGTATTCGTACAAGGGCATCGGCTTGGTTCTCCTGGAAGATTCTTGAGGTTCCCCATAGTCTTATCAGCCCGCAGCGGTTCTGACCAGGGCGGGCTGGGGGCAATCGATCGGGCAGTTGGCGAACGGGCGAGCGTAAGCCCCCCCGGTCCTGTACGGCGGCGGGGACGGGAAGACGCAACCACTGGCACTCGACCACCCCCGCTCGCCTGCACCCTTTGGTTCGGCGATGCACGCCGCCCAGCGCATCCGAACGGGCAACTGACCTGACCCACCCGCGTTCGTTCCCGGGATATCGTTCGCCGCATTCATTCAATGGCGATTCAACGCCTGGCCGCTGTTCCCTCATACCAGAGCGTATTGTCCACTTTGAGATAGTGCTGGACGATGACGGGCCCAGTGACTTCCGGC
The DNA here is from genome assembly GCA_964645045.1 of uncultured Pirellulaceae bacterium. Classification (GTDB taxonomy): domain Bacteria; phylum Planctomycetota; class Planctomycetia; order Pirellulales; family Pirellulaceae; genus Anammoximicrobium. The sequence goes on along the minus strand of CAZXYZ010000024.1, from coordinate 20,053 downwards.
AAGTCCTGTTTGTCGTGTTTCATCATCACGTCCACGAGCAAGCGACGGCCGTCGCCGGCGACTATTTCGTTCCAGGCGTGCGCTCCGTCGCGATGATCATAATTGCCACGAACAAGCGCGGTCTTCAGCCCGGCCTCATCGGCGAGAATCTTGAACAGCAGGGAGCGATGCCGGCACACGCCAGCGTGGCCTTGATCGACCCACTCGCCGATAAGCACCGCTTTGTTCCCAAATTCCCTTTCCAGCTCCTCGGCTGTCTTTGTCACCCACCGCTGTCCGCCGGGCGGAGTGGTTTCCTGGTCGATGTAAACCGCGAGACGCAGTGCGCGCTCGAGCGGCGGCAGAGCTTGAAGTTCGGGCGAACGGGCGAAGGCAAGGTGCCGAGCGAGTTCAACGTCGTTCGTGCGGTCCACGACAAGAATTTCACGATGTGAAACGTAGCGTCCTTCAACGTCGAGCGTCATCGCGCGTCCGCCATCCACATAGCCGTCGGGGATTCTCACGCCAGGGCCGATGTAGTGCTGGCGGTGGAACGTGTCGACCACCGCCTGCGCCGTCGTGGGCACTGCGGGCACCGGCGCGTCGGGAGGCATCGTCTTGAGAGCAAGGTCGAAGAAAATGTCGCTGCTGGCGGCGGAGCATTGGTGGACTTCGACGGCGAGCACGTTGCGTCCCGGATGCAACTCGTCCACGGGCACGGGCATTCGCAGGTAGAAGCCCTCATCGCTGTCGGACAGGCTGCGGAGCGCGAGCGTGTCTGCGGTCACTGGGCCATCGGGCATGTTGGCGCGGCCAATTTCCCTGCCGTTGAGATAAATTACCGCACCATCGTCCACGCACAAAACGATGACGAGTCGTTCCCCCGGCTTGACTTCCGGCCGGTCACAGGCGCGGCGAAACCAAGTGGTGATGAACTTGTGGGCTGCGCTCCCGCCCCAGCCGACTTCGGTGCCCATTGCCGGGTCGCCGTAACCGAGCGGTGCCCTGCCGGAACTCCATGTTGCGTCGTCGAAATCGGCATGTCGCCACGCCCCGTCCGGCTCTCTTCCGTTGTCGCGGTATTTCCAGACGCCAGCGTTGCCCGCTTGGATAATGGATCTCGCCGACAGCGCGTCCGCATCCAATGCAGCGATGACCAGGAGCAAGCCGGAGAGGCGCCGAATCGTAGGGTGTTTCAACGGTTTCATCTGTTTTCGCCGAACGTTCAACCGGCGGCAGCCAAAGAGGCTTGACTTCAGGACCGACCCGATCCGCCGCTCGGTTGCAATGTACGCCCAACATGGGCGTGAACTCGTGGGGTGCAAGTCCCCTGTACAAAACGGGATTGTTTCGGAGGACAGGATACCAAATGTAAACCGAGCAAGCAAAAGTACCAGGCGAAGGCGTCGAAGGTCCGCCAGGGAGCAATTCCAATCATGTACAGATCAGCTTGATCGACAATGCTCCGGCGTGAACCTGCTGCTGCGTGATCCAGCCGATAACCTCGTCTACGAAGCGCATCAGTACTTCGACCGCGACCATTCGGGCACGTACAAGCAAAAACTACGACGACAGCGATGCACATCCCCTGATCGGCGTCGAGCGACTGCGGCCGTTCACCGAGTGGCTGAAGGAACACCATGCGCGGGGTTTCATCGGCGAGTTCGGGGTGCCGGATGACGACCCGCGCTGGCTGGAAGTGTTGGACCGCTTCCTAGCCGCCAGGAAGGCGGAGCAGATCGCGAAGCTTAGGATTCAGCGGATTTGAAGGCATATTGCACCCACCAAACGTCCGGCCGAACAGAAGGACGCCGCACTCGGGTGCAATGAACTCGCTCGCCCCTCGGTTCGTTCTAAATCTGGAGCGTAGCTATCGCTCCAGATACCGGAATCCCCAGAATGTACCCCTGCGTCGGGGTCCGTGCAATCGGCAGTCGGCCGACTTTGCATGAAGCGCTGGTTTGGCTTGTTTCTTCTGGCCCGGCGTCATCAGGACGAGGCCAATGCACCCTAAGGAGGGGCCTATGCGGCAGGGTCCCCTTTTGCGAGGCTTATCGTTCTGCTAAACTTGCCCAAGCTGGCGAGATTTGGGTGAAGCGCTAATTGAGGTTGTAGCTCAGTCGGTAGAGCAACGGACTTTTAATCCGTAGGCCCTGGGTTCGAGTCCCAGCAACCTCACTTGTTCTCCGCTCGCCTGCTCTCAGCCTCCGTCTTGCTGACGCCGGCTATCTTCGAGGGGGTATTCCATGCCAGGGCGAGGCGAATGCCGAAGGAACGCCTGGATGAGCGAATCCTATTCTACGGAACCGAATTCGGATCGACCCGGGAGTGGCGAAAACGCGCCGGCGGCAGCGGAGCCGCTTTTCTGCCGAGGCTGCAACGAATCGTTTGCGGTGCCGGCTGCACAGCGGCAGTGTCCGCAGTGCGGACAAACGCTGACGGCGAACGAATTGGCGCCCACGCTGGACCTGGACCTGACGCTGGCCGGCCAAGGGCTCAACGTACCGTTGGCGACGGGCCCGAGCGAAGCGTTGATCGGCAAGCCGTTTGAGGGCTACACGATCGATTCGTTTCTGGGCAAAGGCGGGATGGCCTGGGTCTTTCGCGCCACGCACAACACGTTGTACCGGCCCTGCGCGATTAAGATCCTGTCGCCGCGGCCCGGCAGCGGCGTCGACATGGTGGACTTGTTCCTGGCCGAGGCCCGAGCCGCCGCGTCGCTGGTTCATCCGCACATCGTGACCGTCCACAACATCGGCCAGAGCGGACCGCTGCACTACATCGAATTGGAATACGTGCCGGGACAGACGTTGCAGCAACAGGTGCAAGCGGCGGGAAAACTGGATGCCTATTCGGCCACCGACTTGTTGTCGCAGGCTTGTTCCGCGCTGGCCGAGGCGCACCGCTGCGGGGTGGTGCATCGGGATTTCAAGCCGTCGAACATCCTGGTCCATCGCAACGGTCAAGCGAAACTGGCCGATTTCGGACTGGCCAAGCGCGTGAGCCGAGGCGGCGCGCTGGATGACTCCCTGGCGGGGACGCCGTATTTCATGGCGCCCGAGCTGTTTCGCGCGCGGCCGGCCAGCAAGGCGAGCGATGTGTACGCGGTCGGCGTCTCCTTTTATTACCTGCTGACCGGCGAGTTCCCCTATGTCGAGCGGAACGTCGGCAAACTGGCCGAGAAACACGCCCACGCCCCGGTGCCGGATCCGCGCGAGCGGTGTCCCGGCGTGCCCGATGAAGCCGCCGACCTGGTCATCCGGTGCTTGGCCAAACACACCGACCAGCGGCCGGCAGACGGAGAGCGGGTGTATCGCGAGTTGCAGGCGATCAGCCGCGGCGTGTGCAGCCTGAACAAGCTCGTCGACGTGGCGTTGCGGGACCTGATTGTGACTCGCGACGACGACGAGCATTGCATTACCGTCAGCGTACCGCAGCCGCATGGCCGGTCGCAGCGGGTCTGCGTCGAGGAGTGCCGGGCCCCGATTGCCCACGAGCGCGTGGTCCGGATCTACAGCGTTTGCGGCCGCGATAATCCGGACTATTACCGCCGCGCCCTGGAACTGAACGCCCGGCTGTGCCACGGCTCGCTGGCCATTCACGAAGTCAACGGCGAGCCGCATTTCGTGATGTCCAACAGCTTTCCCCGCACGACCTGTGATCCCGAAGAGATCCGCCGCAGCATCCAGGAGATTGCCCGCTGGGCGGATCAGGTTGAAGCCGCGCTGGGGACGACGGACCAGTACTGAGGCGAGCCGTTCGCCGGAACAGCGTTCGTAATTGCGATGATTCACTGCCAGCATTTTGCGCAGCAGCCCGATCAAGCCCCGTCCGGCAGTCGTAGCGGGAAGAAGACTCCGCACAATCGGCAAATTGCGTTCAGTTTTCTCGATTTACCCAACCGAAGTACTTTCCATCCGCAGCCCCGCGCGGTGACATGATGGAGTGCCCTGGAAGTCAGGAACTCACGGATACGCACCTGGGGGAGCAAGGCGTGCGGCTGTCGGGCGGCCAGCGGCAGCGGCTGGCGATTGCCCGCAGCCGGCTCCGCGACGCGCGGGTGCTGCTGTGGGATGAAGCCACCTCGTCGCTGGACTCGGCCCGCGAACGGCTGGCCCAGGAAGCGATGGACCGCTTGGCGGCGGACCGGACCGCGATCATTATCGCGCACCGCCTGGCCACGGTGAACAAGACGCACCGGATCATCGTGATGGACCAGGGCCGGGCCGTGGCCAGCGGCGCGCATGCCGAGTTGGTGCAAAACAACGGTCTGTACGCCCAACTGTCCCGGCTGCAGTTCGAACAACCGGCCGTCGCCGCCGGCTCCGGATTGAACGAAGCCGCCGCTGATTTCTCGGCAGGGACCGGCCACTCCGTTTCAAGCCACTGGCTGGTGAGCCTGAGTGTGCGTTCTCTGCCACGATCCGTACCACGTGGTCCGGGATCTCGGCTTAGTTCAACGACCAGGATGACCGAGCGGCGCCAGAACGGCCGACCATTCCGCTGGCCCCAAACGCCCCTTCGGTCCATCCGATAGTTCGTGCCCGCTCATGGCCGCTTGGGGAATACAACAAGACCGGCTGCTGAGCATGCGAACATTGTCGTGACGGTCGTTGCCCATCCCGCACCGCAGACGCTGTGCGGGCGAGCGATGCGACGGGACGGACGGCGACGTGATTCTACCGTCCGCCCCGGCAGCAGCAATCACGGAAAACGCGTCTCAGGCCGCCGCCGACCCCGCGTCGGCGGAGCCACGACTGAAAGGCTAGACGCCGCCGCACCCGTACCCACCAACTCTTCTGTCTCCCGCCCGCCGCCTGCGGCGGCGGGCGGGAGACAGAAGGGAACGGGATTCTGAGGCCCGGCCGTTAGCCTGCCAGTCACCCTTCCGCCGACACGGGGTCGGCGGTGAGACCCCGAACGCCCCGTTGCGACGCGGTCACACCATCCTCGTCTGCCCTCGCCTAACGCGCCGAGCCTCGGATGACCGCAGGCTGTCGGTGACGCGCGCCGCGTTGGAGCCGATCCCAATTGTGGACATCGCACCTTCTGCACCTGGGCACACACGCCGATTCCCGTAGTCATCCGAGGCCCGCCTGCCCGAGGGCACGAACGACCCGGATGAACCGGGCTGCCCGATCGACTCACCATCGGAACCTGACCATGTGGCGGCCTCGATTCCATCCGGTTGTTTGTCACGGTTCGATCAACACCAATTTGCCAACACCAGTATCGGGAGCTGCCTTGATGGCAATGAATGATCCTTCCGACCGGAATCATGTTGAGTACACCAGCACCTGGGCAAGCTCGCGAGTCGCTCGTGACTGGTTCACTCGTCCCTGTAGCCAAGTACCGTATTGTACGTAGAAAAAAATCTCAGGTAACACCCCCCAAGAACAAACAGAATTCTGTTCTTGGGGGTGCAATTGCAAATGTGTTTCTGCAAAGCCCCTGCAATTACAGAAATTTTCTGCGCAAGTAAAAAAACATATTTCAATTTGCCAAAAGACTCCTAGCGTCCCTGTTTCGTGGGAGGTCGCACCGACACCGTGCGTTCAATCCGAAATGTTGATGGCAAGCGGCCGACTGTTTTCGTTCTGCTCGCAGGCGCTCGCGGCGACAGGTTTGGTTAGGCCCCCGCGAAGACTTCAAATCCTCCAATCAGGGATGATTATTGGTGTTCCGTGGAGAACCGCAACGGCGACGGCACAAGAATCGGCGGAGTTGCCGGGCAGTTAAGCATTCCTCGTTCCGGTCACCGCCGGATTGGGGTCGAGACATCATTATCGTGCATCAGCCGCGGGCGAAGTGGCGGTCGATCAATTCCCGGATTCGCTCCACGGCCGGCTCGACGGCGGCGGCGACCGGTGCGGACAGCTGGTGGTCGCCGAGATCAAAACGGAGGCCACCGACACAGACGAGCGACGCGGAAGGCTGGCGGCCATAGACCAGTCGCGTCAGGGCCAGCAGTTGCTCCGGGCCCAGCGCGTGAACCAGCGAGCCGCCGTCGGCTTCATCCGCCGTCAAATCGCGGCAGACAAGTGTACCCGCCGGGCTGGCGATCGAGGCGTCGATAAAGATGACGTGATCGCAGGCGGCGATGTCGCCGGCGAGTTCGGGAGTGAGCTGGTGGCAGGTGAGAATGTGAGCATGCTGCGGGTCGGCCGACCGCTGCAGGCGAGCGGCGACGAGAGGGCCGAACGCGTCGTCGCCGCGGAGCGTGTTGCCGTAACCGATCACCAGGACCGGGCCGACGGCGGGGGACGCGGACGCGGGGGAATCAGCTGCGCTGCAGTTCATCGACGATCCGGCCTGCGGCATCCCGCAGCTCGATCCGCAGCGGCATCTGACCCATGGCGTGCGACGCGCAGCTCAGACACGGATCGTAGCAGCGGATGAGTGCTTCGACCCGGTTCAGCATACCTTCCTGCAACTGATTCCCGTCGACGTACCGCTGGGCCACCTGCTTAACCCCTCGATTCATTGCCAGGTTGTTATGGCCGGTGGCGATAATCAGGTTCATCCAGGTCATCAAGCCTTGCGGGTTGATGCGGTAGTGATGAATCAACGTGCCCCGCGGGGCCTCGGCCACGCCAATCCCCTCGTCCCGGTTGCTCCGCGCCCGGGCGCGAATCCGCGTGTCCAGGATCTGCGGGTCCCGCAGCAACCGATCGATCGTCTCCAGCGCAAAGATGATCTCGACCAGCCGGGCGTAATGATAGTGGAAGCTACTGGCCACCGGACGCGCTTCCTGCAGCGTGCGGAACTCGGCCAGTGCCACGTCGGCAAACGGCGTCCCGCAGCGGTCGCAGTTGTTCAAGCGGGCCAGCGGCCCCACGCGGTACATGCCGTTGGGATACCCGTGCCGCTTGTAGTAGGGGAACTTCATGTACGAGAACGGCTCGACCGCTTCGCCGATCACCCGCTGGTACTCGTCCGGCGGCACCATGTCCTCGACGATGTTGCCTTCCGCGTCTTTGATGCGGATCAGGCCATCGTAATGTTCCAACCCGCCGCGGGGCGTGACCAGGCTCAGGAACAGCGATGGAAAATTCCCGAAATGCTGGGCTTCGTCGGTGAACTTGCTGATCTGATCCTTGAAGAACGCATAGGTCCGCCGAGCGATGGTAATTCCGTCGGGGATCATCTTGAGCATGGTGGAGCGTTTCTCCTCGATCAACGGATCGTTCACGCCGCCGGGGACCATCCAGGCGGGGTGGATCCGCTTGCCGCCCAGGATCTCGATCATCATCTGCCCGATCTGCCGGAGCCGGATCCCGTCCTTGGCGAGTTGCGGATGCTGCTTCATCAAGCCGAACACGTTGCGGTGGGCGGGATCGGAATCCCAGCCCAACAGGAAATCCGGGGAGGACAGGTGGAAAAAGGACAGCGCATGGGACTGCAGCAACTGGGCCAGGTTCATGATCCGCCGCAGCTTGACGGCCGTCGGCGGAATGGACACGCTCAGCAATTGATCGCAAGCTTTGGACGACGCCACCAGGTGGCTGACGGGGCAGATTCCGCAAGACCGCGCGGTCAGGGCCGGCATTTCCCGGTAGGGACGCCCTTCGCAGAATTTTTCGAAGCCCCGGTACTGGGTCAGGTGGAACTTGGCATCCTCGACCTGGCCCGCGGAGTCCAATTGGATGGTGATCCGCGCGTGGCCTTCGATGCGGGTGATCGGTTCAATAGTAAGCGTACGAGTGGCGGCCATGGGATGCCTTAGGCTCCGAATCGGGTAACAAGCGATGGATCCGGCTTGCGTCCGGCGATCAATTCGCTGAGCACGAACCAGATCGCATCTGCGGAAGGGGGACACCCCGGAACGAACAAGTCCACGTGGACGACGGCGTGCAGCGGCCGGACGGGATCCAACAGCTTGGGCACGTTGATCGTCGGCCGTTGCGGATTCAGCTGTACATTTTCCTTATAGGCGCGGTCCAGCACGGCGTCCAGCGGAAAGAAGTTCCGCATCGCCGGCACGTTGCCGCAGACGGCGCAATCGCCCAAGCTGATCAGGTACCGGCAGTGCTGGCGGAACTGCAGGGCCCGGTCCAGGTCGTCTTCCGAACTGACGGCGCCTTCCAGAATCCCCACGTCGACCGTGTCCGGCAATTCTTTGGCATCGACCAGCGGGCTGAAGACGAACTCGACCTTTTCCGCCAACTCCAGCAGCCGCTCGTCGATGTCCAGAAAAGACATGTGGCAGCCGGAGCAGCCGTCCAGCCAGGAAGTCGCCAACGTGATTTTCTTGCCTTCGCTCATGGGGCGTGCCTCATCTGCGACAGGTACGGGAGGAAGTGCCGGTCTTTGGCCATCTCCCCGACCGAAGTTCCTTGTTTCACCAACGCGCCGGTCGGACAGACTTGCACGCATTTGCCGCAGCCCGTACACGTGGCGCTTTCGCCCCACGGGCGGTTCAAATCGGTAATCACGCGGCACTCGATTCCGCGCCCCATCAAGTCCCAGGTGTGGGCGCCCTCGATCTCGTCGCAAACCCGCACGCAGCGGGTACACAGCACGCAGCGGTTGTGGTCCAAGCGGAAGTAATCGTTGGTCGAGTCGATCTCGTACACCGAATTCCGGTACGGCACCCGCACGTGGTCGACGCCGCACTCCTGCGCCAGCGTCTGCAGTTCGCAATGGCCGTTGGAAACGCACACGGAGCAAACGTGGTTGCGTTCGGCGAACAGCAGTTCCACGATCATGCGGCGGTAACGCTGCAGCCGCTCGGTGTTGCTGAACACTTGCATGCCCTGGGCGACCCGCGTCGAACAGGCGGAGACCAAACGGGGGCTGCCCTCGATCTCGACGACGCACAGCCGGCACGCGCCCCACACGCTGAGTCCTTCCAGGAAGCACAGCGAAGGAATGCGGATGCCCTGTTCCCGGGCCACCGTCAAGATCGTTTCGTCCTCGCGGGCACTCAGGTCGCGGTCGTCGATCTTGAACGTGACGACGCGGACCGGCGGCGGAGCCTGGCGTTTCATGGGGTAGCCTCCTTCTTCTCAGCATGGCGATGAGCGGCCTTGGGCGAATCGCCTGTGAGTTTCGCCTCGTATTCGTGGCGGAAGTAGCGGAGCGTGCTCAACACCGGATTCGGGGCCGTCTGACCCAGCCCGCACAGACTGGTCATCTGCACGACTTCGCACAACTCTTCCAGCAAGGCCAGGTCGTCTTGCGTGCCTTGGCCCTTGGCGATCTTGTCCAGCAAGCCGAACATCTGGTACGTACCCACGCGGCAAGGAATGCACTTGCCGCAGGACTCGGTCATGCAAAATTCCATGAAGTAACGGGCCACGTCGACCATCGACGACGTTTCGTCCATCACGATCATGCCGCCCGAACCCATGATGGAACCGGCCTGCCGCAAAGTATCGTAGTCGACGGGCAAGTCCAGGTGCTGTTCCGGCAGGCAGCCGCCGGACGGGCCGCCGGTCTGCACGGCCTTGAACTTGCGGCCATCGGGCACGCCGCCCCCGATCGCTTCGATGATGTCCCGGAGCTTGATCCCCATCGGGACTTCGATCAGTCCCGTGTTCTCGATCCGGCCGGCCAAGGCGAACACCTTGGTTCCCTTGGACTTTTCCGTGCCGATGCCCGCGAACCATTCGCCGCCGCGGCGAATGATCGCCGGAACGTTGGCCAGCGTCTCCACGTTGTTGATCAGGGTCGGATAGCCCCACAGCCCGGATTCCGCCGGATACGGCGGCCGCGGACTGGGCTGGCCCCGTTCCCCTTCGACGGATGCCATCAGCGCCGTTTCCTCGCCGCACACGAACGCGCCGGCGCCCAGCCGCAGTTCGATCTCGAAACTGAACTGCGTTTCGCAGATACTCGAACCCAGCAAGCCCTTGCGGGTTGCCTGCCGGATCGCGGTCTTCAAGCGATCGATCGCCAGCGGGTATTCCGCGCGGATGTAGATATAGCCCTTGCTGGCGCCCACCGCATAGGCGGCAATGGCCATGCCCTCGAGCACGCGATGCGGGTCCGACTCAAGCACCGCCCGGTCCATAAACGCGCCGGGGTCGCCTTCGTCCGCGTTGCAGATGACGTATTTCTGCTCGGACGGCATCTTGGCCACCGTCGACCACTTCAGGCCCGACGGGTATCCACCGCCGCCGCGCCCCCGCAAGCCGCTGATTTCGATCTCGCGCAGCACCTCGGCCCGGTTCATCTCCGTCAAGGCGGTGACCAGCGCCCGGTAGCCGTCGGCGGCGATGTAGTCGCTGATGTCCTCGGGGTCGATGACCCCCGAATTCTCCAGGACGATTTTCTGCTGGCGGGCGAAGAAGGGAACATCCGTCGGGCAGACCAGCCGCTGGACCGGTTCGCCGCCCAAGCTCGCCGCGACCTCGGCCGCGTCGGCTTCCCCGACGTTCTGATACAGCACCGGCGCCGCCTGGCCGCGCGTTTGCACTTCGACCAACGGGCCGCCGGAACAAAGTCCCATGCAGCCCACCGACTTGACCTTCACGCCTTCCCGGCCAGTCAACTGCTCGTTCAGCCGATCGAGCACCGGACGCGATCCCGACGATTGGCAGCCCGCCGCCATACAGACGCGGACGCAATGCGTGCAGGATTCCCCGGCGGCCCGCACTTCGGACGCGAGTTCTTCCAAATCATCAAGATTCATGTTCCAGCACCTTCTCGATCTTGTCCAACAACTCGTCGGCCGACTGTTTTCCCAGCATCGTTCCGTCCAGGACGGCGGCCGGCGCCAGGCCGCAAGCCCCCACGCAACGTGCGTTGACCACCGACAGCTTGCCATCCGGCGTGGTTTGGCCGGTCCGGACGTTGTACCGCTGCTGGATTCTGTCCACCAGGTCGCCAGCGCCCTTGATATAACAAGCCGTGCCGGTGCAGACCACGCAAGTGTGCTTGCCCTTCGGCTTGAGGGTGAACAGGTGGTAGAACGTGGCGACGCCGTAGACCTTGCTCAACGGCAGGTTGAGTCCCTGGGCCACGTAACGCATGGACGGATCGTCAATGTAACCGAAGACGTCCTGAACCGTGTGTAAGGTCTCGATCAGCGCATGCCCGGCGTAGCCATTGCGGCGCATCGTGATGTCTATCATCTTCCAGCGGTTGTCCGCCGTCGGCGCTTCCGGCTTAATTCGTTTGACGGCCATCTTGTTGTTCACTCCTGAAATCCCGGCGTCCAGCATCCCGTGGCCTGGCCGCACACTGCTTTCGACGACGACCGGCCGACGCGCGATTAGCGCGTTGCGCCGGCTCGGCTGGGCGGGAGAGGAACCGCCTTCAACTGGCACCTTATGACCCACTCACTTGAGGGCTGAGAGAAAGTGAGCGGCGCGGTTGGAGCCGCGCGAAAGCGTCGCACGGCACCTTCCACGGGTACGTCGTCACATCTCCCGCAAGAAGTCCGTCAACCGCCTCCCGCGGATCCAGGCAAACAGCCGCCGGTCCGTCGGCACCCAGCCGAAATCGAGCCGAAGAAGCCGTTCGGCGTTGGGGATATGGTAGAGGAAGACGCGGCGACTTAAAAGACGGCATCCGCAGGAAATGCATCTACGACCATTGACAACGAGGTGTCGGCCCCTGAAATCCAGCGAGACAGCTGTGTCACTCCCGGTCCGGATATCCTTTTTCAGGGGCAAGAGCCATGCGCAGGTTCATGCTGGTGCGAATCCAGTCGTCGGCTCTGCGGTGAAAACGTCCCGCTGGTGTAACGGAGCGCACAGGACTCTCCTAAGATCCTGGTCCTGGTTCGATTCCAGGTCGGGACACTGGCGGCGTTTTGCCCTGCGAGTGTGACGGACGGCACGGCAGTCTTCGATTCTGCAGGACGGGGTTCGATTCCTCGGCGGGGTACTGATCGCCTGAAGATAAATGTCAGTCGCGGTTCTTTCTGCAAATCGTGGTCAGGATGGCGACCAATTCGTTGGCCTCACCGGTTATCGACTCAAGCCGCGCTGCTGGCACGACCTCGGCGACTGTGAGCAGGCGGAGCCAATAGCGTGTTTCACGAGCTTCTTTGAGGACCACCGAGTACTTATGCCCAAAGTCCTTCTTGCTTTCGCGGGCTTGCGGGCTTGAGCGTCATTTTCCATCGCGTGCGTGATACGCATCCCACCACCCACCGATCGTCTCCGGCGTCCGCTGGCCGTCGTGAATCACGAATCGGTAACGCAGAACGAGCGGCCGGTCTTTGGAGATCGTGTACCGCGTGTTGGCGGCGGGGAAAGTCGGCTGGATCCAGGACAGGTTCGGGTACTGCACCCAATCACCCGGATAGTCGGGGTTCTGTGCGTGCTGGAGGATCGTCAGCCCGACCACGCCCTGCCCGCCGACGGGAATGCCGCTGCGTTGAGCCCAAGCGCGTCGCGGCGCCGTGCCGGCGGGTTCGGTCATGGTCGCGATCTGCTGGTCACCCGCCGCCGACAGCCGCACGTTCAAGCCGCCGTAATGGCTGGTGCCGCGGCGGGCAACCAGCAAGTCGGTGTCCAACGCGGCAAAGCGGAACTGCAAATCGATCGCGCGCCCCGCTGCCGTTTTGGCATACGCCCGGATGGTCGCCTGTTCGCGGACGACCGGGGTGCGGTCTTCCCAACGCCACTCGCTCTCGGCCGTGACTTGAACGAAGTCTGCCCCGTTTTCGATCTGAACTTGGCCTGTCGGCTTGGCGAACACCATCTGGAGCGCGTGCAAGTCGCCGCGACGGCCCTGCCAATCCACTTCCGGCCACGCCCAGTAGATGCCGCGGTGATGCGGATGATCGGGGCTCCAATCCTCCGTCAGCACTTCGCCGCGCGGACCGTACAGCGGATGAATGTAGTCCGCGCGGGCCACCGCGTACTTGCGGTTCCCCGGGCTGATGCGGCCTTGGACCTCTTCCGGCTCGGTCACCAACTGGTAATTGTACCGCAGCACCGGCGTGCTGCCATCGACAATCTCCAGCGGACCGGGATTGCCCAATTTGCGAACCGTCAACTGTTGCGGTTCCGCAGGCAGCGAACGCGGCAGCAGGCCGGACGGGCACGCAGCACAAGCGGCTAGTAGTGCGATGGCAAACGGATTCGACAACCAACGCGGAACGGAGGCGAGCATGGTTCGTGTCCTGTATTCGAGGTGGGCGACGTTTGGCGGTCAACGACGGACGCATTGTACCACGAGACAATGGTCAAAGACAAACGCCGCAGTGGTTCGTGTGTGGCCGTGGTTTCCGGCCGGTAGCCGCATTCGCCAGAATGCGGGCACAGGGCAAGAGCCCGCATTCTGGCGAATGCGGCTACACAGAGGTTGCCAGGATTCCTGGCCACACACTACGGCAACCGGCCGGAAACAGTGCCTCTCCAGGAACCCGACCGAAATGCAGCCCGCATTTATCACACCTCCGATTCTTCGCGTCATAGCCGGGGCACGGAGGAAGAAGCAATGTTGTACAAGTCGTTCCCGTCGGCCCCTCTTGCTCGAACGGTTCCCATTTGCGAAGCTTTCCCGATGTGAACCAAACGATGCTTTCCCCCATTTCCTCGAGGAGCCGACAACGATGAGACGGTTTTGCACCCTGACGGTTTGTATCCTGCTGTGTGGCGTGGCCCTGCTGGGAGCGGCTGCGGCGAGCGCCCCCGCGGCCAGCCTGGAACTGAAGCAAGGCGACCGGGTCGTGTTCCTGGGGGATTCGATCACCGCGGGCGGCGTCCGCGAAAAGGGCTACGTGACACTGGTGGGCCAGGCAATCGCCAGGCAGCACGCGGGTCTGGGCGTCGAGATCGTCGGCGCCGGGATCAGCGGCAACAAAGTGCCGGACTGCCAAAAACGGCTCCAGCGCGACGTGCTCGACAAGAAGCCGACGGTGGTCGTGATCTATATCGGGATCAACGATGTCTGGCACTGGAACCGCAACGTCGGCACGTCCAAGGAGGATTTCGAGAAGGGTTTGATCGACTTGATCCAACGCAGTAAGGAAGCGGCGGCGCGCGTCGTCTTATGCACGCCCAGCGTCATCGGCGAAAAGACCGATGGGTCGAACCAGTTCGACAAGATGCTGGACGAATACTCGGAAATCAGCCGCAAAGTGGCCGAACAGACGGGAGTCTGCCTCCTGGACCTGCGGCAGAAGTTCTTGGCTCAACTCAAGGAACAGAACGCGGCCAATCAGGAAAAGGGCGTCCTGACCACCGACGGCGTTCACCTGAACGACACGGGCAATCGCTTTGTGGCGGATTGCATCCTGCAAACGTTGGGCGTCGCCAAGGCGGCCGGCGACAGCCGGCTCCGGCATTTGGTGATCTTCAAGTTCAAAGACGGCACCACGGCCGAACAGACCAAGGCGATTGTGGACGCTTTTGCCGCACTGCCCGGCAAAATCGACGTGATCGTGGATTTCGAATGCGGCACGGACGTGAGCGTCGAGGGCAAGTCAGACGGCTTTACGCACGGCTTCCTGGTCACCTTCCGCGACGAAGCCGGCCGGGCCGCGTACCTGCCCCATCCGGCGCATCAGGAATTCGTCAAGCTGGTCGGCCCGCACGTGGACAAGGTGCTGGTTTTTGACTACTGGGCGCAGCGCTGACGGGAGCTGGAATGTGCGGCTGTGGCCGTTTCGCCAAACGTTTCGTCAAGCAACGCCTCGCGATCCGAATCGAGGTGTTCCCCGACGACGCCTAGGACGGCCGCGAGCGCGTCCACCTGCCGCGGGTCGTGGCCCGGGGCCGGGACGTGGTGTTTGGTCCATCAACTTTAACAGCCGCCTAGACCGCCACGAACATGCCGTTTTTTCGCTCACAGAACGCAATCGTTTGCGTTTATGGCGTCAGCGGTCTCTTGCCGCGCAATCGTCATCGCGACATCGCGGGGTTTCTTGACGTCCGGCCCCTGGACGGTGCTTCCGTCGTCCTTGCGGTCCCTTCCCACGGAGTAGACCGTACAACCTCCGGCGGGCAGCTTGCGGTAACGCAAGGGCTGGCCGTTAAACGGGTCTTCAGGCACGCTACCGGACAGTTCGGCGGTTACGTCCGCGAGAGAGGTCGGCAGATCGCCGTCGCGCTTCAGCCGATAACGCCCACAACTGTGGATCAAAGGGACCGACGGCTTGCCTGAGAACGCCAAAGTGGTCGACGTCTGCGACCGGGGCGCAGATACGTTCGAGTTCTTGGAGCACGCGGCGCGTAGCGGACGCACGTTTGTGGCGCGTTCCTGTCACGAGCGGGTGATGCTCCCGGGGCATCTTGACGACGACGCCGAGCGTTGTTCCCTGCATACCTACGCGCGGACGTTGCCGGCGCAAGCCACCAGCACGGCGACCGTTCGCCTTGATCCCGACGTGCTCCAACAACGACGCCAAGCGAAACGTGAAGGCTCGACCGAGCCGATCGGCACGTATCGCGAGGCCCAACTCTGTCTGGTTGCGGCGCCCGTGCGTTTGGTAGCGCCGCATGTACGGCGGGGAAACCACGGGAAGTCGCCGCTGAAGGCCTGGATCATCCGCATTTGGGAACCGAACCCGCCCGCCGGCTGCGAACCCGTGGAGTGGTTGTTGCTCACCAACCATCCCGTCGAGACTCCCGCCGACATCCGTCGGGTGAAGACTTGGCACGAATGGCGATGGGTGGTGGAGGAATATCACAAAGCCCAGAAGTCAGGCTGTGCGATGGAGAAGGTGCAACTGCGCGACGAATCGCGTGATGCTGGAAGGCGTCAGTCTCGCGCAGCAATTGTCCGCGAAGTCGGCAAAAAACGGAGCAAGAAAATGTGCCAAGAGGTGAGGCTGACGCCCACCGCTCGCCGAGATTTTTGCAACGTTTGGGTGAACGGCATGGCGTCCGTCACCTCGAACCCGCTCCTTGGCCTGGCGATGCATGCGGTTGGGGCCACGTTCCCCGCCACGTGCTTGCCCCCCGTCGCAACAGGCGATCCCTGCGTCGGTTACCGACGATCGGCGGACGCGGCGAGTTGCTGGAACTGCTGGAATCCTTCCCAGGCGATCCGTTGCAGATCGGCGCGGTCTTGAGCGGAGAACGTTCGCTGGAGCGGCCCGCCGTCAGGGTCTTGAGCCGGCTTGCCGTCCTTGGTGCGGTTGTCGTTCACCGTATCGATGGGCAGACCCTCGGGGCTGCGCTGGAACAGTGCCGCATAGAACGTGCATGCGGTAAGATAGCCCATCGTTTGGTTCAGATGGCCATCGTTAACGTACCGCAGCGTCAGGTCCGGCCGGACTGTCTGGCAGCGCAGAGCCACCATGGACATGGGTACGACAAGGGCGTCGGTTTGCGCGGCCAAGGCGGCGATCGTCTTGGCTTTCCCGGTTACCACGGCCGCGTCGGGCGGGGCCGTCACGGGCTTGCTGTTCTGAGTGGTGGGCGTTGTCTCGTACAGGACCACGCGCCCGCCCTGGGCCTTGATCAACTCGGCGAACTTCGGCGCGTACTGGGCGTACAGCGACTTGTCGCCTTCCAGGTCGTCGCGGTACGACTGAAGCACGACAAAGTCCCACTTCTTGCGCCGGCTTTCCAAGGACTTGCTCAGATCCCGGTGACGGGCCAGCGCCGAAGGAGCGTATCTGTCGTTGGGGTCCAGGGCGACCATCTCTTCCAGCGACTTGACCGTGGCCTGCTCTTCCGCGGCCGTCAATTCCGCAATCCGCACGAAATTTTGGGTGCCCAACCGCCAGTGATCCACGAGCCGCCGTCCGCCGTAGAGGACCGTCGTGACGTCGAAACGCAGGGTTGGGTGGCCGGCCCCGGCCAGCGCCTTGACGACCTGCGCCAAGTTGTGGCAGGCGGTGAAGCTGTTGCCGATGAACAGGACGTTGAGCGTCTTCTGCTCCGCCGCTGGACGCGACGGCTCGGCGGCCGGGCACACGATGGTCAAAAGGATGGCGGTGGCGAGCAACGTCGCCATGCCGAGAAGTGGTTTTCGCATGAGAGATTCTCCTGAAGCGTTTCGGTGGTCATATCGCCGTCCCGGACCACATTACGCCCTGCGGCACCGGCACGCAAGCATCCGGGACGGTTTCCGGGATTGCCGGTGATTGAGATGCCCCGGGAAATAGTTTAGAGTCACGAAGTGCGGGCGGCTGATGTTTCGCCAATCCCCATCCAGCGAGGTTCCCATGAGCATCTTCGACCGATTCCCCCGGGCTTTTGTCTTCCTGGCTCTGGCCGGCATGATGGCCGTGGCAAACGCCGCGTGGGCCGCAGAGGCCAATTACGACGAAGCCAAGGTTCCGCAGTACACGTTGCCGGATCCACTGGTTCTGGCCAACGGCGACAAAGTCACCGACGCCGAAACTTGGCGGACCAAACGGCGGCCGGAGATTCTGCAGTTGTTCCGGACGCAGATGTTCGGCCGCAGCCCCGGTCGGCCCGAGGGCATGACGTGGGAAGTGTTCGACTGCGACAAACAGGCGCTCGGCGGAACGGCCACGCGCAGGCAGGTGACGGTCTACTTTACGGGCAAAAAGGACGGGCCGAGCATGGATCTCCTGATCTATCTGCCCAATGCTGCAGCGAAACCTGCGCCGGCTTTCGTGGGTCTGAACTTCCAGGGTAATCACACGGTCCATAAGGATCCGGGGATTAAGCTTTCGACTAGTTGGATGCGGCCAAGTCAGGCCAAAGGCCGTGCCGGCAATCGTGCCACGGAAGAAAGCCGTGGGGCCTCGTCCAGCCGCTGGGCGGTGGAAAAGATCCTGGCCCGCGGCTACGCCTTGGCGACAATCTACTACGGCGACATCGATCCCGATTTCGATGACGGTTTTCAGAACGGCGTTCATCCGCTGTTCTATCGTGCCGGTCAGACGAAACCCGATCCAGACGAATGGGGCTCGATCGCCGCCTGGGCCTGGGGCTTGAGCCGGGCGCTGGACTATTTCGAGACCGATGCCGACATGGACGCCAAGCGGGTGGCCGTGATGGGGCATTCGCGGCTGGGCAAGACCTCGTTGTGGGCCGGCGCCGAGGACGAACGATTCGCGCTGGTGATCTCGAACAATTCCGGTTGCGGCGGCGCGGCGCTTAGCCGCCGCGCCTTCGGCGAAACCGTGGCGCGGATCAACACCTCGTTCCCGCACTGGTTCTGCGACAACTTTAACCAGTACAGCAACAACGAGGGGCAATTACCGATCGACCAACACGAACTGATCGCCTTGATCGCCCCGCGGCCGGTCTACGTGGCCAGTGCCGTCGAGGACCGCTGGGCCGATCCCCGCGGCGAATTCCTGTCGGCCAAGCACGCCGAGCCCGTGTACCGTCTGCTGGGCGCCGGCGGCCTGCCGGCAGACGACATGCCGGCTGTGGACCAACCCGTCAGCGACATCATCGGCTATCATATCCGTAGCGGCAAACACGACGTGACGGATTACGATTGGGAGCAGTACCTGAACTTCGCCGACAAACACCTACGAAAACGGGTCGAAAAGTGAAAGAGTGAAAGAGTCGAAGAGTCGGGAGAGCCCGGCATCGGCTAGGTGCTTCCCGCCTCGACTTTTCGACTTAGTGTCCGCGCGGGAGAAATTGTAGCAGGCACACTCCGTGTGCCGTCCGCACGTTACGGCACACGGAGTGTGCCTACTACTTTGAAATTGACCAAGTTATTTCTGCGAGGACGCTTAGCGACTTCTCGACATAGCCACTTTTCGACATAGCGACTTCTCAACTTTTGTACTTTCCCCCCGGGAGTTTTGCCATGCGTTTATGCCGATTTCGACATGCCGGACAAGTGTCCGTCGGATTCTATGACGAAGCTTACATTGTCCCCCTGGCAGCCGCCGCAGCGAAGTACGCGGACGCCGTTGGAGACAAGTTGACCATGCCCGACGGGGACGACTTGTTGGTGTTCCTGCCGCCCGACGGTGGCGCGTACCGGGACACGGCGAAACTCGCCAAGTGGGTCGCCGACAATGCCGCGCTGTTGCCGGACGCGGCCAAACTGGCGACCAACTCCGTGGAATTGCTGGTTCCCATTCCGCGGCCGCCCAAGCTGTTGCTGCTGGCCGGCAACTACGCCGCGCACATCGAAGAGGGCGGCGGCGTGGCGGCACAGCGGGCGGAAACGTTTCCCTACGTCTTCATGAAGCCACCGACGACCACACTGAACGATCCTGGCAAACCGATCCGGATCCCGGCCGTGTCGCCGGATCACATCGATTGGGAACTGGAGCTGGGCGTGATCATCGGCCGCCGGGCCAAAGGCATCAAGGAAGCCGACGCCCTGCAGTATGTCGCCGGCTATACCGTCGTGAACGACATTTCCGACCGCGAGTTTCATCCCAACCCGCAGCGAAAGGTCCGGCAGAAGGACGGTTTCTTCGACTGGCAGCACGGTAAATGGCATGACAATTTCTGCCCGATGGGGCCCTGCGTCGTGTCGGCCGATGCCATCCCCGACCCGCAGAAGCTGGACATGAAACTCACGTTGAACGGCAAAGTGCGGCAGGATTCCAGCACCGCGTATCAAATCTTCCCCGTCGCCGCCGTGATCGAGTTCCTGTCCAGCTTCTTGACCCTGGAGCCGGGCGACATCATCTCGACCGGCACGCCGGCGGGCGTCGGCAACGCCACGGGCACGTACCTGAAACCGGGCGACCGCCTGGAAGCCACCATCCGCTCGATCGGAACCCTGGTTACGCCGGTGGTGGCGGAATAGGGCTCCGACACAAGCGACCCTTGGCAACTCGACCCGGCACCGGCGGTGCAGGCGTAGTCCGTGTTTGCCATATCGGGTTGTAGGTCCTTGCGGCGCAAGAAGCGGAATTCTTGCGGTCACTACCTTGTGGTCAAATCACCCTTGGACGGGGTCTGGTTTTTTTTGGGGGCCGGCAACCCCACGGTAACCGGACAGGTGCTCCACTGGGCACAGGCGTAAGAGGAAGCGTCGAAAAAACCACCGCGTTAGAAACCGTCTGTGACGGCTAGCAACGCCCACGAAATAACTTCCCCGTTTTGTTTCGGAGGCGTCGCGAGTGCCGTCCGCAACTGGTGAATGCTCCCGGCTTGCCCGGGAGATCCTTCCGTTTCTTGCTACACAGACGCGGATCCCACTTCCACCTCCCCCGCTTCGTCCGCGGCGGCTTCGTCCGCGGCGGCTTCGCCGCCGCGGACGAAGCGGG
>CAZXYZ010000023.1:0-113633 GCA_964645045.1 uncultured Pirellulaceae bacterium | reverse complement strand
ATTGCGACCTGCGGCGGCGATGCGGCCGTCCCGGCACTCATCAACGATACGGCCACCGTTCCCAGCAGGATGGTTGCGGGAATCAAAGTCACCATCCTTCGTCGTTTCCCGATCATTGAGTATCGTATCCTTCTCGCCGAACGACCATGTTCAATCGGCGGCGACGACAAGGGCAACCACACCGCTGGACCTAACCGCCGCTCGATTGCAACATTTTGTTCGTCGCCCCGGTTCGTCGCCGGCCGGTCTGTCTGTGGGCGACCATCGCCCCGCCGGCCGACGGTCATCTTACCGCATCGCCAGGCGGACGGCAATCTTTTTCGTGGAGTGCCGGTCTGCCGCAGCGTAGCCAGGACCGGGGTGGACGTTCTCTTTCGTCCGGGGGCCACAGTCGTCAGGCACCGGTTCGGCAGCGGTGGGCAAAAAGATCGAGGGCAGAAAAATGGGGACCAGCTCAGAGAGCCGAGGAAGCCATCCCATTTTTTGTCGTCCTGGGTTTTGTGTTTTCAGTTCCGGTTTCTGGAGTTCGGGACTTTTCAGCGGCCCCGGACGTCTGGCGACGAACTTCTAATTCTACGGCACCAATAATTAGTTACTGCGGCGATTTTGGCCACAGAACGCTCATCGACCGCGTCATCAGCCTAGCGAAAAAGCGGCTGTCTGGCAAGCTGTTGCGGCGAACTCCCTTCGATTGGGGACGCGTGTTATGCGGGCCGCGTAACATGCGGAGGACTCCCCTGTGGTGGTACGTCGAATGGCTGTGCGCATTAGACGGCCGTTTTCGGCGGCGGAATACGCCAAGGCCGGTGGCGAAGTCTTGTTCGTAATAGCCTGTGAGGCAAGCGGTTACGGCGGCTATCCCCTGACTGGGCAAGCGTTTTCTGCGGGCGGTTCCGGCGGCAGAACGCGCGAGCCGAGGCGGTCTGGGATCCCTCACGAGAACCCGTCTGATGGGGGTGCTTTTTATGACGCCGACATTTGGCCGGATAACGCGCAACCGGCGGGGCGTGAGCGGCGAGTGGAACCCGCGATCGCGACGCGGCTTGCGTCTTGAGCACCCCAAGTGGGCCTGGGGATTGTGCGGCTGATTTTTGCGGCCTAACCGCGAGGTTCCGGCGCGAGAGGGGGGGCCGGCGTGACTAGCCGCACGACGCCAGAAAATCGAGCGACAATTTTGTTTCGATTTTTGTGCGCGGAAGGTGCGGGGGTGCTTGACAACTGATTGTGCGTTCAGTACATATACGGCGGTACATAATTGATGGTGCGGAACGAGCCGGACCGCCGGCGGCTGCTCGTGGCAGAACGCACAGGCGAGCCGATCTCGTTCGGCGAGGATCGCTGGGAGACATGTCATGACGCAGCCCCAAGAAACGCCCGTGGCTCAGTCGGGGAAGCCGAAGTTGTTGGACCAGGTGCGACAACGTTGCCGAGTGAGGCACTTGGCGCTGAGCACCGAGCACGCGTACGTGAACTGGATTCGGCGGTTTGTCCTTTTTCACCACGTTCGGCATCCTCTGGAGATGGGTGCCAAGGAGGTTGGCGACTTCCTGACACATTTGGCGGTCGACGGCCATGTTGCGGCCTCGACGCAGAACCAAGCCCTGTCGGCGTTGCTGTTTCTGTACCGCGAGGTGTTGGAACGTGATTTCGGTTGGTTGGACGATGTCGTGCGGGCCAAGAAGCCGAAGCGGTTGCCGGTGGTGTTCACGCCGGAAGAGGCGATGGCGGTCGTGGAGGAACTTCAAGGCATTCGCTGGCTCATGGGCATGCTGTTGTACGGCGGCGGACTGCGGCTGATGGAGTGTTTTCGCTTGCGGGTCAAGGACGTCGACTTTGACCGGCTGCAGGTGATCGTCCGCGAGGGCAAAGGGGACAAGGATCGTGTGACCCTTTTGCCGGAAGCGGCGGTCGAGCCACTGAAGCGGCACTTGGTTCAAGTGCGCGAGGCGCATGAGCGGGCCGTGCGGGAAGGGTTCGCTGGCGTGGAGCTGCCTTATGCGCTGGCCCGCAAGTACCCGAACTTGGATCGCGAATTGGCCTGGCAGTACGTGTTTCCCGCCGCTGGACCGTCGAAGGATCCGCGCAGTGGTGCCTGGCGGCGTCACCACCTGGATCCCTCCTGCCTGCAGAAAGCCGTGGGCGGAGCGGTCCGCAAACTGGGGATTCAGAAACACGCCGGATGCCACACGTTTAGGCATTCGTTTGCCACCCATTTGTTGGCAGACGGTGTGGACATCCGCACGGTCCAGGAACTGCTGGGGCACGAGGACGTGCGGACAACGCAGATCTATACGCACGTGTTGCGGCTGAATGCCTTCGCCGTGAAGAGTCCCGTAGACCGGTTTTGGGCGTCGGCGATGAAACGGCGGCAAGCGGGCGCGGAGGGCCGGTGATCTTGCAGCGCGACCTCGACCGTGGGGCGGTGGCTGGGAGCCCAGCTCGAACTTGCCGAGGTCCTGCGGGATCGTGTCCAGGTCGGTCCCGGTCTCCCGCTTCCAGACCTGGCGAACCACGTCCACCATGCCGTCGCGGAATTCGTCGCTGGTGGCGTCGAACCGCTGGACTTCGCAGCGGCGGACGAAGCGGTCGGTCAGCTTGTGTAGATTGTTGGTGGTGAACACGACGACCGTCTTGGCCGGCAGCTTTTCCAAACCGTCCAGCCACATCACTTCGGCCTGCGGCGTCATGCGGTCGGCTTCGTTGATGATGACGACTTTCCAGCCGCTGCCGGCCATCGGGCGGAGGTGCGTGCGCCGCAACAGGTCTTCGACCGCACGGCCGTCCTGCGTGCCGCTGGGGCTCTTGGCGGATGGTTCTTGTGGTTCCCGCGAGGTATCCTGCAGCCGGACTTGCTTGTCCAAGAGGAGCGTGGGGGATATACTGGCGCCAAGTGACTCCGCTCCGAACACCGATGTGGATGCTGACGCCTGAACCTGACGGATGACGCAACCAACTCACATGCAGCACCCATGAAAGTTCTGATCGTCGAAGACAGCCTGATGACGCGGCGATTGTTGCGGGCGTCCCTGCAGAAGTGGCAATACGAGGTGACCGAAGCCGAGCACGGCGCGCAGGCTTGGGAACTGTTCCGCCACGAGCACTTTCCGCTGGTGCTGACCGACTGGCTGATGCCCGAAATGGATGGGCTGGAACTGATCCGTCGGATCCGCGAGTGTGAACTGCCGAGTTACGTCTACATTATCTTGCTCACGGCGAAATCCGAAAAGGAAGACTTGGTGACGGCGATGGATGCCGGCGCCGACGATTTCCTGGCCAAGCCGTTTGATTCGGATGAACTGCGTGTCCGGATGCGCGAAGGCCAGCGGATCATTGAACTGGAACTGAAGTTGGCCGAACAGTATCGGCAGTTGCGGATGACGCAGGCGGCGCTGGTGCAAAGCGAGAAACTGGCCAGCCTGGGGCAACTGGCGGCCGGCATGGCCCACGAGATCAACAATCCCGTGGCCTATGTCACGAACAATCTGGCCGTGCTGAACCGGGATGTCCGGTCCGTGATCGAAGTGCTGAGAGCCTATCGGCGGGGGACAGACGTCCTGGCGCAGGAGGACCCGCGTTTGGCCGCCGAAGTGGCCGAACTCGAAGCCGCCAGTGATCTGGCGTGGATCGAGGAGAACTTGCCCCACCTGTTCGCCGCCTCGTTGGAAGGCCTCGGACGCGTCCGGAATATCGTCCAAAATCTGCGCGAGTTTGCCCGCTTGGACTCGGCGGAATTGGACGAATTGGACCTGAACGCGGCCTTGACATCCACGCTCGAAATCCTGGCCCGCGACGTCGAGGAAAAACAACTCGCCGTGCAAACCAGCTTCGGCCAGCTTCCCCTGGTCGTCTGTCGTCCCGGCAAGATCCATCAGGTGTTCCACAACCTGCTGCTGAATGCCATCCAGGCCAGTCAGCCCGGGGGAACGATCGAATTGCGGACGGCGATCGAACGCGAGCAAGCCGTCGTCGAAGTATTGGATCATGGCTGCGGGATCGCCCCAGAACATAAGCCGCGTCTGTTCGAACCGTTCTTTACGACGAAGGCCGTCGGGCGTGGAGCGGGGTTGGGGTTGGCCATCTGTTACGGTATCATCCGCGACCACGGCGGCGCCATCGAAGTCGACAGTCAACTCGGACGCGGCAGCCTGTTTCGCGTCCGGCTTCCATTCAGTTCCGAGCCGGCACAGGGAACGAAATCATGACCCCAGCCAAGAAGCATCCGATCCTGTTGGTGGACGACGAGCCGGAAATCCTGTTTTCGCTGCAGGGGTTGTTGCGGCGCGAGTTCGAACTGTACACCGCCGAAAGCGGCGCCCAGGCACTGGAGATCCTGCAGCAGCACCCGATTCACGTGATCATGTCCGATCAGCGGATGCCGGAGATGACCGGAGTTCAATTGATGCACCGCGTCAAGGACGCGCATCCCGAAGCCATCCGGATCGTGTTCACCGGCTATGCCGATATCCGGGCGGTGGTCGACGCCATCAACAACGTGGGCCTGTATCGCTACATCACCAAACCGTGGGATCCCGACGAGTTGATCGAAGTACTGCACCAGGCGGCCGCCCGGTACGAACAGATCGTCGAACACGAACGGTTGCTGACGGATATCCGCCAATACGTACAGCAGGGACAGCAACTGTTGCAGGGCCTGCGCGAGCATTCACCGGCGGCGGGTTCCGCGGGAGTCGACCTCGACGAATTCGCGTCGCTGGGAAGCCGGCTGTTGCAGCAGCTCGACGCCGCTGCGTCCAGTCCTGCAAGATCGGTGGTAAGCAGGTAAATGACCGACAAAGAACCGGTACTGCTGACCGTCTTGATCGACACGTCCGGCTTGTGCTGGTACGTGGCCGGGATTCGTCTGGACGGCGAGCCGCTGCCGCTGCTGCGGTCCGAAGCGGGCAACTTGAAGCCCTATCTGGGCCTCCCGTTTGACGAACAGGTGAGCTTTCTCCGACACCGCTTATCGGGCGTCCTGCAGCGCGGCTGCGATCGGCTGTGGGGCCGGCAGAAAAAGCCCTGCCAGATCGTCTTTGTCGCCGACGGGCCGTTCCTCCAGGCGGACGCCGAATTGACCGCCCGGGTGGCCGAGCACTTTGTCGAATGGATGACCCGACCGCCGGTGGTGTTCTTTACCGCGGCCAGCGGATTCGCGTCGCACGAGCCGCAATCGCTGGAACAAGTGGCTGGCGATCTAGACAGTTCGCTGCGCACGGCGCTGGATGCCGGTTTGACGGCGCTGCGCGACGCCCTGGATCGGCCAGACGCTTGGGAACTGGTGGCGACAAAGGGCAATGCGTGCTAGCCAGGATGATTGACGAACAGGCAAAGTGGGATAGGCATCTTGCCTGTCTTTGCTGACTGACAGGCTGGAAGCCTATCCCACGCGTGAACGAATAATCCGAGCTAGCGCCGGCTCCGCAGGAATTGCTCGATCTCCGCCCGTAGCGGGATCGAAGGCTGGGCGCCCAGCCGAGTGACGGCCAACGCAGCGGCAGCATTGGCGAAGCGGACGCCTTCCTCCAGCGTCTTGCCTTCCAGCAGAGCCACCGCCAAGCTGCCGCAGAAGGTATCTCCGGCGGCGGTCGCGTCGACCGGCCGGACCGGGAAGGCCGGAACGTCCAGCGGCGCGGCACCGGCGCAGACGCAAGCCCCTTCCGCTCCCAGCGTGATGATGACGACTTCCGGCCCCAAGGCCCAAATCGTCCGGCCCGCTTCGATGGCCCTGTCATGCGAATCGACGGGAAAACCGCACAATAACTCGGCCTCGGATTCGTTCAGAATCAGGTACGTCAGCCGCTGCAGGCACGAGTCCGACAAACGGCGCGCCGGGGCCAGGTTCAGCATGATCCGGCGGCCGTGCGCGGCGGCCAGTTCGACCACGTACTCCAATGTCTCCGGAGGGATCTCGCACTGCAACACGATCAACTCGGCGCCCGCGATCAAATCGCCGGCGCGGTCGATATGGGCGTGGCCCAGGCGGTAATTCGCGCCGGGAGCCACGGAAATATAGTTGTCACCATCGTCCCCGATCATGATCAGCGCCGTGCCGCTGGCCACGCCGGGTTCGGTGAGGACGAATTCGGTATCGACCCGTATTGCGCGCAGGTTGTCCAGGATCGCGGCGCCGTAGCTGTCGTCACCTACGCAGTTGACCAAGGCAACCTTGCCTCCCGCCCGCGCCGCCGCCACCGCTTGATTGGCCCCCTTGCCGCCAAAGGTCTGCAGAAAGGCGGCCTCCGTCACCGTCTCGCCGCGTTTCGGCAGATGAGCCATTTTCATAATCAAATCGACATTCGAACTGCCGACGACAACAATCGGGCTGGACATGACCCCTCCGGGATAATGCAGGATATGACCTTACCCAAGCGAGGAGACTCCGTGACGCGGCAACGCCGCGTCACGGAGTGTGAAGGCAGCTCTCTAAACGCCGGCCAATGCTTTGTCGGCGGCCTGGCGGATGTAAGCCTCGGTGGCATCCTGGCGAGTGTCGCGCAGATGCTGGTAGATCCGGCGCGCCTCGGAGTTCTTGCCGGCGGCCGACAGTTTTTCCGCCAGCACCAAGCAGTGTTTGGTGGCCTGGATCCGTTCCCAGCCGGTCTTCGAATCGGCCGCCTGGATCAGCAGATCAATGGCCTGGCTGTCGCCCAGCTTGGCCAAACCCGCTCCGGCCGCGATGCGGACCTCGCGGTCGTCGTCCTTTAATGCCCGCTTGAACGCTTCGGCGGCGCCCGCGTCGCTCAAGGCGGCCAGGCCGTGCAGGATGGTCAGCCGGCAGCGGCCCTTGGCGTTGGGCAGCGCCGACCGCAGCGGCTCGGCCGCGCCGTCCTTGATTGCGACCAGGGCCATGGCGGCGGCATCGCACAGTTGTTCATCCGTCAGCAGGTTGCCCAGCGCCGCGGCCGACTCGCGGTGGCCGGCCCACTGCAGCGTCTGGCACAGAAAGCCTTTGGCGTACGGCGTGTGGTCGCCGGACAGGGCTTCGCACAGCACTTCGCACAACGCCCGCCGTCCGTTTTCGTCTTTAACGATCAGCGTATGGTTGGCCAAACAGTGCAACGCGTAATGCGGTTTGACGTCCTGATCGCTGCCCGGCTCGCCGAGCATCTCGATCAAGCCGCGGACGTTGTCTCGGCCGCCTGCGTGGATGGCCGCGACCGTTTTTTCAATCTGTTCTTTATCGATGTTTTCCGTGAACATTCCCCGGCCGTCGGGATTGGGCATCTGCTCGACCAGGGCTTTTAATTGTTCCGAGACTGCCATAACGTTGGTTCCTTTCCGCGTCATCGAACGGTTCGATGTGGAATCTTCAAATCCGAAATCGGAAACTCGTAGCAAATTCAAAATCTCAAATCTGGGATCTCAGGCCCGAGACCGGAGCCTGATTTCCAGCTTCGATCGTAGTCCGGTATACCGGTGGGCTTACGCCCCACCGCTCGCCAAATCCGGCGTCTTATCTTCAGCTCTAATCGTGGTTCAAAACATCCGGCGGCCGCCTGAATCCACCGCGGCAGCCCGCATCCAACCCGGGGCTTACGCCGCCGGGTTCGCCATGGGGCCGGCAGCCGCCTAGAGCCGCCACGGAGCCCGCATCGGCGGATTGACCAGGCGGTTCGCCTCCTCGTCTCCGACGATCTGCTCCGTATCGGGGTCGAACTTCAGCGGCCGGCCGCAGCGGAAGGCGACGTTGGCCAAGTGGTAGATCGTGGCCACCCGGTGCGAACGCTCGGCGTAGCTGCCGGTCCGGGAACGCGTGCGGATCGCCTCCTCGAAAAACGGCAGCCGCTCCGGATCGGGCATCTCGTCCAGTTTCTTCCGATCCTCCTCGCTCAGCATGCGCAGCAGTTCGGCTTCGCCCAGATTCTTGTGCTGGTGCCGGTCGTAGCGTTTGCCCCACTCTGCGCTTTCCAGCACGAGGGTGAAGCCGTCGGCATATTTCAATTCGCACCAGCCCCACATGCCGCAGCACTCGGGATGCGCCGGCGGAGCGTAGGGAGTGATCTCGACGGGAGCCGTCCGATCGCGGCCGTACTGGTAGGCCAGTTCGTGCAGGTGGTGGTGGGCCATGTCGGACAGGCCGCCGCCTTCGTGGTCCCAGTAGCCGCGGTGCGTGCCGCCGACCCGGTGCCGGTTGAAGGGCCGCAGCGGAGCCGGCCCGCAGTACATGTCCCAGTCCAGGCTCTTGGGTACCTCCCCGACCTCGTACTTGACTTTGCCGCTCCACTCCGCGACCTTGAACCCGCCGGGCCGGACGAGCACCGAGTCGCAGTGCTTCAGCAGCCCGCTCTCGAAGATCTTGCGGACCTTATTGGGACGGTAACCGCCCTTCCGTTCGACCTGAAAAACACGGCCGAACCGCTTCTCGGCGTCGGCCACCGCACGGCCTTCCGAGATGAATCGCGTCATCGGCTTCTCGCACACCACGTCTTTGCCAGCCTCCATGGCGGCGATCGAGATCAAAGCGTGCCAGCCGGGATGGGTGGCGATGGCGACCACCTGGATGTCCTGCCGCTCGAGCAGCAGGCGGAAGTCGGTGTAGAACATCTTGTTGTCGCAGCGGTCCTGGTACTTGACGTCGCACGAGGCCAAGCGGCGGACGCCGTGCCCCAGGCATTGAAAGGTCCCCTCCCCGCGGCCCCCGCAACCGATCAAGGCTCCGCCAATCTCTTCGCTGGGCGGCGTCTCGCCGCGACCCAGAACATTCCGCGGCACGATCGTAAAGGCCACGATTCCGGCCGCCGAGCCCTGCATGAACTGCCGGCGACTGAGCCCCGCTTTCGGCTTCTTCATCGGTTCACCTCCTCACAAGTGCTGAGGGCGATCTTCCCATCGCAGGCCGCCGGACCGCCAAGTCCGCTCGCTGCACAACAGGGCACCGCCCGTGGCGTTGAACCGCGCCGGCCCGGCTGATCCACGTGACGCCGGGCCGCAGCGCACAGCGGTCATTGTATCGGTCTGGTAACGGGCCTGAACATCGGGGACCGGGAATCGCGGCAGAAAAAACGCGTGCTGCAGGATCCTCGCCGCTTGCCGGCGTTACTTGGCACTCGCTGGCCAGACGCGACCATTGTCTGAGACTCCGCCGATTTTCGCGGAGCCTTTACTCGCTGTCCGAGAATAACCTACCGGTTTGGATGGCCGCCCTGTTCAGACAAGCAACGCTTTGACCGGTTGAGCGCCCTCGACGCCGATCAGGCGCTGATCCAGGCCCTGGAACTTGAACGTGAACCGGTCGGGCTGAATGCCCAGGCAGTACAGCATCGTAGCGTTGACGTCGTTCACGTTTACGGGGTCCTGCACGACGTTGTAGCTGAAGTCGTCGGTCTCGCCGTACACGATGCCGCTGCGGACGCCGCCGCCGGCCAGCCACATGCAGAAATTGCGGGGATGATGGTCGCGGCCATAGTCGTCTTTGGTCAACGTGCCCTGCGAATAGACCGTGCGTCCGAACTCGCCTCCCCACACGACCAGGGTGCTGTCCAGCAAGCCGCGCTGTTTGAGGTCCATAACCAGCGCCGCCGTGGCCTGGTCGGTATCTTGGCATTGGTTCTTCAACGCCACCGGCAAGTTGCCGTGCTGGTCCCAGCCGCGGTGTAGGATCTGCACCACGCGCACACCGCGTTCGACCAGTCGCCGAGCCAGCAGCGCACTGTGGCTGAACGTGCCCGGGGTGGTTGCCGCCGGGCCGTACAGGTCCAGGATGGTTTGCGGTTCCCGCGACAAGTCGACCAGTTCCGGCACGGAACTCTGCATGCGAAAGGCCATCTCGTACTGGGCGATGCGGGTCTGGATTTCGGGGTCGCCGAAGCGTTCGAAGCCGCGCTGGTTTAGTTGATTCAGCGCGTCCAGCATGTTGCGGCGATCCGTGGTGTCCACGCCCGGCGGATTCTGAACGTACAGCACCGGATCGCCGGCGCCGCGCAACGCGACGCCGTTGTACTTGGACGGCAAAAAACCGCTGGTCCACATGCGCGAGAACAACGCCTGGCCGTTGCCGGTCGGCGGAAACTTCGGCGTGAACACGACAAACGCCGGCAGGTCATTGCTCTCGCTGCCCAGGCCATACGCCAGCCACGAACCAATGCTCGGCTTGCCGGGCACTTCGCTGCCGGTCATCACGAACGTACACGCCGGATCGTGGTTGATCGCGTTGGTGTGAACGGTTTTGATCAGCGCCAGATCATCCACGATCTTGGCGGTATGCGGCAGCAGTTCACTGACCCATCGGCCGCACTGGCCGTGCTGGGAAAACTTGAACTTGGAGGGCGCGACCGGCAACCGTGATTGGCCGCTGGTCATCGTCGTAATCCGCTGCCCCATCCGCACGCTTTCGGGCAGGTCCTTGTCAAAGAACTGTTCCAGGTTTGGTTTGTAGTCCCACAGATCCAGTTGGGTCGGCGCCCCGTTCATGTGGAGGTAGATCAAGCCTTTGGCCTTGCCGGGGAAATGCGGCAGGCCCGGCAGCGGCGGATGAGCTTGGGGGCCCGGTGCGCCGTGGGCTCTGTTGCCGGAGGCCGACGAGCCCATCAGCATGCCAAGGGCCAGACTGCCCAGCCGCAGTCCGGTGTCGCCGAAGAACTGCCGTCGGGTTTGCAGCAGGTGGTGTTCAAGGATCGGGTTCATGGGAGTTGTTCGTTCTGGGGGCTTGGTTTCGGATCAGGGCTCAGACGTACAGAATTCAATCTTTGCGGCCGGTTGTCCAACGGCATGGAAAACGCATGCCCGCGAAAATTGAATTCTGTACGTCTGGGCCCAATGCCGGGGCAGCTAGTTTCGGGTTACCGTTTCATCCAGGTTCAACAGCAGGTTCGCCACCAGCGTATAGGCGGCCAGTTCGGGTTCCGGCAAGCCCGCTCGCGGCGGCGACTCGCCCGTGCGGATCGCCCTGGCAGCGGCCTCCGGGGTCTGTTGGTATCGAGCCAGTTCTTTGTCGAGCATGGCCTGCACGATCACGGTTTCTTCCGGCGCCGGACGGCGTGCCAACACCAGCCGGTAACCGTACGCGATCCTGTCTTGGGCCGTCACGCCGCCTTCGCTCAGCAGAAGTTCGGCCAGCGCCCGGGCGGCCTCGAAGTGCTGAATGTCGTTCATCAACTGCAGGGCCTGCAACGGCGTGTTGCTCCGGTCGCGGTGCGTACAGAACGCCTCGCGATTGGGCGCGTCAAAATTGACCATGAACGGCGGCGGGGCGGTGCGTTTGAAGAACACGTAAACGCTGCGCCGATACAGGGCCGGCCCCGTGTCCTGCCGATAATTGGCGGTGTTTGATCCCACAAACCCCACGGGCTCCCAGATGTTCGGCGGCTGGTAGGGATTCACGCCGCGGCCTCCCATCTGCAGATTGATCAGACCGCTCACGAACAGGGCGTTGTCGCGGAGCTGTTCGCCGTCCAGGCGGAATCGCGGCCCGCGGGCGTACAACCGGTTCTCCGGGTCGCGCTGCAGCAGTTCCGGCGTGACTCGTGACGCCTGGCGGAACGTCGCGGACGTGACCATCTGCCGGAGCAGTTGCTTGACGTCCCAGCCGCCCTCGCGGAACGACGCCGCCAGCCAGTCCAGCAGTTCCGGATGACTGGGCAGTTCGCCTTGCGAGCCGAAGTCGTAACTGGTTTTGACTAGCCCCACACCGAATAACTGTTGCCAAAAGCGGTTCACGGTCACTCGAGCCGTCAAGGGATGTTCGGGCGATACCAGCCACCGGGCCAGGTCCAATCGATTGGCGCGGCGATTGGGATCTTCCTTCTTCAGCGGCGGCAGAATGGCCGGCACATCGGGCTCGACTTTGTCGCCCGGCGTGTTGTAACTGCCGCGCAGCATGACGAAGCTCTCACGCGGCTGGCCCTGGTCGCGGAAAATGAACGTCGACGGGATGCTTTTGTCAAAGTCTTCGCGCCGCTGTTTCAAAGCGGCCAGTTCTTTGGCGGGCAATTCCAACTGCGGCTTGGTATCCAGGCAAACATTTTGCAGGTAGTAATCGCGGAGCTTCTTCTCCAGTTCGGCGGACGGTTTCTTGTCCGGACCGGCCCTCAGCACCTGGTTCAATTCCGCCGGCACACCCGGCGTGTCCTTGCCGATTTGCTGCTTCCACCACGCCAGCAGCGAGCGGCGCGGATCGGCGTCCGGATCGCTTCGTCCGGCGACCCCCACCTGGTCCCAAAACACGGTGCCGCCGAATTGGGTCATGGCAAAACCGGTCACTTGGTCCCCGGCATTCAGCCCCAGACGAGTCGCTTCGACCTCCAGCCGTTCCCATTTTCCGGTCTCGGGCAACGGGCCGATCAGCACGCGTTCCGTGGTGTCGCGGGCGCCCCAGTCGATGGCGTCGTAGTCGCCCCAGACGGCGCGGTGCAGCCAGCCGCCTTTGAAGTACTGCAGCATCAGCGTCTTGGGCGGATCCCCGGGGTCGATCCAGACGTTGGCAAACAACCGTGCGTCGGGCGGAATCTCCAGCGGCGGCGTGCCTTCGACCACGTCTTGCGCCAATCCTTTGTCGACTCGCTTGATCGCCTTCTGGCCGCTCAATACCCGCCCATTCTCGACGGTGACGTACGTCGTGGGATGTCCGGGGCTGGCAAACGCGCGGCCGCCGGACGGGAACTCGTCGTCGAACCAGAACTGCTCCAGCATCTGCGCCGGCGGAGGCGGCTGGACCGCAGCGGGGTCGGTATAGGCAATCGCCGCCGCCTGATCGTCCAGCTGCTTTTGCTTGGCGGCGATCTGGGCGTCGAACTCGGCCAGTTTTTGCTGATCCCCCGGTGTGGCGAGCTTGAGCGACGGTGGGGTCAGCAGCGCATTGCCGTCCAGTGGCGGGTCGGCGGCGGAATGGAAAAATGCGTACAGCGCATAGAAGTCCGTGATCGACACAGGATCGTACTTGTGGTCATGGCACACACAACAGCCGGCCGTGAGCCCCATCCACGTCTCGGCCGCCGTCGTGGCCCGGTCCACAGCATTGCGATACACCCACTCGGCGTCGATCGAGCCGCCTTCGCCGGTCGTTACGTTGCAGCGGATAAAGCCAGTGGCCGTCAGCTGGTCCAATGTCGCGCCGGGGAGCAAGTCGCCAGCCAGCTGTTCGATGGTAAATTGGTCGAATGACATGTTCTGGTTGAACGCGCGGATGACCCAGTCGCGATACGCCCACATCTGCCGTTCGTTGTCCAGGTGCAGTCCGTGTGTGTCGGCATAGCGGGCCACGTCCAGCCAGTGCCGGGCCATCTCTTCGCCGAATCGCTCGGAGGCCAAGTAGCGATCGACCATCTTTTCGAAAGCGTCCGCCGACGTGTCGCTGAGGAACGCGTCGACCTCGGCCACTGTCGGTGGCAGTCCGGTAAGCGCCAGTGCGACGCGGCGAATGAGCGTTTCCCGGTCGGCTTCGGGCGACATCGTCAGCCCATCGCGCCGCAGCCGATCGGCGATGAAGGCGTCGATCGGATTGACGACGCGGAAGGCCGCGCCGTCGACGGACGGCGGATCCGCTTTCGCCGGCGGCTCGAACGACCAATGTTTTTCGTACGGCGCCCCCTGCTCGACCCAGCGGCGGATCAACTCCTTCTGCTCGGCCGTCAGCGTCTTGTTCGCCTCCGCGGGCGGCATGACCTCGCCGGGATTGTCCGACATCACGCGGCGCACCAACTCGCTCGCATCCGGCTGCCCCGGCACGATCGGCGTCTCGCCGCTGTCGGCCGCTTTCAATGCCTCGTCCCGCACATCGAGCCGCAGTCCAGCTTCGCGAGTCCCCGGCCCGTGACACTTGAAACAGGTGTCGGACATGATCGGCCGGATGTCTCGGTTGAAACGGACCTCGGATCCCGTCTCGGCTCGCACATCCGACACCGCGAGGACGACGGCAAAGATATTCACGGCAGGCAGCCATGCAGTCGGCGAAAACGGGCGACTGCGAACGCTTGTCCCACGACTTGCGAAGATGGTGTGCATCGTCAGGTCCTTGGTAGCGGTTGACACTGGCTCGTCGCCAGGATTGTATCGCCCCACGTCTCGCGATGCAAACGAATGGAAAGAACTCCGAAAATCCTTGGGGCGAGGAGTGGGTGGCCGAATCTTGGTGGCACGTAAGCAAGACGGTAGCAGTAAAACGAGTCGGGGGGAGGATGGCAAAATGATGCACATGGGCCAGATGTGTTATACAACTTCTGGATCGTGCCCGTAATGTAAGAAGATTCTCGATCCG
Source organism: uncultured Pirellulaceae bacterium (assembly GCA_964645045.1). Classification (GTDB taxonomy): domain Bacteria; phylum Planctomycetota; class Planctomycetia; order Pirellulales; family Pirellulaceae; genus Anammoximicrobium. The sequence continues at coordinate 99,442 of CAZXYZ010000023.1, read as the reverse complement.
CTGGAATTCCTAGCCGAGCTCACCCAGCACAACTGCCTGCCGGCCGGCAGGTTCCGCTGCAGGGCGCCCACCTGATTCGCTCGGTGTTGACGCCACGAGGGCCCCCACGTCTTGCCCAGCCTCCGCTGGCCAATCACGGGAGGCCCCCTGTTATACTGATTCACAAGGCCGCTAATTTGCTGACCAGTTTTCCTCTTACCAACCGGCCCTGACATCCGTTCCCTGTCTTGCCCAAACAGTAGCATCCATGTCCCTTGGACTCCGCCTTGCTTTGGCGGGCGGACTGTCGCTTGCTTGTCCGCTGAATCGCCCGTGGACCGCGCTATTTTCGAAACCAGCGGTGCTTCTTTTTGCGCAGTCGCGGCTTCGTGGGCTGCTCCGATGCCACCGCATATCCAGAGTCAGGAAAACTGACGTCCTCTTCTGCTGGAACATGGAGAACTTCGCCCAGGCCGTTCGCCTTGTAGGTGTTATTCGGCAGCAGCTCCAGCGTAACCCCGGAAGTGGCGGAGATCCCATATCTACTGTTCCCTTGAAACAGGCAACCGCCAGCGCTCAATTGCGATTGGTCTCGCGCCCGAATGCCGTCGTCCGGGAAGTTCTGGAAGACGCTGCCTGTCACCAGGGCCTGTGTTTGGCCGCTCAGAGCCAGTCCTGAGGCTGGGCGATCTGGATCGGCTGCGGCACCCTCCTGGCCTCCGACCAAAATGCAGTTTGATAGTTCGAGCCTACCACGCCGTAAATCGAGCGTCGGCGCCGTCTGGCGGTGCGATTGTTTGACGATCAGGTTCCGCACACAGCACACCCCAGCAGTGCCCTTACGGTCGGCAACATCAATCTCGAACCCAGCGTTCGACCCCACCACAATTCGCGCCGCCCGGGGTTCTTCCGGTCGCCCCACCAGCGAGATCGAATCACGGATTGGAAGCCGTTCATCGATGTGGTGATCCCCAGGGCTCAGTTCCAACGTGCAATCCGTCCCGGCCGACAGGATTGCCTCGCGAAGAGAAAACGACAATATCATGGTGCCATCAGCATTGCGACGCGTGACGTGCGGCAGCACATGGCACCCCAATTGGTACAACGGCCAGAGCACGCCGCGGGGAACCACGCTGATCTCGGTTCGCTGGGCACCATCCACGGCACGCGGTGCGGAACCGAGCGAGGACACGGCGCAGACCTTGACCGTCCGAAATACCTTTTGGGCATTTAACAAGAAGTGGGCATGTCCCGAGTCGTGGAGCCATTGAGTTAATTCGCTCGTTGCCGCCTCCAGACTCGCCCACGTCTTGGAGTTCAGCGGTTCGCTCTGGCTCATGATCAGTTCCGTAACCGCTGACGGGGGATCCAGACGGGTAGCCACCTCGTCCCACTTGGTCAGAATCAGGATCATTCCCTGCCGGCCCAATTCGCAATTCCTCTCCGTCAGGTATTGCGCGTAACGCGACAACAGTCGCAACGACTCCCGCGGCGACTCCAAGTCGGTAAGGCTTAGGAACCAGACGACCAGGCGACTGCGGACCAGATTCCATGCCCCTTCGCGCAGCGCATCCGGATCCAAGAACACCTCCCCCGACACGTCATAGAAAATCAGGCTGAAGTTGCCAAACCTGGGCATCTTGTCTACACGAAGGATGAGCGGTTCCGGCGTCAACGCGTGCGTACTGTCCGGCAATTCGCCGCGTTCCAGCCGTTCGGCCGCGTTCAAGATGGCCTCAAAATGATAGGGATCGACGCTGTCGTAGCTGAACGGACGCCATTTCCCGGAGTTGATGATACGGTCCATCTCGCAGATCAGGCTGCCCCAGTAAACCGTCTTCCCGTGGCCCTTCAGGCCGATGACCGAAAACGGCAGCGGGGGATACTTGGCGTACTCCTTGATGTATCGCGGCGGGAGCACGTGCTGGCAGTTACCGCACGCTAAGAACTCCTCGCCCGTCGCGCCGGTCTGACGCTTGGGTTGCGCATCATGCAAACAGAACGGACACAGCATCGCGTCACCCCACGTTAATTACCATGCTTGTTTTGAAGGTTGACAAATAGCCGGATCAATTCGTCCCAGAACCCCTTTTCCGCGTTGAGAACAGGGGTCGGTCGCCCCAGGGATTCGGACACACGCCAACGGCCGTGCGTCGCGAAGTCCGGGAGCTTCGCCGCCAGAAACCCCGTCAAGTTGTCCCGGAGCAACGCACAGGCATCTTTGTCGCGGCCCTGAAAGCAGACTCCGAAGAAGAATCCCTCCGCGTCGCGCGCTACACTGTATTCAGCCCACATCGCCTCTCGGTCGGGGTCTTTTTCGGCCAACTTCGAAGCAAACGGTAGCACCTTGTCAAGCTGGCGGGTGACTAACGGAAAACTGGTCAGCGGCTCGGACGCTGATTCAGTCCGAGGAGCGTCCAGGGCACACGCCATGTATCCCCGAAGTACGTCACCATCCCAACCTTCCCCCTGGATCACCGGCCCTATGGCCAGCCACGTATCGCCCGCCATCGCAACCAGGGAGGCTCGGAATTGGCACGTTCCAAGAAGCCGCTGGAGGAACTTCCCACGCACGCCAGCCGATGCGGACTTAAGGAACTTCCGCAGAGCGGGCCACTGCGAACGGTGGATCATAACACTCATCCGCAGGAAGTGAGATTCCAGCGTACCAATTTCTGACGCCTGCTCGGCCAGAAAACGCTCGAGGTCGGCGATCACGCCATCGGCGATATCGCAGATCCTGGTGTTCTCAAGACTTCGAGCCGACCAATCACAAAGCCGGTCGGGCGCAAATCCGTTCAGCATCAGCTGAATACGACTTCGTCCCGCACACTCGACGTCCAGCCACGTCCGAACGGCTGGCTCGATCAGTCGGCCCATGTGTTCGCCGCACTGCGCACGTAGCCGTTGAAGGACAAGGTGCCAAAACCGTTCGGCGTTGGCCCCCGTGAACTCGGCGGCCAGTTCGTCGTCGATGCAATCCAGGACCTTCGGGTTGTACCCCCAACCGGAAAACAATCCTCCGAGCTGGAACGCCATCCCAATGCGATTCCGGTCGGCCGGCAACACGAAAGGCGACGAACGTGCCTCAACCCAGAACTGAAAGGCGTTGGCGGGCGCGCGTTTGACAGGCGGCTGAAAATGCAGGTTGCTCAGCATTAGCGGCAGCAACGTGGGGTACCGCATCCCCAGAGACGGCAAGCCTACCGCCCACAACCGAGCCTTGGCAGGGCTGCGGCCGACAAAATAAGTGTCAAAAGTCAGGTGGGCCCGCTGGGGCTCAGGCAACAGGGAGAACAGCTCGCGGAGAAACACATAGGCTGTCTCGGTCGGCCCGTAAATCGCCACCGAATACGACGGTGACGATGAAAGGGGCGAATCCGCCAGCAACAGCAATGTGCGGAAATGCTCGCCGGGCATGGCTGTCAACAGTTCCAAAGTATCGGCCCTCTCCGCCGGTGAAACTGGAATCGCCACCGATCTGGCGCAACCCGGAGAGATTTCCACTTGGGCTTCGGCCTGGGAAATGGATTCGCAGAAGTCAAATGTCTCGAACACGGCGAAAGGGTTGTTGCGCAGTCCGGCGAACTCGGCTGGAGCGAAGACGAGGGCATGAGCCAGGAATCCGCCGAGGCGGTGATGTTCGTCGAGATCGGCCAGGGGAGAAGCGCGTACCACGACGAACTGTCCCTCGGACGTGGTGTAAAACGCGTGCTTGATCGGAGCGCCGCTGCCGCCACTGTAGAAAATCGACGCTTCGATCTCGCGTTTCTCTTGCGGCGAAATCGCGTCTGCCGTCCAACACATCGTCTGATAGCCGGGCGTCGTGACCCTCGAACCTCGCGTCAAGCGAGTGTAGATAAGCTGGGCAGCGTGAACGCAAGACGTGGGCATGTCTGACCTAACCGTTTCGCTGAGACGCGCGAATGAACCGGAACCCAAAGCATCGCGGGCGTTGACCGGGCGTGGGACGCACGGGGGAATCGTAGGCCGGGTTCAACAGATGAATAAAAAACGCCAAGCGGGGAGATCCCAGCCCCCCCAGGCCCTTGCGCTGATCACGCACCCATTCCAGTACCCCCGACTCGAACAGAGCGAGATCGGCCCATGTCCGGATGCGGCGCGTGTCCAGCAGGCTGCTGAGAATCGCTCGCGCAACATCGTTCAATTCGCTGGATACCAGCATGCTCTGTTCCAGTTGAGCACGATCGACCGGCCTTTCGCTCAAGTGCCTGTATATCATCCGCCATTGTTCGACCGTGGGCAAGTCGAAAGAACCTCCCAGCCAGTCGCCGAAACCGCGAACCTCATCAGGCCAGACCGCGGTGAGGAATAGTTCCTCGAAGCGGGCCGGATCGATGTCGCGCCAACTCATGCGAGGATTCACGGACAGCACTTGCTGATACCAATCATCGCCCAGCCCGTTTGGTTCGGCGAGGAACTCCTCGAAATGCACCTTCGTCAATGGAAGCAAATGGCACTCCACGCCCACCGCGGGAAGACGGAGCAGCGGAAAGCCAAGACGGTCGTAGGAATGTTGGAGACTCATGGCGCTGATTGGCGACACCCGGGTGAATGATCCACGCATCCAAGTCCCGGTCGATGTGTCCTCTCTGAAAGCGTGATGGCTGCGTTGTCCTTTCCAAATGACCTGAACCAAAAACCTAATCCAAACGGTACTCCTGCCACGGCTTCTCCGTAAGCGGCGCATCATCTGGCGAAACGAACACCGTATTGATCAGCGACGGCGTATCCGACCAATCGGCCATGTCAAAAATGGACCCAGCCCCCAAAACCACGAAAATGGCGCGCTCATCAGTCTCCCGCTGTAGAGCATACGTCGGGGTGATCAAACTGGTGCGTCCCGCGTTTTGGTTGCGGAACTCGTCGGGATGGGCCATAAATTGATCGAGTGGATAAGCTTGCGAACTGCCGAGAAACGCGACCTGAACGCGGGCCGAATCGAGCAGGGGAGCCGCAAGTTTGTGGAGCGTGGTGACCACTCTCGACCAAAATGGCTCAGCGCTGGCAGACGCGTCCAATACAAAGACGATGTTGTGTGCGCCGACCAGGCGTTCCGCCAGCGGTCCGCCCTCGACTGCCGTTGCATCCGGCGGACTAACCTGCCGCCAAAGATCAATCAAATGAGGCGTGTCGTTCAAACCACCTGACGCAGCTTCCGCCAGGCAGGCCGCCATTCGGGCAAGTCGGCTGTCGGAGGACGCTGCCAGCGACCGAAGCAATTGGGAGGTCCTGGGGCAGGCAAAGTCCTCGACGTCGAAGAGGATTCCATCCTGAGGCCCCACTTTGTGATTCGTCGGCCACAATTCGGGATCGTTTGCCAATGCGAGCATCGTGGTCAGGATGACCAACGTGGAGAAGTTATCGAGGTCCGACGAGACTGGAGTGCTGTCGTCTCGGCGGGGATGCTGGTACGCGGCGACTCCTTTTTCAAGCGTCCGCTGCCCAAACAATTGCCGAGACGATAGCCCGTCATAGTCGACCAATCGCAAGTCCCCGGCGGCGGTCACCAAGACGTTGCCGTGCTGCAAATCCCCGTGGCAGACGTTCAGCCGACGGAGTTCCGCCGCTACCGCCAGCCAACGTCGAGCGGCCAGTGAAATGGCTGCCGTGTCGCCATTTCGGCAACACGCCTCTAACCACGTGGACAGCAGTTCCCCTTCTAACCAAGGCATGATCACCAAGGGATAGAACTGGCGGTCCGTTACGGAGCGGACGCCTTTGTCGATGTACTCGAAGCGTACCAAGGCGTCGGTGTGAAGAGGATCCAGATACTGGCTGACGACGTGATAACGGCCTCGACGCTCGGGCTCGGCGCGCATGAAACAGCGAATTGCGACTGTCTGGCCGTCAGGGAGTCGGCCGCGAAACACCGATGCCGCCCCGCCAGACCATGCTCTCGGATAGCCTGCTTCGTGAAACTCGATCTCGCAAGCTTTCAGACGCTCGTCACTAAACGCGACGCTCGGATTGCGGAACAGTTTGCTGAAGTCAGTTATCTGCGGCCACATCGTCCCCGTCCGGTCAGCTACTGTTTAGCCCGTTCAACGTGCCGTGGTCCATTAATTGTGATCAGCGGAAACCAACCGCGAAGCATCAGGCAGCCCACGAGCGCTGCCGTCATCATCTCCTGATCAAGCTCCAACGATTTGCAAAGATGGCAGGCATCGTCAGTTCCTTGATGCTATGGGCTGCGGATTGGCGTGCGTATTGTACAGGCCCGATTCCAGCGGTGCAAACAAGTGCAGTCGCTGGTCGCCCGCAGGGGATCTATCCGGTGAAGCAACCCTTCTGGGCACCAGCCCGTATGGCGAATATCATCCCGTTGTGTCGACGATTCTTGGAGGCTACGCAGATGAACCGTTCGTCCTTGAGCCACGACAGTTCGACTGTTCAAATCGATCTGGTCACGGATCCACTGGGTTACATCCCCTCCAAGAAAGTGCCACGAGTCTATGCGCATCAAGGGCATCTGGCAAACCTGCGACGATGACGTCGTCCGACCCGTGATTCGAGGACAAATCGGGACCGCAAATGGGGGTTTGTTTGCGACTTGGTTTCTGGTCGACACGGGAGCCGATTACACCGTCATCTGCGCGGATGATCTCCTGCGGCTTGGACTTGTGCCGCGCACCAGCGCGACCAGTTTGGCGGGCGTTGGTGGCACCGCCGGTGTTGGAAACGGGGCTACTCCGACGGTTTCGGGAAGCCAGCCTTGTCGTCGCCCGTGGGCGGGCGAGGGTCGTGCCAGTTTTCCGGCCGGAAATGCTTGGCGTAGGCGCCGTAGTCGGTGAACCACAAACGCTTGGCGATCCGGTAGGCCCAGCTCTGTTCCGGGATCTCTTGTTCGGGGTGGTACTGCGAAGGCCGCGGCGGCATGGCTTCCAGCTCGGCCAGCACGGATCCGCGGGCCGTCGAGACGCGAGCGCCGTGGCGTTCGGCCAACGCCACCAGCAGGTCGGGACGCTCCAACAGGATGCAGCCCCGCGTATGGGTCGCCGCCGTCTCGCGAAAATCCCGCAGGAACGCCGAATCGTTGAAGATCTCCTTCAAGGAGCGGCCATCGTAGATGGAGTCGGCGGCCAGCTGAATGATCGGACACGGCTCGATATCGCCCCACGGCCCGACGTGATGGGTAAAGCCGACCGCGGCGGGGCACAGTGAGCTGCCCAAACCGTCATGGTAGGCATCGACGATCGCGATCGGTTTCTTGGCCCGCATCCGCACGACGAATTGCCGAGCCTGCCGTTGCTGGTCCGGCGTCAGGGCCAATTCCGGGGTTGGCAATGGGCCCATGGGACGATAGATGTGAAACCAGGTGTACATCACGCCCATTTCGATCAGCCGGTCCAGCCACGATTCCTGCAACAGATCGAAGTTCGTCTGGCACAAGCTGGTACAGACGCCGGTAAACAGCTTGTGGTCCAGGCAGTTCTGCAGCCCTTCCATCGTCCGGCCCCAAACCTCGCGCCGCCCGCGCCGCGTGTCGCTGACGATCTCGTTGCCTTCGACGCTGATCAGCGGCGTGATGTTGCCCAACTCCCGCATCCGCCGCGCGATGTCCGGCGTGACCAACTGGCCGTTGGTGAAGAGCTGAAAGTAGCAGTCCGGGTGCTTGGCCAGGATGTCCAGCAGTTGGTCGTGCATGAACGGCTCGCCGCCCAGAATGCCGAAGAAGGCGTTGCCCACGGCCTGGGCTTCGCCGATCAGCCGTTCCATGTCCGCGGCTTCGATTCGAGCCTGCTTGGCAGCGACATCGACCCAGCAGCCTTGGCAGCGGAGATTGCAGCTGTTAATCAACGAGATGTACAAGAACGGCGGGAAGAACTCGCCGCGTTTCAGCCGTTGTTTATGCTTGCGGATCGACCGCACGCCTTTGAAGCCCGCGTTCCAGGCCAGCTTCCAGAGCAGCCGTTTGTCGGTCTCCAACAATAGGCGTTTCGCCATCCGGAAATACATCCAAGGTTCCTTCTCTAACGCGGCTGGTGGCCGCAATCCAACTCGTCTTACGGGTTCCCGATTCCTTGTTCTACGGTGTGAAGTTTTCCCCAACGAATGAAGGAATCAACGAATTTTCGGCGGTGATTCGTTGACGCCTTCATTCGTTGGGGCAACCTCTGGATCTGCGTTTGGCTGCAGTCGGGCGAACGCGTCGTTTAACGGCAAGCCGAAGGCGAATGCGTACCCGCTCCGCCGGCGCCTGCGGCTTGCCGTTAAACGAAGGACGCTACGCAGAAATGCCAAACTGCCGGAGCACAACCTCGAACACATCGACATCGGCCAACGCCTGCCGCTTCAAAACGCCGGACTGGGACGCGACGATCACACCCCGTTGCGCATCGCTGTGGACCGGAGCGCCGTGCGAACCTTTGACGCGCGTGGCATCCAGCGGAATCGTGCGGCTGGGCATGTCCACGTGTAGTTCCACGGGATCATACCCGGGTTTGCGGTGAATATCCACCGTGCGGGCAAATCCGGGGGCACGCTGATCGTCCAGCCACCAATAATACGCCTGCCAACTGTGCGGCTCCGAGATCAGAATCACCTCGCCGGACCGCGGATGGTCCAACGCATAGCGGGCACGATCGTCGCCCGCCAGAACCTCGGCGATCCCGTCCGCACTGCGGAATAATTCCACCACGCGCCGCTGCGTCGCCACATCCGCATCTTTGACGAACACGTGCGAAAACTGGTGGTCGACCAGCGCCCAGGCACGACTGGCCGCGAGGTCCAAGTGCTCGCCGTCCCCGGCGTCCCGGACCGCCAGCAGTCCCGCGTCGCGCAACACGCGATTGGGATACGCGACGTGCGAAATGGGCGTGATGACGTACTCGCTGGCGGCGATCCAAACCGGTTTGGTGTCGTCATAAGCCGTCGCGAAACCGTCGGCCAGTGAGCCGATGACGGCATCGAGTTCGGCGACGGCCGCCAGTGCCGGCGGGCTGTCCGGCCCGGTGCGCTGCGCGGCGTATTCCAGATGCGGCAAATACAGGTAGAAGAAATCCGGTCGAAATCGCGCCGCGGCATGCACAGCCGAACTGGCGATCCACTCGGTGGACTTGATGTTAGCGATCGGTCCCCAGAAGTGTTGCAGCGGAAAATGCCCGAAGCGATCCCGCAACTCCCCGTACAGCTCGTGCGGTTGGGTGTAGCACCACAATTCTTCGGCGCCGTCCGGATGGTGGATGGGCGCGGGCATGCAGACGTAATCCGCGCCGCAGCCTTTGCTGAGCATCGGAAACCAGACGGCCGACGTCAGCTGTGGCGACTGCTGGTGCAGCCGGTCCCAGATTTGCGGCACCGCGATTTTGTCGTTCCAAGCCGTCCACATTTCGACCAGCTGCTGGTCGCGCCAGTAGAAACCGTTGGCGATCACGCCGTGCGCCGCTGGCAACTGGCCCGTCAGCATGTTGGCTTGGACCGGCCAGGTAACGCAGGGAAAACTGGCCGTCAAATCCGCCCGGTCTCCGGCAGCCATCAGCGCGGCCAGTTTCGGCATCGCGTCGAGATCGCTCCCACGCAACCCGGGAATGGAAAGGAAGACGACGGACTTACTCATGGGACACCCTTTAATTGAGTACCGACAGCAGGAACGCCAGCGAATCCGCCGCCGTATCGATCAATTTGCTGGTGGGCGTTCCCGCGCCGTGACCGGCGCTGGTTTCGATCCGGATCAGCACGGGCGCGTCGCCCGCATGTGCGTGCTGCAACGCCGCCGCGAACTTGAAACTGTGCCCCGGCACGACGCGGTCATCGTGATCGGCCGTCGTGACCATCGTTGCGGGATACCGCGTGCCGGGCTTGAGATTGTGCAGCGGCGAGTATTTAAGTAGCGTCTGGAATTCGTCGGGTTTATCCGATGAGCCGAACTCGGACACCCACGCCCAGCCAATCGTGAACTTGTGGAACCGCAGCATGTCCATGACGCCGACCGCCGGCAGGGCCGCGCCGAACAAGTCCGGGCGCTGAGTCATGACGGCCCCGACCAACAGGCCTCCGTTGCTGCCTCCGCGAATCGCCAGTTTTTCGGGACAGGTGTACTTGTTCGCGATCAGCCACTCGCCGGCCGCGATGAAATCGTCGAACACGTTCTGCTTCTTCTCCTTCATGCCGGCTTCGTGCCACGCCCGTCCATACTCGCCGCCGCCACGCAAGTTGGGCACGGCGAACACGCCGCCTTGCTCCATCCAGACCAGATTCATCACGGAGAAAGACGGCGTAATCGAGATGTCAAAACCGCCGTAAGCGTACATGAGCGTGGGGTTGTTCCCGTCTAACTTCAGTCCCTTGCGATGCGTGATGAACATCGGCACCCGGGTCCCGTCTTTGCTTGGATAGAAAATCTGTTTCGTTTCGTAGGCCTGGGGATCGAAATCCACCTTGGGTTGCCGGAACACGGTACTGGCGCCGGAATCCAAATCGTAGCGGTAGACCGTCGGCGGCGTGGTAAAGTTGGTGAACTGGTAAAACGTCTCCCGGTCCTTTCGCCGCCCGCCAAATCCGCTCGCCTGGCCGATCGCGGGCAGCGCGATTTCCCGCTCCGCTCGGCCCGTCAATTCGAACACGCGGACCTGCGTCGCAGCGTCCTGCAGATACGCGATCAGGAACCGGTCGCCGACGGTGCCGGCGCCGCTGATTACATGCTGCCCCTGCGGAATCAGTTCTCGCCACTTCTCACGCTCCGGATGCTCGGCGTCGATGGCGACCACGCGCCGCAGCGGCGCGTCGAGATCGGTCAGGAACCAGAACACCGAGCCGTCATTGCCGATGAACTCGTACTCGGCGTCAAACCCGGCCAGCAGTTCCACCACGGCGGCATCCGGACGGTCGAGCCGCTTGTAGAAAACTTGATTCTTCGTTTCCGTGCCGCGCCATACGGAGATGATCAGGTAGCGGCCGTCCTCGGTGACCTCGCCGCGGAACCCCCATTCCTTTTGGTCCTTCCGTTCGTACGTCAAGACGTCCTTGTCCTGCGGATCGCCCAGGCGATGGTAGTACAGTTTCTGGTAGTAATTGACTCCGGTCAGTTCTTCACCCGCTTTCGGTTCGTCGTAGCGGCTGTAGAAGAACCCCAGATTGTCGGGCGTCCACGAGACCCCGGAGAATTTGACCCAGCGCAGATGATCCGCCAGATCGCGGCCGGTTGCGACTTCCTTGACTTTCCATTCGTTCCAATCCGAGCCCGCTGCGGCCAGTCCGTAGGCCAGGTAGCGGCCATCCTCGCTGACCTCCGAGCCCACCAGCGCCACCGTGCCGTCCTGGGACAACTTGTTGGGATCGAGCAACTCGCGGGGCGGGGCGTCAAGCGAGTCCGCCACGTACAGCACGCTTTGGTTCTGCAGCCCGTCGTTGCGCGTGTAGAAGTACCGTCCGCCGCGCTGTTCGGGCGTCCCGTAACGCTCGAAATTCCACAGCTTGGTGAGCCGCTCTTTCAACGCCGTCCGCTGCGGAACGCCTTCCAGGTACGAGAACGTGACCTTGTTCTGCGCCTCGACCCAAGCCTTCGTTTCCGCGCTGTCCGGGTCTTCGAGCCAGCGATAAGGGTCCGGCACTTCAACACCGTGGTACGCATCGACCTGATCGGACGGCCGTGTGGTTGGGTATTTCAAATTGGGTTCCGTCGCGGTCAACAAGGAAAAAGCGGTCGAGGTCATCGCCGCGAAGGACAGGAAAAACAAACAGGATCGGGTCATCATCGTCTCGACATCCAGAGATTGCGTTTCAAGGTTCGGCAAGCACCGTAAAAAGCATACCAGCGCAGCGTTTGCTGAGAAGGGCGCATCGCCGAGAAGAAGCGTTCGCTCAGGACGGCATGCGCACAGCAGATTCTATTGTCGGTCGCGTCGGTCGCTAAGGATCTGTCAGGAATTAAGTTGCCGAATTCCTGTATGACGGACTGGCAATCTGTCCGCGATTTCGCGGACGGATTGCCAATCCGTCCTACATCCAAACCGGAAGGTTATTCTCTGACAGCACCTCATCATTCCAAGTCCTTGCCGGAGGGTCCCACTCCGTCCCGGACGGTTTGGCAAACCTGAAGGGCAAGTAAGCACTGTTCGAGAACTGACTGTCCGATTTCTGCGTGGCGTAAGCTTCCAGTTTGCGGCAGATAGCGGAATCGCAAGCTGGAAGCTTACACCACTTATTTCTCGAACGGTGCTATCCGCGCTACGTGGCGGTCTCGGCCAACACCGCTTGGTCGGAATTCCGGAAACTGACCCACCACGACAGGGGCAGACTGCCGACGGCCATGATCGTCAATTGACTCGCGACGAACGAGCCCAAGGCCAGCAGCACGCCTTCGGTGAAGCCGTACGAGTGCAGGCCGACGCCCAATTCGTTCACGCCGAACCAGGACCAGGCGGTGACGATATTGCCGGCGACGACCAGGACCGCCAAGCCGCGTTCGCGGACCATTTTTCCCCACAGGGCGTGCAGGATCAGGGCGTTCCACAGGACGATGATCAAGGCTCCGTTCTCTTTGGGGTCCCAGCCCCAGAATCGGCCCCACGAATCGTCGGCCCACAAACCACCGAGCACCGTCCCGACGAAGCTGAACAAGGCGGCGAAACAAACCACGCCGTAGATCATCCGCGACAGGAGGCGGCGCATGTCGCCGGACGCGAGGGACGAAGTGAACACGCCCATCGCGATATAGATGATCCCGAACAGACCGGCCATGAAGGTCGCCGCGTAACCCAAGGCGACGATGACGACGTGGGTCGCCAGCCAAAACTGCGTATCCAGCACGGCTTGCATCACGGTATATGTGTCCGCGCCCTGGCCCAACGCCTGGGCGATCATGAGCGCCAAAGCCCCGCCGACGGCCGCCACTACGTTGCACACGCCCAAGCGGAAAATCGCCTCGAGGACCAAACCGGCCAGCGCAAACGACCAGCCGATGAACACGGCCGACGAATACAGGTTGGTCACCGGCGGCCGGCCGGAGATGTACATCCGCCCGACAAGCGCGGCGGTATGGACGAGAAACGCCAGGAACACGAGCCAAAAGGCGGCTCGATTCAGCGGCCGGCTCCAGCCCAGCCAGGCACAGGCGGCCAGCACGAACGCGATCCAATAGAGCACCACGCAGAAGGTCAAAGGGCCGAAGGAATTCATGTAGGCTTCCAGGCCCGCTTTGCGCGGCACATATTCGGCGGGTGGAGTCGCGGCCAGCCGTTGGCGATACGAGGCCACTTCCCGATTGAACGCCTGGGCGTCGCCGGTGCGGTACGCGTCGAAGATCGCGTGCCAAGCCAAGGCGGCTGAATCGGCCGGTTGCCCCAACATATTCTGCAGGTACGCGCGGTTATAGGCCGTCGCATACGGTTGCCACGGCCGCGCGGCCTGGCTGGCGGATTCCGAGTTGCCCGCTGTCTCACCCGCGGCGGCCAATTGCGGAACGGCCAGGGGCGCTTGCATCGAGTCCATTTCCCGCTCGGCCTGGTCGCCACCCGACATCACGCGGGCGATCCAACCGCGGAGCGCTGCGTCCCGGTCGGCAGCCATTTCCTTGTCCGACGGGAACGGCGGCAGATCCCAGGGCTGAAAGGCGCTCAGCAGCCGCAGGTAGGTTTGGAAACGATTGTTCAAGTCCATCAGCTTGCGCTGGTACACATCCATCTTGGCCACGTCGAGTTGCCGGGTGGCGCGCAACTCCTTGTCGAATTCCGCGAGCCTGGCCGGGTCGCGGCGGATTTCCTCCAGCGAGTAGCGGAATCCCTGGCGTCGTTCCAGACCCAGCATCTGCAGGACCTCGAGATTCTGAATGCGGAAGACCTGATGCTGCTCCCCCGCCGAGGGCTTGGCGACGATGTCCAGAAACCAACGCACGGCCGGTTGCTTGGTACCATTCTTGTCGCGGTATGTTTCGCGGTCGGAGATCTTGGCCAAGGTCGTGCGGGCCAGCGTATCGACGGGCTTGACCCGGCCTTGATCCACGATCGGCAGTTGGGCAAAGGCGGCCAAGTCGAAGTCGTCGTCAGCCGCACGCTGCGGCCGTGCCTGGCTCGCCAGCCACCCGCCAAAAAACACCACCACGACCGCCGGGAAAATCACGCCGCCCGAACCCGACTTGGCGCGCGGTTGCTGCTCGGCGGTCCGCTGGCGACGGCGTTTGCCACGGCGTCCCTCGGACTCTTTGGCCGGAGTCACCAGCGCGGCCGGAACAACGTCTTGGCCGCGTTGGGCCAGCAACTCTTCGTCGCGGCGGGTCAGGAACCGCAACAACATGCCGGAGAAATGGGACTGCATCCCGAACCAGACGAACATGCAAGCCACGTAGGGAATCATCCAGCCCGTGTTAGTGACCACCTGCAGGGTCGTCGTTTCGGCGCCGGTCCGCGGATCCTGGTTGTAGCCGCTCTGATAGAACGTTTCGCCCGCGTACCGCAGCGGGTTGTTCATCCAGATGCGCACCTTGCGATCGACGTTGCGGGCAGCATCGACCAGCCGTACATCCGACGAGTAATTCTTTGGGGTTGACGTGCCGATGTAGTCATCTTTGCGGACATCGATCAACTGCATCGAGTACGGTTTGTAGGTATGCTTGAACCGCAGCGCCAGGTCGTAGGACTTTCCGCCCACCGAGACCCGTTCGGCAAACTGTGGCGGCGCCAGCAACTGGGACACCAGGTACGTGCCGATCGGCTTGCCGCTGTCCTTCTCCGTCAAAGTGACGTAAGCCGAAGCCATGTCCACCTGGCCGCTGCTGTCCGCCCCGCTGCCTGGCCGCATCTCCTCGGCGAGCCAAGTTACCCCGTTGCCGGCGGTCGCGGGGTTCTTTTCGTCCGCTCGGGGACGCCGCAAATCCGAGTTCTTCAGGTACTGAGTCACCTGGATGTCAAACGGCAGATCCGGATGGTGAATGGGCTCGCCGTGCTGAAAACTGTGCAGCAGCCGCGAGCGAGGAATCCCGAGGACATCCTCCTCCGACGGCGAATAGTCGGGCTGGACAACGGCCAACTCGGTTTCGCGGATGTCCAGGGCAAAATTGGCTGACTCGCCTTCGCGAATGATCAACCGTTCTTCCACGGCATACCAACTGACAAACCACTCCCCGAGCATCAGCAAGGCCAGGCCAACGTGGATCAAGACGATACCGCCGCGGCGTTTGAACAACAGGATGCAGGCGGCCAGCACGACCGCGGCCGCCAAGCCGCCTTGGATCAGCTGCCACAAAATCCGCATCCCGGAGTCGCCCAGGTAAGCTCCGTCGCCTGCCAGCCAGAGCCACACGGAAAGGACGGTCAGCAGGAGGCCCGACAGGCCCATCAGCACCAACTCGATAATCCGGCGCGACGCCTGAGCCAACATCACGGCCAACATGCCCAGGTTCAGAAGGGCCAGTCCGGTCAGCGCGAGCTTGCACCACAGCCACAAGGCGGCCCAGGAAAAAATAGGGACCGCCTGCAGTCCCTCGGGATTATGCCCGCTGGAGATCACCATCCAAGTTGTGACCGCGCCCACCGCGACGCCCACCAAACCGACCAGCAATCGCAGGCCCTGCGCCTGGACCTTGAATCGCACCAGATGCGCGGCCAGCAAGTTGACGGCCAACAACGTGCCAATGGTGGCTCCACCCGGAAACCAAAAAGCACCGTACCTGACAGTCAGGACGGTTTCACAGACAAACAGAACCGCCACGCCCGCCAGGATAATCCGCCACCGCCAAGCGCCCTTCCGCCAAGTCATACAGCGGACGGCCGCCGCCAATCCGCATGCCAAGAATCCCATCCCGGCAATCGTCCGCATGGCCTGTTCGGGCAAATTCGGGAACCACGAGACCGGGAACAGCACCGTAACGTCGATCCACGACAGCCAAGCGCGGAAGTACAGGGTAATGACCTCCCACATGTCCATCGTGACTTGGGCCAAGGTGCCAATGAAGATCAAGAGGATGGCCAACGCGAACAACACCACGGTCAGCTTCAAGGATGCCCACGGCCGGAGCACGAGCCAAACAGCTTCGCTAAGGCTGTCTTTCACAGAAGCCGACGACGAATTCAACGAGTTTTCATCGAGGCGAGAAAGGGTATCGGTTGCCATCTGCTTATGTTTCTCCTGCGGCCCTGCCGCCGCTGAGGTTGGTGTCAGTCCGGCCGAACCGACACGATAAAAGCTTGGAAAGACGGATTCTGATGTTCCGCCAACTCCTTTTGAATTCACTTCCCGTTCAGATCCACCAGGACTGCGGTCGCACCGTCGATTTCAATCTTCTCCGACTGCTGGTCCAGTTCGGCCGCAGCAATCGGCTCCAAGTTAACCTGCTGACGCCAGCGGTTAACGTTGGACAAGACGTAGGCTGAACGATCCCCCGGCGGGATGGGCAGGGGGATCACGGTCAGTTCCAGAGACTTGTCCGCCGGGCCGAATTCCAGCGTGGCGAACCGCATCCCCGATTCGCCTTTTTGACGCCAACCTTCGGGTACCGTCCACTGCGGCTGGCCATCTTCAAAGCGGATCGATTTAATGAACGACCGAAATGCTTCGGCATATTCGCCGACGAGGGCCTTGGGCCCTGCCGCCTTAAAGTACCAAGCCCGGTCGGCCTGCAAGACAAGAGCGGCGAGCATCCGCTGGTCGCCGACGTTTTGAGTGGGCTTTTGACCGGAAGACCTCGCCGCTTCGGCCGACGGGGACTTCGGGACCCGATAATGCCGTATCGCCTCCGTCTGCTCGCAACCGGCACATGCCAAGCCAAGTGCAAGACCGATGGTAACTGTGAACTTGTGCATAGACCGTCAGCACCCCTTCGAGACCAAAGCATCCACCGTCAAACCGGGAAACTGCGCGCTCTCGTGCTTTACGAGCAGAAGGAGCGAAACAGGGAAATGCGGCTAGGCGGGTCGCGAAGACTTTCCGCGATCGAAAGATTATAGGCGAAACGGGCGCCGCGGGTACAGGTCGCATCTGGGGGGATGCTAACATGCGGGAGCCGCGAGCCTCGAAGGGTATGCCGTCACGCAACGTAGACCAATAAGCCTAACCCGGATTATTCGTCAACGCGTGGGATAGGCTTCCAGCCTGTCAGTCAGGAAAGACACGCACGATGCCTATCCCACTTTGCAGCTTTGATCGCACTGACGCGCATCGCAACCCGAAGCGTCAGCGAGGAAGAGCGGGTTCTCCTCGCTGACGCTTCGGGTTGCGATTGTTCTCAAGCTGCCTTACGGCTGCAAACCGAACATGCGGACCATGACGTCCATGATCGGTGTGGAAGCGGTGAACGTCTCGTCCCATGTCCACATGTTTCTCACGAGGTCGGTCATCAGCATTCCGGTGACGGCCAGGACGACGACGATGGCCAATAGGCTTAGGACATTCCAGATCGAGTAAGGCAGATCTTGAGCCGCGGCCAACTCGCGGGTTGGCAGTGTGACCGGCGCGGCTTCTCTTTCTTCCAATGCGCCGGTGATTTCATCGGCCTGAGCCTCCTCGCCGAGGACGGCTTCCGCACCCTCCAAGCCACCTTCCACCGGCATACCGAAAGCGCTCGAATCTTCCAAAGCGATGACTTGCGAGCCGCTGTCCTCTTCGTCATCCTGAAGTGCAGCCGACGGCGCTAGCTGAAAATCTTCGTCCGCTTGAGCGGCTGCCGCGGCCGGTTCCGCCTCCAAGTCTTCCAAGTCCAACAGATCCTCGTCCTCCGGCAGTTCCAGCGACGAGACGGACGAGCCCGCCAAATCCAACGGCTCTTCCTCCAAATTCAAGCCGCTGTCGCTCGGGCTGGCTAGGCCGATCCCCGTATCGCCAGCACCGCGGCCAGCATCGCTGCCGCCATCGAGGACCAATTCGTCGTCCTCGTCCAGTGAAATCTCCTCGGATTCGCCGACGGTCACATCGCTGTCGGCTGCCTTGCTCGCCGCGGGCTTCCCAGCTGCCGCTTTCGCTGGCGGCGCTTTGCTTGACGGCGGCACGGCCGCGCCTTCGAGCGAAATGTCTGAATCCAGATTGAGATCGCTGCCATCGAAATCCAGATCTCCCGTACCGACACTGCCGGCTTCCAGCCCTACATCGGTGCCACCCAACACGTCGTCCGAACCGCCGGCCACCAGATTGACTTCACTGCCCGTGTCGTCGGTGACCAAACGAATATCGGATTCGGAATCCAGATCGAATCCGAGGTCGCTGGCGGAAGCCGCTTTTGCCGGCGTTTTGCCGGCGCTCTTCGGTGCCGCGCTCGAAGTGCCTTTGGGGGCGGTCAGATCGAGATCGCTGCCTGCGTCGCTGCCCAGCAGGCCGGCATCCGCCGCCGTGCCGATCGCCGTGGGTGAATCGTCGTTGTCCTCCTGTTCCAGATCCAGGTGTAGATCCGAGGACACTCGGGAGTCCGTCGTCGACTCTAAATCCAGATCAAAATCGACCGCCGCATCCGCATCGCCACCTGGAGAAACTCCCCGCTCGTCGGCGATCCTGTCCAGTTCGTCCGACTTGAATTTCCAGGTAGAGCCGTCGCGGACCCCGTGAATCTCGCCGCTGAGCCGCATGTTGTTCAACTCGTCGCTCGAAACGCCGAGCATTTTGGCTGCTTGCTCAAGTTCAATGTATTTCGCGGCCATAGCTAATCATCAACCAGCAGAAGGACAGAAAAAACAGGCTTTATTGATCCGATTTTCGGAAACTGCCTAACCGTATAAGTTAGTATCGCTCGTCATTCGCGTGCGGACAAGCGAATAAAACGCGCCACCGGTTTCTTTTGTGGGGTTTTCCAACGCCAGTCATTCGTGACAGAAGGGAGTTTTTCTTCCCAGCCGGACAGTCCGGTGGGCGCAAACGTTGCAGAAATCTCGGCGAACGGTGGGCGTCAGCCCACCGGTGCATGGTCCGCGAGCGGTCTTTCGACCGTCTGCCGCCCGTAAGAAATTGGCTTTCCCATCGTAACCCGAAGCGTCAGCGAGGGATGGACCGTTTGCCGCAGCACCTCGCTTACGCTTCGGGTTACTTGACTCTTTCCGGTCGTCTCTGCTGATTTCACCGAACTTGATATTTCGAATCCCTCGCGCTAATGTGTGGGCACGCGGAAAACCGGCGGGCTTACGCCGGCCGTTCGCCTCCGTTTGGACAGGTTCCCAATCCTCGAACGAAACGGCGCAAAAGAAAAGCCCGGCTGACCGCATGAAGCGGGGCCGGGCTTTCAGATTCCCCCCCTGGGAACGTCACCGCAATGGCGCGAATTCGAAGACCGGGCCAAAGTGGCTAATCAGCCAGAATACCTCCCGGATTTCGAACTCGGCCTTGCCGCAACGCGATCCACCACTGGGGCGGGAACAACACGCCATCGCATCCCATCGTATGGGGATGTCGATTGGCGACAAAGTAGTTTATCGGCGGCACTACCCGTGCGACTTTGGCAAAGTTTACGGGTTGTAGCGGCATTGCCGAATCCGCTGGTTTTGCCGAAAGAGATTCAACAAGTGGTATCGAAGCACCGATTTTTAGGACATTCCTCGTGGTGTACGCGTTGTCGGAAGTGGCTTGCTAGCCCGGATTGCTCATCCGGACAGTTGAACGAAAAGGGAACTCTCTGTGTCGAAACACGACGAACGGAATGCTTTTCTGGCCATCCTCGCCCATCTCGGTTGGCCGCTCCTGCTGGGTGCCGCATCGTGCAGCGTGTTTTACGTGTTGGTCTACCGCGGCCCGTTGAACCTGCCGGCGATGCATCGTTACTTCGCCGCACATCCTGTCCTGTTCATCGAAACGGGCCTGTTTTTTGTGGGCCTGTCGGCGCTCAGCCTGAAGGCATTCGAGGTCGTGGGGCAATACTGGGGCGTCCGGGCTGTCCGCTTGGAAGAATCCCCGCCGACCGGTCACAAGGCCGAAGATGCGGGCCGCTTGCTCGACCAACTTCAACACCTATCCGCAATGGCCCGCCAGTCCTATCTGGGGCGGCGTGTGCGTGATGTCTTGCAGGCGATCCAACGCAAGGGATCCGCCGAGGGCCTGGATGACGATCTGAAATACCTGGCCGACCTGGATTCGGCCCGGCAGCAAGACAGCTACGGGCTGGTCCGCATCGTGATCTGGGCAACGCCTATGTTAGGTTTCTTGGGCACGGTCATCGGCATTACCCAAGCGTTGGGTGACTTGGATCCGCAGCAGTTGGCGACGGACATCCAAAAGGCGATGGAGGGTTTGCTGGGAGGGCTGTATGTGGCCTTTGACACCACCGCCCTGGCGTTGTCGCTGTCGATGATCTTGATGTTCGTCCAATTCCTGCTGGACCGCATCGAAAACCAAGCTCTATCATTGACCGATATCCGGGCCAACGAAATGCTGGTGGGCCGTTTTCAAGAGGTCGGCGCCGGCCGCGACCCGTACCTGGCTTCCGTCGAGCGGATGAGCGGCCGCATGCTGCAGACCGCCGAGGACCTGGTGCGTCGACAAGCGGAAATTTGGGAGCAGACGATCCGGGCGTCGAACGAACACTGGTGCCAGATCGTCCAGTCGGCAGGGGGCGAAGTGCAGGCCGCGGTACAAGGGGCGCTGGAGAAATCCCTGCAAAATCACGCCGCCGAGTTGGCCAAAGTGGAGCGCGACGCCGCGGAACGAGCCGCCCGCCGCTGGGAACAGCTGCAGACGGCGTTGTCCGATAACGCCCGGATCATGCATACCCAGCAATCGGAGATGGTCAAACAGGCGGAAATGATGGCCCAGGTCGTCAAGGCCACGGGCGAGGTCGTGGGACTGGAAAAGGCGTTGAACGACAACCTTCGCGAACTGTCCGGCGCTGGGAACTTCGAGGACACGGTGATGAGTCTGTCGGCGGCGATCCATTTGCTCAATGCGCGTTTGGGCAAGTCGCCGGACGACGCCCCCCACGTCGAATTAAAGAAGAACGCAGCCAAGGGCCGCGCCGCATGAGACGGCTAGCGTCACGCAAAATCCAGGTCGGCATCTCGCTGTTCCCGTTCCTGGCAGTGCTGATCTGCACGATGGGCTCGCTGATCGTCTTGCTGATCCTCGTCGTCCAGCAAGCACGGGTCCAGGCGGACACACTGGCGGACCAGCGGCGGCGAGAGGAAAGCAGCCAGGACCATTCTGCGCAGAAGAAACTGATCCAGGAAGCCGAGGACTGGCAATGGCAGCGCGAGGTCCTGGAACAACAGCGGAGGCAACTGGCCGAACGCCTGGCCGACAGCCGGCTTGAACTGAGTCACCTGGAAGAACACATTCGGCGTTTGGAGCAGAATTGGCGGCGGCTGCAGGCCGAGGTTGCCGAGATGAACCGCCTGCAACCGGGCACGCAGCAAGGCGCTTCCGCCGAACAGGAACTCGTCCGCTTGCGAGCGGAAATTACGGCCCAGCGGAAACAACTGGATCAACTACGCCAGCAATACGCCGAAAAGCGGCGTTCGTTCGCCATCGTGCCGTACCAAGGCCCGCATGGCACGCGCCGCCGGCCTATCTACATCGAATGCCGCCAGTCCGGCATCACCATTCAGCCCGAAGGCATTACCTTTGGACCACAAGATTTCACGGGGCCGTTGGGGCCCGGGAACCCCTTGGACGCCGCGTTGCGGGCGATCCGCGAGCACTGGACGCGGTTGGAAGGCGACGCGGCCCGGGGCGAGCCCTACCCACTGCTGATCGTGCGGCCGGACGGCGCGGTTGCTTACTCGATGGCCCGCGCCGCGATGGCCGGTTGGGACGACGAGTTTGGCTACGAGCTGGTGGATGACGAAATGGAACTGGCATATCCACCCGGCGACCCCAGTCTGAAACGGGTCCTGCAAGGCACCATCCAGACCGCACGGGAACGGCAAGCACTCCTGGCGGCCGCCATGCCCAGCCGTTTTGATGCGCCCTCGCCAACCAGCTTCTCAGTGCCGCAAGGCGAGGCTTGGGGCGGGATGGAAGAACGCTCGCGGTCCGGTTCGGCCGGCGGCCGCGCGCCGGGCGGCTCGGCATTTGGCTCCGGAAGAAGCGGCGAGGAAGCAACGGGATACGGCGGCGGACGAGGCACGCCTCGCCCACCGGCCGGCGCACCGAAGCCGGGCGAAACGACCGCCGGCCGCCCGCCGGGTGCAGCGGACACGACGCCAGCCGGACAGACTCAACCCGCGCGGCCGGGCAGTCCGGCCACTCGGGCCAACGCCTCGCAGGGACGCAGCGCCGATGCGAATGCTGGGGCGAGTGCCGGAGAGAATTCGCCCGGCCAAGCCTGCGGCGCTGCGCCGTCGCCGATGGCCTCGACCAAAGGACCGAATTGGGCACTTCCCGAAAGCACGGCCACCGCCACCGGGATCACGCGACCCATTACGGTTCACTGTTATCCGGACCGGCTGGTCGTGATGCCCGACCGCCGCGATGGCCGCGATCCGCAGACCGTGGCCTTGGACGGCGCGACGCGCGACTCGATGGAAGCCCTTGTATCCGCAATCTGGACGCACATGGAACGTTGGGGGATGGCCGTCTCCGGCGGCTACTGGAAGCCGACGCTCAAGGTCACCATCTTCCCCGGCGCGGAAACCCGCTTCTGGGAACTTCAAGCACTGCTGGCCGGCAGCGGAATCGACGTGGAACGGCGATAGTATGCGCGCGAAAAACAAACAATTCGACAACGCGCCGGGCCAGGACTCGTTCCTGGACGTGGTGGCCAATTTGGTCGGCATCCTGATCATCCTGATCATGGTGATCGGCGCTCAGACCACCGACGCCATGATCGATGCCAAACCGGACGCGGACGAGCCTCCTGCTGCGCCAATCGACGTCGCCGCCGCCCAGAATGCGGCCGCAGCCGTCGAAAGCGACATTCACGAAATCGATGGGAAGCTCAAACGCCAACGGCTGGAGATCGAGTACCGCCGCAAGGAACGCGATAAGATGCTGCAGGTCGCGACGGCGGTGGAACAGCAATTCCAGCAACAACGCGCCGCGCTGGACGAGCAGCAGCGGCGGCACCTGGCGGCGACGCGCGAAGTGTTGACCGCCCGTGCGGACTTGGAGGATTTGAAAGCCAGCCGCACGGCCTTAGAGAATGCCGCTCCGGCGCCGAACATCATCGAACACTTACCCACGCCCATGGCCAAGACGGTGTTTGGGACCGAATTGCACTTCCGCCTGCTTCAAGGCCGCCTGACCTACATTCCCTGGGACGAATTAGTCACCCAGCTAAAAGAAGATGTGCCGAAAAACGTGTGGAAGCTGAAAGAATCGACGCAAGTCACCGAGACGCTCGGGCCGGTCGGCGGGTTTCGCATGAAGTACACGCTCCGCCGCGTGCAGCAAGTCGCCGCTGCGCCCGGCGGAATGGCGGTCCAGCAGCGCGTCGAACTGGATCGGTTTGTCCTGGTCCCCGTCAGCGATGATCTCGGAGAACCGTTAGACCGAGCCCTGTCGGAAGGTTCGGAATTCCAGGATACGCTCAAGCGTCTCGATCCGGATCGTACGACCGTTACCGTCTGGGTTTACCCGGACAGTTTCAACCAATTCCGGCTGGTCAAGGCTGAGTTGTTCAAACGGGGCTTCCTGACGGCGGGCCGTCCCATGCCGGAAGGCCATCCCATCGGCGGGTCGCCCGACGGCTTGCGAAGCGCGTCGCAGTAAGCACCGTTCGAGAAACGACTGTCAGACAACAGGTGAGCGGCACGGCGGCAGTACGTCCGCAACACGGGTGGCCGACGCCCGATACTTTTCATCGCCCGTGAACCGGTACGATCCGCGTTCGTGATGTCACTGTGTCGCCAATGCATCCGCGACGATATGGGGATGGTTGTGTTCAATAGTCGCTCACGAAGGTCTTGCCGACGCGTCTCGACAGTTGTTAAACCAGCTGTCCGGGAACGCCAGAATCTGCACCGCTCATGGGCCGCGGCCCGGGGGGGCAGCGCGAGCCTCTTGTTCGGCCCGTACTTCGAAGACTTCGAACGGAAAGCCGCGCAGTTCCGCCCGCCGACGCTGGCGACTGCCGCCATCAAAGACGTTTTTGCGAGTTCAGAAAACTTGGAAAATTCTGCTGGAAAGACAAAATTTTTCTTGGGTTGAAGCCGGGGGCGGATGGCGAGTTATATAACAGTACCAAGGGCCGGTCTCTCCCAACACCATCCGCGGCGCACTCACCACGCGTCGCGCGGGTTCGCCCGTGGGTGGCGAATCCGCGGTGCCGACATTGAACCGCCCCTTATCACAACCCGCCAGGAGCCCCTCCCAAAATGTCCACATCCAATCCCACCCCGCCGCAGTTTCCCGAGTTTGACCCCATTCGCTTTGCTTCGAAGTTTGACTTTGTGGTCCCCGAGGCCGTGGTACCCAACCTGAACGCCGAGACGAAAGTCGACGCCCTCCAGCGGCTGGTCGCTGGCCTGGCGCGCGCCGACGCGATTCCGGCGGATCGCGAGGCGGAAATCCTGGCTGCCATCCTGCGTCGTGAAGAGCTGGGGACCACCGCCATCGGCCGGGGCGTCGCCGTCCCGCACGGCAAGCACTCGGCGATTCCACGGGTGGTCGCTGCCATTGGGTTCTCGCCGGCCGGGATCGACTTCGATTCCTTGGACCGAAAACCGGTACACCTCGTGATCCTCGTCCTGTCCCCCTTCGACGCAGCGGCCCAGAATCTCCGCGCCTTGCAGCAAGTCGTAAGCGCGTTAAAGGCGGAAGAGGGCTGGGGTTGATGCTCCTGCGGCCCCTGCGGGCGGTTGATTTACGGGAGCAAACATACGTGGGATAGGCTTCCAGCCTGTCAGGATTGCCCCGTTACAAGTGACTATTCTGCGTCATTTTCCCATTCGACAGGCTGGAAGCCTATCCCACGATGAAATCAACAGCCCGCCTGGGCGACAGGCCAAAGACGCGCTAGATTAGTGGTTGGGCGAATATCCTGCGTAAGCTTCGCCGCGTTTTCCGGCGAGAGGAGTCCAACCATGCATGGCAAAGAGCGAATCCTGCGGGCACTGCGGCGCGAGGTGCCGGATGCAGTCCCGACGTTTGAGTGGTTTATCGATGCGGCCGTCGGCAGGGCCTTGACGGGCAGCGACGATCCGCTCGACGTCGTGGAATGTCTGGACTTGGACGGCGTCAACATTCGGGCGGACTACCGCAAGGTATTCCAGGACGACACGACGCTGGTCGACGAATGGCAGATCCGCCGGCAGTTGACCGGGGACTGCCTGCCGGCGCTGCTGGACAGTCCCATTCCCGATGTGACGCAGCACCGGCAGTACCAATTCCCGGATCCCGCGGCCGCGCATCGCTTCACGACGCTGGACGCGGCCCTCCAACGTTTCGGAGACCGGCGCGCCGTGATCCTGAACCTGCGCGACGGGTTCTCCGACATGCGCGATCTGCTTGGCTACGAGGAATCTCTGATGGCCCTGCTGCTGGAACCGCAGGCGTTTTCCGAGTTGCTGGATCGCGTCGTGCAATACAACCTCGACTTGGCCGCTGTGGCCCGGCAGCGGTACGGCGTCGAGGTGCTGGCGACCACCGACGACGTGGCGAATGCCACGGGCCTGTTGATGCGTCCGGAGACTTATTTCACGATGATCGCACCGCATTTTCGCCGCGTGCTGCAAGGGTACAAGGAACTGGGCTACCTGTGCATCAAACATTGCGACGGCAAGATCGACGCGGTCGTCGATTTCTGGATCGAATGCGGGATCGACTCCCTGGACCCGATCGATCCCAGCGCCGGATATATCATGGCGGAGATGAAGCAGAAATACGGAGGCCGCATCTGCCTGAAGGGGAACATTGACTGCACGGGCGCGTTGTGCAGCGGCACGCCGGAGGACGTGACGGAAGAAGTGAAAACGTGCCTCCGCAGCGGCGGCCCCGGCGGCGGGTTCATCCTGTCGTCCAGCAACACGATCCACCGCGGCGTGCGGCCGGAGAACTACCGGGCCATGCTCGAGGCATTGCGCGAGTTCGGCAGATACCCGCAATTGTGCTGAGGCCGCGTCAAGAGTCGGCAGAAAATGTCGTGAGGGGGCTGACAAAAGAATCCCGTGAGAGAAAATACGTCGAATATTGCCCCTTGCGCGTGCCCCGCGTCTGCCTTTAGAAATGGACCCGCACCATGCCGTTATCGTGGAACGAAATCCGCCATCGGGCGATCGCGTTCGCCAAAGAGTGGCAACGAGAGACGCGCGAACAAGCCGAGGCCCAATCGTTTTGGGATGAGTTTTTTCAAGTCTTTGGCCTGCGTCGTCGCGTCGTCGCCAGTTTTGAAGAGCCCGTCAAGACTCTGAAGGGGACCTACGCTTACATCGACCTGTTCTGGAAGGGCGTTTTGCTGGCGGAGCACAAATCGCGTGGCAAGAGTCTGGCTCTAGCCCATTTGCAGGCGGTGGAGTACGTCCAGCACCTGCAGAACGAGGGACGGGACGACGAGCTGCCTCGCTACATCATCGTCTCGGACTTTGCCCGCATCGCCCTCCACGATCTCGAAGAAGGGAAAACCCGGCATTTTGAACTGGCCGACTTGCACCAGCACATCCACGAGTTTGCCTTCATCCCCGGCTACAAACAGCACGCGGTCGAAGATCAGGACCCGATCAATATCAAGGCTGTGCAGATCCTGGGAGACTTGCACGATGCGTTGGAGGCTGGCGGCTACTCGGGGCACGCGTTAGAGCGTTTCCTGGTCCGCGTGCTGTTCTGCTTATTCGCCGAAGACACGGGCATTTTCGAACGTCACGCGTTCACCCACTTCCTGGAGAACCGCACGGCGCCGGACGGTTCGGATTTGGGCATTCACCTGGCGCGGATGTTCGAGGTGTTGAACATGCCTCGGGAACACCGGCAAGCCAACCTGGACGAACTGCTGGCCGACTTGCCTTATGTGAACGGCGACTTGTTCGCCGAACGGTTGGGCTTTGCCGAGTTCAATCGCGATATGCGGAACGCCTTGCTCGGCTGCACACGATTTGATTGGAGCCGGATTTCGCCCGCCGTCTTTGGCTCGTTGTTCCAGGCCGTGATGGAGCCGAAGGAACGGCGGCAGATCGGCGGACATTACACATCGGAACGCGACATCTTGCGGGTGATTCGCCCGTTGTTCTTGGACGATTTACGGGCCGAATTCCGCCGCATCCGCCGCAATAAGTCCGAGTTGAAGCGATTTCACAAACGGCTGGGACAACTGCGGTTTCTGGACCCGGCATGCGGCTGCGGCAACTTCCTGGTGGTGACGTACCGCGAACTACGCTCGCTGGAAATCGAGATTCTGCAGGAGTTGTTCGACAACGGCCAGCGCGTGCTGGACATCCAGCACGTGTCCGTCGTGGATGTCGACGCGATGTACGGGATCGAAATCCATGAATGGCCCGTGCGGATCGCGGAAGCGGCGCTGTGGCTGATGGATCACCAGATGAATCTCCGGCTGTCGCAGGCGTTCGGCCAGTACTTCGTCCGCCTGCCGCTGCAGAAGTCGCCCCGGATCATCCAAGGCAACGCCCTGCGGCTGGATTGGCGGGACTTGCTGCCGCCCGGCCAGTGCAGTTTCATCCTCGGCAATCCGCCGTTCGTCGGCGCGAAGTACCAGACCGCCGAACAACGGGCCGACATGGACGTGGTCGCGGGCCGCGTCCGGAATAGCGGATTGTTGGACTATGTCGCGGGTTGGTACTTCAAGGCGGCGGACTACATTCGAGGGACGCGTGTCGTCGTGGGTTTCGTATCCACGAATTCGGTCACCCAGGGCGAGCAGGTCGCCGTCTTGTGGGGCGAGTTGTTCCGCAACTACGACGTCACGATCCATTTCGGGCATCGCACGTTTGCTTGGGAAAGCGAAGCTCGCGGCAAGGCTCATGTCCACGTCGTCATCATGGGTTTCGCGGCGTTTGACACACCCCGCAAGAAGATCTTCGATTACGAATCGGCCGATTCGGTGACCGAAACGAAAGCCCGCAACATCAGCCCCTATTTGATCGAAGGCTCGAACCAGGTCGTCGCCAATCGCCAGAAACCCCTTTGCGACGTGCCTGCGATCGGCATCGGCAACAAGCCGATCGACGATGGCAATTACCTGTTCACGCCCGCCGACAAGGCCGAGTTCCTCGCTATCGAGCCCGACGCGGCGCCGTTGTTCCGCCGCTGGGTCGGTTCCAAGGAGTTCATCAACCGTATCGAACGCTGGTGTTTGTGGCTGGGCGACTGCCCTCCGCACACGCTGCGGCAACTGCCTCAAGCCCGCAAACGCGTGGCCGCCGTCCGCCGCTTCCGCGCGGCCAGCAAGAGCGCTCCAACCCAAAAGCTGGCGGAAACGCCGACCCGGTTCCACGTCGAGAACATGCCCGATGAGCCGTACTTGCTGATTCCCAAGGTTTCATCCGAACGCCGCAAGTACGTCCCCATCGGGTTCATGGAACCCGACGTGCTGGCCAGCGATCTCTGTTTCCTGATGCCCGGCGCTACGCAGTACCACTTCGGCATCCTGTCGTCCGCCATGCACGTGGCTTGGGTGCGCCAGGTGTGCGGGCGGCTGAAGTCCGATTTCCGGTACTCCGCCAACCTCGTCTACAACAACTTTCCGTGGCCAGACTCACCGAGCGAGAAACGTCGAGCGGCGGTTGAAGCCGCTGCCGCCAAGGTCCTCGCCGTGCGTGCCGAGTTCCCGGAATCCACGCTCGCCGACCTGTACGATCCGTTAGCGATGCCGGCCAAGCTGGTCAAGGCCCATGCCGCCCTGGACCGCGCCGTCGATCGCTGTTATCGCACCCAGCCGTTTGGTTCCGACCGCCAACGTATTGAATTTCTGTTGGCCATCTACGAGCAACTCGCGTAAGTTGAGGAGTGGCCCCGTACCGTGCCCCTGTCATGGAATGAAATCCCCGGTGACGGACGGCAAGTGGAACACGATCAGAACCCGATCGACATCAAGGCCGTGCAGATTCTGGGCGATTTGCAGGACGCGTTGGACGCGGGTGGCTGGCCGGCACAGACGCTGGAGCGGTTTCTGATCCAGATGCTGTTCTGTCTGTTTGCCGAAGACACGGGCATTTTCGAACGTCACGCGTTCACCTACTTCCTGGAGAACCGCACGGCGCCGGACGGTTCGGATTTGGGCATTCACCTGGCGCGGATGTTCGAGGTGTTGAACATGCCTCGGGAACACCGGCAAGCCAACCTGGACGAACTGCTGGCCGACTTGCCTTATGTGAACGGCGACTTGTTCGCCGAACGGTTGGGCTTTGCCGAGTTCAATCGCGATATGCGGAACGCCTTGCTCGGCTGCACACGATTTGATTGGAGCCGGATTTCGCCCGCCGTCTTTGGCTCGTTGTTCCAGGCCGTGATGGAGCCGAAGGAACGGCGGCAGATCGGCGGACATTACACATCGGAACGCGACATCTTGCGGGTGATTCGCCCGTTGTTCTTGGACGATTTACGGGCCGAATTCCGCCGCATCCGCCGCAATAAGTCCGAGTTGAAGCGATTTCACAAACGGCTGGGACAACTGCGGTTTCTGGACCCGGCATGCGGCTGCGGCAACTTCCTGGTGGTGACGTACCGCGAACTACGCTCGCTGGAAATCGAGATTCTGCAGGAGTTGTTCGACAACGGCCAGCGCGTGCTGGACATCCAGCACGTGTCCGTCGTGGATGTCGACGCGATGTACGGGATCGAAATCCATGAATGGCCCGTGCGGATCGCGGAAGCGGCGCTGTGGCTGATGGATCACCAGATGAATCTCCGGCTGTCGCAGGCGTTCGGCCAGTACTTCGTCCGCCTGCCGCTGCAGAAGTCGCCCCGGATCATCCAAGGCAACGCC
This sequence comes from uncultured Pirellulaceae bacterium, assembly GCA_964645045.1. GTDB lineage: Bacteria > Planctomycetota > Planctomycetia > Pirellulales > Pirellulaceae > Anammoximicrobium. The sequence continues at coordinate 69,729 of CAZXYZ010000023.1, read as the reverse complement.
CTGCGGCTGGATTGGCGGGACTTGCTGCCGCCCGGCCAGTGCAGTTTCATCCTCGGCAATCCGCCGTTCGTCGGCGCGAAGTACCAGACCGCCGAACAACGGGCCGACATGGACGTGGTCGCGGGCCGCGTCCGGAATAGCGGATTGTTGGACTATGTCGCGGGTTGGTACTTCAAGGCGGCGGACTACATTCGAGGGACGCGTGTCGTCGTGGGTTTCGTATCCACGAATTCGGTCACCCAGGGCGAGCAGGTCGCCGTCTTGTGGGGCGAGTTGTTCCGCAACTACGACGTCACGATCCATTTCGGGCATCGCACGTTTGCTTGGGAAAGCGAAGCTCGCGGCAAGGCTCATGTCCACGTCGTCATCATGGGTTTCGCGGCGTTTGACACACCCCGCAAGAAGATCTTCGATTACGAATCGGCCGATTCGGTGACCGAAACGAAAGCCCGCAACATCAGCCCCTATTTGATCGAAGGCTCGAACCAGGTCGTCGCCAATCGCCAGAAACCCCTTTGCGACGTGCCTGCGATCGGCATCGGCAACAAGCCGATCGACGATGGCAATTACCTGTTCACGCCCGCCGACAAGGCCGAGTTCCTCGCTATCGAGCCCGACGCGGCGCCGTTGTTCCGCCGCTGGGTCGGTTCCAAGGAGTTCATCAACCGTATCGAACGCTGGTGTTTGTGGCTGGGCGACTGCCCTCCGCACACGCTGCGGCAACTGCCTCAAGCCCGCAAACGCGTGGCCGCCGTCCGCCGCTTCCGCGCGGCCAGCAAGAGCGCTCCAACCCAAAAGCTGGCGGAAACGCCGACCCGGTTCCACGTCGAGAACATGCCCGATGAGCCGTACTTGCTGATTCCCAAGGTTTCATCCGAACGCCGCAAGTACGTCCCCATCGGGTTCATGGAACCCGACGTGCTGGCCAGCGATCTCTGTTTCCTGATGCCCGGCGCTACGCAGTACCACTTCGGCATCCTGTCGTCCGCCATGCACGTGGCTTGGGTGCGCCAGGTGTGCGGGCGGCTGAAGTCCGATTTCCGGTACTCCGCCAACCTCGTCTACAACAACTTTCCGTGGCCAGACTCACCGAGCGAGAAACGTCGAGCGGCGGTTGAAGCCGCTGCCGCCAAGGTCCTCGCCGTGCGTGCCGAGTTCCCGGAATCCACGCTCGCCGACCTGTACGATCCGTTGGCGATGCCGGCCAAGCTGGTCAAGGCCCACGCCGCCCTGGATCGAGCGGTTGATCGCTGCTATCGGACTGGGGCCTTCGCCTCCGACCGCCAGCGCATCGAATTCCTGTTTGCGTTGTACGAGCAAATGCATGACCGAACCGGTCAGTAAGACAATGCAGGGGCGCAATTCCCGATTAAGCATTGCAAACGGGCGAGCCGATAACAACGTTGAAACCGGTCTCAAGCGATCGGCGTCGTTAAAGTCCAGCCAACCTACCACGCCCACCCACAGCCAACCACTGTTACTAGAATCGCGGGCTGCACTCGAAACGACGAGGTTGCCACCTGCTCCGCGATTCGCCGACCCAATGAGGGGTAAGATGTTTCGCCATGCAGTTTTTGCCGGACTTATTTTAGCTTTGCTTACGTCGCTGTCTCCAACGGGCCGAGGGCAAGACCGTTCACCCATGAACGTCTCGTCGGCGGTTCCTCAGATCTCGATCGAGACCTCGGTGCCGGGCGAGATCAATATCGGTTCGTCGGCCCAGTTCGTCATTGCGGTGAAGAATTCTGGGAAATCGGTTGCTGAGGGCGTTTCGATCCAGGCCACGCTGCCGGCCGCAGTCAGATTCGTAAAAGCCAGCCCGGATCCCAGCATGGCCAGCGATCGCCTGATCCAGTTCGAGGTGGGTGATTTGCCTCCCGGTGCCGTACGTCGCTTTTCCCTCGAGTTGATTCCCGAACGGACCGGCCCGGTGGACCTGCAGACCAAGGCTTTCTTCTCGGCGACGACCCAATCGGCCCTGCAGGTTCGGCAACCGGAAGTCACGCTGCACTGCCACGGTCCCGAAACGGCCGTCCTCGGCGAGAATGTGACGTTCCGCGTGGTCGTCGAAAACATCGGCGACGGCGCGGCGCAGAACGTGGTGCTGACGCCGAAATTGCCGGAAACCAGCTGTATCGAGACGCAGGTGCCTCGCGCTGCCAAAATCGCCGCCCTGTCGGCCGGCCAATCCCAGGAATTCACGTTCGTGGTCCGCGCGGCTGAGCCGGGTGTGCTGGAAGGGACGTTTGTCGTCGCCGCCCAGGACAATCGCGAGGTCCAGTGCAGCCACCGCGTCAAGATCCTTCGTCCGGACCTGCGCGTCGATGTGGATGGCACGCGTGTCAATTTCATGCAAGCCGACGGCGATTTTGAACTGCGCACGTGGAATCCGGGCGACACCGTGTTACGGAACGTCAAGGTGGCCCTGCAGATTCCGCAAGGATTGGAAGTGACGACGCTGTCGGAAGTGGCGGACATCGATCGGGAAAACCGCATTTACAGCTGGTGCCTGAGCACGATGAACCCCGGCGACTCGCACAGCATCCAGTTGAAGACCAAGGCGACGAAGGTCGGCCAGCAGATCCAACTGGCGGTCGCCATGTCCGGACCCAGCTTGCGTTCGCAAGACGACCACCTGACGCACGTCATTTCGCGTCCGGACGTGGATGTGGCCGTGATCAACAGCAAGGAAGCGATCCAAGTGGGGCAAGCGGAAGAATTCGCCGTTTCGCTCGTCAATCGCGGCTCGCGGGCTGCCGAAGCCGTGGCGGTGACGATCCAGTTGCCCGAGGGAATCCAGGCGATCGCGGGCGAAGGCTACACGGGGGAGGACGACAAAGTGACTTTCCCCGGTTTCCCGCTCAGCCCCGGCGCGTCGAAAACGTTGAAGTTCCGCGCGGTCGGACTTGCTGCCGGCGACCAGGCCGTTCGCGCTACGGTCGAAACGGAATTCTCGAGCATCCCGACGATCGCCGAGACCACCGTTTACTTCTATGACGACGAAGAACTCCAGCGGATCGCACGTGAATTGGATGCCGCGATCCTAGTCCGTTGAGATGCATCCGTGTGTCCGCCAAATGAACTCGCCGGAGCTTGTCGCTCCGGCGAGTTTTTTTCTTGGCGGCGTAGGACTCTCTATGTAGGAGGGTATGCCAAACCGTCCGGAACGGAATGCTACTCCGTCCTGCCAGAACTTGGAAACTTATAGCCTTGTCAGGAAACGGCTTTCCGCTAGCACGCTCTCCCCAGGCGGGCTGTTGGTTTAATCGGTGGTGGCATGTGGGGTAAGCTTCCAGCTTGCCGACGCTGCCTATGTTCAATTTGCTGTTTTGCTTCCGTTGCCCATTTCGCAAGCTGGAAGCTTTCGCCACGATTAAATCAACAGCCCGCGGGCGGGAGAGGGCAGGGCAAAGGGCAAGCGGATTCGGTCAGTTCGTTCTTGACAAGGTTCATGCCTCGGACCTGAAGAGTGAAATTGTGCATCTTTTTGTCCGACTCGAACAACTGGCTTCCTCTGCCAGCCATCGGCGACGCCCGGGGCCCACGACGATTCACCCCGAAGAACGCCTGATTCCGTCGCGAATTCCCCAGGTGAACAAAACGCAGTCGCCTTGCTGAGGACGTTCCAGACTCCTTTCATTCACCGCCTTGATGGAGCTGCAAGTAACAGCGGGTAAACGGCTTGAATCGATCTTTCGATCCCGATCATGCACTTTCGCGATGAGGCCATCGGGCGGTTTTCGGCGGCTGGCAGCATGGGAACTTTCCGGCCTTCCGATGCGTCGGATTGCATGGGAACAGGGTGAAGAGGCATTCGGCCTGGATGGCGTGTGCGCAAGTGAGCGTGATTGGGCCAGTTCGGAACACGCCTTCGGGAACACGGATGTGGCTGCACCACGAGGGGAAACCAAGGAGTCGAGTGGCTCCGGCAAGGAGTGCCTTCCCCTCTCAACCGGGAACGATGTCATCATGACTGGGCGCGACGATTTTGCAGACGAACTGTTAAGTGCGTACTTGGACGACGAAGTGTCGGCCGAGGAACGCGCGCAGATCGCGCAACGACTGGCAGGGAGTGCCGAATACCGCAGCGAGCTGGCAACGCTCCGGGCGCTGCAGGCAGCCCTGCAAGATCTGCCACGTTACCGTTTGGACGCCGAGGTCCACCAGCGGATCATGCGCGAAATCCAGCGATTGGCGGCCGCGGGAGTCGTCTCTCCACAGTTGCCGGTCTTCGACAGTGAATTGCTCAGCGCCTATTTCGACGGCGAGATCTCCGATGAAGAACGTCAGGTGGCCATGCATGCCTTGGCGTCCAACGCGCGCTGCCGTGACTGGCTCGATCAACTTCGCCAGTTGGATGCCGATCTGCAACTGCTCCCGGCGTACCATTTGGGCGACGATTTCGCCGCCCGCGTGCGACAGCGGATCGAAGCGCAAGCTGCGTCCGCCCCGCAAATAGATCTGCCACCGGCTGAACGGGTACAACCGGCCGCGGCTCGCGAAACGCGCTCCGGCCGGATCGGTTGGCGGACGGTCGCTTGGGCGGCCGCCGCCGTGGCTGCAGCCGTGGTCTTGATGGTCAATTTCCGAAATGGGCCGGAGACAGACACGCCCCGGATCGCCTCCAATCCACCGCCGCCCGCAAGCGTGTCGCCGTTGATGTTGATCGACCAACGTCTGCGGGATCGCTTGGTGATGGTGTACGAACTCAGCGTGACTCCGGGCGGCATGAAGCAGGGCGCCTTCTTCCGCTTGTTGCAGCGGCACGGGATCCGCATCGTGGACACGGTACCCGTGCCCGAACGCGAGCAGCGGTCGCTGTTGGCCTGCCGGTTCTTGCAGGGCGTGCAGAGTGTCAGCACGGATGCAGCGGGCGACATCGACCGCGTGCAAATGTACATGGTGTATTGCCCCGCCCGTCAGGCAGATGCCATCTGGGAAGATCTGCAAAACCGCCCCGAAGGCATTGGTTCCTTCTCGCTCAGCCTGACCACGCGCAGCGCCGGCAACAACGCGCTTGCCCGTCTGGGGGCCGCGTGCGGCGGTACACGGCCAGTAGGACAGGCCGTTCAGTTGGCGGCAAACTTGGGGATTCCCAGCAGAACCGGGCGTCACGTCGGCACGTTCGGCACGGTCAGCTACATCGACCCGGAGTTGCTGACGCCGCCCAAATCGCCAGGCGCAAGAGATCTGAAGCAGGCCGGCGAGGCGGCAGTCAACCGTCCGGCAGGCGATCCCAACCAAGTCCAGGTGCCACACGACTTCCCCACCGAACTGCTGTTCGTCGTCCGTAACCTGCGTCCCCTGGAACGCGACGAGAGACCGCGAGCCGTATCGCTGGCCAAATGACCCAGCGGGCGAACGCCATGGACGCAGGGGTAAATCAACAGCCCGAGACGCAGGATGCGGGCCGGCGATTCCGGGAGGTTCTTTCGTACCAAGTTCCGTAGGCGAGGCGTCTCGCAAAGCCTATCACCGTTTCTTGTCGTCCGTGGGGAGCGGGAATTGGCCGTCAGGCCATTGCCACGGCGTCACCCCGCCGCGCTGAATGTGAGTCCGCAGGGCAGCGGCGAGTTCATGGAACACCTGCTTGTGCGTGGCCGCCAGGTTTTGGGTTTCTTGTGGGTCGGCCTTCAGATTGTAGAGTTCCAGCGGGCTGTAAGGATCGTTCTGCAGCAGTTTCCACTCGCCGCGGATGATCGCTTCATAACTCTTGCCGCCGTAGGCCAAGCCGCCTTCGCGGCGCACAAAGTACAGATCGCGCGGCGCTGTCAGCGCGCCGCCATTCAGCACCGGCACGAGGCTGATCGCGTCGAGTTCCGTCGCGGGTGTTGTGCCGGCCAGTTCCAGGAACGTGGGGAACAGGTCGAACACCAGCCCCGCGTAATCGCTCCGCGAGCCGGGCCGGATGTGACCTGGCCAGCGGACCATGAACGGCACGCGCAGACCGCCGTCGTAGTGACTCTGCTTGCCGTCCCGCCACGGATCGTTGTTCTGGGCGTGGGGCAGCGAGCCGCCGTTGTCGGCGGTGATGGCGACCAGCGTGTTCCGGTCCAGCCCGGTTTCCTTCAGCGTTTCGAGCACGCGGCCGATGCCGTCGTCCAGGTGCTCGACGAGAGCGACGTTTTTCGCCCGCGATTCGTCCATCTGCGGCGCCCGCTGACGGACCTTCGCCAGCCATTCGGCTGGCGGCTCGATGGGAAAGTGCGGCGCGTTGTAGGCCAGGTACAGGAAGAACGGCTGCCCGCGGTGTTCGGCACGGTCGCGCAAGTAGTCGCCGGCCCAAGCGGTAAACAGATCGGTGGCATGGCCCTCCGGCGCGATCGTCTGCTTGTTGCGCCGCAGGTAGTTGTTTCCGTGGCGCAAGTGCGTGCGGTAACTGTCCATCATGTCGCCCAGGAATCCGTGGAAGAAATCGAAGCCCCGCTCGTTCGGCGTGTTCGGCGAATCGAGCCCCAGATGCCACTTGCCGACGATCGCCGTGTGGTAGCCGGCCTTGTTCAATTCGTCGGCCAGCGTTGGCACGGAGAGATCAAGGAATCCCCACGAGTCTTCCGGGCGTGTGCGGATGACGCCGGGCACGCCAACACGATCCGCGTAATGCCCGGTCAGCAGCGCCGCCCGGGACGGCGAACACACGGTACAATTGGCACGCATGGCCGTGAACAGGATCCCTTCGGCTGCCAGGCGGTCAATGTTCGGCGTGTCCACGTCCGACTTGTGATACGTCGAGACGTCGCCGTAACCGAGGTCGTCGGCAAGAATGACGACGAGGTTGGGATGTTTGGCATCGGCCGCAGCGGCCTGCCCGCCGAGGATGCCGATGATCGCCGAGACGGTGAAAAGCGGTCGCATGGCTGGCTTCTCCCTTTCTTGAGACTCGCATCTCCTGTCATTGGCCGGGTGACTGCCCCGCCGCGGGCTTCGTCCGCTCGACTTGGGCGACGACGAAGTCTACCAACTCGTGACATTGGAAAAAACCAGCCCACATGTTGTGTCCCTGTCCGGGCGGGATGACCAGTTGCATCTGGCCGCCCAGAGCCTCGTAGCGTTTCCGCATTTCGCCGGAGTTCGCTTCCAGCGGCACCACCCGGTCAACATCACCGTGGATCGCGAACAGCGGCACGCCCGCGCGGGCCAGCGCGGCGAGCCGATCAAGGGGATTATGGTCCGTCAGCCGTGCGGTCAGCTCTTCCGCGGTCATGCCGTAGGCGCCGCTCGCCTTCGCCACTCCTGGATAACTGGTCACGTTGCAGACGGGGTAGATGCCCGCGAAGCCTGCGACCTTGTCCGCATTCTCAACGGCCCAGGCGAGCGTCATCAGCCCGCCCCGGCTGCGTCCCAGCATTACGGCCTTCGGAGCGAAACCGCGATGCTTGGTCAGTCCGTCGTACAGGGCCGAGTAGAGCGCCCGCCCATCAGGACTCCCGTAGGATTCCCCAACATCGATCCCGGCGATGGCAATGCCAGCCCGGGTAAAGCGTTCAAAAATCCACTTCTCCGCGTCACCGGGCAGGCCCGGAAGCGTCGGGGCATACCAGACCCAAGGAGTCGGCCCCTCCGCGGGTTTCGCCGGTGGGAGTATCAAGAAAGCCGTCCGGCCCTCAATCGAAAAGACCTCGCCGGGCAGCGGCAGGGATTTCTGTGGTGCGTCAGCGGCCTGCAGCGCGGCCGGGGCAACCAGCAGCAGGGCGGTGACCGAACGAATAATCGCGGGTCGATTCATCGTCATTGGAGGTTCACATCTCCGTCCACGCGCCGGGGACGGGGGCCGGGTAGCGGCCTTGGGCGTCGGCTTGGACCGGGGCGGGGCTGTCGGCGGTCAGGGTGTCGATGTTGGGGCAGAACTGGTAGTTCGAAGAGAGGGCCTCTTCCCAGGTGATAATCTTGCCCGAATGGACGGCGGCGCGGCCCATCAGGCCCGCCAGATTCGCATAGGCGGCACGCTGCGTCTCGTTGTGCGGCCGGTCGTTGCGGATCGCGTCCAGCAAGACGTTCCACTCGGCCTGCCACGGGCTGGCCGTCTCTTTCTCCGGCTGCCAGACGACGTTGTCGTCCGCGATTCGTTGGTCCTTGTACAGGTTGACGGTGGCCGCGTGAATGGCGCCCGAAAACTGGCCCGCACACTTGGTGCCATGTACGAAAGTGGCGAACTCGTTGTAGCAGTTGGCGATGAACCGGCCGTTGACGATGGCCTTGGCGCCGTCGGCGAACGTGTACTCGATCGAGTAGCTGTCCAGGTTCTGACTGCAGTCGGTACTGAACGCCGTACGGCCGCCCACGCCGTGCGCCGAGACGGGCCAAGCGTCCTTCAGCCAGCAACACTCGTCGACCTGGTGGATCATGTTGTCCAGCCAGCGGCCCGTGGAAACCCACAGGCAGGCCCCGGCATGGCCAATCTGCCACAGCAGTTCGTTGTCGGTCCCTTTCCGCGGCCCCATGGCGCCGCCGGATTGCATGCGGTAGGCCCGAATTAGCTGCACATCGCCCATGACACCGTCGCGGATCCGCTGGATCATCGCTTGCCGCGCCGTGGAATGCCGGCACATCAGGCCCGCGGCGACTTTCAAGCCCTTCTTCTCCGCCGCCTCGCCGGCCTGCAGGATCCGCCGGATGCCGCCCGGGTCGGCGGCGAACGACTTTTCCATGAACACGTGGACGCCCTTCTCGACGGCATACTCCAGGTGGACCGCACGAAAGGCGGCGTGCGTGGTCAGCAAGGCCACGTCGCCCCGACGCAGGCAGTCGATCGCCCTGCGGTAGGCATCGAACCCCACAAACCGCCGCTCGGGCGGCACGTCAATTTTGTCGCCGAATTGCTTCGACAGCGCGGCGTGCGAACGGTCCAGCCGATCCTGGAACAGGTCGCCCATGGCGATTAACTTGACCGGTCCGCCGGGCACCGACAGCGCGTTGCCCACGGCGCCGCTGCCCCGGCTGCCGCTGCCGACGATGGCCAACTGAATGGTATGCTGTTCGCCCGCGTGGACGGCCGGGACCGTCAAGCCCGCGAGGGCCGATACGGCGGCCAACTGCCCGCTCCGCTGCAGGAACTCGCGGCGCGAGGTTGGGGACGAGGCCGCTGGCGATGCTGCGGATTTGCTGCTCATACTGATTCCCTTTCGTTGTTCGAATCTCTCGGAGGCCAACGTAACAGAAGCCGGACCGCGGAGCAACTCGTGTAGATCCTTCATGGATGGTCCTCGGCACCGGGGGGCTGACGCCGCCCCGCTCGCCAACGGAAGGAACTCGCATAGAGCTTTCGTGGATGGTGCTCGGCGGGTGTCTTTTCGGGTTCGGATTTCTTAGACTAAGGGCTCGCCGGAGGGCTCAGACGTACAGAATTCAATTTTCGCGGTCACAACGTTTTCCACGGGGTGGGGCGATCGGCCGCGAAAATTGAATTCTGTAGGTCTGAGCCCAGTCTCACCAACTTCTTGGCCCACGGACAGATACCCATGAACCCGACGCGACGCAAGTTCCTGCTCACTGCCGCGGGCGGCAGTCTCGGCGCCCTGGCGGCAGTTCCCGGCACGATCGAATCGGCCGAGATTACCGGCGAGGACGCCCTTGTCATCCCCGAACACAAACTGCCCGTCCTGGCCGAAGCCGACGTGGTCGTTTGCGGCGGTGGCGCGGCGGGGATCTCGGCGGCTTGTTGCGCGGCTCGGCACGGCGCCAAGGTTCTCCTCCTGGAACGTTGGCCCAGCCTCGGCGGCATGGCCACCAACGCACTGGTCAATATCTGGCACACCAGCGATCGCACGAAGCAAGTGATCGTCGGGTTCGTGCAGGAGGCCGTCGAGCGGGCGGGGGACTTCATTCACCGCTATCCCGATTTCCCGAAACGGCCCGAGACGCACTGGTTCGATCCGGAAGGGATGCGGGTCGTGTTCTGGCGCATGCTCCAGGACGCCGGGGTGCGCGTCATCTGCAACCTCACGGCCGTCGAGTCGGTCGTCGAGGCCGGGCGGATGCGGGCCGTGCTGGTGGATACCAAGAGCGGCCGCAAGGCCGTGCGCGGGAGGATCTTCATCGACGCCACGGGCGATGGGGACGTGGCGGCTAATGCCGGCGTGCCGTTCGACTACGGCCGCGCCGGCGACGGTCTGGTGCAGGGCATGACGATGATGTTCTGCCTGACAGGCGCGGATTCCGCAGCCGCCAGGTCGCATCCCGAGGACGCCGCCCGCGTCTTTCAGTTCATGCAGCAGTTGCGCGACCAAGGCGAATTCCCGGCATTCAACGAAGGCGCCGCCCGGCACTACGTCCGCTCCGGCGCGAATCAAGTGCCGCACAACATGGTCCCCGCCGCCGGCAACCCACTGGATGAAGAAGAATTGACGCGGCTGTCCATGCAGGCCCGCGAACACGTCTTTGAAATCGTGGACCTCTGGCGCCGCGAGATGCCCGGGTTCAATCAGGCATCCGTCACGCACATGGGCCATAGCATTGGAGTGCGCGAATCGCGGCGCATCCGCGGCCTGAAGATGCTGGACGGCCCGATGGTGGTCAAAGCCCAAAAGCAGCCGGACGCCATCGGCCACGGGTTCTGGATGATCGACATCCACGACCCGAAAGGCAGCGGCTATACGACGTGGACGGACCAGCAGAAGGAACTGATGCCGGCGGTCGGCGACAGCTATCACATCCCGCTGGGCATGTGCCTGAACGCCCAAATCTCCAATCTCGCGGTGGTCGGCCGGTGCGCCTCGTCGACGCACGAAGCCCACGCGTCGGTGCGGCTCCAAAGCCATTGCATGGTCATGGGCCAAGGCGTGGGCACCTGCGCGGCGCTCGCGCTGGCGGCGGATCAAAGCATGGCCCAGGTGGACATCGGCAAACTGCAGTCCACGCTGCGTCAGGACGGCGTGTATCTCGAAAACGTGCCTTAGGAGCAGTGTTATGCATTTCATGCAGCCAGGCCGTAGCTTCCTCCTGCTCCTCGCCACCTTCCTCGCCGCCCTCCACGCGGGACAACGCGTCACACGCGGCGCTGCGGCCGGTCTCCCGCCCGCGCCAGTGGGCGGACCTGCGGGAGACCTTCAGTCGGCGGACTCGGCGGGATCAGAGACCCGCGCCGAACAGGGCGAGACTCGCGCCGAACAGGGCGAGCATGGAAACCAGGAGGCGCTCGTCGCCCCGGAATCGGAGGCCAAGCGGAAGGAGGACGAGCGGCGGCAGTTTCGGGCACAGGAACTCATCACGGCTTTGTCCGGGACGTGGATCTTCAAGCCTGGCGAGACGCCCCGGATTGTCTGGCGGGACGTGGCAGCCGTCCAGCGTCTGGGAGGCGACGTCCGGCTCCGCATCCGTTGGTTCGACGCGAAGCTCAACGAGGTGCCTGCGCCCAATGCGTCCGGCCGTTGGCTCGCCTGGATCGAGGGAACCGCACCCAACGGGACACCGTTTCGCCGCGGGCTAACCTTCTACGGAATGCCGAAGGACATCTCCCCTTCGTATGTCCCCGATCTGACCATCGCCTTTCCGCACTTTCCGGGCCCCAAGGCCCCAGTGGCCTTGCAAGAGCACCAAGCGGAAGTGCTCCGCCTGGCCAACGACATGCTCCCCCGCACGGTCATGGACAACGAGCAAGGGGCCATTTTGATCGCCGGACTGGCCGAATTTCCGCCGCTGGGACGACCCGCCAGGTTCGTCGAATCGGCGACCGTGTTGAACGACGACTATCACTTGGCGCTAAAGCTCAAAGTCCAGGGATTGCAGCAGCGCGTCCGCACGCTTCAGCCACCCCGTCGCCGCGAACCGTCGGCCGCGGTCCTCCGCGACGGGGCGCTGGCCGAGGCAGGTATGAAACCCGATGCCAAGGCCAAGATCGACGAGGTCTGCCGGGCCTGGGCGGAGGATACCGGTGAGCCGTTCGTGACGCTGGTCGCGCGGCGCGGTGTGATCGTCACCCACGAGGCGTTCGGCGGCGACGCGAGCGGCCAGCCCATCACCCGCGATTACCGCTGCTGGGTTGCCTCGATCACCAAGACGGTCACGGCCTTGCTGTTCAGTCAGTTCGTGGACCAGCGTCTGATCGCCTGGGACGATTCATTGTCCGCGGTCTTTCCCGACTTCCCCAAGAATGATCCGCACGTGCCGACATTTCGGCAGTGCTTGAACCATACGAGTGGCTTGTCCGGTCATGGCGAATTCGGTGGCATGCGCAACCCGCACCTGGAGAATATCGTCCTGAACGGGATCGATGTGAACGAACCGAACGTCCGGTACGCCTACTGTGGTTTGGGCTTTGAACTCGCCGCCAAGGCGATGGAGCTGATCGCCGGCAAGAGCGCCGTCCGACTGTACGACGAACATCTCTTTCGCCCGCTCGGCTTTGGCGACGTGCCAATCGGCAATGCCAGCTCCGACGGCGAGTTCACCGCGCGGGAACTTGGCATTCTCGCCCAGTGGGTCGCCAACGGCGGCAGCTACGGCCAATGGGAGTTCATCGCTCCCGCCACATTCAACCAGCTCCTGCCCGAGCCCCTGCGCGTGCCCGATCACGGCTTCGTCGAGGACGAAGGACTGGGCCTGCACTGGGACCGGCACGCGAAGCCGGGTACACCTCAGAACTCGAAACGTGCTGAAGACTTGCTGTTCAGTCCGCACACGGTCGGTCACGGCTCGTTCTCCGGGTGCATCTTCGTCGTCGATCCGGAGCAGCAACTTGTCATCACGCAAGTTCGCAAGCATAGCGGCCCCCGCAGCGCCGAGTGGTCGGCCCGGTTCTTCCAGACCATCGCCACAGCGGTGGAGGCGAAGAACGGGGAGTAAGCGTTCAAGAGATAACCGTCAGATGACAGGTGAACGGCACGGCGCTCGCCGCCGGTATTCCGATAGATCCGGCCATTTCGGAACCGGTGGCCAGAGCCATTCCGTTCACTCATTTTTAGAGCGGTGGTAACCCGCATTGTTCCTCAACGCGTGGGATAGGCTTCCAGCCTGTCAGTCAAGAAAGACAGGTAAGATGCCTATCCACCCCTGTAAAGGTGTCAAAAAGGTTGGAGTCCACGCTTTAGCGTGTATCGGCGGCGGGCTTCGCCCGCCCGGGCAGCCTAAAGGCTGTACTCCAACTGAATCGTCTGCCAGCTTTTCTTGAGAAATCCGACCTTTACAAGGGGTGGATGCCTATCCCACTTCATCCCGCCCTTTTCTAGGCGGACCTCAGCCCGGAACGCCCTCGGTCGACGCGATGCATTCGGCGAGCGATTCGACCGTGCGGACGATTTGCTCTTCGGTGTGTTCGGCCGTGATAAAGAACCGCACGCGGGCTGCGCTTTCACGGACTGCCGGGTACAGAATGGGCTGGGCGTTGACGCCGCGGTTCAACAATTCGTGCGAGACCTGCATGCAGCGCACCGAGTTGCCGAGGATGATCGGCACGATGGGCGTGTCGTGGCTGTTGCCCGTGTCCAGTCCGCAGTCCCGAGCCAGTTTCAAGAACAGCCGCGAGCGGTCGCGAAGCCGTTCGACCCGCTCCGGCTCCTCGCGCAAAACCCGCAGCGCGGTCAATGCGGCAGCCGCATTCGGCGGCGAACACGCGGTGGCGAACACGAACGACGGCGTCGTGTACTGCAGGTAGCGGATGAGTGATTCGCGGCCGGCCAGGTAACCACCGCCGCTGGCCAGGGCCTTGCTGATCGTGCCCATCCACAAATCGCCCTCGGATGGGTCGACGCCAAAACGCTCGCACAACCCGCGTCCCGTTTTTCCCAAAACGCCCACCGAGTGCGCTTCGTCGACGTACAGCAGGGCATGATGCCGATGCTTGACTTCCAGAAATTGCGGTAAGTTGGGATAGTCGCCGTCCATGCTGTACACGCCCTCGATGGCCACGACGACCCGGCGGTGCCGGCTCCGCAAGTCGCGCAACAATTCGTCGACGGCGCCGGAATCGTTGTGCGGAAACGATCGCCGGGCGGCCTTGGACAAGACCGCGCCCTGGGCGATGCTGTTGTGCGCCAATTCGTCGTACAGGATCAGGTCTTCCTCGCCGAACAGGTGGCCAAACAGCGAAGCATTGGTGCCGTAGCCGCTGGGAAACACGATCGTCGCTTCGGTCCCCAGAAACTTGGCCAGTTCCTCGTCCAACTCCTCCAGGATCGAATGGTTGCCGCCGACCAGCCGGCTGGCCGACGCGCTGCAGCCGAATTGGTCGATCGCGGCTTTGGCACTTTCGATCACTTCGGGATGACCTGCCAAGCCCAGGTAATCGAAACTGGTGTAACTGACGACCTCGCGGCCCTTGATCGTGGCCACGCGTTGCTGGACGCGTTCGCTGGTACGAAAAAATGGGTTCTCCAATCCGGCCGCGGCCACGGTGGCCAGACGCTGGTGGAACGCGACGCATTCGGGAAACTGAGCCACGTCGTAGTGCGCTGCCGGAACCGGCGACGGGGGAACGGCGGGCACGACGGGAACCACCGGCGGAGGAACGGCGGCGGGCTTCGGGGCTGCTGCGGGACCCGTGTGCCGCGCGATGCAGTCCACCAGGTCCGCACACGTCTCCATGTCGTACAGCCACTCCTCGCGAAACCGCATCCCGAACCGCTTCTCGATCCGGTTCACGACGTCCATGATGGCGATTGAATCCAGGCCGAGTTCAAACAGCGAACTGTCCAGCGCCAATTGGGCGACCAGGTCCTTGGGCATCACCTCTCGAACCTCGGCCAATACCGTTTCCGCCATAGCGCTGCGCGTCTCCGCACAGTCGTCAAGATCGATGGCCATCCGACAACTCCTCTCGGTTGCGTCGCTGGACGCAGCGCCGGCCAAATCGAGCGGCGCTCTGCCCCTGACAAAAAGCCGCCTGGAAAACCGAGACGGCACCGAATTAGTTCCGCCCAGTATAAGGGCGGGAGACGTTTTCCGGATGTACCCCTTTCGGCTGATTTTGACAGGAAGATTGCGGTCCAAATGACGAGCGTGCCGCTGGTTTTTGAATGTCCGTGCCGAGGGCGCATATTGTGCTGCCTGCAAATCGCATCCCACGTCGACGGGGATCTCCGAGACCAGAGATGCCCGTCACCACGTTTGCCAGCCGGCGCCACCCAAACGTGGTAGAAACCCCGGCGAACGGTGGGCGTCAGCCCATCGGTGCAATGTCTCGACGATTACTTTTCCGACCATCTGCTGATTTCACCGAAGGTGATATTGCGGACTCCTCGCGCACATGTGCGGGCATGTCGAAAACCGGCGGGCTTACGCCGGCCGTTCGCCTCTCGGATTGCAGCTGCCGGCTTCACGCCAGGAGGTCGTCGACGACGTCCCCGTGTACATCGGTCAGGCGATAGTCACGGCCTTGGAAACGGAAGGTCAGACGCTGGTGGTCGAAGCCTAACAGATGGAGGATCGTCGCCTGCAGGTCATGCACGTGGACTTTGTCGCGGGTGATCGAGAAGCCCAACTCGTCGGTCTCGCCGTAGCTGAAGCCGCGTTTCGCGCCACCGCCGGCCAGCCACATGGTATAGCAGTCGGGATAGTGGTCGCGGCCCAGAATGTTGCCGCCGGCCGTGCGGCCTTCGCGGAACGGCGTGCGGCCGAACTCGCCGCCCCAGATGATCAGCGTTTCGTCCAGCATGCCGCGCTCCTTCAAGTCGCGGATCAAAGCGGCCACGGGCTTGTCCATCGTGGCGCATTTCTTGGTCAAGCCGTCGCGGATGTCCTCGCCGGCCCCAGTACCATGAAAGTCCCAGCCCCAGTCGAACAGCTGGACGTAGCGGACGCCGTTTTCGGCCAGGCGGCGCGCCAGCAGGCAATTGTTGGCAAAACTGGACGCGCCGGGCTGAGCGCCGTAAGCCTCCAGCGTCGGCGGCGATTCGCGCGTGATGTCCATCACTTCCGGCACGGAGGTCTGCATGCGGAACGCCAACTCGTACTGGGCGATGCGGGTCAGCGTTTCGGGGTGGCCAAGTTCCCGGGCTTGGATTTCGTTCAAGTCGCGCAGCGCATCCAGACTCATCCGCCGCGCGTCGCGGTCCATGCCTTTGGGGTCGGAAACGTACAGCACCGGATCGCCTTGCGAGCGGCATTGGACGCCCTGGTACACGGACGGCAGGAACCCGCTGCCGAAGGAATTCTTGCCGCCGTTGGGCTGCACGCCGCTGGAGATCAAGACCACAAAGCCGGGCAGGTTCTCGTTCTCCGAGCCCAGTCCGTACGTGACCCAGGCGCCCAGTGAAGGCCGGCCGGAACGGGGCGAACCGGTGTACATCAGTAGTTCGGCCGGCGCGTGATTAAACTGGTCGGTGTTCATCGAATGGATCACGCACAACTCGTCGGCAACCGTCTGCAGGTGCGGAATCGCGTCCGACATCCAAAGTCCGCCGGCGCCGTATTGGGCGAACTGCCGCGGCGTACCCAGCAGCTTGGGCGTCCCGGAGGTAAAGGCGAACCGTTTGCCTTTCAAGAATTCATCCGGACACGGCTGCCCGTTCAACTTGACCAGTTCCGGTTTATAGTCGAACAGGTCCAAGTTGGGCGGCGAGCCGGTCAGGTGCAGGTAAATGACCCGTTTGGCCTTGGCGGCGAATTGCGGCGGCTTGGGAGCCAGCGGGTTGATGACCTGCGCCGTCGCCGCGGAATCCCGTTCCAGCAGGGTGCCCAGCGCGATGGCTCCTAAGCCGAGCTGAGATTGCCGCAGGAAATGCCGGCGGGTAACCAGTTGCAGATGTTCCAAGTGCGGATGCATATAATGTCTCCTCAACGTAGACGCGCCACTCCGTGCCGCGATCCTCCGGTTGGAGTCCAGCCTTCAGGCTGTCTTGCCGTACAAAGACAGGCTAAAGCCTGAACTCCAACATGAAAGACAGGCTAAAGCCTGGACTCCAACATGAAAGACAGGTGAAAGCCTGGACTCCAACTTCTCCTACTTTCTCATCAACATCTCGTCCAAATTCAGCAGCACGTTGCCAACCATCGTCCAGGCGGCCAGGCCGCTGATCTCGGCGCCGTCCGGCGGCGGGCCGAGCGGGTCGGTGGCAAACTGCCTGCCCTGGTCCTGGGCCTGGCCAAAACGCTGCCGAGCGGCTTCGTACAACTTGACCAGCCGGGCCAGTTCGGCATCGCTGGGCGGCCGCGCCACGCACGACCGAAATCCAAAGCGAACCTTGTCGTCCGCCGCTCCCTCGGCGGCGGCCATGCGGCGCGCCAGGCTTTGAGCGGCTTCGATGTACACCGGGTCGTTCAGTGTCACCAAAGCCTGCAAGGGCGTGTTCGACCGATCGCGGCGGAGCGTACAGACCTCGCGGTTGGGCGCATCAAAGGCGGCCAATGACGGATAGGGACTGGAACGTCGCCACGTCGTATACAGGGCCCTGCGATAGCGGTCCTCGCCCTCGCTGGTCTTCCAATCAATGCCGCTGCCAAAGGCGGCGCTCAGCCCCAGCGACGGCTGCGGCGGCTTGACCGGCGGACCGTACATCTTGCGGCTCAGCAAGCCGCTGACGGCCAATGCCTGGTCGCGGATCACTTCCGATGTCAAACGGAACCGGGGGCCGCGGGCCAGCAAGACATTGTCCGGGTCGCGGTCCTGCAGTTCCGGCGTGACTCGCGACGTCTGGCGGTACGCGGCCGAAGTCACCAGCAGCTTGACCAGGTACTTCAAGTCCCATTCTTCCTGCACCAGTTCGGTGGCCAGCCAATCCAGCAGTTCGGGATGTGTCGGCAGTTCGCCCTGCGAACCGAATTCTTCGCTGGTCCGCACGATCCCGATGCCGAACAGCTGCTCCCAATACCGGTTCACGACAACCCGCGCCGTCAACGGATTGTTGTCGTCGACCAGCCAGCGGGCCAAGCCCAACCGGTCGGCCGATGCGCCGGCGGGCAGCGGGTGCAGGGCGGCGGGCACCCCCGGCTCGACTTCGGGGCCCGGGTCCAGGAAGTTGCCGCGATACTGGACGTTCGTTTTCCGCTTCCGTTCTGCGGGCAACTCGCGCAGGATCGGGACCGTCGCCGCGGGCTTCATCTCGGCCAGCTGTTTCTTGACCGCCGCCAAGCGTTCCCGCGACGGCTTCAGTTCTTCGGCCACGCTCAGAAAGTGCCGCGTCAATTCGGCCTGTTGCGCGTCGCTCCGCTGGCCGGCGGGCGTCTTGAGGATCGCCAGCAGTTGGCTGTCCAGGTCTCCGGCGAATGTCTGCTCCCATTGCGACTGGGCCGCCAGCAGTTCGGGCGTCGGCATGCGCAAGGTTTGCTCCAACTGCTCGATTTCCGCTTGCCAATCCGCCTTCTGCCGCTTCTGCTCGTCGGACCAGATCGTCAACAGCGGGCTCTCGTCGCCCCGGTCGGCGTCCTCCGAGTTGTTCAGCAGCGCAAAGAACCGGAAGTACTCCTCTTGCGTCAGCGGATCGTACTTGTGGCTGTGGCACTGGGCGCAGGCCATTGTCGTGCCCATCCACACGGCCATCGTCGTGTTGACCCGGTCCACGACGGCCACGTTGCGGAACTCCTCGTCGTTCGTCCCGCCTTCGTTGTTGGTCAGCGTGTTGCGGTGGAACGCGGTCGCCGTCAATTGATCTTCGGTCGGATTGGGCAACAGGTCGCCCGCAATCTGCTCGATCGTGAACTGGTCGAACGGCTTGTTGGCATTCAGCGCCCGGATCACATAGTCGCGGAACAGCCAGATGGTCCGCGGCGGATCGTCCGCATAGCCGGCGGAATCGGCGTAGCGGGCCAGGTCCAGCCACATCCGGGCCCAATGCTCGCCGTACGCCTCGCTGGCCAACAGGCGATCGACCAGCTGGTCGTACGCATCGGGACGGGCATCCGCCAGGAACTGGTCCACTTCCTCGGCCGTCGGCGGCAGACCGGTGATGTCCAGCGTCACGCGGCGGATCAAGGCGTACCGGTCGGCTTCCGGCGACGGCCGGAGCCCCTCGCGTTCGAGCCGCGCCAGGAGGAACGCATCGATTGCATTTCGCGGCCAAGCCCGGTCCTGGATTTCCGGCACCGGCGGACGCACCGGTTTCACGTAGGACCAATGCCGAGCGAACGCGGCCCCTTGCTCGATCCACTTCTTTAATAGCGCGATTTCGTGTGTACTGAGCTGTTTGCCGCTCGCCTTGGGCGGCATCAGCAGATCCGCATCCTCGGACGTGATGCGCCGGATCAATTCACTGTCGTCCGGTTTGCCGCGGACGATCGCCGCATATCCGCCCAGATCGGCCAACGCACTTTCCTCGGCGTCCAGCCGCAGCCCGTCTTGGCCGCCGCCCTGTCGCCCCTTCGGGTCCGGGCCGTGACACTTCAGGCAGGCGTTTGACAGGATCGGCCGAATGTCCCGGTTAAAGTCGATCTTGTCCGAAGTGTCCGCCCGACTGGCTGGGCATGGGAGGGCCGAGACCAGCCAGACGATCGCAACGGCGTAACGCATGACAGAAATCTCCATCGGCGAAAAAATCAATCCACGCATGTTGATGGGAATTATGGCCGCAACATCTGGCAGATGGAAGTAGGCAGCGAGCTACGGACCGGCAAAACAAGCCGTATCGGCTTTCAGGCCGCAAGAGCACTTCTTTTCGCGGAGACAAATACCAGTGCGTGAAGCGTCTGCCGCTGCGGATCTTTGGCAACCTTGCGTTGGACCGCCAAGCGCGTCAAGAATGGTCCCCGCTCCAACGTTCCCAGTTTGCGATAGGGGTTACTTCCCGTCGCCCCAAACTAGAACCGCAGATTCCAGGACGATTGGCGATAGCGCGCTTCGACCAACTCGTCCGTCCTTAGACGGGGCCAATCGGTCAGCGAACCGTTAGCCACCGTCCCGTCGAGCAGGGCGTGGCGCAATTCCGCCCGACCAACGGGCAGGTTGACGAGGAACTCGTCGTGCCCCCGGCCCTGCCGATATTCTGGTTGGCGGGGCGGAGCCTGCAGGCAGGCAGATATCAAGGCCACGGGAAAAGCGTACAAGATGGTTCCGTGATACAAGAGGTGCGTTCGCCGGACCCGCAGGCTGTTTCCGGAGAATTTCCTGCCGTGCAGCGTCAAGTCGCTGGTCCCTTGACATTGGATTTGCGGCACGGCGCGACGGAGCCGGTTGCCGACCGTCTTCAGTGCAAAACAGTGCGCAGCGCTGATTTGCTGCAGTTCCGGCCGCAGTTGGTAGCTCAGGACCATCGAGTACATCAGGCAACCCGGACCGACCACCACCGAGGCTCCGCCGCTGCAGCGGCGCAAGATGGGGATTCCCTGCGCTTGGCAGTTCGCCTGGTCGACCTCCTCGGCCACCCGGGACGCGCGGCCCAGAACGACCAGCGGCTGGGGCGATTCCCAGATCCGGAACACTTCACGAGGCTCGTGGGCCTCGTCGGCAGTCTCCAGCAGAGCCTCGTCCAAGGCCAGATTCGCTTCGGGCGTATCCAAAGTCAGTTCGAGTAGTTGCATGGAATCGCTGGCAACCTCCATCTCTTCAGGTGCGGGAGACGCTTACTTGACGATCTGCCGAGTCTGCCTACACTGTAGCGAATCGACCACCGAATGTGCGAGGCCGAGACCGTGCCAGAACTCCCGGAATCTGCTGTCTCCATCCCCCTGGATCATCCCACATCGGACGTCGGGGCTCCGTCGCCAGTGACCGCGGCGACGTCAACGCGCCGGTGGTTCATCCCTCTGGTAGTGCTCTTTGTTGTGGTCCTGGTCTGGCTGTTGATCCGCTGGCCCGGCAAGCCTGCCGTCTTGCCCCAGGAAATCGTCCGCGATCTGGGACGGCCCGGCAAGGGGCATTGGCAGCAAGCCTATCTGTTGGCCGATCTGCTGCATGATCCGCAGCACGCCGCGGTCAAGCAGGATTCGGCGTTGGCCGCGGAGTTGGCCGCTTTGCTGGGCGCCCAATTGGATGCCGCTGCGGTGGACGTTAATTCCTTGAACATGCGGATCTTTCTGTGCCGGGCATTGGGCGAGTTCGTCGTCCCCGCGGTTCAGCCGGTATTGATGCTTGCCAGCCGGCTGGAGCGAAGTCCAGCCGAGATTGTCGTTCGGCGGGCCGCCGTGGAAGCGATCGCGGCGCACGCCGCCAGCGTGGGCCCGGAAGTCTTGGATCACGACGCTACTCTCGTCCGGACGCTGATTGCGACGGCGCAGGAAAGCGGCCGGGATTCGGCCGACAAGATGCCGCGCGCGGAACTGCGGGCGAGTGTCGCATTCACCCTGGGCGTGCTGGGCGGCGGTCCGGCGCTGGCTCAACTGCAGAGAATGCTCGACGACCCAAGTCCCAACGTTCGCTACAACGCCGCCGCCGGCTTGGCCCGCCACGGTCACGCGGCGGCGCTCCCCGTGCTGCGGGAAATGCTCGATCTCAGCAATCCCGAACCCGTGGCGGACGAAGTTTCTGACGCGGGGCGGACATGGAAGCGGATGGTGGTGCTGACCAATGGGATCCGCGCCGCACAGCAGTGGGCCGAGCGGAATCCCCACGGCGACGGCAAACCGTTGGTAGCAGCCCTGGAGATGCTCGTCACCGCCGACACGACGGCTTCGGCAAAAAGCCAAGCTCGCGAGGCACTGCGTGCAATTTCGTCGCTTCACATTCTTGCGGTCGAGACTGCTTGCGGTGACAGCACCGAGTGAACATGCAGTTCGACTTTTCCGGATTTGCTGGCAATACCGGATGCGAAGACAGGGCGTTTCGGCCAAGCCGCCCGCGGACTTGAGACATTTCTGGAAAATTCCCGAGATTACCCGACCGTTACCCGTTGCCCTTGGCGCGTGCAATGTGACAATTTTTTATGCGCAGGGTGTTGTAATTCCGGAGGTTTTTTAGCCTACTAGGTGATAGGCCATTCGATTTTTCCGCGCAAACCACTGAGGCGGGTGAGACGATGATGATTCGCACTTTTTCTTGCACGATACTGGGTCTGTTGTTGGCGGCCACCGCCGTTGCTCAGGATTGCTGCCAGCCGGCGTACCGTACGACCTATAAGAGCGTTTACGAGTATCAGCCGGTGACGACGTACCGCTTGGAGTACGAAACGGTCTTCGAAGAACGGCAAGTCACGGTCCAACGGCCGGTCTGGGAGACGGAGTACCGCGAGCAGCGGTACACCGTCGCCAAGCCCGTGACGGAGACCAGCGAGCGCGAGGAGCGGTACACGGTGATGCGTCCCGTCTGGGAGGAGACCTCGCGCGACTGCAGCTATGACCAGGTGCGGTACGTCACGGAAACCGAGATGCGCGAACAACGGTACACGGTCCAGCGGCCGGTGTGGGAAGAGACGTATCAAGATCAACAGCGCGTGGTGCGCAAGGCCGTTACCGATACCGTGCTTCAGGATTGCAATTATACGGCCTACGATCCGGTCACCACGCTCCGAACCGAATACGTCGACCAGGGCGGCTACCAGAACAGCGTCGTGTATACGCCAGGGCGCGAGCGGAATCAGCTGCAATGGTTGCCCGGCGGCTACGCGCTGGATCCGATGACCGGTGTCAATTACTGGCGACGCGCAGGCTTGTATTGGGTACCGACCGCAGCCCCCGGCGCCTATGTCGCGCAGCAGCAATACGTGCCGAATGTGGTGGCGATGCAGCGTCCCGAGACTTCCTACGTCGCCCGCGTGGTGACGGAGAAACGGCCGGTTCAAGTGACGCGTTATGTGGACGAAGTGGTCGTCGAGAAAGTGCCGGTGAAAGTCTGCCGTATGGAGGTGACCGAAGAAGTCCGGCAGACTCCGGTCACGGTGCAGAAGCAGGTTGTCGAGCGGATCAACTACAAGATTCCGGTCAAGACCTGCCGCTGGGTCGAGCAGGAAATGGTCCGCAAGGTGCCCGTGACCACGCAGCGCGTCGTGTACGAAGAACGGGCGGAACGCGTACCGGTCCAGGTCTGCAAGTGGGTCACCGAGAATCAGACCGTGCGGGAGCCACGGACCGTGGCTACGTGGAAGCCGTACGAGAGCCAGCAATGCGTCCCCCGCACCGTCGTGATGCGTGTGCCTTCGGATTCCTGTTGCTCCGATCAGCCCACCACGACGTATTACTATCCCGCTCCGTCGTCGGCTGCCCCTGCACCGCCGCCGTCATCCTCGTCCTCCAGTGATGCCACGATCCGGCAACGCGTCCCCGTGGAAGCGGAACCGGCGGAAAAATCGGTGCTGAAGGACGACACGAAACCTGCCGCCGAGCAGCCGGAACAGGCCGAGCAACCTAGGGACGCGGCGCCGCTGAAGTCCACCGACGACAACAAGCCTGCCGCCGAGCCGAAAGATTCGGACCCCACCGGGACGCCCGTCTTGCGGTTCGAGGACCTCAAGCTCGACTCGCCGACGCAGCAAAAGGAGGACACCGATCGCCCGAAGCCGGAAACGGCCGCATAGGGCCGGGGCCGTGTTCGTCCCTGTCGCGCCGCACCTACACAATCCGGTGCGGCTTTTTTTTGCGCCCGCCTGGTGTCGGGTTCCCTGTGTTTCCCACGCTGCCTTTTTTCGGTACACTGGGACGAGTCTTGAGGAAAGAGTTGGCCCAGTACTCCCTGCCGGAGGCTGGCCGCGTCACGAGGTGCCGCGGTTGCGACCCTGCATGTTGTTCGGAGCGGAGCCCGATGAAGTACCGATTTCCCTGTGAGCGGTGCGGTGAAAAACTGGTCATCGACGTCAGTCAGGCCGGCCGGCAGATTGTCTGCCGATGTGGCGCGGCGCTGGAGATCCCTTCGCTGCGGGCGATTCGAGCGTTGGAGGCGGCGACCGACGATTCGGTCAAACCGCGGCGGCAATCGTGGAATCGGGGCCGGGGCGCGCTGTTCGCCGCAGGACTGGTGATCGCCGTCCTGGGGCTTCTCGCGGCGGGCGCGGCAGGTTTCGGTTGGTTAACGTCGTCCGCTCCGCCACCGCCCTCGCCCACGGATGTCGCGGCAGCATTGAAGTCCGTCGACGAATTGAGCGCGCCCCGTGCTTGGGATTTATGGGCGGAAATGCGGACAAACGGTCTGGGGCAATACTCGGAACACCCGCAAGCGGCGTTTTCGGCATTTCTCCGGCGCGTGCGCGTTCTCTTCACCGTCGGCGCTCTTCTCCTGGCCGCGGGGATCGCCGCCGCAACGACTTCGGTTTTCCTGCCCGGCAAAGCCAAACGGGTCTGAGCGTTTTCTCTACGGTGTTTCGGTTTGTTCCGGAGCGATCTTCCTCAAGCGGATGCTGAATGTCGTACCATCCGACGGGTCGCTGATGAAGCCAACCTGGCCACCCAGGTAGCGTTCGCCCAAGAGTTTGATGCTATGGGTGCCGATGCCGCGTCCGGACTTGGACTTGGTGCTGAACGACCGTTGGAAGACTTGTCGCTGCACATCTCGGGGCATGACCCCCGGATTGTTGACGCTGAACACGACGTTATCGCCCAGTTCCTGGCACTGTAAGGTCACGGTTTGTCCTTGCGGAATCGCCTCCAGAGCGTTTTTGATCATATTCCCCAGAACCCGCCCCAGGAGCCTCGAGTCGGTGACAATCGTCCCTACCCAGGTTTCGCCCAGGGCGATGGTCCGATTGCGGGCGACGGGGTGGCGGGCAAAGGTGCGCTGCAAGTGCTGCAGCAGTTCCAACGTTCGAACCGGTTGAAAGTCGGGATCGAGTTCGCCGTTCTCGGCGTAGGTCAGGTCGCGCTGGGCTCGAATCTCTTCGACAAGTTCTTCGGACAGCTGAGCCAGTTCCGCCAAGTCTTCATTTTCCGCCGCGTTACTTGTGAGTCGCTCCCGCAACAGTTCCGTGTAACCTTGGATGTTGCCCGCGGTGTTCATCACATCGTGGAAGAACAAACGTGCCAGTACTCCCAGTCGCTTTTGGTCGCTAATGTCCTTAGCCACACAAATGGTAAAAGATTCTTCGTCTACGCCGACGGCCGTGGCGCTGACCTTCAAATCCAACGCGGCGCCGATCGGATCGGCTAATGAGATTCGGCATTCGCGGGTGACTTGATCGTCCAGCCGTTGGCTTTCGAGAATGGCGTTGACGGCACCGCACAGCGAGCAATCGTGTGCCGTGCCGCAGCCATCGGGACCGTCCGGCGCGTTCTTGCAACCTAACAGTTCACCCAGACGTTTGCCCATCACGGCCCGAGGTTCGCACTCCAGCAACTCCAGCAGTCGCCGGTTCGCCGCCACCACCTGCCGCCGACGGTTCAGAATCACAACGATGTCCGAGATGGCGTCGATGGTGCGTTGGAGCAATGGCACCGAGGCCACGAGGTTATGTTTACGTTCCAATTCGTCCGGCTCGTCGCGACCCGCGGGTGCGAAGTACGTGGCGATCGGCGAAGCGGATGTCACAGCAGTACTCATAGCTATGCCCCCATGCGAGGATGAAGCAACCCAGAGACCGTGCCTGGACTTCTCCATTTGTCCTACCTTAACGCCTCCCCCCGCCCGTCATTATGACAAAACGCGTCACGGAAGTCACGACTCCTTGCAGTCCGGCGAACCGTTGGCCGCTAAAGATCTCTCGGCTGCATCGGAAAACCAGCAAAACTGATCTTGCTGCAATTCTTCGCCTGTCGCAAAATACGGCTCGTCAGTCGCATGGAATTGATCTCCATCCTCGTCTTTGTGCAGACCTGTCCGGCAATGATGCCGAGCGATTGCTCCCGTGGCCGGGTTCTCGTTCACTTGCGGGACGGAACTCTGCCGCTTCTTTCGAGCAGAATTCCAGGAGGCATTTCCATGTTGGTCCTCACCCGTAAGGAAACCGAAAAGCTTCTTTTTCCCACGCTGGGAATCACGATTGAAGTTTTGCGCATTCGCGGAAACCGCACCCGGCTGGGGATCGAAGCGCCGGCGGAGATTCCCGTCGTCCGGCATGAGGTGTCCGGTCTGAAGTCTGTCGAATTCACGGCCGAGGAAGCAGCCGCCGTCCAGCTCAGCCGGTTGCACCAAGCCGTCCGCGAGCGTCTGGATCGCGCCTCGGTGGTGCTGAACCAGCTGCATCGCAGTTTGGAGCGTTGCGGCGGCGATGGCGAAGCCCTGCAACTCGTGTCGGACGTCTTTCAGGAACTCCAAACATTGGACCGGGAAGCCGGCGAGGTCATCGAAGGTCCCGTCTCGCAGGCCCCTCGCGCTCTGCTGGTGGAGGATGACGAGAACCAGCGTGAACTGCTCGGCGGTTTTCTCCGCCTCAGCGGATTCGACGTAACCCTGGCTTGCGATGGGCGAGACGCCCTGGATTACCTGTCGCTGCACGCTCCACCCGACGTCGTCTTGCTGGACATGCTGATGCCGCGCTGCGACGGTGCCTCGTTCGTGCGGGAAGTTCGTTCGACCGCGGCGTTGTCCAAGCTCAAGTTATTCGCCGTTAGCGCAACCGATCCGTCCTCGCTGGGCGTGGCTACCGGTGTCGGCGGCATCGACCGTTGGTTTTCCAAACCCGTGGATGTCGAGGACTTGGTCCACGCGGTAGCCGATCAGACAGGACTGCCCGTACACGCCGGGGCGGGATCTTGAACGGACTGTTCCGCAAGACGCTAGCAGCGGATCACCGTGAACGCGAACCGTTGGCGAGGAAACACCGCACTCCCTCGCCCAACGCCGCACTCCCTCGCTGACGCATCGGGTTACGATGCGCAACGGTCCCATCACGGCCCTTCTGACGACCCGCCAAGTCTCCTATTTCCCGCATTTCCGCTATTCCACAAATCCGGAAAAGTTGGCTAAACCCTGAAAGTCATACGGACCGATATTACCGCCAGAGTTTATCAGATCTCGTGCGCGGAAGTCGGAAACCGAGTTCCCGGCCTGCGCTGACCGTTTGCACCGGATTCGGCATCCGGTCCATGCTTTTCACGGCCGTTTTGGCGTCTTCGAAATCTCGCAGGGAAATGCCATGTCTCGCTTCCGCCTGATCGCTGGTACGGTGTCTGTGGTCTTGATCGGCTGCGTTGTGGCTGCGTTGGTCCAAGCACAAGATGCAACACGGCTCTGGTCTCCCGCAAAGGGCGTCGGCGCTGACGGTGCATCCGGCGGTTCACAACTGGTGGATCAATACAAGACGGCAGGACAAAGCATTACCTCGGCCTACGCTGCCAGTGTGTCCAGCGGATCTGCTGTCAGCAGTGGCCAGCCTCCGGTGGCGTTAACCGCCCACCAGGATCCGGCAACAATGCTGGCTGTCGACGAAGGTCCGTCATCTGGTTCTCTGCGGTCGGTCCTCAAGCGAAATACGGCGCCAACTTCCACGCCGCAGCCCGAGGCTCCGCCCGCCGAGCCGACGTTACCGGCGTCGCCGACGGCCGATTCACACCCCCAGCCGAATTCGGTCATTACGCCTCCCGCCACGCCCGCTGCGGCGCCGGAGAGACCGTTGACCGGGAGAACGTCGGCAGCCGTTGCCCCGCAGTCGGCCGTATCGCCGTCAGCTGCTCCGCCGACGTCCGATGCGGATGATTCGCTGGCCCCGCGCGTCTCTTCGCGGCGCACCCAGCGTCCTTACGTCCCCGTGACGAGCCCTGCGAACGTTGCTGCCAAGCCGATTCCCACGCAGCGAGTCGAAGCGGCGGAGTCGTCGAACGCAGCGGCTCCGGCCGCGGTCGATGCTCCCTTGACGCTGGCCAAGAGCGCCGGGCCGGCGTTGCGTGTGGAGGTGGTCGGCCCGCCTGCAGCGCAGTTGGGCGAAGAGGCGGTTTTCAAGATCCAAGTGGCCAATCAAGGCGAGGCGGAAGCCAAGGGCGTCTTGGTTCGCGTGGCCGTGCCCGACGGCGCTCGAGTCGTCACGGCCGAAGCCGGCGCGGGTGACGCTCGAGTCCAGACCGACGGAGGCGTGACTCAAGTTCTCTGGAATCTGGAAAAGCTGCAAGCCCAAGCGGCCAGTGGTTTGGCCTTGAAGCTTGTCCCCACCGTTAGTCAGCCGATCGAGCTGTCCCTCGATTGGTCGCTTCAGCCGGTCGCCTCGACGGCGCGCATCGAAGTCAAGCAGTCGTTGCTGGAAGTGGTTCTGAACGGCCCCAGCGAGATGGTCTACGGCGAAACCAAGGTGTTCTCCATCGTCCTCTCGAATCCGGGAACCGGCGACGCCCGAAACGTGGCGGTCAATGTCGCGCTGGGACCCAATGCCTCCGACACGATGAACGTCGGCACGATTGCTGCGGGAACGAGCAAGACCTTCGACTTCGAAGTCACGGCGCGGCAGACGGGTGGGATGCAAATTGCCGCAACGGCCAGCGGGTCCGGCAGCTTGAAACAGCAGGCCGTGCATCAAGTCACAATCCAGCGTGCCGAGCTTGAAGTGGAAGCGAGTGGTCCGGAAATGGAATTCGCCGGCGGAGCCGGGAGCTACGGCGTACGCGTCGCCAACAAGGGCAACGCGACCGCCCGCAACGTCCAGGTCCTCGTGCGGATGCCTCAGGGCACCCGCTACTTGCAGGGCGTAGGCAACGTCCGGCCGGAGGCATCCGGATTGATCTGGCAGTTGGGCGATCTCGCGCCGGCGACGGAACGTATGCTCGGGTTTGACTGCGAACTGCTGACCGACGGCGAGCTGCAGTTCCAAGCCACCGTTCGTGGCGACGGGGCTCTCGAAGCCTCCGACGAACTGACGACGCACGTCGAAGCCGTGGCGGACCTGAAGCTGAGCGTCAATGATCCCAAAGGCCCGATTCCGGTCGGCCAGGAAGTCGTCTACGAAATCAACGTGGTCAATCGAGGAACGAAAGCGGCGACTCAGGTTAACGTGGTCGCGCAGTTCTCGGAGGGGATCGAACCGGTGGCGACGGACGGAATGCCGGGCGAGATTCAAGCCGGCCAGGTCGTCTTTCAGCCGATCGCCCGGATCAACCCCAGGGAAGTGGTCAAGTTGACGGTCAAGGCCAAAGCCCAAAGCGACGGCAATCACGTGTTCCGGGCCGCCGTGCAATGCTCGGATCCCGACACCCGGTTGGTCGCGGAAGACAACACGCGGTTCTACGGCAGCGGCCTGCTGCGGAAGATGGACAACTCGGCGGTGGCTTCCCCCAGCGACCGGAAACCGGAGGCGGAGCGAGTTGGCGAATTACCGGCCGCCTCGGCTCCCGTCTACAAGCGGTAGTAGCAAGACCGTGGGGGCGACCGCCCCGCCCAATGCCGCCCACTTTGCACACGGACATCGTGAGCCGCAAGGCGCGAGCCGCGGGTTTTGGCGGGAACGCGAGGCCAGGTATTACCGGCGGCTAGAGCCCAATGCCGCTTACTTTGGGACCATTGGGGGCGCTCCTGTTAGCGGAGCGGCGCAAGCCGCCCGGTTTTACGACTGTAATACCGGACGGCTCGCGCCGTGCCGCTACAAAGCCAGTGGCATTGGGCGGCCGCCTGCCGGAGCCCCCTCTCTCTGGAGACTGCCCAGAACTTGACAGGCTGGAAGCCTATCCCACGACTTTTTCAGCAGCGTCCTCCGGACCGTGTGGGCGGCTTTTCCGTGTGCGGCATGCATCTTGGACTGCGGCGACTCATCACCGCAGTCCTTCTTTTTTCGAAGCGGTCCGGATCTGAACGTGGCTCGACGCTGACAACCCGCCCGGTGGCCGGCGCGAGCTTCCCGGATGCGGCGCACGGAAAGGCGCACAGAAAGGTCCTGTTTTCTGTCCGCAATCTGGCATAAACTTTGGTGCATTTCAGAGAGCACGGTCAGGCGAGTGCCGGTCGAAAAGGCCGTCGCGGCGTCGCATCAACAAGTTTCGAGCTTTGAAAGGACCAGACATGCACCGCACCCTCATATCGCCCGGAAACAGGGGCATCTTCCTGATCATGGCGATTGCCGCCGGCTTGGCCACGGTCCCGGCGGCCGAGCCGGCCAAAAAGGCCAAACCCAACCGCAAGGCGGAGCCCGATCTGTTGCAGATCCCGCAGGTCACCAAGGACCAAGTAATCTGTTTCGCCTTGTACACCGTCCACAACAAGGTCCTCAAACTGACCGCACAGCTGTATCCGCTGGCCGACAGCGATCCTCGTACGGTCCGCTTGGAAGTCCAGCGTGACGGCCAGTGGCACGAGGCGGCGACGGCCACGATCGTCAACCCGGGATGGACGGCGCCGTTTCGCGTCGAACCTTGGGACATGACGCAGGAGGTTCCGTATCGTGTGCGGCATAGCGAGTCGGCGGTGTACGAGGGCCTGATCCGCCGGAATCCCGTGGACAAGCCGGAAATCGTTGTAGCCGCCTTTACCGGGAATTCCATCTACCCCGGCCACGGCGGCGACATTCCGCGGACGGACATCGTCGAGAACCTGAAACGCGTCCGGCCCGACCTGCTGTTCTTCTCCGGCGACCAAGTTTACGACCACAACCGCCACTATGCCTACTGGCTGAAATTCGGCCGGGATTTTGGCGAGGTCATCCGCAACACGCCGACCGTGACGATTCCGGACGACCACGATGTGGGACATCCGAACCTGTGGGGCGCCGGCGGGAAGAAAGCAGAGCGGGCGACGGGCGACGATGGCGGGTACTTCAAGCCCGTAGAATACGTCCAGGAGGTCGAGCGGGCCCAGACCAGTCATTTGCCGGATCCGTTCGATCCCACACCGGTCCAGCGCGGGATCGGGGTCTACTACACCGCCTTGAACTGGGGCGGGATCAGCTTTGCCATCCTCGAAGACCGCAAGTTCAAGTCGGGGCCGCTGGGGCTGGTGCCGCCGATGGGCCCGCGTCCGGACCATGTGGCCGATCCGAACTATGATCCCAAGGCACTGGATGTGCCCGGCGCGGAACTGTTGGGCGCGCGGCAGCTGGAATTCCTCCGCGCGTGGGCTGCCGACTGGCGCGAGGCCGAGATGAAAGCCGTCCTTAGCCAGACCATCTTC
Source organism: uncultured Pirellulaceae bacterium (assembly GCA_964645045.1). Lineage (GTDB taxonomy): Bacteria > Planctomycetota > Planctomycetia > Pirellulales > Pirellulaceae > Anammoximicrobium. Next base: position 38,987 of record CAZXYZ010000023.1, on the reverse strand, counting down.
TGCGGCGGTGCGCACTTGCACGGCACCCACGATAACCGGATTCTCGCCGATCTCGATTCCAACGGCTGGCCGCAGTCCGGGCGGAACCATGCGTTGGCGGAAATGCGCAAGGCGTTCGCCCTGCACATCGCCGGCGACCAGCATTTGGGAACGGTCATGCAGCATGGCATCGAGGATTGGGACGACGCCGGCTACTCGTTCTGCGTCCCTTCGATCGCCAACCTGTACCTGCGCTGGTGGGCGCCGCCGGCGCCGGGCCGGAACCGCCGGCCGGGCCAGCCCGAGTACACGGGCCAGAATGTCGATGGCTTCGGCAACAAGATCACGGTCTGGGCCGTCGCCAATCCATCACCGGAAGCGAACCACGACAAGCTGACCACGCGGGCCGCGGGATTTGGGATCGTCCGGTTCAACAAGCCCCAGCGGACGATCGCGATGGAGTGTTGGCCGCGAAACGTCGACATCACCGCTGCCGGCGCCAAGCCATATCCGGGCTGGCCAGTCACGATTGCGCAGACGGACAACGACGGCCGGCACGCTGCGGCTTGGTTGCCCATTCTGAAAATCGTGGGCCTGGAAGACCCCGTCGTGCAGATCGTGAATGAGAGCAACGGCGAGATCGAGTACACGCTGCGGATCAAGGGCCGGGAATTCCGTCCCAAGGTCTTTCAGGCGGGCAGCTACACGATCCGCGTCGGCGATCAGGGCCAGCACACCCGGGAGTTCACGAAGGTGCCTTCCGTGGCCGAGGATGACCCGGCCGACTTGCACGTGCGGTTCGACTAGCCGCCCTTGACGTCAAAGCACCACAGCGTGTCGTGGTAGCGCAGATACAACCGGCCGTCGAGCAACACCGGGTGAGCCCAGGCATCGCGGACGCGGGCGGTGACCAACTGCAACTTGCCCGCGACTTGCAGGCCATCTTCGCCGGGCCGGACCATCCCCAGCGTGCCCTTTTCGTCGAAGATGTACAAACGTTCGTCCGCGTACACCGCCGCGCCCGTGGTGAACTCGTCCAACTCGTGCCGGGTTTGGCCGGTTGCCCAATCGACGGCAAACCAGATCTTGTTCTGACGATAACCGGCGGTGAACAACGTCTTGCCGACCAGCACGCCGCCGCCGGTGACGGTATCCAACGGCGACTGCCACACTTGTTCGGCCGTGATTTGATCGCCGGCGGCGCGCAGGCGGTAGGCACGCCCTTCTTCGGCGTAAGGCGTCACATAGAAAACCTGCCCACTGCCGTACACCGGCGTCGTGACGTTAGTCTCGAAGCGGTTCCGCAACGGCACCGTCCAGAGCAGCCTGCCGTCGTCCGCATCCACGCCAAAGCCGTGGCCTGCCGAGCAGTTGGCGAGCAACCGGCGCCCGGCAAAGCGGAACAGAATCGGCGACGAGTACGACGTGCGGTCGTCATCCAGCGGACGGCTGGCCCACACCGTTTGACCGTTGTGTTTGTCCAAGGCGGCCAGCAGCGTCTTCGGCCCGCCCGGTGTCACGATGACCCGCGGTCCATCGACCAACAGACATTCGCTGATCGCCCAGGTGATGTTGGATGCTTGAAACCGCTCCAACACGTCAACCGCCCATTGTTCGGTTCCCTTTGCCGCGTCCCAGCACGCCAGACGCCCGTGCGCGTTCAAGTGGTACAACCGATTTTGCGAATAGACGCAGCAGGCCCGAGCGCCGGGAAAAGAGCCCTGCCAAGACGCTCCGTTCTTGCCCTTCCACAGCGGCTGGCCATTCAAGTCGAACGCCAGGACTACCAGTTCGTCGCCGACGTCCCCGGTCACGTACAACCGGCCGTCCACCACGATCGGCGACGACCAGCCCTGGCCCAGCCCGTCACGCTTCCAAAGCAGTTTGGGCCCGCTTTCCGGCCAGACCGGCAGCAGACCGGTTGCGGAGGAAATTCCATCGCGGCGAGCGCCGCGCCATTGCGGCCAGCCGGGCTCGGGCGAAGCAACCAGTCCGTCCGATTCCGCCACCGAACCGGCTGCGGCGCCGGTTCCATCGGTAGCTTCCAATGTCCACCCGTCGGCTGCCATCGAAAACCAGGCCAGACAGAACAGCAGCGATCTCAAGCTGGACGCGGTCATGATCATTCCCCGTGATGCGTGGTTTCAGGCTCACTTCCACAAAACCGCAAACCTCCAAATTCCCGGCCGGTGTTACAAGCTTGCGATGGCGGTGACTTCGGTTGGCAGCCGGGCGATCAAGGCGGCGTTGGCGTTCAACATCAGGTGGGTATCCAGCGTGAGTCCGACGTTGGCACCTTCCATGACGGCCGAACGCAAGTTCCGCACCTGCTTGCAGTCGCCGATCCGGACGACACGTTGGCCGTTGGCGAGAAGTTCCTCGTACAGGGCATTGTCCGGTTCGAGTTGGGCCAAGACCACGTTGTCGACCTGGAGCGTTGATTTGCGGAAGGTCTGGTCCAACACGGTGACTTCGCCGGCGGGGCCGATGTGCGTCACGGTCGAACGGGGAATGACCGTCACCGGATTCGCAAACGGGTTGCCTCGCAAACCCTCGCCGTTGCCGCCGGCGAAACGCTTGAACATCACGTCGCGATGGCACGGCTCCATCCACTGGGCAAACTCGGCGGCCTCGGTGACTACGAATACCTGCCTGCCCTCGAAGGCCAGCCGTTCCGCGGTATCGGCCGCCCCGAAGTGGTCGCCCCAAACGAGCACGGTCTGCCCACACGCCGCGGGCGAAGGCTTGCTGGAACAATAGAACTCGCAGCGTTCCGTGTGGCAGCGCAGCACGTCCTCGAAGGTGACCACCAGCGGCAAATCGATGCCCGGCACATCGGGCCGTGCGAATCGCGCGCCGGTGGCCAGGATCACGGCGTCGAACGGCCGGAGCTGCTCGGTGCCGACCTCGGTCTGCAGATGGACCTCGACGCCCAGCTTGTGCATCTGGTAGCGAAGCCAATCCGCGTACCAACGCATCTTGTGCTTGCCGGGCACCGTACAACAGGACAAAATCGCCCCGCCCAATTCGCCGGTTTTCTCGACGATGGTCACCTTGTGCCCGCGCAAGGTTGCGATCCGGGCCGCTTCCATGCCGCCGGGGCCGCCGCCCACCACGGCCACCCGATATGCCGTCCGGGCCGGCGCCAGTTCGATGAACCGCTCGTCGCCCACCGCCGGGTTGATCGTACATCGCATGTGCCGCTTGATCATCAGCGACTCTTGCCAGCAGCCGACCAGGCACGAGATGCACTTGCGGATTTCCTGCGGCTGCCGGGCGAAGGCTTTATTCGCCCAATAGGGATCGGCGATCATCTGCCGCGACAGGCCTACGATGTCGGCTTTACCTTCGGCCAAGATCCGTTCGCAGTAATCCGGATCGCGCAGCGTGTGGCTGGTAATCACCGGGATCTTGACGTGACGTTTGACCTCTTCGGCCGCGTACGTGTTCCACCCCTGAGGATAGTACATCGGGTCCATCACCGTCCCCGGAGCTTCGAAGATCCCGGCGCTGATGTCGACGAAGGCCACGCCGCGTTCTTCGAGCAGCTGCGCGACCTGGACGGTCTCGTCCAACTCGCGGCCGCCCGGCACCCATTCGACGCCGGAGTAGCGCACACCGATCGGGAAATCGCGGCCGCACTTGCGTTGAATGCGGGCGACGATCTCCAACACGAACCGCATCCGGCCTAGGAAGCCACCACCGAAACGGTCGTGCCGCTTGTTCACGTAGGGACTCATGAACTGGGCGATCAGGTAGCCGTGGGCGCCGTGTAGTTCGACGCAATCAAAGCCCGCCTGCTGGACCCGCCAGGCGCCTTCGGCGAATTTGTCCACCAGTTCGTAAATCTCCTCGACGGTCATGGCGCGGACCGACTTGCCTTTAGCCAACTCTTCCGCGTACACGACCTCGTGGCCGGCCGAGCCGGGGATGTCCAGTACCTGGTCGCTGGCCGACAGCAAACCTTTGCGGGGCCAGGCTGCCTGGCGGCCTGGCGCTTGAATCTGGACCGCGCAGCGAGCCCCGTGCCGGTGCATGGCTTCGGCAAGTTCGGCCAGGCCGGGGATCAGCGGGTCTTCGTCGACGCACACGCACGTGACCGTCGGGCGTCCCGTGGCTTTATCCGGCGACGAGGCTCCGACAATGATCAGCCCGCAGCCACCTTTGGCGATCTCCTCGTGGTACCGAATCACCCGTTCGTTGACCGAGCCGTCGGCATTGGCCGAACTGATGTCGGTGGGCACGTGGCAGACGCGGTTGGGGACCTCGAAATTGCCGATCCGCAACGGGCTGAACAGGTGCGGATAGTCGGGATGAGGCATGGTTGGGTTCCGGGGGGATGGATTGGTGAGGGATTGGTCCCGACATCGAGCGTGCTTCGTCGACGCTGGGCTCAGACGTACAGAATTCAATTTTCGCGGGGATGACGCTTTCCAAGTGGTTTCAGATGACTGGCCGCGAAAATTGAATTCTGTACGTCTGAGCCCTTTGCTTATCCGCCTACGATCCTCGAAATTCCTGCGCCAACTTCTCCAGCACCTCGACCGGCGCCGGCCCGTCGTGCGTAATCAGGCGGTAACGCAACCGTAGCGGCTGTCCGGCCTTCAGCGTCACCGGGCCGGGGGCTACGATGCACGGATTGACCATGGCAATCGGTTTCAGGTTGTGCCACGTCGAAGGCGGGTTGCCCGGATGATCGACCACGGCCGCACCGATCGTCTTGCCTCCGTCCAGTGCGACCGTATAGTCGTACCACGCGGCCGCCGGCCAGTCGGTCTCCGGTTTCAGATGGTGCGGCGCGGGCAGCGTCACTTCGCCCTGCGGACTGGTGTACACCGCTTGGCCCTCCTTGCGCGACTTGACGCAGAAGCCGCTGAACGCCGTCTGCTTCAACGTCAGATCGCACTTGGGCAACAGCCGGAAATCGAAGTCAATCACGTAGACGCCTTGGTCCTGGCGGGCGCTGACCGTCGTCGTTTCTCCGATCAGCGTCGTGCCCTCGGCCACCCAATCGTTGCGGGCGCGGAGCACCGGGTGCATAACAGGTGGGACAGAGGCTTCCAGGCTGCGGTTGGTGATCACGCGGTCCTTGGTCGGCGCGAACTCGCCCCAGCCCCAGAAGTCGGCCGGAATTTGACAATCGATCGCGTGCCAGGCCAGGAAGACGCCGCGGTGGTGCGGGTGATCCGTCGGGGCGAACTCGACCACGTCTTCGCCAGCCGGTGTCTTGACCGGGTACAAGCAGCACACGCTGTTCGCGGTCAGCGGCGTGCCTTCCGGCCGTTTGTTCATGTACCGGAACATCGTCCGGCCTTCAGGCGACTTCAACACCAAACCGTGATCGTCGGCAACGAAGTGATAGGCATCGGCCCCACTCGTCCGCCCGGCGCACACCGCCACAAGCGTCACGGACAGCAGGATGGCAAGCCCCGTTGAAAGCAAATCACTCATCGTCTGGTTCCTTATACGAAAAGGGGTTCTCGTTTGATGGGCGCTCAGTCCAGTCGTGCGATGCGGATATTCCGGTACCACACTGCCCGCCCGTGGTCCTGCAGACCGATGTAGCCTTGGCGGGCGAAATCCTTCAGCGCCCGAGGAAACTTGTTCGGCGTGCCGTCCGGATTCTGTTTTGGCTGAGTCCAACGGTCCAAATCCATGTCGATCACCGCTTGGTCGTTCAATTCGACTTGAATCAGCGGCCCCCGGCAAGTGATTTTCATCCGGTTCCATTCGCCGGGCTTTTGGATGGCATTCTTCGACGGTGCCAGGCAATCGTAGATCGCCCCCGCGGTTCCGCCGCGGCTGAGGCTGTCGCGGCCATACGAGTTCGCCACTTGCACTTCGATTCCGGTGTAGACCGGATCTTTGATGTCGGCCGTGCGCAGGAAGACACCGCTATTGGCCTGTTCGGGGATCTTGAATTCGAGTTCCAGGATAAAATCCCCGTAGGTCTCCTTGGACCACAGGTAGTCGGCGTTGTGCTCCTTGCCGTCGAACTCGCGCCGCAGCGTCAGCGCTCCGTCTTCGGCGCCCCACGCGTTGTCGGGACCGCAAGTCCAACCGGCCAAATCCCGCCCGTTAAACAACGTCCGCCACGGTGGTGGACCGGCAGGGGCAAGCCCGGCGGGTCCTGAAACAACGGCGATTATTAGGGCGACAGCGGCCATCCGCGAAACCATGACGAACTTCATTGCGAGCAGTCTCCTCTGTTGACGCTGTGCTGGACTGTGTAATCAAACGTTGCAGAAATCCTGGCGAACGGTGGGCGTCAGCCCATCGGTGCATTGTTTCGGCGACTACTCTTCCGGCCGTGTACTGATTTCACCGATGGTCATCGTGCAGGCAACTCGCTGAAATGGGCGGCCAAGTGCGTCACCGGCGGGCTTACGCCGGCCGCTCGCCTCTCGGCAGGCAACCACGGTTTGTCGGCGGGGGATCCCAGTCTAGCCCTTGGCCGATCGATTGTTCTCTTGAATCCGGGAGACCTGCGGTCGGCGGTTTCGGCGAGGTCGGGAGACCTGCGCCGAACGCACGTCGGAAAACCTGCGCCGAACTTGCCAACCGTCCATTAGCCCGCCCCTTGGCTTCGCCAGTCAACCCACGACGGATAGGTCGACTCCAGCGGCAGCCGGTGCGGGCCCCGCTCGCGCGGCGTGGTGCCTTCGTTGTAGAAGACGTACAGGCCGGTCTTGCCTGCCACGATGATATCGTTGTCGCCGTCCTTGTCCATGTCCGCAATATTCAGTTTCATTCCTACGGCAACGGCGCCGTTGGGCGGCGGGTTGATATTCTTCTCGCCGGGAATCCACGGCAGGTGGTTATAGGACAGCACGTGGCGGACGAACTTGCCGCCCTGCAGGTCGTACCAGAACGCAAACAGCGGATCGTAACAGCTGGTGTCGCGGCCGTGATGGGCAAACAATCGCTTGCCGGTCACCAGGTCGGGCTGGCCGTCACCGTTCAAGTCGCCCAACGCCATCGTATGAAACTGGCCGAAATCGGTCTCGGCCCAGTGGGTCTGAAAGCTGCGTTTGCCGTCGGTGGCGACCTGCTGTTCCAGCCAAGCCAAGCCGTATTCGTGGGACGCGCCCACGATAATGTCCGCCAGCTTGTCGCCGTTGACGTCGTGGACCAGCATCGGGTGCGAGGCTGCGATCGGCTGTTCCGGTTGCCCCACACGGTGGACCAGATAGTCGGCGTGAAAGACCCACTGGCCGGTGCGCGGTTCGGCCGGTGCTTCGTACCATCCGCGTGGCGTGACGATGTCGTTGCGTCCATCGCCGTTGATGTCGCCCAAGCCGTTGCCGTGATGTTCGCCGTCCGTTCCAATCACGTGCTCGACCAGCCACGGCGCTTGGTCGACATGTTCCAGCCACGTCATCCCCTGGCTCGGCACCGGCGCCCAGTGGTTGACCAGGATATCGTCATCTCCGTCGCCGTCCAAGTCGCCGTGGATCACGCCCTCCATATTCTTGGCCGCATGGATCCGTTGGGCCTTCCATTTGGCGCCCGAACGCAGTCCCTCGGGACCGGGATTCTCGTACCAGAAAGCACCGTGCAGGAACATCCAGCCGGAACTGACAATGTCCGGCCGGCCATCGCGGTTGACATCCATCGCGAATTCGCTGTTGTCGTCCGTTTCGGGGCCATTGACCTGTGCCCCGTCGCGGAAGTCGGCGTGTTTTTTCCAGTCCGGCGCTTCGTACCAGTTGCGTCCGGCGGCGAGATCCAAGTCTCCGTCGCCGTCCAAGTCGGCCACGGAACAACACTCGGAGAACGGACCAAACCAATAGGAATGCTGCGGGGGATCGTGCGCCGGGCCGTCGATCTTCACCGGCGCGAATAGTTGTTCACCGGCCTGCACAGCACCCAGGCTCAACGCCGCTGCGACGGCCAACAGGATCCGTTTCTCGCACGTCATGGGGCACCTCCTTCGTGGATTGACGGCTTGGTAGGATGGCCAGTCTCGCCACTGCCGCACTTCCTCACCTTCTGGCCAATCGGTTACACTATCCGGGAAGCGTTCTCTTCGCAACGAGGCCTAGCCATGACTCGAGACGGTTTTTCTCCGGGTGCCCCGAATCGTTCCCGGCCGATGCTATCCAACCGTGTGTTGTTGCTGTGCGTACTGGTCTTGTCGGCTGCCGTGTTGTGGCAGCGTTTTGCCCCCGGCCCCCGGCCGCATCCCGGCGACGAGTGGCCGGCCGGCGAGTCAGAATCGGAAATGCCCAGCGCCGCCGGCCCAGATTCGCCACCCCATCCGGTCCCGTCGGTGACTCGTCAACTGCCGGTCCCTCCGACGATCGTGCCGCGCGGCAATCTGGCCGAAAGTGAGCAAGCGACGATCGCCCTGTTTGCCGCGGCCTCGCCGGCGGTCGTCCACATCACCACGCACGCTTTGGAACGCGACTTGTTTACGTTCAATGTCATGGAAACGCCGCAAGGCACGGGGTCGGGATTCTTGTGGGACGGGCAGGGGCACGTGCTCACCAATTTCCATGTCATCCGGGATGCGGACACGGCGCAAGTTGCGTTGGCGGACCGATCCAGTTGGCCCGCCAAGCTGATTGGCGTGGCTCCCGACAAGGATCTGGCGGTCTTGAAGATCGAGGCCCCGGCCGAGCGGCTGAAACAATTCCCGTTGGGAACCTCCCATGATTTGCAGGTGGGCCAGCATACGTTCGCCATCGGAAACCCGTTTGGTCTGGATCACACGCTGACCACCGGTGTGATCAGCGCGCTGGGGCGAGAGATTGAATCCGCCAGCGGACGACCGATCAGCGACGTGATCCAAACCGACGCGGCCATCAATCCGGGCAATTCCGGCGGGCCGCTGCTGGACAGTTCCGGCCGGTTGATCGGCATGACCACCGCCATCGTCAGCCCTTCCGGCGCCTATGCCGGCATCGGCTTTGCAATCCCTGTCGATACGATCCGCTGGGTGGCGCCGGAGTTGATCGCGCACGGCAAGATCATTCGGCCCGGATTGGCGATTGCCGTCGCGCCGGACAGCTGGACTCGCCGGTTGGACGTCGCAGGAGTGCTGGTCCTGTCCGTCAAACCCGGCAGTTCGGCGGATCAAGCCGGACTACGTTCGACGCGCCGGGACCGCCGCGGCAATGTCTACCTGGGAGATACTATCGTCGCAGCCGACGGAAAACCGGTTCGTTCCACCGACGATTTGCTCACTGTGTTCGAACGCCGCAAGGCCGACGACGAAGTAACACTGACCGTACTGCGCGACAACCGGCGAATCGAGGTGCAGGCAAAGCTCGAAGTGAGCCCCTAACGGATCCGTCGATAATCGGCAAGCCGAGGACATCACCTTTACGAGCCCGCGCTGCCAGCACTTCGCAAGGTTATGATCGACGCCGTCAGTACCAATGCATAATTTACCCAGTACTTAGAGCGACGTTCCCCTCACTTATTCCTTGAACGATGCTTTCCGCTGGCGGCCCAAACCCAGTTCCCGGCAGTAGCGGAGGCTACGTTCCAGTTCCTCTTTTTGGTATGCCTGCTCTGCCGTCTGGCGATCGGCGCCGGATGGGTGCTGGTGCGGCGGACGCGGCTGGCCGCCTTTGGCCAGGGCGAGGAAGCGGCCGTAGTTCGGCGGTTTGCCGTGGGGCCAAGCTTGCCAATAGTCGTCCTTATTCAACGGCAGTTCGTGATTGAACCCGGAGATGGTCTCGATGTTGACGGGAACGTCCGGGCACAACTCGGCGAAGCGGGCAAAGTACTTCTTCCAGTCCACCACTCCATCGCCCATCGCCGTCCACTGGATCGTGACGCCGTTATCGCTTGGCCAGAGCGCCGAGTCCCGGAGGCTGCTGCTGACGGTGTAACGGCCCAAATTCTCCAGATTGTCCAGCGGGTCCTCCAGGGTCCAGGTGGCGTTTCCGGCATCCAGGTTGGCACCCACGTAATCCGGCCCGGCGTCCTCGATCAGCCGCACGAGCTCTGTGGAGTGCATGTCGCCCGCGTGGTTCTCGACGGCAATCTTGACACCCAAGTCCAATGCCCGGGCACGGGCCGCTTTGAGTACCCGGACCGTGTCGGCGATGCGCGCGTCGATACCGCCCTCGGTCGTCCGATCGCGACGGCTGCCCAGAATCACGCGAAACACGGGCGAGCCTAACGCCGCAGCCACGCGCAGACCCAACGCCAGATGCTCGTCGGCCGTGCCCCAGTCCGTCTTGAAACTGGTTGACGTCGGACAGACGCTCCAACTGCCCACATACAGCGCGACGCCTTGGTCCGCCGCCAGCTTGCGCAAGTCGCGCAGGTGGCCGTCTTCGAGGCTTTCGAAGGCGAACAAGTCCGTGATGAACAGCGAATCCAGCTGCAGCCCCGCCGCATACTCGATCAACTGCCGCCCTTTCCAGTTCATCGCGCGGACCGCAAAGTTGTCGAGTCCCAGCGCGAGCGGCCGGCGAACAGGCGGCTCCGCAGACCGCGACGGCTGCGAGCACGACGCCAAGCCGATTCCGGCGGCTGCGGCAGTCTGCAGGAAGCGGCGACGGGAAACCGAAACGGGGCCAAAATCAGGGTGTCTTGGGTTGAGTTGCATTCGTAAGCTCCGTTGCGCAGTACACACTTTCGAGACCGCAGGCCATCTTTAGCGTCGTAGAAATTCGAAATCCGAATCACGAAATCCGAAACAAACTCAAAATCCGAATGCCAAAGGCTCGAAACAAGAGCTGCCGTTCCATCGTTTGCTGGCGGCTTCGCCAGCTGCGTTTTGAACATTCGATTTTTGCATTTTGGATTTATTTCGGATTTCGGATTTCGGATTTCGGATTTCGGATTTCGGATTTGTGATTTGGCCGGCGGCCGGTAACCAGACACGACTTGGATTTTACCCACGCGACACCGCGGCCGGAACGGGTACGCGGGGCAGCAATTCAGCGGCGATCTGTTCCTGGTCGTCGACCGTCAGCGGCGACCTGCATTTGAGCACCAGTTTCGTCAGTTCCGGGCGGCAATTGATCCGCAAGTTTTGCACGCCGGACACGCCGCGGCTGACGTGCAGCAGCGTCGGCGCTTCGTAGAACACGCCGCAGCAATACCGCACGCCGTAGCGGCTCTGCCCGATCAGCGGCCCGATTACCGGCAGCTGAATCTGGCCGCCGTGCGTGTGCCCGGCCAGCATCAAGTCGAAGCCGCGCCGCCGCGCCCAGTGGATTTGATCGGGTGAATGCGACAGCAAGATCCGCAACGCCCCCTGCTTGTCGGCCGGCCCGGGACAGGTTGTCATGTCGGCCGGCGGCCCCAGCCACGGGAGTTCGTTGCCCGCCACGACGATCGCTTGGCCTCGGACCCGCAGCTGGCTCCAACGGCCGCCCACATAGTGCCAGCCGGCACGTTCGAATTCGGTGGCCAGCAACGGCATGTCGCGGATGCGAAGATCATGGTTGCCAAAGATACAGAAGGCGCCCAGGGGACCGTGTACGCGGCCCAGGACTTCGGTGATCCACCCCAGGCATGGCCGCGTGTCGATGATGTCGCCGGTGAGCGCGATCAGGTCGCCATCCAACTCGTTGACCCGATCCACAACAAACTGGAAAAAATCTTGCGTCAAATACCCGGTGAAATGGAGATCGGACAAGTGGACGATCGTCAGGCCGTCCAAGCAGGGCGGCAACCGAGGGACGAGCAGCGTTTTGACATTGATTTCCAGGTCGAGAATCTGGTTGCCCGGCAGGCGAGCCAGCAGCCGGGTCGCCGTATCGCGGCAGGGCCAGCGGCCGAGGCGTTCGGCAACCGATTCGATCTGCCGCTCATAGCGGACGAACTGGGCCGGCGGACCCTTCCATTTCCGCCAACTCCAGGTCAGGATCGCGACCACGCCCCACACGCTGCACAACCAGAAGTAGATCCAGCCCGCGGCGCCGCCTGGCACCCACGCCCCCAGGTCGAGTTCCGGCGGAGGATGGAGCGTCCACTGCACGAGGACGGCTGCGGGAAGGCCGAGCAACATGGCGAAGATCGGCAATTCGAGCAGGTGCAGCAGCCACATGCGCAAGCCCAAGGCGTGCAGGCGGCTGAACGTCCCGATCCACAACGCCAAGTGACCGAGGACCGCCAGCAGGCACGCCAGGACGTGGTGGATTTCGGGCGTCATTCCTGCTGCCATTCCAACAACGTCTCGATGACTTGCCGCACTTGGTCCACGAGAAACGGTTTGTGCAGGAAGGCCCTTTCGTGCAACCCTGCCTTGCGGCACTCGACGGCGACATGGCCCCGGTCCCAGCCGTAGCCTTTCATCAGCGCCAGGGGAACTTTGCCCGGCAGGATGCCCTGCAGCTGGATAAACAGATCGTAAGCGGTCATGTCCGACAAGTAGAGGTCGGTGATGATGATTTTGTAGGGAGCGATGTCCTGGCAGCTGCGGACCATCGCCAGGGCCTGGGCGCCCGTCCGAGCCGTCTCCACTTCACATTTGTGTTGCTCCAGGATGCTGTGCGCGCTCTCCAGAATCGTCGCATCACTGTCGACGACCAGCACGCGGGCGTTGTCAAAGCCGCGCGACGCCGACGCCGGCACGGTGATGGGAATGGCGTCGCCCAGCGCCAGGCCTCGCCCCACCTCGTGAATCAGCTGCCGGATATCCCGGGCTTTGCGCAAGATGTCCTTCAGACGGTCGATGATCCCCGCTTCATAGCCTTGGTAGGCATCCAAGACGTGGACCGTGTCATTCAGGATTTGATCGATCGGCAACGCCACCGCCCGGTGAATCGCCTCGATGCCCTTCTGCAGAATCGCGGCGCCCTGAGCCTCGAGCAGATCCAAGGTATTCAGCGCCAAGGCCACGTTCCCGGCGTAAATCTCCAGAAACAGCAGATCGTCCTCGCTGAACGCGCGGGGCTGGGGGCTTTCGACGTTAAAAGTCCCAATGACTTGGTTGTGCAGCATCAGCGGCACCGTCAGCGAGCTACGGGCACCCTCGAACGCCTGCAGGTACAGCGGGTCCTCCGCGGCGTCTTCGCACAGGTAGCTCTTCCCGGTTGCGGCCACGAACCCCGTCACGCCGTTGTCCTGAGCGCGGGCCCACAGTTTCCGGTTAGCCGCTTCGAAATCCAGGCCTTCCGCCAGCAACGGTGTCAGTTCGCCGGTCGCTTGATCCAACAGCCGCACTTCGACCACGTTAAAGTCCAGCACCGCCTGAGTATGGTGCAAGATGTTCGATTTGAGCAGATCGGCCCGCTCCTGGACCGTCATGTCGAAAATTTCGTCCGGCCGCAGATCGGTCAGTTCGATGCCGGCCTGATGAATGGCTTCCAGTTTTTGCTGCTGATGCACCTCGGGCGTGATGTCGCGGACCACCACAACCAAGCGGGCCAGCGGATTTCGGAGGCCGCTGACGGGCGAAACGTGCAGTTGAAAGTAGCCCCGTTCGCCGACTTGCACCTTGGTCGTGAGCGCTTCGCCGGTGACGAGTACGGTCTGCAGAGGGCTGAACTCGGGGCCCATGATCTCCGGCGAGCCGAGCGCCGCGTAGAATCCTTTGCCGATCACGTCGCCGCACTGGCACAACTGGCGAAAGCGGGCGTTGGCCCAGACCAGCTTTGCACCGGCGTCGACCAGGCAAATCCCGTCCGGCAGATCTTCGAGGATCCGAGCGTCACAATCGCCATCGCTATTTTGTATTGCGGACAAGCCGAAGCTCCTGGAGGCACCCGCCGTTTCGGCTGATTATAGCTAGCAACGCCGGTAACAGCAACAGGAACCGTTGACCGGCGGGCATGTCATCCCGGAAAATGGTATAATCAGCTACGTCGAATCCCGGCCGCCTCGGAAATTGCGATGAGCACACGCCCTCCGCCGTTGCCTGTTGTTGCCCGCCTTCGATCCACGGGCAAGCCCGTTGCCCCGGAGCGGGCCGGGGACGAGGTGCGCGAGGTCACGGAACTGGCCGACGAGGAAGATCTCCAGGAGGCGGCCGACGAAGAACGCGGCTTGTGGGACGTCCTGTACGGCCTGAGTTCCTTCGGTTGCTCGATGGTGGTGCATCTGGCGGGCATGGTCCTGCTGGCTTTCCTGACGGTCCCCCCTCCCATCAGGCCGAATGAGACCACCATGGAAGCGGCCTTCTCGCCCTTGATTGAGGACGAGCCTGTCGAGGTCGAGTTGGAGAAGGATTATCAGTTGGTCACCGATTCCTCGCCGACCCTCTTTAGTTCGGCACCTCGCGTGGGAGCGTCCGGCGAACTGCAGGGCAGCGCCGGGACACCGCAGTTGGACGCCCGGATCCTGGAACAAGCGGACGCGGAGGCCGAGCTTGACGAAGTGCGCGTCGAGTATCCCCTGGCCAGCGCGCCCACCTTCGAGCGGTTGGTCGAAGCCGTTCCCGACGGCGAGTTCAAGGGCGACCCGCGGGCCATCATCGACGACTATCAGCAAGCGATGGACCGGATCACGCAGGAGTTGATGTGGAAGCTGGACCGCGGTTCCGTGCTGGTCGTTTGGGCCTTTGACCAGTCCGGCAGCATGAAGGACGACCAACAGGAGATCCGCGACCGCGTCAACCATGTCTACGTCCAGCTGGGGTTGACCGGCAGCCAGCGCGAATCGTGGCTGACGACGTCCGTAGTCAGTTATGGCGAGGGCTACTTGGCGCACACCCGGCGGCCGACCAGCGACGTGGAAGAGATCCGCAGTGCCATCGCCTCCGTGCCGGAGGATGAGTCCGGCCGCGAATTCATGTGTCAGGCCGTCGGGCTGGCCATCGCCCAACACCGGGATTACGCCCGCAGCACGGATCACCAGATGGTCTTGATCGTGGTGACCGACGAGAGCGGCGAGCGGGCGGACAACTGGCAGCACTTGGAGCAAGTGATCGCCGACGCCAAGGCCGCGCGATGTACCATCTATGTCTTGGGCCGGGAGGCCGTCTTTGGATACCCGACCGCGTACATGCGTTGGGAACATCCGCAGACCCGCGACATCCACTGGCTGCCCGTCGACCGCGGTCCCGAGACCGGGTTTGTCGAGCAGTTGCAGACGGACGGGTTCCGGCGGCGTCACGATGCGTTTCCCAGCGGCTTCGGACCCTACGAGCAGTGCCGCATGGCCAGGGAGACGGGTGGTATCTTCTTCATGTTGCCCAGTTTGGAGTCTTCGCTGGTTAGGGGCGAGAAGCGGGTCTACGAATTGGAGATCATGCGGCCGTATCGACCGGATCTACGGGCCCGGAACGAAGTGCTTCGCGACCGCGACCGTTATCCACTGCGGTCCGTGATCTGGCAGTGCATTTATGACATGGATCCTCTGCAGCGCCCGGAATTGAGCAACCAGATCGAGATGCGGGTGCATTTCTCGCCGGTGTTCGACGAGTTCGTCCGCCAGGCTCGACGCGAACAGGCCAAGGCTCAGGGGTACCTGACGTACGTGGCGCGAGTCCAAAAAGCGTTGGAGCAGGGCGCACGGTATCGCGAACAAGAGGCGGATCCCCGTTGGCAGGCCAACTACGACTTGATCTACGCCCAGCTGGTGGCGTACCAGGCGCGGATGTGGGAATACGGAGCGGCACTGGAGGCGTTCATTCAGAAGCCGAAGGTCGTCCCGCTTACGAAGCCGCCGGACTTGCGGTTCGTCCACTGGAACGTCATCGTTGACTCGCCGACGCGCACCAAGGAAAGCCAAGCGTACATCGACAAGGCATCCGCCCTGTTTCGTTTGACGATGGAGAACCACCCCGGCACCCCTTGGGCCGCACGCGCTCACGGGGAACTACAACGCGGTTTTGGCGTCGATTTCGCGCCCGAATACTGGCACAGCTACCGCGGCAAGCCGGGCGCCTCGGGCGCCAAGCCGCAACCGATTCCGAAGCTCTGAGAAGGCTGGCCAAGCGGCGCCCGCCCAATGCCACTTACTTTGGGAACATTGGGGGCGTTTTTGTTAGCGGAGCGGCGCAAGCCGCCCGGTTTTACGATTGTAATACCGGACGGCTCGCGCCGTGCCGCTACAAAGTAAGCGGCATTGGGCGCCCGCCTGCCTTCAGGGGCTTCGCGACGTTGCCCGTGGGATGTCGAAGTCGTGCGTCGTCGCCTCTTTGGGAAACTCGATTTGGGTCTCGTATTGCGGAAAGAGGCCCTTGCCGGTCGCCGAATCGCCGACCGCGACGCCATCGAAGCCCAGGATGCGGACGACGTACGCTCCGCCCACGATGCCTTTGCCCGGTTCGGTCTGGTAACGGCCGTCCTTGATCAGGGCGAGCGAGCCCGGACCGGCGTTGCCTCGTGAGGCGTCCGGCTGGAGGAAAACCTCTCCCGCGGGAACCGGCTGGCCGTCGTACTGCACGGCGCACTCCAAGTCGTAGCGGACGATGCCGTCGCTCCCGCAACCGGCCGCCGTCAACATTGCGGCGACGGCCAAGAGGCCCCGGGGATAAGGACACGATTCGTTTCGGTTCATTGCGGCAGTCCTTGTTCGGGCATACGGTCGTCGCGCACCGCCACCCGCTGATAGACGTTGATGTCGAGTGTTTCTTGCACAAAGCGGACGGAGCCGTCGCACAAGGCGAACTGGCAGCCGCCCGGATGGAAGCTGCCGAAAAGTCGCGTCTGATAGTTCAGGGTGTTGGAGTTGCCGCCGTGATTGGGATAGCCATTGATGGGCAATGCTTATGCTATCAGGACAGTTATGTCTCGTCAGCGGCGCGTGCGACACAACCGCACGGCCATCGATCACTTCGCCGGCCGTTCGCTCTTCTGGTAAGCGGCCCTTTCCAGCCACGCCGGATTGATCTTCACGCCCCAGCCAGGGCCGTCCGGGATCTTGACTTTCCCGTCCTGGACGCGCAGCGCCGGGCTGTAGATCGCCTCCCCTTCGTTGGCGTCGCCTTCGATGGTGAATTCGACGAACGGGCCCGCGTTCGGAATCGCGGCCATCAGGTGTAGGGAGAACAGCGTCACCAGCGACAGGTGGGACGAGTGCGGCACGACCAACTTGCCGGCCTGCTGGCCCATCTTGGCGACTCGCCAGGAACGGGTAAACCCGCCCGCGTAGCACAGATCCGGCTGCAGGACGTCGACCGCGTTCATCCGAATCATCCGCCGCCATTGGGCCAGGTCATTGTCCTGTTCGCCCCCCGCCACGTTCATTTTCAGGGCCGCAGCGACTTTGGCCGTCCATTCCAGCTCCCAGTACGGACACGGCTCTTCGAACCAGATGACCAGGGAAACTTCATATTGGCGTCGATCACGCGGTCCACCAACGCGTCGATCTGCGCCGGATCCCGCCCAGCACGTGACGGGCCACCTGCCGATGCAGCACCGTGGCGGTGATATCCGGCTCGAATGACGACAGCTGCCCGTCGCCGCAATGCCCGTCGTTGGTCGTAACCCGGACGATGCCGTAGGCCCCCTGAGTCCACGACTCGATCTTCGCGATCGTCAACCCTGGATCGATAATCCGGAAGTCGGCATAGTCCTCGGTGCGCCCCAGGTAAGGATACGAGTTCGCGTCGGCCGCCGCGCGGATCTGGCCGGCAGGCACGCCGACGATCCCCGCCAAGGCAGCCGCGCTCGTCAGAAATTCGCGTCGCTGGAGTTTCATAAGGACCTCGGTGGTGAATGGGTTTGACACGCTATTGTTGTCATACTCCTTGGCTGAACCCCGGATCGAGAAGCCCGGCTGAAGCCGGCTCCGTGAAACGGCGTGCGACAACCACTCCCACCAGTTGAAGCTGGTGGCAGACGTGGAGTCGGCTGAAGCCGACTAACCTCTCGCCGCCACGACCGGCTCAGAACGACAACAGAACTTGCCAAATGAACATATTGCCCAAGCCTTCGACGTTGTTCCAGACCCGCCGCGCCAGTTCGGCGTCGCCGGTCAGGGGCGGCAGCTCTTTCAGTTTCTGTTCCCACGGCATGCAGACGCCGGGCTGGATTGCCGGCTGCGGCCGGCCTTCGAGGCCGATGCCGGGGCCGCCGTAGCCGGGTTGCGGGGCCGGCGGCGCGACCGGGCCGCTGTTGGCGTGGCCGCGCGAGTAGACGCCGAATTCCCGGGTAGTCTCCGTCATGGCCCGCAGGTTTTCGATCTTGGTGTCGTTCTGCATGATCGCTCCGGCGTCCATGATGTAGCCACCATCGCGGGCGACGCCTTCGATCACCTTCTTGCAGCAGTCCCGCACTTCCTGCGGCGTGCCGTAGCTGAGCAAGAAATTGGGAATGCCGCCGCTGAGGCAGAACTTGTGGCCGATCTTTTTGTGGACGTCGAAGATGTCGTCCTGGTCCACGTGATAGACGATGCTCTGGTCGGGCAGTTCGGCGAACGTCTCCAGGTGCGCGTTCCATTTGCCTTCGGCATAGAACAGCGTCTGGTGCCCGTGCTTCCACAACTCTTCGACGATCGGCCGCAGCGTGGGCCAGTAGTGCGAGTGGAACTGCTTCATGTTCACAAACGGCACGCAGCCCCGGTGCATCCAATAGCCGACCGGCACTTGTTTGTTGGCGTCCGCCGTGGTACAGGCGGCGTGGGTCAAATGCGGCACCAGGGCTTCGCAGGCGGCCAGCACTTTGTCCGGCTGGGTGTGCATATCCATGGTCAGGCCGATGTATCCGCGCAGCTTGTCCGCGATGATATCGAACGGGGCCTTGAGGATCCCGGCAATGGCCGACACGGTGCCGGATTCCTGCCTCAACAACTGGCCCTGGCCGCCCAAGGCGTAGAAGTACTGCAGCATGGCCATCGCGCCTTTGGCCAGGGCGACATTTCCCCGATACGTGGCCGGCTGGCCGGGCCCGGGCACCTCGGCCGAGACGCGCGGAAACCAGACGTTCCACAGGAAGCCCGTCGGATCTTCGATCAGTTGGTCGTACTCGTCGGGCCGCATCCAAGCCTCGTCTTCCTCCGGTTCGCGGTACTGGAAGCCGACGTCGGGCGGGATGTGGATGCCGGGGATGCCGTAGTACTTCAATCCCAGGGCCTGGGCCAGTCCGGTCCAGACGTAGACCATGTTGCCGACGACCGCGTCCCAGTCGAAGTCGGCGGCGCACTTGCGGGCCGCCAACAGCGCCTTGTCGTAATCGTGCGTCACTTCCTGGCACGTGTAGCCCGCGTACACGCCGGTGACCTCCGCGACAAACGGCCGGATGGGGACCATATCCGGCATTTCATTCCGCATCGCAGTGACGTACCGATTCAGTCGTTGAGCGTACAGCCGTTCCAGGTCCTGGTGCGTGTCGCGTGTCACGTTCAAATCCTTATCTAACGGGGATGCGGGGGCCGGCCATCGGACGTCCCGGCGGGACAACTGCGGCGCAGGGCGTCCGCGCCGCCACGGGCACCATGATACACGTTTCCCGGCTGGGAATCCAACCGCCCTTGGGCCTGAAAGGGAATCGGGCTGGATGCTTGCTTGCGTGTGTCCCGCCGCCCGTGCTATCCTGCGCCTTGGGCTTGTCCGTCTCTCTTCCGGAGGTTCTCATCCATGACGATTTCGACCAGTTGCCCGGGCTGCAAGAGCAAGTACACCGTCGCCGATTCGATGGCGGGCAAGAAGGCCAAATGCAAGAAATGCGGAGCGATTCTGGCGATCCCCAAGGCCGATGATCCGGTCTTGGCCCAGACGATCGAACCGGTGCTGGCCGATCTGGCCGGCCCTTCGCCGCTGGACGGTCTGACGGACCGGGATTTGGGCGGCGATCCGTTGGGACCGTCACCGTTGAGCTCAGGGCGAACGCCTGCGGGAGCCGCCGCTCGGCGCCCCACGTCCGCACCCGGCGGTGGAGGCGTTCCCAAGATCGTGTGGATTGCGGGCGGCGTTGGCGGCGGCGTTTGTTTGTTGCTGCTGGTCTTGATCCTGGTATTCGGCGGTTCGTCGGATGAATCTGAATCAGCTCCGCTGGTCGCGGGTGACAGCGGGACAGCGACCGGCATCACGTCCGGCGCTGCGGCGCCGTCTTCGGATGCCCCCGCCGCCACTCGTAAGACCACCGTCGCGGCCACCGTCAACGACTCGACGCCTTGGCAATGGCAGCCGGAAAGCCTGCCTGCCGGTCCGTCCGGACTGCTGGCCCAGCCGTTGCGTGTGGCCGACCGGTTGCAGGCGGCTTATTTCACGCGGCCGGACGTGGCGCAAGCCGTGCTCGTTTTCCACCGTTCGTCCGGCAAGTCCGATGTGCTGGTGCAACGCCTGGACCTGAAGAGTGGACAAGTCGTGGGCGAGCATGCGTTTCCTCAACACACCAAGCCTCTGGCGGCCAGCCTGGACGGCATGGGGCTGCTGTTGTACGCGGCGGATTCGTATGCCGCGGCCGAATCGTTGCAGCTGTGGCGGTGGAAGAGTGCGAGTCTGGAGCAGGCCGCCCAGTGGAAGCCGTACGGCGACCAATCCTCGAAGCGCATCGCCTGGACGCTGATGCTGGACGCCGAGCGCGTCTTGACGTATCACGCCTCGGATCCGGAGGCCATCGCTTGGGACGCCGCCCGGGGCACCGAAGTCTACCGCGTCGCCCACAACTCGCCGAATCCGCTGTTGCTCAGTCCGGGCGGCAAGTATCTCGTGCAGCACTCCGGGCTGTGGTTGCGGTTCTTTCACGCGGCGGACGGTCGGCACGTGGGCTCATTGGGTCCGCTGTCGGCGGATTTTCTGAGTCTGGCCGCCATCGCCTTTTCGCCGGACGGCAAGTCGATCGCGGCCTTGTTCAGCGCCCCGATCGGCATGGAGGATACGTTGTCCGTGTTCGATGCGAACGACGGCAAATTGGTCCACGCCATCGAGACGCCTCGGTACAGTCCGTCGCTGCAATGGATTAGCGAGGACTATTTGCTGGCCGGTCAGTACCTGGTTTCCCTGAAGCGCGAGATGACCGTCTGGAAGTACCACGGGCTGCCCGCCCTGGTTCAGTCGCTTGACTCGCGGGCCTGGTTCGCCGCCCAAACCGGCAGCGAGCACTATCTGACGGCGGCGACCGTGCCCAGCCAGGACGTGGAGTCGAAGATCGACGCGTTCGTCGCCGCCAACCAGCCGGTGCTGAAGGCGGGTGACGCGGTCGGATTGGAGGTGAGCGTTACGAGTCAGGCTCCGCCCGCCGACCTGCAGCAGCGGCTGACCGACGCGTTTCGAGGCAAGCTGTCCGCGACGGGCTTCCAGGTCGCGGAAGGCGGGGCGTTCCGCCTGCGCGTGGCCGTCACCGAGAAGGATCTGGGGCAACCGCTGGAATATCGCTCGTTCGGTTCCGGAGGCGGCACCCTGCAAGTGCCCAATCGGCGGGTCGCGTGTCAGGTGGGATTTGTCGACAGCGGCGGCAAGGCCGTTTGGGAGACCTCGACCGAATTTGGGCCGGCGTTCATGTCGTTCAATGCCAAAGGCGGAGACATGGTGAAGGAGTTGTTGGACGCCCGCTGGCGGAGCCTGGATTCGTGGATCGCCGGTTTGCGGATCGCCAAGGGCTTTCGCCGATTCTCCAGCGTCGGGCAATTTGGCACGTCCCTGCTTCAGCCGGCGGGCGAGCAGATGATCAGCGTGCCCACGCCGTGAAGTGGCGGGAATTGCGGGAAAGGAACACCGAGCACCCAACCGGCCCAGCCAATCGTTACAGTTTAACATCCGTTCCATCGGCTCTTTTCTTTTTCGCGCCGGTATTCGATACTGCGGAGCATGTTTGACCTCCTAGGCAAGTTTGTAACTCGGCACTGGCTGGCGGTGATCGTCGGCTGGGTGCTGATCG
Organism: uncultured Pirellulaceae bacterium; assembly: GCA_964645045.1. Classification (GTDB taxonomy): domain Bacteria; phylum Planctomycetota; class Planctomycetia; order Pirellulales; family Pirellulaceae; genus Anammoximicrobium. The sequence goes on along the minus strand of CAZXYZ010000023.1, from coordinate 17,334 downwards.
TGGCCGTCTTGTACGCCGTGGCGCCGAATTGGGATGACGTGACCCGCGACGGCGACCTGGCGTTCCTGCCGCCGCAGATGCCCAGCGTTCGCGGCGAGCAATTGCTGGCCGACGCTTTTCCCCGCGACCGGGCCAAGAGCGAGATCGCGGTGTTCGTCGGCCGCGAGAGCGGAACGCTCCAGGGCGACGAACTCGCGGTGGCCTACGATTTGGCCCGGCAGTTCAAGAACCTGCACGGCGTGGCCGCCCTGACTCGCGCGAAGCAGTACTCTGCCGAGGCGCAACAACGGCAGCAGGAGGGCCGCAGCGAGGAAGCAGCGCTTGCTTCCGAGCGCGCCGACGAGACCCTGGGCGTCGCCGAGGCGGCGCTCGACGAAGCGGTCCGGCTGGATGAACTGCTGGCCGGTTATTGGGCCAGGAAGGATGCCGCCGCAAAGAAGAAGACCATCCCCCCCGACACGGTGCGCCGCCACCAGCGGCTGGCGGCGACCTACCACAACCGCTCGCTGGTTTACCAGCGGCAAGGCAAACCGGACGATGCGGCGGCTGACGCGCGGACCGCCCGCGAGTTGGATGCGACGTTCCAAAATCCCGGGCCGCAGCCGTTTCCCGAACAAGCGGCACGTCTGCCGTTGCTCGACGTCTGGACCTGGCAGGACGAAGTGTTCGGAGAGAAATTGAGTAAGCCCGAGGTCCGGGCGATGCTCTTGCACTTGTCCAACGAGTTCATGGCGGTGGACAACATCGAAGTCCTGGACTACTTGGAAACGATTCTGGACGGGGCCCGCGCGACGCTGTTGGGCGAATCGCGGGGGCGACTGCAGATCGGTTATTCCGGATCGGCGGCCGTCGGCGGTGACCTGCTGCGTGCCGCCCGGGACAGCATCGCGAACACGGAGTTGTTCACCGTGGTGCTGGTCGTGCTGATCCTCAGCGTCGTCTACCGTTCGCCGCTGTTGGTCGTGATGCCGGTCGTGACCATCGCCGCGTCGTTCGTCGCCGCCACGAGCATCGTGGCGCTGCTGACGCAGGTTCACCTGTTGCCGGGGTTCGAGTGGTGGGATTTCAAGGTATTCACGACCACCAAGGTGTTCATCGTCGTGATTCTGTACGGGTCGGGGACTGACTTTTATCTGTTTATGGTGGCTCGCTATCGCGAAGACTTGGAGCAAGGCTACCAGCACCGCGAAGCGATCGCCAAGTCGCTGGGCGCGGTGGGTACTGCCTTGGCCGCCAGCGCCCTGACCACGATTCTGGGGCTGGCGACGATGTTCTTTGCCGATTTTGGCAAATTCAAGAACAGCGGGCCGTCCATCGGCTTGTGCTTGGCGGTCACGCTGATGGCGTGTCTGACGCTGGCCCCGGCTTTATTGTGTGCCTTTGGCAAAGCTGTGTTCTGGCCGTTTGGGGCGCCTCGGGCGAAGTCTTCTTCGGAGCTGGATAGCGAGTCCGGCGGCCACAACGACACGGGCGAATCACGGATTTGGGGATGTGTCGCAACCTGGACGGTCGCGCGGCCCGGATTGATTCTGATGATCAGTCTATTGGTCCTGCTGGTCCCCGCGGTTCACGGCGTGCGGCACGGCAGTCACATCACCTACGATTTTCTGAGCCAATTGCCGAAGGAACGCCCCAGCCGGCAGGGTGCCGAATTCATGCAACGGCATTTCGACCTCGGCGAGGCCGGACCGTTGGCCGTCGTCGCTTTCCAGCCCCGCGGCGGCTTCGATACCAAGGACGGGCGTCAGCGAATTGCGGACCTGACGCGCGAACTGTACGTCGACGGCGTGTTGGCCGTCCGCAGCGTCTCCGACCCGCTGGGCAAATTTCCGCCTGGCAAACGCTTGCGCTTGTTTGACCGGAACTCATGGCTGAAAATGGTCGCCAGCCCGCACCCGCAAACTCAAAAACACTACGTGGCCATGGAAGGGGACTATGCGGGCGATGTGACGCGGTTGGATTTAATCCTGCAGTTCGATCCGTTTTCGCTGGAAGCGGAAGAAGTCCTGCAGCGCGTTGAGCAGAAACTGCAAGCGATTCGGGACGGCGCGGATTCCACTTGGCACAACGCCACTTTCGTCTACTCGGGTATGGCCGCCGACCTCCGCGACCTGAAACGCGTCACCCAGTCCGACAATCGCCGTATTCAGATCCTGGTCGTGTTGGCGGTGTTCGCCGTGCTGCTGGTCATGTTGCGCCGGCCGTTGGTGTCCCTGTACATGATCGGCACCGTGTTGTTCAGTTATTATATTACCCTGGGCGTCACGGTCTGGTTCTTTGCCTGGCTGTATGGACCCGAGTTTTTGGGTTTGGACTGGAAGGTGCCGCTATTCCTGTTCGTGATCCTGGTGGCCGTCGGGCAGGACTACAACATCTATCTGGTCACGCGGGTGTACGAAGAGCAAGCCCGCTTAGGTCCGCTGCCCGGCTTGCGGTACGCCGTCCTCCGGACAGGCGGAATCATCACCAGCTGCGGTCTGATCATGGCCGGCACGTTCATCTCGATGACCAGCGGTGCTTGGGAGCCTTACATTTCCGGTTGGTTCCCGGCCGCCAGCCAGTTGCTGGGCACCGGCGCCAATGCGTTGGCCGCCATCGTGCAATTGGGTTTCTCGCTGTCCTTCGGCATCCTGCTCGATACGTTTGTGGTGCGGACCGTGTTGCTGCCCGCGTTCCTGGCACTGCTGCACCGCTGGACGGAGAAACGCTCGCCCCCGCCCGCCGGACCGCCCGCACCGCACCGGCGGCCGGTCGACGTCTCCGTGGCCGAGCCGATCCGGAAATGACCGACGACGCCGCCAATTTAGAGGCTGTGACATTTTCGGGATCGCCCCGTTGGAGTCCGGGCTTTAGCCTGTCGTTCGCGGTTTTTCAACCCGCTTCGTAGCCGTACCTTTGCACGTACGGCAGCCAGCGCTGTGTGACGGCGTCGTGCTGGTCCGGCGTCAGCTGGTAGCGGCTGGGGCGGTAGTCCGTCCGCCGGCTGAAATAGGCTTCCACCGCACCCGCGGCCGGTTCGAAATCGCCCAGCTCCAAATGCTCGTAGATCCGCCGCATCTGCGGCTGCGGGTCGCGGACGAGATCTTCATAGCGGACATCGTAGATCCGTTGCGGCTCGATCTGCGGGCGGGCGGCTTCGAAGCGGTCGTACATCCGGCAAAACGTTTCCAGCACCCGTTCTTCCAGGCCCTCATAGGTTGGCCGTTGATAGCTTTGCGCGGCAAACAGGGATTTCCACAGCTTGACGGTCGACGCAAACACGGCGTACGGATCACGCACGATGTGCAGATAGCGGGCGTGCGGAAACAGCTGCTCCAGGACCGGCAGACGAAAGGTGTGCGGGGGCGATTTCAGCACTAACCGGCCCGGCCGGTTCCAGATCAGCTGGCGCAGAAAACGGGTCAGTGTTTGTTGCCACCGGGCCAGTTCACCGGGGCTCAATTCCTCCAGCGCGTAGGATTGGCCGAACTGCGGCGGATCGTTGGGGAAAGCGAGGCTCAGGTACGGACTGGGCGCGCCCAGCGCGAGCAGCGCGAATTCATCCTCTTGCGGCAAATCCCACTCGACTGGCATGCTGTCGGCGATGCGGTTTTTGGGCAGCACGAAGCCGATGCATGGCTTCAGCCAGCGCTGGCTGATCAGAAAATGGCGGGGCACGAAGCACTCGTAGTTCGTCGGGCAGCGGTGCCGCGGGTCCAAGGCCAACAGTTCGTGCAGCAACGTTGTCCCGGTCCGCCAATGACCGATCACAAACAGGGGATCGTCGTTCAAGACGATGCGTTTCAAGGAACGGGCCAGCAGCAGGTCCTGCAGGCCGCCCAAGGCCGAGTTGAAAAACGCACAGCTGATGTCGCAAGCGCAGGCCGGCAGGGAAGTCAGCGGCATTCTGAACCGATGGCCGGCCAGCAGTCGCCACAGGGCGCCAAATCCGCAGCCCATCCAGATCACGCCCGTCTTCCAGGAAACGGGCGAGGGGTTATCCTGAGCAGGTTGCAGACGGTCCATAGCGGCGTTTTCCAATCCGATTTCCACCGAACAGTTTTCCCAGACGGTCTTAACGTTATCGGGAGTTCCGGCAGGCGCCGCAACCCCAGAACGAGACTCTTGTGTCCGGCCCCCGTGGGAACGATAATCGCAACTGCCGGGGTTGGCCCGTGATTCGGGTTGTCGAAGACAGTCAGCGGAGAGATCACGAGATGCACAGCGAGATGAACATGGTTTCCCAACCACCAACCGACAGTCCGCCGCCCAAGACGCGGGGCAAGGAGCGTACGAACGTGGCCGAGTCAGCCCGGGGCAGCGCCGTCCAACAGTTGACGGCTCATTTGGGCCGCGACCGGGTTGTGCGGTTGGCGCTGTTGTTCTTGGATAACATGCCCGATGTCCATCTGAAGGACTTGCGGGTCGACGACTTGGACGATCAGCGGCGGATGCGGGTCGGCGATCACGAATTGTTCAATTTCGGGTCCGATAGCTTCCTGGGCCTGGACCGGCACCCAGCCGTCCGGCAGGCCTTGGTCGAAGCCGCCGCCCGCTGGGGCACGCACAACGGCGCGTCGCGGGCCTTTTGCAGCGTGAGCCTGTGCGAGGAAGCCGAGTACCGCCTGGCCCGCTGGCTGGGCGTCGAGGATACGTTGATCTACCCCAGCGTCACGCTGGCCAACATCGGCCTGATTCCGGGCATCGCCGCCAAGGGGGATCTGCTGGTGGTCGACCGCCAGTCGCATGATACAATTCATCAAGCGGCCAAGATTGCGGCGGCCGACGGCGCGGTCTTGGAAGAGGTTCATCCGCTGTGCGCGGAATCGCTGGAGCGAATCTTGGAAAAGTCGTCCGCCAAGAACCGGGTGGTCGCGGTCGACGGCGTGTACAGCATGACCGGCAAGATTCCGCCGCTGAAGCAGATCGACGAAGTGACGCGGCAGTACGGCGGGATCTTGTACGTGGACGACGCCCACGGCACGGCGGTGGTCGGCCCGGGCGGCCGCGGTGCGGCCTACATGAGCCTGGGCGGGTTGGACCAGGTGCTGATGGTCGGCTCGTTGTCCAAGGCGTTCTCCTGCATGGGCGCGTTCGTCACCTGCAACTCAAAACTAAAACGCATGTTGAAACTACGTTCCAGCACCTTCATTTTCGGCGGTCCGGTGCCGCCGCCTTATCTGGCTGCGATCTGTGCCGTGTGCGACATTCTGGAATCGCCCGAATACGACCGGATGCTGGGCAGGCTGAAGGGCCTGATGCGCAGGCTGATCGACGGCGTCCGCGAATTGGGCTTGACCGTTCTGGGCGGCGAAGCGCCGATTGTCTCGGTGGTCATCGGCGAGATGGAACAGACGCTGGAAGCCGGCAAATGGCTGTTTGATCGGGGCTACTACGTCCAGTCGGCCACGTACCCGGCGGTGCCGCTGAACGCCGGCCTGCTGCGGATTCTGGTGAACGCCAACCATTCGGACGAAGCCATGACCGGCTTGCTGACGGCCCTGGCCGAGATGCAGGAGCACTTCAAGCTTGGACGCCAAGTTGTGTCGCCCCGGGACTTGCAGGAGATGAGTGAACGGAGCTTGAAGCTGTGAACGCGCGAGAAGTCAATTCATGCCGACAGACAGGTGGGGGGAAGAAGCTCGCGCCAAGGCGTGAAGCACCGTTCGAGAAATAAGTGGCGTGAGGTTCCAGCTTGCGGTGCTTACATCTGCCGCAAGCTGGAAGCTTACGCCACGGGAAAATCAGGTTGGAGCGAGGTCGCTCTTTTCCCGTGTGCGTCGTTCGACTTCAGGACCAGTCCCGCCGTCTGCCGGCAAGGAGACTCCAATGACCACCGATCGCCGCGATTTCTTGCGTCAAACGTTTACCGCCGCCGCTGGCTGCGCCCTTTCGGCTTCTCTGCTGCAAAATGCCTCGCGCGGCGCCGATAGCGGCCTCCCGTTCCGCCTCGCGACGTTCCGGTGCGACGTCACGCCGCCGCTGGGCCATCCTTGTTGCGGCGGCTGGATCACGCCGGTGACGGCGGTCGACGACCCCTTGGAAGCGATCGGCTTCGTCCTGCTGGGCACCGATTTGCCGCTCGTGATCTGCGTCGTGGATTGGACGGGACTGTGCAATGCAGCGCACCTCGAATGGCGGCAAACGCTGGCGGAGGCGGTCGGGACGACGCCGGACCGCGTGGCGGTGCAATGCATGCACCAGCACAACGCGCCGTTTGCCTGCCTCGAGGCCCAACGCCTGGTCGAGGCGCAGGGCGACTTGCCGCCCATCGTCGACGTGGACTTCTTCCGCCGCTGCTTGGACACCGTGCGCAAAAGTGCCTCCGGCGCGGTGGCCGCGGCGCGGCCGGTCACCCACGTCGCCTGCGGGCAGGCCCGCGTGGAGCAAGTGGCGGGCAATCGGCGAGTGTCCCGCGATGCGGCCGGACGTGTCCTGGCCATGCGCGGCAGCAGTTGCCGCGATCCACAGTTGCGGGCCTTGCCGGAGGGCCTGATCGATCCCTGGCTGAAAACGGTCGCGTTCTACTCCGGCCCGGACAAGATCGCCGCTTGCCACTACTACGCCACGCACCCCATGAGCTACTATGGGGACGGAAGGGTGAGCAGCGATTTTGCGGGGCTGGCCCGCAAACAGCGGCAGGCGGACGAACCGGGCTGTGTGCATCTGTACTTCACCGGCTGTGCGGGGAACGTCGCGGCCGGCAAGTACAACGACGGTTCACCGGAGATGCGGCCGGTGCTCGTCCAGCGGATGTACGAGGGGATCGTGCGGTCCGAGCAGGATCTGCGGCCGGCAGCGATCGAGCGTGTCGGCTGGCGCACGGTGGAGATCCTGCCGCCGCCGCGGAGCACGTTTTCCGCCGCGGCGTTGCAGGAGCAGATTGCGAACAAGGCGGCGACCGGCTCCGGCCGCAGCCGGCCGGCCTACACGCTGGCGTGGCTGCGGCGGCTGGAGCAGAAGGTCCCGGTTGTGCTGAGCGCGTTGCACGTCAACGGAATTCGTCTGTTGCACTTGCCGGGCGAGTGCTTTGTCGAGTATCAATTGCGGGCCCAGCAGTTGCAGCCTTCGTTATTCGTCGCCACTGCTGCCTACGGCGACGGCGGGACTTGGTACGTTCCAGTCAAAGAGGAGTACCCCAACGGCGGCTACGAACCCAGTGTGGCTTTTTCCGACCCGGGGATCGACGACCTGCTGACGCAAGGCATGGGGCAGATCCTGGCGTAGGAAGGAACGCGTGTCGGTGGAACGGAGTCCGATCAACGACGACGCCGTCGCCCGGCATCTCGGATTCTCGGGGGCGACAACGCTCGGCCTGGGCGCGATTATGGGCGGAGGCATTTTGGCTTTGGCCGGTCGCGCTGCACACGTCGCAGGCGCTGCTGTTAGTCAGCCGCCGCGGGTGATGCTTATAACGCCAATACAGCGTGCGCGTAAACCAGCGACTGGCGAATGTTCTGTTCCTCGAACTCGGCTCGCTCTGCCGACGCCAGTCCGGTGACGCGAGGCAGCGTCTTCCGGGCGTGGGCGCGAACCGTCCGTAGCGTACGGGCCAGATCGGTTCCCGGCACAGCGGCGAAAGTCGCCCAGTACTTTTCCGTCAGGCATGGCACCGCGAGCGGGTCGCGTGTAATGACCTCCAGCGAAAACCGGGCCTCCGGCTTCGCCTGGCGGATCACTTGCACCATGCGTTTCAGATCCAAGAAGCCTTGTCCCAACGCCGCATCTCCGAACAGGAATCCGTCCTCGTACTCCTGGACGGTTTGGTCTTTCAGATGCACGCAGATCGCCCACGGCGCATACGCCTCGACGACGGCCAGGGGATCTTCCAGGAGGGCAAAGCTGTTGCCCACATCCACGCAGGCCCCGATCCAGGGGCTGCTCAAATGCTGCAACAACTCGATCCGTTCGGGCACCCGCTGGTCCTTGTGGTTCTCGACGGCCAATCGCACGCGATGCTTGGCGGCCACCGGTTCCGCCAATTCCAGCCCTCGTCGGGCCCGTTCGGCGAACTCGCGGAACTGGGCGGCGGACTCGAAGAACTCGTACCGCCGGCCGGGCAGGATGACCGACCGCACGACGCTGGCACCGGCCCGCGCCGCCGTTGCCAGTTGGGCGTCGAAGCGTTCCACGTCGGCCGGACCGTTGGGCGGCGAAACGATGCCCTCCACGAACATCTCGGATTGTTCGGCCTTTTCCCGCAGCTTGCGCGTGTAGGCCGCGTCGCGGACGCCCAGCGGCATTTGCACGCCGCCGGCGCCCAACTGACGGCAGTGCTCCAACAGCGTGAGAGGGTCGGACAAGTCCTTGCCGAGCTCTGGTTCGCGCAACTGCTGAGTGCGGTGGCCCAGGCAATAGACGACGATGCCCAATTTGGCCGGTGGCGGTTGGTTTTGCGCCCCAAGTCCAGGAAAGGCGTTCAAGGCCGCCGCTCCGGCGGCGAGGGTTTTCAAGGCTTGGCGGCGGTGCATCGTTCAGGTCTCGCGAAGATGATGTGACGATGGGTTTCAGGTCAGAAAGGGGGTTGCAAAGTAGACGCATCACTCCGTGGCGAGATTTCTTCGGGTCACGCAATGACCGGCCTACACGGACTCGAACAGCGCGATACTGGCGGTAAATCCGTGGACGAAGTTCTGGCCCGCGACCGGCCCCCATTCGCCGGCTGCGAAGAACCCGGCCAACGGGATGTCGCCCAGGGCGTTGCGGATCGCGGTGGCGTCGTGGTGCGGCTCGGGAAACATCCGCGTGCCGCGTCCGTTACAGGTAAATAGCAACGCGCCACCGACCGCTCCTCCGGTCTCGTCCCGCGCCGCCGCCAGCAACTGCCGCAGGTCGGCGTCGGCCGTCTGCCAATCGCGGATGTGGAACTTGACCGTCTGGCCGACGCGGACGTAGTCGCCGACCACCACCGCGCCCGTCTCAGGGTCGATCCCCAGCACGTTGCGCACGAGAAAATCGCCTTGCTCGAAGCGGTCCTGGTACTCGCTGACGACTCGGCCCAGATGCAGTCCGCGGCGGACCATCTCCTGTTCCCGTGCCGGCAGTGTGACCAACACCTCGTGCAACTGGATGACGGCCGGTTTGCCGCCCAGTTCGTAAATCACGTTCTGTTCGGAGCGGGTGATGACAAAATGTTTGCCGATCGGCCGGCAGCCTTGCGAGACGACGGTCCGCACACGCACGGCTCCGGACAGCAAGACGGCAACGGCGCCCTCGGAAAAGACTTGCCGGCCCAAGATCAAGCGGTTCTCACCCGGCCGCGACGCTCCGCTGGCCATCCCGCCGGCCACGGCCAAGCCGGGGTGATCTTCGTTCATCCGCTCCAACAAAAAGTCCGCCGGAAATGTGAACGGTTCGCCCAACAGCAGCATGCTCGCCGGCGCGGGCCACGCGTTCAACAGTGCGTCCGGCCAACCCAGGATGGCACCGCCCTCCGGCGTGCGCTGGAAGGCCAAGTGCATGGGCAGCACCTCCGCTCCCGGCAGGCGGGCCAGCCACAGGGACATCGCCGGTTCCCCTTCGATCTCTTGACCCGCGCCGACCACCGATTCCGCCGTGCAGCCGATCAGGCGTCCGGTTCCCAAACGATCGCAAAGCTTGCCCGCGATGGCTTCGCACGCATCGGCGCGGTCTGCGGACACAAACAGGACGGCTAGATCCGGCTTGCCGCCCAGGGCCGCAGATGCCCGGGCGCAGACCTCGGTCAAGGCCCGGTCGGCATCGGGAGCCGCGGACAGGGCGGAAGCACAGCGAAACCCGGATTCGGCGTCGGCGGAACTCATGCGTGGCACTCGTGTCGCAAGTTTGGGTTCGGGAAGAACGGCGGAGCCGGCATTGGCATCGTTCGAGAAAAAAGTGAGCGGAACGGCGCTAGCCCCATGCCGCTTAGTCAGTAGCGGCACGGCGCGAGCCGTCCGTAATTCCAATCGTAAAACCGGGCGGCTTGCGCCGCTCCGCTAACAAAAACCCCCCAATGGTCCCAAAGTAAGTGCCATTGGGCGCTAGCCGCCGGTTCCTGATTGACCGGATTGAGTAAACGATTGCCCGCCGGTCGCCTCCAGTGCTCACCATACCTTGTGGCGCGGGTCCAAGGCAAGCTGGGCAAACCGTTGACGGGTCCTGTCCTTTTTCGCGGAATCGGATATAAGATAGTTAAGTGACAGGGGTGCATTCGCCCCGCCGTGTGATGTCCCGACCTCAAGGCGTGCAGGCCCATGACGGAACAGATTGCCAAACTCAAGTCCACCGTCGCTGAACTGGAAGACGAGTTGCGTTCGATCGACCCCGGCGATGCCGAGACGCGGGCCTTGCTGGAACAGGCGGTTTTGGACATCCTGGCCGCACTGCACACGGCGGCGCCCGGCGAACAAACGCCGCAGTCCTTGCTGGACCGCCTGCATGCGGCCGCTCAGGAGTTCGAGGAGTCGCACCCGACGGTGGCAGGGATCCTCAGCCGCCTGATTGACGGCCTGGGACAGATGGGAATCTGACCGCGAAAAGTTGAGCTTTTCTTCGCCGTTTTCCCGCAATTTGCCAGTCCGGTGCTTCCGTTCTTCTCTGGCCGCCTGCCGCCGCCGGGTTTCCAGCACCCCTTTTCGGGCAAGCTGGGCTGACTCTGCCGACAGACCTTTTCATCGGTCAAGCAGGCAAAACCGTTAGGCCGATGAACCTCTTCGTAATCGTTCTCTGCGCGCGGCACACCCAGGTCCCGAACCCCGTGGCCTGCGATTGTCGCCGGACGAGTGACGCAATCCGACCCGATCCTCCACAGACACGAGCTCCGATGCGAAAAACGCGGAAACGTCCACCGGCGGGGCTATTGGCAATAGCATGGCTAGCTCTGGCTTGCGTCGGTCCGGCCGTGGTTTTTCCTCCGTTGCCGGCGCACGCCTCGTCGTTGCGTCGGACCGCCATTGTCGAGGCGGTGGAACGGGTCCGCAACGCGGTGGTGAACATCCAGGGCCGGAAGCTCGTTCGCGCCGAATCGGCGGAGGCGGGCGGCGGCGAGCCGTTCCGGCAGGTTAACGGGATGGGTACCGGGGTGATCATCGACCCCCGCGGCTACATTCTGACGAACTTCCACGTGGTCGAGAACGTGGAGAGCATTCAGGTCACACTGGCCGACCGGCGCAGCTTTATTGCCCGGCTGGTGTCGAATGACGCCGTGACCGATCTGGCGATCATCAAGATTGACGCCGACGATTCCCTGACGGTGATGCCTTGCGGCGTCTCCAGCGACCTGATGCCCGGCGAGCCGGTCATCGCTCTGGGAAACGCCTTTGGCTACGAGCACACCGTGACGCGCGGAATCATCAGCGCCTTGCACCGCGAAGTTCAAGTCAGCGCGACGCAGAAGTATCACGATCTGATTCAGACGGATGCCAGCATCAACCCCGGCAACTCCGGCGGTCCGCTGCTGAACATCGACGGCGAAATGATTGGCATTAACGTGGCGGTCCGCGTCGGTGCCCAAGGGATCGGCTTTGCGATTCCCGTCGACGAGGTGCTGGAGATCGCCGGCAGATTGGTGAGCTTGGAGCAAGTCGAACGCGTCGTCCACGGCGTGCTCGGCGAGACGCGTTGCGCGGAAACCGAGCGTTACTTCGCCGTGATCGGAGTCCGGCAAGGAAGCAGCGCAGCCACCAGCGGGTTACAGCCCGGCGATGTGATCACGGCGGTCGATCAAGTGCCGGTGAAACGGGCGATCGACTTTGAGCGTGCCCTGCTTGGGCGGCCGACCGGACAGGCCCTCCTGGTGAACGTCCGCCGGGACGGGCAGGACCAGACGCTGGAACTCGTCCTGCCCTCCGCATCGTTGGCGACGGACGAGTTCGAACAGCGGACGTGGCGGACGTTGGGGATGAAACTGGTGTCCGCGTCCAAAGAGGACTGCCAGCGGTCCACGTCGCGCTATCGTGGCGGGATGCGGGTCCAGGCCGTCCGGCCCGACAGTCCTGCCGGCCGCCAAGGCATCCGCGCCGGCGACATCCTGGTCGGCATGCACGTTTGGGAAACGATCTCGAAGGACAATGTGCAGTACGTCCTGAACCACGACGACTTCGAGAAATTCCAGCCGATCAAGTTCTTCATTCTCCGCGGCGGTGAGACGCTGTACGGCTTTATGCAAGTCAGGCAAGACGCCGTGGCGCAGGCAGGGCGGAACACCGAACGCAATTGACGCCGGCAATCAAGGCATGGAAACCGAATTCCTCTCCTGGCTGCGCGGCAAGCTTGCTCCGCATCCCCGCGTGTTGTTGGGGCCGGGCGACGATGCCGCGATTTTGCAGCTGGCGCCGGACGCCCGCTGCGTCGTCACCAGCGACATGCTGAACGACGGCGTCGACTTTGTCTGGGACCAGTGCGACGGCCGGCTGGTGGGCCGGAAATCGCTGGCGGTCAACCTGAGCGATCTGGCGGCTATGGCTGCGCAGCCGGTGGCCGCGATCGTGTCCTTGACGCTGCCCCGCGATCATGCGTTTGAAGTGGCTCAGCAGTTGTACGAGGGGCTGCTGCCGCTGGCCGCAGAATTCAACGTGGCCATTGCCGGCGGGGACACGAACGCCTGGGACGGCCCGCTGGTGATCAGCATCACGGCGATCGGCGAATTGACGGAACGCGGACCGTTGCTGCGCGGCGGCGCTCGGCCCGGGGATGCCATTCTGGTCACGGGCAGTTTTGGCGGCAGCATTTTGGGCCGGCATTTTCACTTTACGCCCCGCGTCCGCGAGGCCCTGCAGCTGAACGAGCGTTATAATCTGCACGCCGGGATCGACGTTAGCGACGGGCTGTCGCTGGACCTGTTCCACCTGACCCAAGAAAGCGGCTGCGGGGCGTTGTTGGACCTGTCCGCGATACCGATCGCCGCCGCCGCCTGCCGCCTGGCTGCCGGTTCCAGCGCCGGGGCAACACCGCTGGACCACGCGCTGGGCGACGGCGAGGATTTCGAACTGATTCTTGCGGTTCCGCCCGATGAAGCCGAACGGTTGCTGGCCGACCAACCTTTGGCCGTGCCGCTGACCCGCATCGGGTCGTTCACCGCCGAGGCGGGACTGTGGACCGCCGACCGGGCGGGCGAGCGCCGGCCGTTGCCGCCGCGCGGATACCGCCACTAAGGCGCGTGAAGGAAAGAAAGTAACCCGAAGCGTCAGCGAGGGAAAGAGCGAATCGGCAGATTTCTCGCTGACGCTTCGGGTTATGATGGGCAGATCACTTTCTTCCGCGCGCCGGAATCAGACGACGACGCTGGTCAATTCCCGGAATCCAGGGTGCTGGCGGATCGAGTCGAAATCGCTTTCCTCCTCCGCCAGTTCGCGATATTTGGGATCGATTTGCAGAGAGGTCGCCAGGTGATCCAGCGCGATTTCAGCACTTCCCGCCAAACTCCAGTAACACGCCAGATTGTAGTGGACGATGGCTTGGTTCTCGTCGACCGCCAAGGCTTCCTGCAGCGATTGGATCGCCAGGTTCAAACGTCCGATCCGCTTGTAGCACCAAGCCAGTGCTAGCAGCGCGTGCGTATCCTCCGGATCTGAATCGGCGGATTCCCGCAAGGGTGGGATGGCCTCGTGATGCCGCTCCATCGCTCGATAGGCGAGCCCCTGCAAGTACAACACGTAGGCCGAACGCTGCTCGGAATCGTCCAGCTGCTGCAGCGTGTCCAAGGCGCGTTGCGCCACCGGATTGCGTACCGCCGAAGCCAAGTCCCAACGGGACGGGCAGGCCATCAGCAACTCCAAGTAGCCCTCCGCCTCGCGAATGACCCGATCTCGAACGAGGCGCCGAAACGTAGAAACGGCCATAGGAGTATTTCCATCTCAAAAACAGCGGATATGCTAAACGTCGCGGCGGTGAACTGGGTTCCCGGTGCTGCCGCCGCGGCTGCCATCATTCTAACTACTGTCTGCGCGAGTCCCAAACGTTTGGTCGTCGGATTGTTTTATAATCTTCTTTCGAGCACTTCACCAGTCGAGGTCCCGACGTGACAACCGCCGTGGCAGGAAATCCGGTGTGGTCGAACCGCGGGGTAGCCGCGCTGGAGGTCATGCTGGTTTTCTTGATATTTTTTCTTTACGCCGGCTGGCCGCCACCGGATGTTAACGAAGCTCATTACGTCGCCAAGGCGAAACATTACTGGCAGCCCGACTGGTGCCCCGCGGACCACTTCCTGGCCTCGGCGGACGCCCATCTCGTTTTCTATTGGACGTTCGGCTGGCTGACGCGGCTGGCGCCGCTGGGCGTCGTCGCCTGGATGGGCCGCTTTCTGACCTGGAGCCTGCTGGCCTGGTCGTGGCGGCGGCTGAGTTGGTCGGTGGTCCCCCAACCCTTCGCCTCGCTGCTGACGGCCGGCGCGTTCCTGTTGTTCAACGGCCGGTTCCACATGGCGGGGGAATGGGTCGTCGGCGGCGTCGAGGCCAAGGTCTTGGCCTACGCACTGGTGTTCTTCGCCCTCGGCTCGATGCTCCGCCAGCGGTGGAATGCCGCCTGGATTCTGCTGGGACTGGCCACGGCCTTTCACCCGCTGGTCGGCGGCTGGTCGATGCTGGCGGCCGGCTGCGCTTGGTTGTCCTGCCAGCACTGCCGGCCGCCGTTAACGAAGATGTTGCCGGCGATTTGCGCGGCCCTGATCCTGGCCTTGCCCGGCCTGCTTCCCGCCTTGCTGCTGAACCGTGGAGTCGGCGCCGACTTGGTCCGGGAAGCGAATGCGATCTACGTCTATCAGCGTTTGCCCCACCATCTCGTCTTTCACCGCTTCCCCCACTGGTTCATGGCGCGGCACGCATTCCTGCTGGTGGTGTGGCTGGCCGCGTGCCGGACCACGCCCTGCCAGTTGTCGGCAGTCACCGCGGGGCAACGACCGTTGCGCGGCTTCGTCGCCGGCGCGGTGCTGATCGCGATCCTGGGAATCGCCATCGACCAGTCTCTGTTGTATCACTTGGACGTGGCGGCAGGGCTGTTGAAGTACTACTGGTATCGCCTCAGCGATGCGATCTTGGCGGCGGGCGCGGCCCTGGGGGTCGTGGGCTGGCTGGCGGCCCTGCAGGCTCGCCGTCCGGCGTGGGGCCAAACGGCACTAATCGTCGCCGGATTGATTGCCGGGGCAAATTTGGTTTGGACGAACTACGAACGGCGCAACGACTTGCGGCCGATGGCGGACGTCCAGGTGCTGCCAAGTTGGGACGACGATCCGGCGCGGACGCACCGCACGTATGACGATTGGCGGCACACGTGCCAATGGATCGCCGAGAACACACCGGTGGACGCCTGTTTTATCACGCCCAAGAAGCAGCAAACGTTCAAATGGTACGCGGAACGCAGCGAGGTGTGCTGCTGGAAAGACGTGCCGCAGGACGCCCTGGAATTGCTCGAGTGGTGGCAACGGCAACGGGACTTGTATCCGCGCAAGGTGGCGCTGGGAGGATTAGCCGCACACGGCGAGCGGGGGTTGCGCGAGCTGGCCAGGAAGTACGGCGCGGACTACGTCGTGCTGGACCGTTGTGCCAGCCCCCGGCCGTTGCGGTTGCGGCGCGTTTACCCGCCGATTTTTTCGAATGAGGCCAGCGCCTACGAGGTGTATTTCGTCCATGACAAATAGCCAGCGCACGGCGAACGCCGCAGAACAACGCGAACCGTTTGCCGAGCAACTGCGGCAACGGCTGGCCGCGCACGCCGGGACGGCCGCGTGCTATCAACGGTTTGCGCCGGAACTCAGTTATGGCCGGCATCGTGGCCCCGCCGGACCGGACGCCCGGCCGGCTGCGGTGCTGGCGTTGTTCTATCCGTCCGGCGGTCAGTGGCATTTGCCTTTGATTTTGCGTCCGGCCTCGATGACCGAACATGCCGGCCAGATCAGTCTGCCCGGCGGAGGCATCGAGCCGGGCGAGGCGGCCCCGGCGTGCGCGCTGCGCGAATTGCACGAGGAGTTGGGCGTCGATCCCACCCTCGTTCAGATGCTCGGATCGCTGCCGCCGATCTACGTCTACGCCAGCAACTTCCTGGTACATCCGTTTGTGGCCCTCGCATCGGAACGTCCGGCGTTCAGGCCGGATTCCCGGGAAGTCGCAGAACTGCTGGAAGTGCCCCTGTCGCACCTGTTGGACCAACGGAACTACGCAACACACACGATCGTCCGCGGGCAGCTTTCGTTCGAAGCGCCGTGCATCACGTTTCAAGGCCGACACATCTGGGGCGCGACGGCGCTGATCCTTGGCGAACTGTTGATCGTCATCTCGGACCGCGGACGGGACAGCCTGTTCACCCCGTAGTTGCAAATCGATAGGCGAACGGCCGGCGTAAGCCCGCCGGTCTTGCCCATGCTCGCACCTTCGCGCGAATAATTCGCGCTATCACCTTCGGTGAAATCAGTAGACCATTAGCTCGGCGCGGTTCATCGACTGGGCAACGGCATGAGCAGCCTCCTCGGCGTCATGGCTGCAGAATAGATCGTCCGCTAACTCGTGCAAAGCATCCTCCTCCGTGTTGGCCGCGATTGTACCTCGCTGCCGGCAAGCCAGGCAAACACTTTTCGGAACGTCGCGCCACATCACGCAGTCCCACCCGCGTGGAACCGATAGGGGAACGCTAATCTCCGCTAATCAACGCTAATGGGCAGATTAGTGGAGATCAGTGCTGATTAGTGTTCCAGTTTTTTCTGGAATCCTTCCCGTCCATCGCACCGTCTCGTCTCGCCTCGCGATGGACGAGTCGTTGTTCTTTGCGCTTCGGGAAATGGGATCGCGGGTCCGCGTCGATTGATGGCGTGCGGCGAGGCGAACCGCTCGACGTTCCAGCGGGATCCTCCATCCGCGGCGGTAAACAAGCCACAGACGGCTGGCGTCGGAGGATGCGATAGCGGGACGACGTCGCCAAGAGCAGCCATGTTCGGCGACAATTCCTGTTGCCAACGGAGTCGCAACGCGGCCGGTCTTCGGTCCGCACGACCATGTTCAATCGGCGGCGACGAGAAAAAGCAACCATCCCGCTGGACCCGAACGCCGCTCGATTGCAACATATGGTTCGTGCCCGCGCAATCGCCGCCTGGGGGTACAACAAGAACGGTCGATAGGCACGGAAAGATTGTCGTGACCATCGTTGCCCATCCCCCACCGCGGACGCCGCCCGGCGAGCGATGCGACGGGACGGACGACGACGTGTATTCTACCATCCGCCGCGGCAGCAGCAATCACGGAAACCGCGGGCCAGGCCGCCGCCGACCCCGTGTCGGCGGAGCCACGACGGAAAGGCTAGACGCCGCCTCACCCGCACCCACCAACCCTTCTGTCTCCCGCCCGCCTGCCGCCGCAGGCGGCAGGCGGGCGGGAGACAGAAGGGAAAAGGACTTGGGGGACCCGGCCGTCT
>CAZXYZ010000022.1:0-113676 GCA_964645045.1 uncultured Pirellulaceae bacterium | reverse complement strand
CGACTGCTGGCGTCACCCGTTCCGAAACTGCGGGCGATTCCCGTGCCGGCCCCACCAACATCCTGTCCCGACCGTCCACCTTGGGAGGTTGGCTGTGGACCGGACGTTTCGCGGCAAACGGCTCGGTGAAACACTTCTCTTCCATGCCCTGCGAAATGCGCTGACCGCCTCCGAGACTGTAGGGGCCTTCGCCGTCGATGTTTGGGCGATAGACGATGAGGCGCGGGCCTTCTACGAGAAGTACGGGTTTGTCCCGCTGGAGGACAACCCGTCTCATCTCTACCTTCCCATGAAAACAGTCGAGGCGATGTTCCGTCCGTAGACCGTCGGCTGAGATGAACGGCCATTGAAAACCACTCACGACCCGTCCGTCAATCAGCCGTGCTGCATCGCCTGTCAAGGCGACCAGGAATCCGTCCCTCCGAAAGCAACGCCAAAGTCTCGCGATGATCCCGCCCTCATGCGCTGCGGCGGCGCGATTTGCGTTTGGTCTTGACGGGTGCCAAGCTGATCTCGAAGTCGAATCCGAGTCCGCGCGCGTAGCGTTCCAGCGTCTTCAACGTGGCATTGCCCGGTTGCGTCTCCAGCCGGCACAACACTTCGCGTGTCAGCCCGCTGCGCCCTGCCGCTTCGGCCTGAGTCAGTCCCTGGCGTTCTCGCTCCTCCCGCAGCAGCCGGGCGGCCCGGCGTACTAGTGGCGGCCGAATCGGAGGCACTTCCTCCATGACCTCCTCACGCACCGCCTCGTCACGTGCCGCCTCTTCCGAACTCAAATACCGCTCCCGAATGATGGGCTTCAGACTTGTCATCGCGCGTTACTCCTCGACAAAATAGGCCGTCACTGGACGAACCGTGTCATCGTCGATTTCTTCGTACACCACGGCGACGTACTCATCCGCATGCGTATGGCCGAACAGCATCAGGCGACCGCTCGACCGGCTCTTGGCGCGCCGCTCCGGGTGTTCCAGTGCCCATTGCACATCGTCCTTTGTGAGATCGTTGTCCGCGATGTGTTGCACGTTGCCGTTGGGGTCGTCATCGGCATCCCACAAGATGTGAATCCAACGCATGGTCTTCCCGCAGCTTTAGTGTAGCATACAAGTCACACAGATCAAGTCCTGATTCCTGATCGGTGCCCCGAAGGTCTATCGCCTTCGCTTGGCCCGACAAGAAACGGGGCTGGAAGGGATCTGACAGAATCATCCCTCCGGCTCACCGGCGGACTCGACCCCGTACTGGTCCAATTTCTTCTTCAGCGTGGTGCGGTGCAAGCCGAGTGTCCGGGCGGCTCCGGCGCATTGCCCCCGGTGCCGCTGCAGGACGGTTTCCAGCAGCGGCGGCTCGACCAGGCGCAGCAGGTCTTCGTACAGCTGGCCTTCGTCGGCGGGTTGGGCGAACTGCCGCTCGGCCCACTGGCGGATGAGTTCCGCGAGACGCTCTTCCAACGAACGGTCCACCGTCGGGGCCGCGGGCCAGACGGGCGGCGCGGGCGGGGGCAGGTGCTCCGGTTCAATGCTGCCGCTGCGGGCGACGATCACGGCGTGCTCGACGGCGTTCCGCAGCTCGCGCACGTTCCCGTACCACGGGCGCCGCTGCAGCTCGCGCAGGGCTTCGGCCGAGAATCCGGACGCGGACTCGCGGGGCTGGGCGGCGGACGACAGGAAGTACTCGGCCAGCTCGCCGACGTCGTCGGGCCGCTGGCGGAGCGGCGGCAGATCGATGCGGAACGCAGCCAGGCGGAAGTACAGATCGTGGCGGAATTGGCCGTCGCGGATCTTGGCCAGCAGTTCCTGGTGCGTGGCCGACACGACGCGGAAATCGCTGGTCACCGGCTGGCTGGCGCCGACGGGCAGGACTTCGCCGTGCTCCAGCGCCCGCAGCAATTTCACCTGCGCCGGCAGCGGGATGTCGGCCACTTCGTCCAGGAACAGCGTGCCGCCGTGGGCTTGCAGCAGCAGTCCCGTCCGCTCGCGTTCCGCGCCGGTGAACGCGCCTCGCGCATGGCCGAACAGCTCGCTCTCGGCCAGCGAGGGACTGAGCGCCGCCAGGTTGACCGCCACGAACGGCCCGTCGGCGCGGCGGCTGTAGCGGTGGATCGCGCGGGCCGCCAATTCCTTGCCGGTGCCGCTTTCGCCGCACAGCAGCACGCTGGCCTCCGCCGCAGCAGCCAGGGCGATCCGCTTGAATACCTCCTGCATCACGGGCGAGCGGCCCACGAGCCCGGCGACGTTTTCCGCGCGAACGCCCGGCAGGGGCTGCGGACCGCTGGCCAAGGCCCGCCGCACGGCCCGCTCGGCCGTCTGCAGGTCGAACGGCTTGATCAAGTATTCAAACGCCCCTTGGCGGACGGCCTCGACGGCCGTGTTCAAGTCGCCGTAGGCCGTGATCACGATGATCGGCGGCTCGCCGCACCGCTGGCGCAGCTGCTTCATCGCCGTCAAACCGTCCATGCCGGGCAGGCGGATGTCGAGCACGACGGCATCGGGCGGCTGGCGGGCAACCAATTCCAGTGCCTGCTCCGCCGACGAAGCGGTGACGACTTCGTGGCCGAGACTTTGCCCCAGGCGGCTCAACGCCCAGCAGATACTCGGTTCATCATCCACAACCAGCAATCTCGACATGCGAGTCCTCCGCATTCCCTTTCGGCAGCTCGATGGTAAAGCACGTCAGATCATCCCGCCGGCGCCAATTCAGCGTGCCGCCGTGCTGCTCGATCACTTCCCGGGCGATGGACAAGCCCAAGCCCACGCCGTCCGGCTTTTCGGACACCAGCGGCTCGTACATTTGGCCGCACACGTGTTCCGCGGGGCCGGCGCCGGTATCGAGGACGTCCAGCCGCACGTGCCCGGAGGCTTCGTCAATGAACAAGGTGACGGTCACCCGGGGCGGCACACGGCCGGCGAACTGCCTCGCGCCGGTCGCGGCCGCGGCCTCAATGGCGTTCAGCAGCAAATTGACAACGGCCTGGGCAATTTGATCCGCGTCACCGGCAATCGGCAGCGGATCGGACGGGCGAGACCACTGTAGATCAACGCCCAGATGCTGCGCTTTGGGGCGGACCAACGTCAGCATGCGGTCGACCACGTCGGCCAGGTTCAACAGTACCGGGGGACGCGTTTCCTGTTTGCCCAGTGACAGGAATCGCTGCAGGTACTCTTCCATGAGATCCAATTGCTGGCGCGCGACGGCCAGGCCTTCGTCGGCCTCGTGCGTGCATTCCCGCCCGTGCAATTCGAGGGCCAGCCGGCAGCCGGTCACCGAGTTTCGCAGCTGATGCGCAATGCCGCCGCCCAGCCGGCCGAGCGTGCGGAGTTTTTCGTGGCGCCGCACTTGTTGCTCGTACCGAGTCAGGATTTCCGCCGTCCGATTGATCGCCAGGGCCAAGTCGCGCAGTTCGTCATCCCGCTGCGAAATCGGCAGCGGCGTGAAATCGCCGCGCGCGATTCCTTCGACTTGCTCGGACAACCGGTGCAGCGGCCTGGTCACGCGGGCCGCGATCACACCGCTGACCACCACCACGATGACCAGCGCGGCCAAGCCGGTCGCCGCGGGCGGCAAGACGGCCTGGCGCCAAGCCTGACGGTAGCGGCGTTCCGGATACAGCACATGCAGCACGTCCGGGTCGCGGCCGCGAAAGGGGCGGGTCAGTTCGAGCTGCGAGTGCAGATACGTTTCGCCCGCGATCGGGACGCGCCGCTGCAAGGCCAGAGGCTCGTGTTCGCCGGCCTGCTTGGGCCCGGGAAGATGCTCGGCGGGCAGCTGGTCCAGACTGGAGGCAACGACAGTCCCCGCCCGGTTGGCCACGACGAACTCGGCCCCGGACAGACCGCGCATTTGCCTCAGCACGTTGTCCGTTAACGGGAACGACGCGCCGGCCAAGGTGCGGCCGATTTCCTGCAACTGGGTTTCGATCTGCTCGTGGGCTCGCCGCCCGGCGAGCCAAGCGTCGACGCAGCTGACGGCGGCGACGACGGCGAGCATGACGCAGGCCATCGGCAACAGGATTTGATATCTCAGCGGCCAACGCACGGGCGATCTCCAGGCGGTTGGTTTCAGAGTCAACGGAGAGCAGTATATCCTACCGCGGCCTTGCGGCCGCAACCAAAGTCGAATCTCGAATCTCGAAACCCAAAATCCGGAACAAACTCAAAATCCAAAGCACGAATGTCCGAAACGGTTCTCCTGGGGCCCTGCCGGCTCGTGTGTCGGTTTGCTCGACACGGCTGTCGAAATATTCGCAGCCGCGGCCCCGTCGCGGCCGCTCGGCACGCTGGGCGTGCCAAGGCGCAAAATGATGTGTTCGACACACTTGGGCCAAGTTCCGGCCTCGGCCAGCGGCGGCGGCGCAGGGTTTGCAGATAGCCATGCCGACTGTGTTACTTCGATCCCAACTAGCACCCAACTGTTTTCAAGACCAATCGCGTAAAGAATGAGATTTCATGGTTCTGCGAATGGATGCCACGGGATTGTCCCGTGGAGGCTCCCGTTTCCAACACGAACCGTGCCACCGCGTAAGCTCCCTACCCCATTTCGCCCGCGGCGGCTTCGCCGCCGCGGGCGAAACGGGCTCGGGAGGAGTGAAGGATTGGGTGCGTGGCGTGTGTAGCGAGAAACGGAAGCATCCCTCGGGCAAGCCGAGGGCATTCGTGAAACGTCAAAGTGAATGCCGACAGTTGGAAAAACCGTTTGGTGCTAGGACCGAAAATCAGGAGCAAACCGTGCGTCGTTCCACAGTAAACCGTCGATCCGGCTTCACGCTGGTGGAGCTGTTGGTTGTTATCGCGATCATCGGCATTCTGGTCGGTCTGTTGATGCCTGCCATCCAGGCTGCGCGGGAGGCCGCCCGGCGAACCCAATGCTCCAATAACCTGCGGCAAGTCGCTCTGGCGGTCCTCAATTACGAAAGCACCTACCGGTGCCTGCCCGCGAGCACCATTCTGAACCTCAACACGACCGCGACCGCCAACAATCTGGCCTGGGGCATTCACGGCCGCATCCTGCAATTCCTGGAACAAGGGGATTTGTACAGTCAGGTGGACCTCACGCAGGCATGGGATTTTCAGGCCGCCATCGACAGTTTGCGGGTGCCCGCCTATGCCTGCTCCAGCGATCCGCAAGCCCGCACGCTCCGCGATCCGGGCGGAGGCAAAGTCAAACTGTATCCGACCACCTACGGATTCAACCTGGGGACGTGGTTCGTGTTCGATCCGGCCAATGGCCGCGGTGGCGACGGAGCGTTCTATCCGAACAGCCATCTTCCCCTGGCCAGCTTTCTGGACGGGACCAGCCAGACGCTGCTGGCCGCCGAAGTCAAGGCTTGGCAACCGTATACCCGCAACGGCGGGCCGTCCAGCACGGCGATCCCCAATGATTCGGCGACGGCGGCGGCCATCGTGGCATCTGGAGCCCAGTACAAAGACACCGGGCACACCGAATGGCCGGACGGCCGCGTCCACCATACCGGCTTTACGGCGGCGCTGGCTCCGAATACGGCTGTGCCCTACACGTCCGGCGGACAGACGCTGGACGCGGATTACAACTCGTGGCAAGAAGGCGCCAACGGCAGCGCCGGCGTGTCCACGTATGCTTTGGTGACCGCGCGCAGCTACCATCCGGGAACGGTTCAAGCCGCGCTGGTCGACGGCTCGGTGCGGTCCATCGCGCAGACCATCGACCTGGACGTCTGGCGCGCCCTGGCGACCCGTGCCGGAGGCGAAGTCGTGCCGGCGTTCTAATTAGGGTTTCACGATTCGGAGACCGTGCGGTGCGCGGAAAGGTGTAGTTTTCTCAGAAGGCCGCGGCATTCGGTCTTGTTGGAGTCCACGCTTTAGCGTGCCATGCCCGTCGAAAAAGACACGCTAAAGCGTGGACTCCAGCAAGATTAGCACCTTCTACATGGGTGGCTCAAGTTTGCGGGAGACCTGCGGTCGGCGGTTTCGGCGAGGTCGGGAGACCTGCGCCGAGCGCGTCGGGTTCCGGCAAGGTCAGGAGACCCGCGCCGAGCGCGTCCTCCGTTTCGTCGTCCCACATCCGCACCCACGTGTCCCAGGTCAGCCGGGACCGGCTGAAGAAGACCTCGTCCCGCGTCGCCGGCGGGACTTCGGTCACGTGGAACGGTGGCGGCGTCCAGAACGCACCGGCCGAGGTGTCGCGCAAGCGGTATAACTCGGCGGCGGCATATCGGCCGTCCGGCCAGAGCAACAGTCCCTCGGCGTTCACGTCATACCAGGTTACCTTTGGGCCAAACCGCTCGACGACCTGCTCCCAGACCAGATCGACGCCAGCCCCATGGTACAAACCGCGTACGGCCTGGCCAAATGTCTCGCGCTGTTCCACCGGCACGGCGTCCAGCCAGCCACGACGGGCCAGCATGGCAATGATCCAGCCGGCACGCTCCTGAAACACCAGCTGCACGGACTCCTGCGCGACGCCCGGATGCCCGATTTCCACCAGGACCCGATTGGTTGCGGCCTGAATCCGGTCCACGGTCAAACGCGTTCCGCGCCACGCCAGGCTCTCGGCCAGCAGCGTCAGCAATTCGCGTTCGACGAACGAGCGGAGCGACTGTTCCACGCCGCGCAGCCGCTCCAGATGCCTGTGGACCGGCCGCCATTGGCCGGTTTGCGTGGCTTTGCGGCCAGCGTGGCGGAGCCGGCCGAACAGCCGCGGCAGCGTGCCCGAGTGGATACCCAACCGCAGCAGCCGCAACAGGGGCTCGCCGTGCCGGCCGATCGGCACCGGTTTCAGGTACCGGGCGCGGTTGGCCGCGTACAGACGCCAGTTCTCTTTCAGTTCCCAGACCAGGAACCCGAACACGCCGGGGATCAGCCAGATCGTGGACCAGACGATCGTGTTGGCCCGGACTTCGCCCAGGTAGGGACTGAGCTGGCTGACGATCAGCGGACCCGCCGTGAACAGCAGCTTGTGCGACACTGTGACCACGGGAAAATGTTTGATCGGGTTGATCTGAGGTTCCAACAGCAGCGTGAACGCAAACGCCGTCACGTAGGAAACAAAGAACCAGATCCCGCCGCCAACCAGCTTGACAAACACCGACAGGCGATTGTCGCCGGAACGGAACCGTAGCCATTCGTCGACGGTGTACAGCACGCGTTCGAGCCCATTCAGGAGAAAATGGAACGAGTCCATAATCCAATGAAACGCGGCGGCAAACACGCGGATCTGCAATTCGCGCCAGCCGCGCATCAACTGTTCCGTGATCAACTGGTCCAGGTATCGTCCCAGCGGCGAATTGAGCGCCAGGTTAATGGCCAGGAACGTGATCGTCCAGGCACTCCACGTCAATGGGCCGCGGATCAGTCGGAAGGGCAGCAGCAGGCAGACGGTGAAGATCAGCGGCTTGACGCCGTAACCGATCAGGGCCGCATAGAAAACGCTGTCGAAGAACCTGCGCACCCACGGCAACTGAAAAACGGAAACCGGCAGATCGTACGCCAGCCAACGACACGACTGCCCGAACCGCTTCAACGCCGTCACGCACCCGCGGCGGAAGCTCTCGCGGTCGATCAGCAACAAGAGAAAAGTCCCGAACACCAGCACGAGCACGAACGACAACCAATCGAGCCCCGGAGCAACCGTATCGGCCGGCGGCAGATCGGCAGCGACCCGTCCAATCGTTTCGATACCCGAGCTACGGTGCGCATGTTGAAACGTATGCGCCAGATGCCGGCCGAATTCCACCAGCAAGAAAGCTCCGCCGTACGGTAGAGCCAGGTAGCGGGTCAGTACACGTCCGAACCCGGTGCCGAAAGCCAGCGCACTCAGCTGGTGGGACCCGCGCAGGTACACCGGCCCGCGGTAGTAGACGCCCGGCAACACGGTCGCCAGGCGGCGGTCGACGCGCAACAGCAAATCGCCGGTCACCAGTTCCCAGGGGCTGGTCAGGTCGGAGAGCTTCAAGTTATTTTGGGACAACGTGTCGCGGAGCTGGCCCAGGCTCAAGTAGCCTTGCCGCACCAATCGGTCGAGCAACTCCTCGACGATTTTGGCAAACGCGACTCGTTCCGGAACGTTCCCCGGCCGCAGGCCTTCGGCCGTCAACGCCGCGGCGATCAGGGGCCGGAGACGGTCCCGCAACCGCCGCTGGGTTTGACTGACCGCCACCTCGATCAACCGCGACAGCCGCGTGCGCGCCTCGCCGCTCAACCGCGACGCCGTGAGCTTGCCGGCGGCGCTCTGCAGGTGCTTGACCGCCATCACCTCCGACAGCAGCGGCAGCGGCTGGCGGAGCGGTTCGCGTCCGCAGGAACGGCACCAGCGGAACAGCTGAAACTTGTACAGCCCGCGTTCGTGTTCCAGGCAGACTTTCTGCAGGTCATACAACACGCGGGATTCCGCCGTGCGGAAGCCTTGATCGGCGTGTACCAGCAGCGGAGTCAAGGCGTCCGCCCAGTCGCTGACCTCGTCGTCGCGCAGGCCGAGCGCCGGCTGCAGGCGGCGGGCCAGTCGCTCCAACTCGGCTTGCGCCAGCGCCACCGACTCCTGGGCGCGGTCCGGCAGCGCCAGACGCGATGCCTTGCGCCGCAAGATCGCCGCCTTGGCCGCGTTGCCGACCGAACTCACTTTCTCCGCGCGGGCGATCAGCCGCCAGTAGGCCGGCGGCGAGGGCCGCAGCGGATCCGCATCCTCGGCCCCCGGCTCGTGCGGCCCCGCGAAATCGATGCTCCCGGCGCCGCCAAAATCCCGGACCACACGGTCGCGGGCGCCGGGCAGACGCGTCGCTTCGTACAAGCCTCGATGGTCTACGTCCCGGGCGAGCAGTTCTGCGACATGGTCAGGCTGCAACAGGGTCGGAAAGTGCCAAGGCAATTGATGGGGAGCAAAGTAGCGCAGTTCCAGGAACACCGCCGCGAACTCGATATAGGTCGCCGCGTCGGACCGGGGCGGCAGGAGCATGTCGTCGCGCTGCAGCACCGCGCGAATCTCCGCGTATTCGGTCGAGCCGAGCTGGCGGAACCGATCCAACAGGATGTCGTCGGTCAAGTGACCTGCCGCGATCCGCTGTTCCAGTTCCTGATGCACGCGGATGTGAAACAAAAGACGCCAGCACTCGCGGAGAATTTCACCGGCGGGGCGGCTTGCGAGTTCTTCCTCCTCCGGCCGTTCGATCAACAGCACGACCTCCGGCAGCCGCCGCGACGCCTCTAACTCCAATTCGAACCGGCTGACGCAATCAAACAACCGGTCCTGGGGCAGCAGATACGTCTTGCCGTGGGGAATGTTGAACCCCAACGTCCCGATTCGCCGGTCCAGCCGGATCACCCGGCGCAACAGACGCGGCGAAACCAACAGGACCGCCGGATCCACCGCCAGCAGCGTGGCTTCAAGTTCAGCAATCGTCAGACTTTGCGGCGTGTTCACCCAACTCATGATTCGTTCCAGCTAGCACGGCAAATCCCAGCTTTCGGTCGCCTCTCACAACTGTAAGACGCAGATCAGGCTGGCCGCGACACTCTGCTATGTCATTCCCAGTTGTGGCCGCGCGCAGTATGCGGATCGTATCGCAGGCAACGAAGGTTCGCACGGGGGCGTTGAGAATTCGGGAGGAAATCCGTTATACTTTTGGGGTAATTCAACAACGACTTGGCCGTGGATCGTCATTACGAGCAGTGGCGGCAAGCCTTACGAAAGGAGTACACCTGATGAGTACGGACGAATCGACACCCGTTTCGTGCGTCGAACAGATCGGACAAACTGCCGGGTTGGTGTGGCGGGTTTTGAACGACCAAGGCCCCCAGTCGCTGACCAAACTGGTCAAGGCGGTTGACGCGCCCCGTGACATGGTCCTGCAGGCGGTGGGCTGGCTTGCACGAGAGAACAAACTCGGGATCGAAGACACGAAACGCGGGCGGATGATCAGCCTGAGTTAGCGGCGGCCCGCCGTGAAGGCGCACACGGCATAGACGCGGGTCGGGAAATGCCAGCGCCAGGGCTTGGATAATTGAGACGCCGCCACGCGAGACGGTGAGCCGCGTACAAGTCCCAACAGCCGCGTGCCATCCGGTTGCGGCGGCGTTGTTCGTCCTGGATGCGGTCCATGTGGCAAGGGTCCCGCTCGATAGAGTTTGACAGCACTGCTAGCGGCGTCCTGCTGCCGCTCGGTCAATCTGTCTTGTCGGCTGGCGTTCACGCGCGTATACTCCGCCCCGCGCTCGGCGACTTTCAGGGACATCCGAAGGTCGCCGCACACTTAGCGTCATTCTAAGCAGGGAGGCTTGCGATCCAAAACCGGCGGGCTGACGCCGGCCGTTCGCCCACTCTCAGCGTCATTCTAAGCAGGGAGGCTTGCGATGTTGAAGCAACTCGTCGGATTTTCGTTTGCCGTACTGGTATCTGCCACCGTGGTGTTCAGCCAAGACGCCGGCGCGCCGGCGACCGCCAACGGCGTCCCGTCCAGCGGCTGGAAGAACAGTGGCAGTTCGGCGGACCCAGCGGCGGCCGGCAGCGGATCGGCCACGCTGAACGACGGCTCGCCCGCCAAACCGCCGGTCACGCTGGTCAACAAAAGCACCGGCGTGTTGCCCAACGACCAAGGGCAAATCTGGCGCGAGTACGACATCAGTCCGTATACGTCCCGCGTGACCAACACCGAACGTCCGGAACAGGCCATCGTCGACTGGATCTTGCGGGAAACTGGGACCGAGGTCTGGTTTACGGAGCCGCTGGGAATTCTGAATGCCAGCAAAAACTCGTTGCGTGTCTACCATACTCCCGAGATGCAGCGTCTGGTATTGGATATCGTGGATCGGTTCGTCAGCAGCCAGGCCGAGGCCCAGGTAATCACGCTGCGGCTGATGCAGATCGGCAGTCCCAATTG
Source organism: uncultured Pirellulaceae bacterium (assembly GCA_964645045.1). GTDB lineage: Bacteria > Planctomycetota > Planctomycetia > Pirellulales > Pirellulaceae > Anammoximicrobium. The sequence goes on along the minus strand of CAZXYZ010000022.1, from coordinate 102,839 downwards.
GAGGACGGCGGCCATGCCCTTGTTGCAGCCGATCGACGTCAAGACCGCGGGTGTGGAGGCTTGGGTGATTTCCAAGGAGAACGCGGCCATCCTGTTGGCTCAACTTCGCCAGCGCACCGACTTTCGCGAACAAAACTCGCCCAGCGTGCCGGTCCATAACGGCCAGTCGCACACCGTCACGCGGACCACGCCGCGGACCTTCGTGCGCTCGGTGCGGATGCGGTCCGATGTCTGGCCGGGACACGAATTGGTGTCGGGCCAGATGCAGGAAGGGTTTACGCTGCAGCTCAGCCCGCTGATGTCCCTGGACGGCAACACGATCGACGCCGTCATCAAGTGTGAAGTGGACCAGATCGAGAAACTGGTGCCGGTCAACGTCGACATCCCTTCGGTCGCGGGGGGAGCCCAGCGTGTCCAGGTCCAGGTTCCGCAGGTCATCAGTTGGCGGCTCCACGAACGCTTCCGCTGGCCCGTCAATCAAGTCCTGATGTTGGGGTGCGGCGTCGTCGCCTCGCCCACCCAGGAACGCATGGGACCGCTGGGGCTGCCACTCCCGCCGCTGCCGTTCACCGGCGGCGGGCGGGCCGATGCCCTGTTGCTGGTCGAAAGCAACGGCAAGGCGAGCCAAACGCTGCTGGAAGCCAAGCAGGACTTCCGCGCCGGCCAGCCGACCACCAACGGCCGATATTGACCAAACGTCCGAGATCCGTGCTTGTTGTCGAGCGCCATTTTGGGACAATATCCTGCGGCCTCGAACCGTAGGCGGCTTGGCGAAACCTTCTAATCGCAGTAGGCTGTCCTTAACAGACGGGGAAGCTTACTCTGGAAACGACCGAAACCGCGACGCGAGGCGGGGCGGATATTCCGTTATTCGTGATGCGCGGTAATAATTGCGATTAGTCAGTAGTGTTTGAATTCCGAGCGGAGGTTGCAGATACCGATGGCCGAAAACGTGACCGACGAAATCCAAAAGTCCGAGGAGCGGCAACAAGCGAAGCGAATTCTGCTGGTCGATGATGATATGGAAATCATCGAGGCGATGCGGTACGCCCTGGAAGCCAAAGGGTACGAAATCCTGGTCGCCCGCGATGGCAACCAGGGATTGGCGATGGCAGAGCGCGAGGATCCGGATCTGGTGATCCTCGACATGATGATGCCCAAAAGGAGCGGTTTTCTGGTGCTAGAACGGCTTCGCCGCACGCGTCCGGTGCCGCTACGGATCATTATGGTCACCGCGAACGAGGGCAGCCGCCACAAAGCCTATGCCGAGATGCTGGGCGTGGACGACTACATTCGTAAGCCGTTCGCGATGGATCGGCTGCTGGACAGCGTCAATCGTTTGTTGTCGTAGCGTTGCCGCGGGCAAGCCTCTGGCCCGAATTTCTCGGCTGGTTTTGTGTTGCGGGGCCAGAACCTGTCCTAACGCCGCCATTGACACCTGGCTTTAGCGAACGGGTGATCGCTTGCCGTCCAAGTCGGGGTGAATCCAATCGGCCCCGGCCGTCCCTTCGCCAGCAAGAACGCGGGCATCAGCCGTTCGATGGCTCGGCGGGCACGCGTGCAAAGACAGGTTCGCCGAGTTCCTTGCAAAAAGTCGGCTGGACGGGCAGCGTGGGATCGTTCTGGTCCCGGCACCGCGGGCGTCGAGGTAACCGCGTTGGATCGCCGTGTCGGTCAGGTTCTCGGCGAAATCCAGCAGGCAAATGTGAGGTGGCTCCGGCGTCATGGTTACGACCACCACCTGCCGCTAGCTCCGCAGATCGACCAATTGCGTCTGACGATGGAGGTGGCCGAACGCCGCGGCGGCGTTCTCGGCCAGGTTCCGCATCGCCACGCGGCCCGTCGGCGTCGCCTCGATCAGGATGCAAGGGACACCAGCGGTGGCTTGCCAAAGTTAGACCGCTGACTGCAGGGGATTATGGGGAAGTCAAGGCGACGGGGGGCACTACGGCTCGTGCTTGGGTCCAACCGCGACTCCGACTTCTCCAGGAAAAGACCCCCCGGCCCTTTTCTTACCAAAGAGTAAGGGAGGATAGGCGAGCTTACGCGACCAGAAGTGCGTCTGTCCCCCTTCCCCGCCCTTGGAGAAGATGACGGGGGCCCCGCTGCGGTTCAATTATCCGCCGAAGATCCCGCTCACTCGTAAAGACATGGGACGACGCGATGCACTCAAACCGGTCAACACTGATCCGAGTCCTTCACGATATCGAGCTGCTCGCCCAGTTCCGCCCGAACCCGTCCCTGCCGCATGCCAGTGGTGGGGCGAGCAACGGCAAACGTCCGGGACAAGCTGGAATGTCATCAGCGAACCTGTCCCGCTTTCTCCGGCCAGCCAAACTGGTATGCTTAGCGGCAGGGGATGAACAGGCATGAAGCGTTCGTCTGAAAGGAACCACCATGATCGAAAAGCCTCAGCGCAAAACGCCTGAGCACGATAGCGATTACGACGGCGCGTGGAAGGAAGCCCTGCGGCATCACTTGGTCGTGTTCCTCAGCGGGAAGATCTGGAACAGCGGTTTCGCGTGGAACTTGCCGAATTCGAGGAGCAGATGAAAATGCCGTACGTAACGTCCGTGGAGCGACTGGCCAAGGCCGAGGGCAGGACCGAGGGGGGAGTCGGCGTCCTGTTACGCCAATTAGGACGCGTCTGTGGTCCCTTGCCGGAAGAAATCGAGGGGCGAATTCGCAACCTGTCGTATCCCGAAATCGAGGCGTTGGGCGAGGAACTGCTCGCCTTTCATGCACTGGACGATCTGCGGATGTGGCTCGACGCCAACGTTGCTGAATCGGCGGAGTTGTCGGACGGAGTCAATTGAACACGGTGGCCGCTTCTGCACACTTGTGTAGGTGTTGAAGATGTTACCGCAAAACGACATAACGCGGCAACGCTACGAAGGCAGACTGCATGCCGAGCCGGACCTGCAGATGCTGGTGGAGAGCATCGGCAGGCAACGCATTAGCCGATCAGACGGCAAATCCAGATGGATTCCGCCGCGGGCGCGGACGGCCGCTCGGCCGGCAGACGTCGGGGAAAATCAGCAGGTCGCCCAGAACGTGGGTTATGTCCCCGAAGGTCAGCTCCCTGGGTTCCTGGGAGGCCGAATCATTCACCCAGTTGCCGTCCCGGGTCGTGGACGCGGACGTCCACGGCCGGCGGTGCCCGAGGCGAGGCGGCACATCACAGCCCAGCGACCATCGCTGCGCGATGGCGCCCCCGCAAGATCTTCTCGACCTGCCGACAGGCAGGCCGGTCACGTCGCCCTGCGGCGGTTCGAGGAAGGCGACGCGGAATCAACGGTTCCTGGAACGAATGGCACTGTCATACTTAAGTGCCTTGCGGCCCTACCGTTGCGGCGACGAAAGACCGCTGTCTGAGGGGGGTATTTCTATCGTCATCCCAGCGTCCGGCAGGCTCGAAGCAGACGGATGGTGACGGGGAGGCTGCGATGGCGTGGGCGCGCAGAGGGAGCGGGGCGCCGACAGAGCGGCGAAAACCGTGTCACATGGAAAAGCATCGAAGCACGCGTCCTCCATGTCAGAGGAGGAGATGTCCCCGCCGAGAAATCAGACCCGGGAGACGGGGAGTACTCCCAGTTCCGCACGCGCTTCGTCACGTGGTTTGGTGAGAAGTTTGTGGCTCTTGGGACGACGCTTGATCGCACGCGGCTCCACGCGGTTGGGCCGATGGCCCACTTTGCGGCTGGCGATCGAAGCCAGCTTCTGAAGCGCCATACAATGGAGCACTCCCGGCGCTGCGGGCGTGGCTTGGCCCATCACTCCGGCCACAGTCTGCACGGCTCCGGCAAAGCTGATCGTTCTCACCGTGGCTTCGTGAGTCACCGCGGCCGCGGCCATGACACGGCGGATCAAGGAAAGACTGGGATCTTGATGCAAGTATATCATCTTTCATGGAGAGCGCGAGGAGGTACGAAGAGAAGGACGAGAGAGCAAATGCGATACGCAGGGCGGGGCTAATCGCGATTTGGGCGTCACTTGGCCCCACAAAGGGTTGACGGCGCTCCCGGGGCGTTCGTGGCCACACGTTTCGCAACGTTGTCGCGCTCGCCATCCCACTACGGATTAGCAAGAGTGCGGATGGATGAACACAATAGTGCCACGATGTTGCATGGAACCGTTGAATCGCTTGTTGAGAGGTTCTGGCAGTAGATTTGCGGGTCCGAAGAGATGATGCCAAGGCGAGCGAGTCATGGGCCGAGCGGAGTGCCAACTCAACCGTTCGGTGAGACGTGTCATCCGGCGACCAATTTGTGAAACACGCGATTTGTCTGGGGAACGGGCTTGGGGGAGGGGCAGATCGGTCGGGGAAATCCCTGCCGCAGACAAGGTGAAAACGATGGGCAGAGCCCCAAGTTCGTCGGAAGATGCGGCACAGACCAATTGGCTTGACGGGGCCACATCACAGGTCCTGCTGTCCTGGATCGGGGGTGCTGCAGTTAGCGCGATGGGCGCCGCCTGGAACCGCACGGGAGCTAGGCTCCGGCGGCGAGGTCGCCTGGGAGGCGGCGATTCGCTGCGTGCGTCAACAACGACGCCCGCAGCTGTGCGGGGTCTCGACCAGCGCACGAACGTACAAGTTGCCAATCCGTTACTGTGCCGACGACAGGAATCGCCGCTTGGAAAACGTGTGGGGGCGTTCGCCGAACAGGTAGTCGACGGCGGCGGTGCCGGCGGGCAGTTGGATGTTGGAGAACTCGTCGTTCACGGCCGTGGTGGCCGACAGGCTGCCGGCGGTGTCTTTGCCGTCCACGTAGTTGACGGGTTGCTGCTGGGTCAGTTTGTACGTCCCGCGGCGCAGATTTGCGAAACTGAAGGTCCCGTCGGTGCCGGTGGTCGTCTGCAACTGGACCGCAGTGCCCTGGGAATCCGTTCCGGCCAGGACGATGACCACGCCGCTGATCGGCTGTTCGCCGGTGTCTTTCTGGCCGTCGTTGTCCGAATCGACGTAGACCGAGCCGGCGATCGAGGACAGCAATTCGTTGATCACCGTGGGCTGCTGCGCCGTGTTGTTGTTCGTGTTGCTCTCCGTCTCGTTGCCGGTAACGGAGGCCGTGTTGGTGATGGTCCCGGAAAACTGCTGATCGACCTGGGCCACCAGCGTGATCGTGGCGGATTGCCCCGAGGCCAGATTGCCCACTGCGGCCGTTACGACCTGACTGGCGTGACTGACCGTCCCGGACGTGCTGCTGCCGGAAACGAAGGTCAGCGCCGTGGGCAGCGTATCGGTCACGACCACGCCCGTCGCGCTGGACGGGCCGTTGTTGGTGACCACCAGCGTGTACGTCAATTGACCGCCTGCGGTCACCGGATCGGCGGCGTCCGTCTTGGTGATCGTCAGATCCACTTGCGCCTGCACCAGCGTCGGCTCGTCGTCCTGGTTGTTCGCCGTGTTGGTTTCGGTCTCGTTGCCGGTGACGGTCGCGACGTTCGTGATCGTGCCGAGCGTGGCCGCATCAACCGTAACGAGGATCGTGACGGTCGCCGTGGCGCCGCTGGCCAATTGGCCGACGCTGGCCGTGACCGTGTTGCCCGATCGATTGACCGTACCTTGCGTGGTCGTGGCCGACTGGTAGGTGAGGCCCGTCGGCAACGTGTCGGTCACCGTCACGCCCGTGGCGGTGGACGGGCCGTTGTTGACGACGGACAGCGTGTACGTCAATGACCCGCCCGCCACCACCGGATCGGGCGAATCGGCTTTGATGATCGCCAAGTCGATCCGCGGCTGGACGGTGGTGGAAACCTGGTCGGTGTTGTTGTTCAGATTGGTCTCCGTCTCGGTGCCGCTGACCGTGGCCGCATTGACCAGCGTGCCGCTGGCGGCAGCGGCCACGTCGGCCAAAACCGTAATTGTCGCTTGCCCGCCGTCGGCCAGATTCCCTAGTGCCGCCGTGACGGTGCTGCCGGAACCGTTGACCGTTCCCTGACTGGACGTAGCGGACACAAAGACGACTCCGCTGGGCAGCGTGTCTATGACTTGCACACCGGTCGCGTCGGACGGGCCGGCATTGGTTACGGTCAGGGTGTAGGTGAGCCGTTGGCCCGGAGTCACCGGATCCGGCGAGCCGGTCTTGTCGATCGCCAGATCGATCAAGGTGCTGACTTGCGTCGAAACCTCGTCGGTGTTGTTCGTCAGGATCGTCTCGGTCTCGTTTCCGCTGACCGTGGCCTCGTTGAGCAAGGTCCCTCGAACCGACGAACCGACGGCGGCACTCAGTATTACGGTGGCCTGCGCGCCGACGGCCAAGTTACCGAGGTTGGCGGTCACTACGCCTCCCGCAGCCGTGACGGTCCCTTGGCTGGCGGTGCCGCTCACGAACGTCACTCCGGCAGGCAGCGTGTCGACGACGGTTACGCCGGTCGCGTTGGACGGGCCTGCGTTGGTCACCGTCAGCTGGTAGGTCATCGTCTCGCCCGCCCGCACCGGATCGGGCGTGCCGGACTTGTCGATCACCAAATCGATCGAGGTGTTGACTTGCGTCGATACCTCGTCTTCGTTGTTCGTCAGATCAGTTTCCGTCTCGTTGCCGCTGACGCTGGCCGTGTTGACCAGGGTGCCCCGGGCGGAAGGATCAACGTCGACGGCAATCGTGATCGTAGCTTGGGCGCCGTGTGCCAGGTTGCCCAAGGCGGCGGTAAGGATTCCGCCTGACGCGCTCACGGTCCCTTGACTGGACGTCGCAGATACGTAGGTGACCCCGGCGGGCAAGGTATCCGCGACCGTCACGCCGGTTGCGTCGGATGGGCCGTCATTCGTCACCAACAGCGTATAGGTGAGCCGTTGGCCGGCGATCACGGGGTCCGGCGTGTCGGTTTTGTCGATCGACAAATCGATTCGCTTGACAACTTGCGTGGGCTCGTCATCCGAGTTGTTCAGGGGGACCGGGTCGAAGTTGTCGCCGGTAACGACCGCCTCGTTCAGAAGAGGCCCCGTGGTGGATGGCAGCACGGCGACGACGATCGTGATCGTGGCGTCTTGGCCGCTGGCCAAGCTGCCCAGTTGGACGGTCACCGTCCCGGTCTGATGGCTGCCGTTGCCCTGGGTCGTGGTCAGACTCGTAAACGCCACACCCGCCGGCAACGTATCCGTCACGACGACGCCGGTGACCGGCGAAGGGCCCTGGTTGGTGACGTGCAGCGTGTAAGTTAGGTTCTCGCCCGCGACGACGGGATCGGGGTCGTCGGACTTGATGACAATCAGATCGGAGATCGGGGTGAAACCGAAATCTACGGTCAGATTCGACTGGGGATCGCCGTCGCCGTCCGATGTCGGTTCGCTGCCGATGGTCAAGGTCACGGCGGAGGAAACAACGCCCGCCCCGGCTAAGCTGTCGCCGTTGTCGTCGCCATCGACATTGTTGTCCGGATCCGGAGTGGGTTCATTACCCGTGGACGTAACCAAGCCGGCGAGCGCTCCGCCCGCTGTGAAGTTCGCCGGATCGACCTGGACCACATAATCGCCGGGCATTAAGTTCTCGAACCGATAGAAGCCGCCGCCCGCAGTGGTCGTGTTGCCGGCGACGACGTCCGTGCCGGGCGTCAAGTGGCCGTTTCCGTCGGTGTCCGCGTACAGTGTCAAGCTGACGCCGGCGATGCCGCTTTCGCCGTTGTCAAAAACGCCGTTGTTGTTGGCATCCAGCCACACCCGATCACCGATCGACATGGGCGGCAGGTAAGCGAAATCGGCGGTTCGCACCGTCGGTCCGATCATCCCCAGGTCGTCGATTTGCCCGTCGACGGCGGCGACGCCCGCGATTTCTAGCTGGACCGCGCCCACATTGGCAAAGTCCGCGCCGCTGCCCGCGACGGTCACAAAGTCTTGCAGACGGAGGATGATCGTGACTTCAGCCGCACCGGTGACCGTGTTGGGGATCGGCACGGCGACGCGGGAGTAGTTGGCGGCGTCGGTATAGACGGTGATCGTGGCGATCCCGTCATTCTGGTCAGCGCCCATGATCAGCCGCAGGGCGACGTTGGCGCCGGCTTCGGTCAGATCGAGTCCGCCCAGTCCGGACGGTGCCAACGCCGCACCGTCTCCGTCCGCTCCGTCCCAAGTAATCACGCGGCGGCCCACGGCGGCGGGATCGGACGCATAGGTAAGCATGCCCGGTGCAAAGGAATTGGCCAACAGTTCGATTCGGCCGGAGCCTTGGGTCAGTTCCACGAACAGGTCCCGTTCCCCGCCGAGCGATTCCGCCGCAGCGACAGACGACGAGGCACTGGTCGGACCTAGAGACGAAGCTTGCACGGTTTGCGTGGTGATGTCATACGAGTCGATGGGCGCGCCGGGCGCACCGGCAGCGTCCTGGGCGGTGATCACGACCTGTTGCACGGTGGTATTGGCTCGGCGCAGCCGTCCGGCAATGGTCGGCTGTTCCGCAAAGTACGTTCCCGCGATCAAGTCGTCGACGCGGTAGCGGCCCGAGGCGTCCGTCAACTGCGAACCGACCAGCGTGTCGTCACCCCCGCCCGTGCCCCGGTCCAGCACGCCATTGCCGCCGTCGCGGTACAATTGAACCGCCGCATTGGGCAGTCGCACGTCGTCCGCCGTCAGCCCGTTGTCCATCAGATCGACGTACACGGTGCCGGCGATCGAAGCGAGCGAGTCCGCCGCTAGCAGTGCGCGCGATTCCAGCGATTCCAGCCGCAGTTGCCGCCGCCGACGTTCCTTGCGGAGCAATCGCGTGCGGGCCACGTCATGGAACCAGCGTTTCCAAGAGGCAAAGGGCGACATCATCGAAGGCTTCCTCCATCCATGGACTTGCCATCGGACCCAGGCTGTAAGTCTGGTCCCTGACCATCAGCAAGAGACGTACATCGATCCGGTCCCGGGCTCGTGCGAGTCGGAGTTCCGGTTCCGACAGCGCGCACGAAGTGCGCAAGACCACTTGTTAAGGATCGGCTGATCCTCGCGGAAAACTTCAGCCAAGCCGTCAGAACTCGCCGAGCACTTGTTCCTCGGCTAACGGGACCAGGATGGGCACTTCTTCCCGCCGGATGGTACGAGCGACTTCGAAACCCAGCCGCGTCAGCGAAAAGTCGCGGAACAGATGGTGCATGACCAGGCCCGACACGCACAGCTGACGGAAGCCGTCCAGGAAGCGGATGGTCAGTTCCGGGTCATCCCGCCGCTTGAGGATGAACGTGCGGTCCAAGTCGAGTTCAACGCAGACGGTCAGAAAGCGTTCCGAGGATTCGAAGGCATGATTCACGGCTTTGATTTCGATCGTGCCGCGGCGGCGGGCCAAATACAGAATCGCGCGGGCTTCTTCGTTCATCGATTCGGGCGGGGCGTCCCGGTTCGCCACCAGCGCGTCGCTGCACAGCCGGGCAAAGGCGACCAGTGTCGGGGCTCCTTCGCCCAGTTCCTGCCACAGCACCATCTGGCGCCCATCGTCCGAAAAGTTCTGCACGCGGCTGAGCATGGGATCATCGCCTCGATAGCTCGTGAACGGCATCCACTAGCGCGATCGCATTTTCCACCGCCGTCTGCTGAAGCACGCCGTGGCCCAGGTTAAAGATGTGTCCCGGTCGGCCGGCGGCCTGATCCAAGATCTCCTGGGCTCGACGGCGGATTTCCCCGACGCCCGCAAACAGGACCGTGGGATCGAGGTTGCCCTGAATCGCCCGCGTGTGACCGATGGCCTGCCACGCTTCGTCCAGCCGCACACGCCAGTCGACGCCAACCACGCTGCTGCCGCCCTCGGCCAACAACGGCACCAGCGCCGGATTGCCTGTGGCGAAATTGATGACCGGCACGCCGGGCGTAATCCCGGCGATGATCTGCTGGACGTAAGGCAGCACGTAAGTGCGATAGTCGTCCGGGCCCAGGCAGCCGACCCACGAATCGAACAGTTGGACGCATTGCGCTCCGGCGGCAATCTGAGCGTTCAAATAGCGCGTGATGGCACGGGCCAGCCGCTGCATCAATTCGCGCCAGGCGCCGCCGTCGCGGTACATCAGCGTCTTGGTGAACAGATAATTCCGGCTCGAACCGCCTTCGATCACGTAGCTGGCCAGCGTAAACGGCGCGCCCGCAAAGCCGATCAGCGGCAGGTGGGCCGGCAGGTCGCGGCGCGTCTGCCAGACCGTTTCCATGACGAAATCCAGCGAATCGACGCTTTCCAGCTCCAGCACGCGGTCCACGTCGCCCGCCTCGCGGACCGGATTATGGATTACGGGGCCTTCGCCCTGAGCGAACTCCAGGTCCACGCCCATCGGTTCCAGGATCGGCAGCAAATCGGAGAAAATGATCGCCGCGTCGACGCCCAGGCGGGCCACGGCGGTACACATGACCTCGCTGCACAACGATGGGTTTTTGCACAGTTCCAGAAAAGTGGTCTTGGCCCGCACCTCGCGGTACTCGGCCATGTACCGGCCTGCTTGCCGCATCAGCCAAACGGGCGTGTACTCGACCGGCTCGCAACGGCAAGCCCGCAGGAACGGGCTGTTGTACCAGGCGGCTTGGGGATTGAGCGGCGAGGGTGCGGACGCCATCGCGGACACCGCCACGGAAATCCGCTTCTTGCGGGCCAGCAGATCATGGCATTGCGCGGCCGCCGCCAGGACCAAAGGCCCCAGCTTGGGATGCTCGGGTTGGACGTCCACCGGCAGATCGTGGTCGCGCAGTGTTTCGCTGGTCGTGGGCCCCACCGAAGCGACGACCGTTTCGGTCAGCCGCTGCCGGACGCGGTCCGTCAGCCCCAAATCGCCCGCGACCCGCAGCAGGTTCACGATCTGGTGAGCCGAGGTGAACAGCAGCACGTCCAGGCGTCCTTCGGCCAGGTCGCGGACGTTTTGCGCCAGCGGCCCGATGTCTTCGGGCAAGTCCCAGCGATAAACCTGGACGCGGAGCACGCTGGCGCCGCGGGCCTCCAAGCCGGCAATCAGACTGGGGTTCGTCTTGCCGTACTCCTGCAGCGCGACCACCCGGTTTGCCACCCGCACCGACTCGTCGATCGTCTGCAGGACTTGCCGCCAAGTGTTGGGCTCCGGCACGCGGAACGTCGGCGTCAGGCCCGCCTCCTTCATCGCTGCAGCCGGTTTCGGCCCGCGCGCGATGGTGATGATGTCCGACAACGCATCCAGATAGCGCTGCCGGTCCACGTGCCGCCGGACGATGGCCAGCAGTTCCTGGAATCCAACGCCGGTCAGGAACACGACGACGTCGACCTCGCCGGTAATCAGGCGGTGGGCAAAGTCCACCGCCGAACGATGATCGTCCAGCGGCGTTTCGCGCATGGACGGGCTGACGTGAGGCACTCCGCCATGCTTTTCGATCAGGCGGACAACATCCTCCGCCCGCCGGCTTTCGAAGGCGGCTACGTGCAATCCGTGGAAATCGGGGGTCGTATCGCTCATACCTTCCATGCTACCCGGATGAAGCAAGTTGAAAAAGTGGGCACTTCCGGGATCATGGATCACTCCTTGTGCCGGAGCCGCCGAGCACATGCCGCAGAAACCGTCCTGTGTGGTTGTCTTCCAACGCCGCGATCTCTTCGGGCGTCCCAGTGGCCACCACGTACCCGCCCGCATCGCCGCCGGCGGGCCCCAGGTCGATGACCCAATCGGCGCACTTGATGACGTCCAGATTGTGTTCGATCACGATCACTGTGTTGCCGCGATCCACCAGCCGCCCGAGGACCTCGAGCAGCCGCCGGATATCGTCGAAGTGCAGACCGGTCGTCGGCTCGTCGAGCAGGTACAGGGTGTGGCCGGTGTCCACGCGGGACAACTCGGCCGCGAGCTTGATTCGCTGGGCCTCGCCTCCCGATAACGTCGTGGACGGCTGGCCCAGCGTCAAGTAGCCCAGGCCCACATCCTGAAAGCTCTTCAAGCTGCGGTGGATGGCGGCGAAATTCTCGAAGAAATCCGTCGCCTCGTCCACCGGCATCGCCAGCACGTCGGCGATCGACTTGTCGCGCCAGCGGATTTCCAGGGTCTGCCGGTTGAACCGCGCACCCGCGCATTCGCTGCAAGTGACGTACAAGTCCGGCAGGAACTGCATTTCGATCTTCTTCAAACCGTGACCCTGGCACGGCTCGCAACGGCCGCCTTTGACGTTGAAACTGAAGCGGCTGGCGCCGAAGCCGCGCTGTTTGGCCTCGCGCGTGCGGGCGAACACTTTGCGGATCTCGTCGAACGCGCCGATGTACGTCGCCGGCGAACTGCGCGGCGTGCGTCCGATGGGACTCTGGTCGATCTGCACCACCTTGTCGATCTGCGCCGCGCCGCGCAGGCTGCGGAACGGTCCCGGCTTGGGCGCCAATCCGCCCAAACGGCGAATCATCGCCGGCGCCAGCGTCTCGTTGACCAGCGAACTCTTGCCCGAACCGCTGACGCCGGTGACGCAAACCAACGATTCGAGCGGGAAACGCGCATCGACGTCGTGCAGGTTGTTGGCCGTGACGCCTTCGATGGTCAGCGACCGCGACTTGGACTGCCGGCGGCGTGTCCCCGGCACGGGGATCTGCAACTGACCGCTCAGGTACCGACCCGTGATCGAAGCCGGATTCCCGCAGACTTCGCCGACCGTGCCTTGAGCCACAATCCGGCCGCCATGGACACCGGCGCCGGGCCCGATATCGATCAACTGGTCGGCCTCCCGCATCATGGCCTCGTCGTGCTCGACGACCAGCACCGAGTTGCCTTGTTGCTGCAGGTTACGGAGCGCGTCGATCAAGCGGCGGTTGTCGCGCGGGTGCAGGCCGATCGAGGGCTCGTCCAGCACGTAACACACGCCGACCAGTCCGGAGCCAATGCTGGTAGCCAGGCGGACGCGTTGCAGTTCGCCGCCGCTGAGCGTGTCGGCGGAGCGGTGCAAGGTCAAGTAGTCGACGCCGACGTTCTGCAGGAAGGCCAGCCGTTGCAGGATTTCTTTCAGCAGCGGGTCAGCGATCGGCCGCCGCGCGGGCGGAAAGTCCAGGCTGCGAAAGAAGGGGACAGCTGCGGTGATCGGCAGCCGGCAGACTTCGGAGATCGTTTTGCCGCCGACGCGGACGGAGTTGGCTTCCGGCCGCAGGCGGGAGCCGCCGCAAGCGGGGCAGGTGATTTGGCCTCGAAACCGCGCCAGCAGTTCGCGGCGGTCCTGGTCGGTGGCCGTCACGTACTCCTGCTCCAGCAGCGTCAGGACTCCCAGGAATCCTCCGCCGTCGCCCTGCAACAACCGCTGCAACACCTCCGTCGGCAATTTACGCAGCGGCGTATCGCCGGCGGCGCCGTTCGCTTCCAAGAACGCGGTCAACTGCGGCAGGTGTTTCTTGAGCGGGTCGGGCTTCACGCCTTTCCAGGGTGCGACCGCGCCGCCGGCCAGGGATAACTGGGCGTCGGGCACCACCAGTTCCGGATCGAACTGCTCGACACCACCCAGGCCTCCGCAGCGCGGGCACGCGCCGTAGGGGCTGTTGAAGCTGAACGTGCGCGGCTCGATTTCCGCCACGCTGAGATCGCAATTCGGACACGAGTACAGAGAGCTGAACAGACGGTCCTGCCAGCCCTCGTCCCGCGGGTCGGCACCCGCGGATGGCAGGTCCTGGCAGCAGGCGACCAGCAGACCCTCGCCGTGCCGGAGCGCCAGACGGATCGACTCGGACAATCGAGCCGTGCCATCGCTGCGGATCGTGAGCCGATCGACAACGGCTTCGATGCAATGCTCGCGGCGCGAGTCGATTTCCGGCAGGTTCTCCAGGTCGCACAGTTCGCCGTCGATCCGCACGCGGATGAAGCCCGCCTTGCGGATCTTGGCCAGCGCGTCTTCCTGTTTGCCACGGCGGCCGCGGACGATCGGAGCCAGGATCATCAGCCGCGTGCCTTCGGGCAGCGCGCCCAGCGACTCTTCGATCTGCTCGGCGGATTGCTGCCGGATCGGCTCGCCGCATTGCGGGCAGCAGGCCTCGCCCAGCCGGGCCATCAGCAGCCGCAGGTAGTCGTAGATTTCGGTCGCCGTCGCCACCGTGCTGCGAGGATTCGCCGTGCCCGGCCGCTGGTCGATGCAGATCGTCGGCTGCAGGCCCTCGATCAAGTCGACATCGGGCCGCTGCAGCTGGTGCAGGAATTGCCGGGCGTAAACAGACAGGCTTTCGATGTACTGCCGCTGGCCTTCGGCGTACAGCGTGTCGAACGCCAGGCTGCTCTTACCCGAACCGCTCGGTCCCGTGATCACCACCAGCCGGTCGCGCGGGATATCCAGGTCGACGTTTTGCAGATTGTGCATCCGCGCCCCGCGAATGCGGATCACGTCGGAAACCCGTTCGGCGGCGGTTTCCGCCGCTGGGTTTGAATCGACATCTGCTCCAGGAACCACGGGCATCCGAACCCACCGTGCGCGTTTTGGGGGAACCGTTCAAGATTCGCCACGCTACCAGACCTCCCGCGGGCCGGCAAGGGCGGCGGAGGAGTGGGCGCGTTTGTGTCACGCGAGTAGTGGATGCGTGCAAAGTGAGGACATGCGACTTCTTCTTCAGGAGTATTCGGGTGCGCCAAGAGCAGAATGCCTTCGTTTGTCACCCGCGCCGATGGGCCCCGGAAATCCGCCGGTGACACTGGACACGGGAACGACATCGACCCATCCGATTCCACCCCAAGAGCGTTCGGGCGAATCGTCGCCCCAGTTGCTTGGCGAACGCAGCGAGGAAGATGCGGCGCAGCTTCGCGAGTTGCTGGAACGTAGGCGAGGCTCTTGATGTTTGCTCCAAAGTCGCGGAGAATAGCGAGATGGACGTCGCGTTGACACCTGATGCTGCAGCCGAACTCGATGCGTTGAACGAGCCAATTCACGCCCGCGTGCTTCGGATCCTGGAGCGATTACACCGCTGGCCGGAGGTCAGCGGCGCGAAGGCATTGAGCGGCAGTCTGGCCGGTCGTTTCCGTATCCGGACGGGGGACTACCGCGTCCAGTTTCGGGTGGAGGGACGAACGGTGGTCGTGGAGAAGATCGGGCACCGCGATGGGTTTTACGAGGGGTAAGGGGTGAGGGATGACAAGCGAGATTCAAACGGTGACCCTAGCGGGCAAGGCGTTCGTGATTGTGGAGCGGTCGGAATTCGAGCGGTTGCAGGCTTTGGTGCGGACGGTGGAGGACGACGATCTACCGAAGTTGCCTGAGCCTGACGCCCACGGAAACTACCCTGCGCTGCCCTACGCTCGGGCGTCCCTGGCTCGCAAGATTATCCGCCGGAGGAAGACGGCCGGTTTGACGCAAGCTGATTTGGCCCACCGCGCGGGCATTCGGCCCGAGACACTCAGTCGCCTGGAAAAAGGTAAATCCACCCCCGATGTGGATACCGTCGACAAGATCATTCGCGTGTTGGAGCGAGTGGAAGCGAAAGCCAGTCCGTAGCGGCTAGGCTGTCTCGCTTTGGGGCACGGAAAATGGGGACATGCACGGAAAATGGGGACATTCTACTTTTTCGACGGAAAATGGGGACATTCTACTTTTTCGTGGGCACGGAAAATGGGGACATTCTACTTTTTCGTGACCATCCGGGTGAGGCAGAAGAATAGAATGTCCCGTCTTCATTCGAGTGTGCAAGGGCGATTCAGATGAACCGATACGTGGCCACGTCTACCAGTCGCAGGTTGGTGACACGCTCGAATTCGCCAATGTTCAGGGGCGCCAACTCGCAGTCCAAATGCAGCGCGGTCACGGCGATTTGCAGGTCGCGATCGCCGATCATCTGTCCGCGGCGTGTCAGATCGGCAAAGTGGGCCGCGAATAGACGTGCCTGCGGCAGGTCAAAAGGGATGATCGGCACTCGGGCGAAAATGTTCTCGACGAACGACTCGCGGCGGGCTCGCCGTTGGGGAGTGTCCGCCCGCTCCATGCCGATCAGCAATTCGGCGGCCGTGACCGCTGCGATTGCAGGCGGCGAGAAGTCGTCAAGAAGCCGTTCCAAATCGAAACGGCGCCGCTCAAACGCGACCAAAACGGAGGAGTCTAAGATCAGTCCCATGGATCGCGCGGTCCTTGGACGGCTCGGCGGCTTGCTTCAATGTCGTCCGCGAATTGCTCATCGGGCTGAGGATACTCGCTTCGCCATCGACGCAAAAATGCGACCAGGTCTTCCGGACCTTCATCTGCCGCTGGGATGGGAACAATCCGCACGACGGGGCGCCCAGCCCTGACGATCACTGCCGCATCGCCCTGCGCATGGATCTGCTCGACCAATTCGGGCAGATGAGCCGCAAAATCCTCGATGGTCATAACCGTGTCGCTCATGCCACCTAAACTACCATCCTGCCGACCGTTCGTCCAGCAGAAGATCGTTGCTCAACCCCAAAAGCTCGGCACGTCGACGTCAGGTGGTTTTCGGCCGGACGCGGCCGGCCAGGATGTCTTCCAGCAACTCCGTAACGTTCAGTCCTGCCGCCCACCGGCGCAGGTATCCTCCCTCAAATGCCGCGACGACGCGCGGCACCTCGGATGGCGGGAATTGCAGCACGAAGTCCAAATCGTGGGTCGTACGCGGAATGCCCCAGTAATTACTGGCCATCGATCCGGCGAGGAAGTAATCCACGGCCAATCGGTTGAGACGCTGCAGGCAGTCGACCAGCAGTTCCTGTTCTGTCATGAGCGGGCCAACTCCAGGCGGCGGTGCAAATGCCGCTCGACTTCCTCCGGCGCCGCGCCGGGGAACTGATGCCGAATGGCGTCGCGGGCGATGTCACAGCACAGTTCGTGCAACCGCAGCGCAATCAGCAACCGCTGCTCGCCGGTCATCTGCCGGTATCGGCGGACTTGTTCTTCTAAGGCTTCGTCAGGAGTCATCGTCAGCAGGCCCAAGGTCTCGATAAGTTGCTTCATCCGTTTCTTAAAGACAACCCACACCGCCTTGATCTTATTCTCTTCGCGGTACTTCGTCGACAGCGTCCTGATCCGCCTGGGCAGGAACCGAGACCTGACGCGGTACGAACCAACATGAATGGTGCTGGGTCATGCCGATGTGCGGATAGTAAGTTTCGGCTTTCGGAGCGGAGACTAGGTACAGCGTGGTGTGCAGGCCGGCGGCCTGGTGCGTGCGGCGCAGCAGTTCCCGGCCGATGCCTTGACCCTGATGCGCCGTGTCGACCGCCAGGTCGGATAGGTAGGTGCAGAAGGTCCAGTCCGTGATGGCACGCGAAACACCGACCAGCCGGCCGTCGCGCCGCGCCGTGACGATCAAGTCGGCGTGGCGCAGCATGCCGCGAATCGCTTCCGGATCGTCGACCGGGCGGCGTTCGGCCAGCGTCGAACGTTCGAGCACGTCGATGAACTCACTCGGTTCCAGGTCCGGCTCCAGCTGATACGTTGCGTTCACGATTGCCTCGCGGATCAAGAAAGCGGATCGTTGTTCAGTTTGCCAACTGTTCCGCCACCTCCAACACCAGCCGCTCGGTCGTGTCCCAATCGATGCATGCGTCGGTGATCGATTGGCCGTAGACCAGCGAATCCAAGGACCGCGGAAACGGCTGCTGGCCGGCCAGCAGATTGCTTTCCAGCATGGTCCCGAACACCGAAGCCGTGCCGGCGGCCCGCAGGCCGGCGACGTACCGCAGGACCTCCGGTTGCCGGCGGGCGTCTTTGCCGCTGTTGCCGTGGCTGCAGTCGATCAGAATCGCCTGGTCCAGTCCTGCGTGCGCCAGCTGCCGCTCGGCTTCGGCGACATGTTCGGCGGAATAATTCGGCCCGTGGTCCCCGCCGCGCAGGACGATGTGACAATCGGGATTCCCCTTGGTCGAGACGGCGGAGGCCACTCCGTCGCCGCTGATTCCCAGAAATGTCTGCGGCTCGCGAGCGGCTTTGATGGCGTTCACTGCGGGCTCGATCGTGCCCGGCGTGGTGTTCTTGAAGCCCAGCGGCATGGACAAGCCCGATGCCA
Organism: uncultured Pirellulaceae bacterium; assembly: GCA_964645045.1. Classification (GTDB taxonomy): domain Bacteria; phylum Planctomycetota; class Planctomycetia; order Pirellulales; family Pirellulaceae; genus Anammoximicrobium. Next base: position 84,969 of record CAZXYZ010000022.1, on the reverse strand, counting down.
TTTGGCGGTGCGTCTGCGATTCCGTTGTCCGCGCACCGATGGCCGACCAGCAGATCAAGTCGGCGATGTACTGCGGCGTGATGGGATCCAGCAACTCGGTCGCGGTGGGCACGCCCAGGTCGATGACGTCGCGCAGGAAACGCCGGGCCAGCCGCAAGCCCTCGGGAATGTTGTGCGAGCCGTCCAGGTGCGGGTCCATGATCAGCCCCTTCCAGCCGACCGTCGAGCGGGGCTTTTCAAAATAGCACCGCATGACCACGTAAAGCTTGTCCTGGACGCGGTCGATCAACCCGCGCAGCCGCGATGCATAGTCGCGGCCGGCCTGGCAATCGTGAATCGAACACGGCCCGACGATCAGCAGGAACCGCGGGTCGCGGCGCTGAATGATGCTGCGAATGATGTGCCGCGATTCCGCCACGAATTCTTCCTGGGCCTCGGACCGCGGGATCTCGTACAACGTCAAGGCGGGCGCCGGCAAGGGGATGTTGGAGGCGACGTTGAGATCCGAAACTTTTCGCATGGGAGGTTACCTGTGGCGGGCAAGCGGGCAAAGGACGAAGCAGGTCGGCACTTCAGGGTTCGTCATCGGATTCGGGCGCGAAGTGGATGCCGTCGTAGATTTCCGCGAGGGGCAGTTCCGTTTCGATTTCGCCCAGGGGGATCATCGTCTCCAAACCATCGAAGACTTCTCGGACAAAACCTTGCTCCGTGCGACGATGGACGACGACCGTTGGCGATGCCTGCTCGACGAGCAGGTACGCGCACAGCGACGGGATGGTAAGGTAGGCGTCTTTCTTTTCCCCATCGTCCGTGCGCCGTGTCTTGCGGGATACAACCTCCACGATGATCGCTGGCTCATCCTGGTACGAATCGGTCTGGGGATTGGGCCGGCAGGTTACCGGCACGTCAGGATAGTAGAACCGTACGTGAGTCGGCAACCGGAGCCGGATTTTCGTGTCCGAATTGTAGGGTCTACAGCGGCGTCCGCGGAGCCGGGCGTGCAAGCTGCCGAGGACGTTGGTCGCGACAAGGTTATGCGCGTTTCGCGCCCCCGCCATCGCATACAGGACCCCGCCCAGGTACTCGTGCTTGACGGGCGAGACGAGTTCTCCGGCGAGATAGTCTTCGACCGTAACGAGTTGGGGTTTCTTGACGGCGCTCATTCGTGTAGCGTACCGATACCACCCAGCGACTGCAAGACGGGGGCTCGCAGGTTCGCGTGGCCAGTTCGCTGCAAGTTAGGGTCCGCGCTGGAATAACCTGTGTGATTTCGGAATGTAGAACGGATTGCCAATCCGTCCTACGAGTGTTGTCGACCTACTGTAATTGCGACAAGCACATCGAAAGACTAAAATGTCCGGCGGCTATGGGGCCATACACCTACAGCCACAGACAAGCCTGGATGATTGGCTGTTCCCCCGCCGCCTGGCGAACGAACCGCACCCCCGCCGCAATCCCGCTTTGTCGGCCGGCGCCGGCTGACAGGGCCCCGACCCGTAAGGAGACTCCTGCGATGTTCAGATCCTTCCGTGTTTCAACTGCACTGGCGCTTTGTTTGGCGGCCGTTTATGGAATCGGCGCTTTCGGTCGCGCTACCGCAGCCGACGAGTCGCCTAGTTATCAACCCGGACCGCTGTTGCAATCGATGCTGGACGGCGACATGCGGGGCGTCGAAGAAATTGTGTTTGCCGTGCGTGTGCCGGGACGCGATCACTGGTACGTGAGCTTCGGGTATTACAGCTGCGACTACGGGCCGCCGGCGGACCACGCCTTTGGCAAGTACCCGGACGGCGATGCGCTCCGCGGCTACGGCGACGGCGGCCGGCTGTGCCGGTTGAACCTCCGCACGGGTCAATTGACGGTGCTGCTCGACGACCCGCTGGGCGGCGTCCGCGATCCGCAAGTGCATTACGACGGCCAGAAGGTCCTGTTCTCGTATCGCCGAGGCGGCACCGCGACGTATCACTTGTACGAAATCAACATCGACGGGACGGGACTGACGCAATTGACGGACGGGCCCGACGACGACATCGAGCCGGCGTACTTGCCGGACGGCGGGATCGTGTTCGGTTCCAGCCGCTGCCGGCGGTTTGTCAATTGCTGGTACAGCCGGGTGGCGACGCTGTACCGCTGCGACGCCGATGGCTCCAACGTCCGGATGCTGTCCAGCAACAACGACCACGATAACACGCCGTGGGTTCTGCCGGACGGCCGCATTTTGTACATGCGTTGGGAGTATGTCGATCGCTCGCAGGTCCATTTCCACCATCTGTGGACGGTAAATCCGGACGGCACGGGGCAGATGACTTTTTACGGCAACTCGTTTGGCGGCATCGCCATGCTGGACGCCAAGCCGATTCCCGGGTCCAAGCGGGTGGTGGCTTCATTTTCGCCGGGCCACGGGATGCCGGAGCACACGGGACACGTGGCCATCGTCGATCCGACCTTGGGGCCGGACGATCGCCGGGCGGAACGGCAGATCAGCAAAGGCCCGGCAGTATGGCGCGATCCTTATGCCCTGTCCGAAAAATGCTTCCTGGTGTCCAGCCGCCAAGGAATCTTTGTCATGGACGGCGACGGGAAGACGGAGTTGGTGTACCAGTTGCCCAAGTCCGAGGGGCACCTGCAGTGCCACGAACCCCGGCCGGTGCAACCGCGTCCCCGCGAGCGGGCCATGCCGCCGCGCGTGGACGAGGCGCAAGCGACGGGACGCCTGTTCCTGGCCGATATCTATTACGGCCGCAACATGGCCGGCGTGCAGCGCGGCGAAGTCAAGAAGCTGTTGGTGCTGGAACAACTGCCCATGCCCGTGCATTTTTCGGGCGGGATGGAATCGATCAGCCTGGGCGGCACGTTCACGTTGGCCCGCGTGTTGGGTACGGTGCCCGTCGAAGAGGACGGTTCCGCGCTCTTCGAGGTGCCGGCGATGCGGTCTTTGTTCTTTGTCGCCTTGGACGAGAACGACTTGTCGGTCAAACGGATGCAGAGCTTCGTCACGGTCCAGCCGGGCGAAACCAGCGGCTGTGTGGGCTGCCACGAACAACGGACGCAGGCGTTTCCGCAGAGCGGCGCGGCCGCCTTGCTGGCCAACAAGCACCGCAAGCCCGTGACCATTACGCCGATCGAAGGCTTGGCCTCGCCGCCGGATTACCCACGGGACATCCAGCCGATCCTGGACCGGCACTGCGTCCCGTGCCACTGTCCCGAGCGGTACGAGGGCCGCGTCGACTTGACCGGCGACCACCAGCCGCAATGGTCGATCAGCTACTACAACATGCGCCGCTTCAATCTGGTCGCCGACGGCCGGAATGAACCGGTCGGAAACCGGGCGCCGCGGACGATCGGCAGCTCCGCCAGCCGTTTGATGCAATTGATCGACGGCAGCCACTACGACGCCAAGCTGTCGGACGAAGAGCGGAGAACGGTGCGGCTGTGGATCGACGCCAGTGCGCCGTACGCGGGCACGTATGCCAGCCTGGGTTGCGGCGTCTATCCGGTGCGGCTGCCGATGCCCGTGCTGATGGCCCGCTGTATTTCCTGTCACGGCCAGGACAAAGGCAAGTTGACGCTGGACGGGTACCGCGTCGAAGCGGCCTGCAATCTGGACCGGCCGGACAAATCGCTGCTGGTGCGCGCGCCGCTGGCCAAAGCGGCCGGCGGCTTGGGCATCTGCCAGGGTGCCGTCTTCGCCGATACAGGCGATGCGGATTATCAGAAACTGCTCGAGGCGATCCGCATGGCGGGCGGCGAGTTGGCCGCCGGCAAGCGATTCGATATGCCCGGCTTTCGGCCCAATCGCTACTATATCCGCGAAATGCAACGGTTCGGATTCCTGTCCCGGGAACTGCCGCCGGAGGCCCCGATCGACTCGTACGCCACCGACGAAAAGTATTGGCGTTCGTTCTGGTGGCAGCCAGCCGGCAGCGGGGCGGAATGAGGATGCTGAATCCTGTGTCCACGCACAAAAAAACGTGAACGCGGTAGTGGGACGGATTGGCAAGCCGGCCGGAGAACACCGACCGGCTTGCCAATCCGCCCTACATTGAATTGAATTGACGGCCTGAATTGACACCGTCCGCGCCGATTGATCGAATAGCCGGCATGAGCGACGGTTCGACGCCCCTACCTCTGCGGCCAGCCATGACGCGGCGCTTCCTGCCGCTGATGGTCGTCCTCGCGGCACTGGCCCTCGGGGTGCTCGCCGACTGCGCGATGTCGGTGCTGATGCCCGTGGCTGTCCCGGTTTGGTTGGCCGCCAGCAGCGGCGCACTGCTGGGCTGGCTCGTCCTGTGGTTTCTAAGGCGCGACCGTGCGGCGGCCTTCGTGTTGCTGCTGGCGGTCGCCGGCGCCGGCGGCGCCAGGCATCACGAGCGCTGGAACGTGTACCGCGCGGATGAACTCGGCCGCGCCGCCCGGGACGTCCCGCGGCCGATTTGTCTGCAGGCCGTGGCCTTGAATTCTCCCCGCCGCGTCGCGGCGCCGCCGGACAATCCTCTGCGGACCCGGCCGGCCGGCGAACGTTCGCGGTTGCTGGTCCGCGTCATACAGGTTCGGAACGGACAGGCGTGGAGTTCTGCTTCGGGAACGGCCGAGTTGTACGTGGACGGCCACCTGCTGGGAGTCCGGGCGGGTGATCGCCTGCAGCTGTTCGCCCTGTTCCAGCGGCCACCCTGCCCGCTGAATCCCGGTGGCATTGACTCGGCATGGTATCGCCGCGGCGACCGGCAGTTGTTCCAGCTGGACGCGCACTTTCCGGACGCGGTCACCTTGCTCGCCTCCGGATCGATTTGGAACTGGCGCCGCGCCCTGGCCGCGCTGCGCGATCCCTGCCACGAACTGCTTTGGGGATACCTGTGGGAACGTCAAGCCGGCTTGGCTTCGGCCCTGTTATTGGGCGCCCGCGAACACGTGGATTGGGAGCGGACGGAGCCCTTTGTCACCACCGGGACCGTCCACTTGTTGGCCATCTCCGGAGTCCACGTGGGGATTTTGGCTCTGGGGTTCTGGTGGACCGCGCGGCTGTTGGCCCTCCGCCGCACGGTGGCCATCGGCAGCGCGATCGCGTTCGTCGTTGTGTACGCCCTGCTGACCGATGCTCGCCCGCCGGTGGTCCGCGCATCGATCCTGCTGATCGCTTTTTGCCTGGCGCGTCTGTCGGCGCGCCGCGCGTCCGGTTTCAATGCCTTGGCCGCTGCGGCGGTGGCTGTGGTCGCCTGGAATCCCGCCGCCCTGTTTCAGGCGGGCACCCAGTTGTCATTCCTGGCCGTGGCGGTGATCTACCTGTCCAGTCCGTATCTGCCGGTGCGGGGTGCGCCGGATCCGTTGACGCGGCTGATCGAACAGAGCCGCCCCTGGTACGTGCGCTGGAGCAAGGGCTTCGCCGGGGGGGTGGGCAAGCTGTTCCTGATCAGCGCGGCGATCTGGCTGGTGACACTGCCGCTGACCGCCTACCGCTACCACCTGGTCTCGCCGATTGCCCTGGTGCTGAATCCGCTGGCGTCGATTCCGGTCGGCGTGGCCTTGTTTGCCGGCTTCGGCGTCATGGTTTTCGGCTGGTTGCTGCCGCCCGTCGGCTTCGTGTGCGGCTGGATCTGCAATCAAAGCCTGGGCCTGCTGGAGTGGATGGTCGATGCCGCGGACGGAGTCGCCGCCGGCCACATCTGGACCCCGGCGCCGGCGGGGTGGTGGGTTCTCGGATTCTACGGTGGCCTGGCGGTTTGGGCCGTTTGGTTCCGGCGCCGATTGCCAGCTCGCTGGTGCCTGGCCGCGCTGGCTCTCTGGCTGGGGCTCGGTGCCATGACAACGGTCCGCCACGTTCCGGGGCAGCCCGGCCGGTCGGACCCGTTGGTCTGTACGGTTCTGGCGGTGGGGCACGGGGCGTGTACCGTCGTGGAGTTGCCTCAGGGCCAGACGCTGCTGTATGACGCCGGCAGCATGGGCGCCCCGGAGGCCACGGCGCGGACGATCGCCGAGTTCCTCTGGTCGCGGCGGATCACCCACCTGGATGCGGTCCTTCTGACCCATGCGGATGCCGACCACTACAACGCGCTGCCCGAGTTGCTGGAGCGTTTTTCCGTCGGCGCCGTGTACGTCTCGCCGGTGATGTTCGAGAATCGGACGCTGGCCCTAACGGCGTTGCAGGACGCCCTTGGGCGGCGCGGCGTGGCGGTCGGTGAGATCTACGCAGGCGACCGCTTGAAAGTGCATGACTCGTCGCGCTGGCTCGTTCTGCATCCTCCCCGCCGTGGCGTGCTCGGCAGCGACAACGCGAACAGTCTGACGCTGCGGGCCGATTACGCCGGCCGCACGATCCTGCTGACAGGCGACCTCGAACCGCCGGGAATGGACGACGTGCTGGCCGGCGAACCGATCGATTGCGACGTGGCTTTGGCCCCGCATCACGGCAGTTCGCGCAGCGATCCGGACGCTTTCTTCGCTTGGTGCCGGCCGGAGTGGGTGGTGATCAGCGGAGCGGCCAACGAAGGCGACGCCGCGGTCAAGGCCGCGTCCGCCGGCGCCGGCGGGCGGGCGATAATCACCGGCCGGGCCGGCGCCGTCCGGGTGACGGCCGGCGCGGGGCAGTTCGAAGTGAGAACATGGCGGCGCGAGCCGTGGTAGCACTCGCTCGCGCGCCGCTGGACGATGGCACCGGCTGGCGTGTCCGTGCGATTACGGCTGGGGCTTGTCCTGGTTCAGGAATTCGCTCACGGTTCGCGGACGCGGCGGTTCCTCTTCTTTGGTGGAGAACCAGTCGGAAAAGAACGACTTCTTCTCTTCTTCTTTCTTCTTCACGCCGAAGCGGCTGCGGACGCTGTCCGGGGCCTTGGCTTTCGCCGGCTTGTCATTGTCCCAAAACGTGATTGCGTCCGTCGTCTTGTTCAACATGACCTTCGATTCGCTGCTGAACTTGTCCCACGCCGACGGTTCCGTGGAACGTTTCGTCACCTTCTTCTGGTCGGATGCAGGCCATAACGAAGGCAGCTTGAATCCACTCGACGTGGACTTGGGCTTGGAAGCAGTGGTGGACTTGGCAAAAGGGTTCAGACTGAAACCCGACTTGGTCTCGGCCCACGAACGGGTCGAAGCCAAGGCGAACACAACACACACGACCAGTACGGCCGAACGAGTCAGGTTCACGCTAGCATCTCCTTGACTTGTGACGAGCCTCCGGGAAAACGGGTCGCGAAGTGTGCCAAAACCGTCCGTCCGCGTCCAGAGCAATTTGGCCGCTTATCGCCACCTTCCCACGAGCGGTGTATGGCCAGGAATCCTGACAGCCTCTGCGTAGCCGCATTCGCCAAAATGCGAGCATTCCCCGCGTTCCCGCCCGAAAAAGGTGTCACCCGAAAGAGCACCCGAAAAAGGTGTCAGGAACGAATGGCACTGTCATCCTTAAGTGCCTTGCGGCCCTACCGTTGCGGCGACGAAAGACCGCTGTCTGAGGGGGGTATTTCTATCGTCATCCCAGCGTCCGGCAGGCTCGAAGCAGACGGATGGTGACGGGGAGGCTGCGATGGCGTGGGCGCGCAGAGGGAGCGGGGCGCCGACAGAGCGGCGAAAACCGTGTCACATGGAAAAGCATCGAAGCACGCGTCCTCCATGTCAGAGGAGGAGATGTCCCCGCCGAGAAATCAGACCCGGGAGACGGGGAGTACTCCCAGTTCCGCACGCGCTTCGTCACGTGGTTTGGTGAGAAGTTTGTGGCTCTTGGGACGACGCTTGATCGCACGCGGCTCCACGCGGTTGGGCCGATGGCCCACTTTGCGGCTGGCGATCGAAGCCAGCTTCTGAAGCGCCATACAATGGAGCACTCCCGGCGCTGCGGGCGTGGCTTGGCCCATCACTCCGGCCACAGTCTGCACGGCTCCGGCAAAGCTGATCGTTCTCACCGTGGCTTCGTGAGTCACCGCGGCCGCGGCCATGACACGGCGGATCAAGTTGTAGGCCAACCAGTGAACCCAGATTTCTTTCCGCACCATCTCCGGACACTGGCCACGCACATCATCCATCTGCATCGTGACCTTGATGGAACGGAGATCGAGTTCCGCATACCAGCGCTTCCGATAAAGCTCCCCCAGGGCTTTCTTGGGATACTTCTTCGCGCTGGTCAGCGTCGTGACGATGGTGACTTGCCGGACGCGAAATCCGGGCAGGGAAACCCGGACCCTCAGTTCGCGAACCTTGACCTGGTTGGGCAGACGGTCATACGTCTCTTGATCCATCCACTCGGGACATTCCGGCTTGTTCCACACCATCACGTGATCTTCGGATCCCAACCGTTTTCCCTTATCGAAGTCGGTCTTCCGCCGCTGATGCTGATGAAACACGACATCCACGCCGCGTTCCAGCAACAGCGCGATCATGAAGTATAAGCAGAAGCAAGCATCTCCCAGGAGCACATCGCCCGCCCGAAGAAGATCCATCAAAGAACGCAACAGGGCCGTCTCGCCGGTCTCCTTGCCGCGATAGGGCGCCGTGGCGAAGCCGCACAAGGCGCCCGTCACCAACGAGAACAAGGCGCAGAACCGCAGGATCGGAAACCCCAGTCCTGGCTGCTGCGTCGAGGCTTGGGGCCACGCTGCCTGATTCGCCTCGGTGTCCGGCAGCAGGAGCGTGGAGCCATCTGCGATCTTCACGTTCCGGTTACACCACTTCCAAGCCGCAGGCGCTTGGGCTTCCAAGCCGTCGGCGACTCGATAGGTCAAACGTTCCAGCGCGCGTTCCGGCACCTTGGCGCGGGCTCGGCAGTAGGCCCCGCTGTCGGGCGAAGGAGCGGGGATCTCCAACTCCGCGCCTAACGTTCTCAGCCGCTCGACGGCCGCGTTGCAGGACCGCGCCACGCCCGTCTGCAGGACCTGCAAGAGGAACGTCCAAAGCGTGAGAGGTGCCGTGTAGCGATCCTCTTCCTGTTCCCCGAACAATGCGTCTTCCTCTTCAAAGACTCGTTGGATTTCATCCGCCGGGAGAATCTCCGAGAACGGCAGCCCTTCGGCGTCCAAGAAACCTTGCCGAATGAACTCAAAGCTCTGGCCACGAGACGGGCAGGTATGGTATGACATGATGAGGTCCTCCTTGACCGTTTCCTGACAGAACGGCTCAGCAAGGAGGGCCTCTGAGTGTTGCCCAGCTTAGGTCAAGGAGGGGCCTCGTGGCAATACCGATCCGTAGCTCTCGAAACGGCCGGGTTGGCAGAAAAAAAACGCCGCTCGTCGATGGTCGAGGTGCGCGCCGACCGCCGCCGCTTGCATTTCTGGCTCGCCGCGACCCAACCATCTCCCCCTAACGAGTTAACTGCGTTTTTCAGGGATGACAGGGCCATTCGTTCCTGACACGTTTTTCGGAACTTTTTTGGAAGGAGATCATGACGATGCAGATCATTCATTTGACGGACGCAGCCAGCGGGGCCGAAGCGTCGATCCTCGCCGGCTTTGGATTCAACTGTTACCGGTTTCGCGTCCGGTTTGACGACCGGCCGATCGACGTCGTGTGGTCCGAACCGGGGTTTGAAACCGGACAGAAACGGGCGTCCGGCAGCGGAATTCCCCTGCTGTTTCCCTACGCCGGCCGGATCCGCGGCAAGACGCTGAAGTGGGACGGACGCGAGTGGCCCTTGGAAGGCGACGACCACCGGGGGAACGCGATTCACGGTTACGTCCTGACGCGCCCGTGGCGAGTGCTCGAACAGTCGTCCCGCCGTGCGGTGGGCCAGTTCCAGGCATCCATCGACGGTCCCGCCTTGCTGGACGCCTGGCCCGCCGATTTTCGCGTCACGGCCACGTACGAACTGGCCGGTTCGACGTTGACCTCAGACTTCTTGATCGAGAATCCGGACCAGCGCCCGCTGCCGTTTGGATTCGGTACGCATCCCTATTTTTGCGTGCCTCTGGGAGGATCGAACGCCGACACCTGCCGCGTCGAGCTGCCCGTTCAGCAGCGGTGGGAACTGGTGGACATGCTGGCCACAGGCCGGCTGGTGCCGGTCGAGTCCCCGGAAACCTACCGCGCCGGATTGCCCTTCGGACAGATGAACTTTGACGACGCCTTTACGGGGCTGCGGTTCGACGGCGATTGGTGCCGAGCCGGCGTCGCCGACCCCGGCAGCGGCCGGCGGCTGGCCGTCGAGTTCGATCGGACGTTCCGCGAGTGCGTGGTCTACAACCCCCCGCATCGTCAGGCCGTCTGTATCGAGCCGCTGACGTGGTGCCCCAACGCGTTTGAACTGCAGCAGCAAGGCTTGGATGCCGGATTGAGAATCCTCCCACCCGGCCAGTCGCTGCCGTGCCGGGTGACGATGCGGGTCGAGTGAACTGCCGGTCGCTCGCCGATTCCAGCCGAGCGCAAAAAAACGGCCCTGATCTCGGGGCATCAGGGCCGTGGTTGGAAACGCATTTGTGGGACGTACGCGCGGCCGCGAGTTACTTCACCTCGTCCAGGTTGATCCACCGTTTTTCGCTGGCCGACAGCATCGAGGCTTCGAGCACCCGCTGGGTCTGGTAAGCGTCCTCAAAGTCCGGGATGGGAACGGTCGGCGTCTGGCCGGCGATCGCGCACAGGAAATCGTACGCTTCGTTGGTAAACGTGTGCTCGTAGCCGATCAGGTGCGCGTCCGGCCACCAGTTGGCGACATAGGGATGGTCCCCGCCGTGGGTACACATGATGTTCGTCCAGCCTTGGACGCGGCGCGAGGCGGTGGCATCGTAGAATTCGAGTTCATTCATCCGCTCGAAGTCGAACTTCAACGAGCCCTTGGTGCCGTTGATCTCGAAACCGTTCCGGTTCTGGTTGCCCGTGCCTTGGCGGCAGGCTTCGTAGCTGGCCACGGCGCCGCCGGAGAACCGGGCCAGGAACAGGACCGTGTCGTCGACGGTCACTTGGCCGTACTCGTCGGCCGCTTTCACGCCGGCCGCGATCCCCCCCGTTGAAACGCCCGACATTTTCTTCCGCTGTTTGACGAATGTTTCCGCAATCGCGCCGCAGATTTCGGTGATCTCTTGACCGGTCACAAACCGCGTCATGTCCACGATGTGCGCGTTCAAGTCGCCGTGAGCGCCCGAGCCGGCCTGCTCCTTGATGAACCGCCAGGTCAGCGGGACGGAATCGCCGGCCCAGTCTTGCAGGTAGTGAGCCCGGACGTGGCGGATGTCGCCGATCACGCCGTCCTTGACCAACTGGTGGGCCAGGGCGACCGCCGGGCAACGGCGGTAGCAGAACCAGACGGCGGTTGGGACGCCCGCCTTCTTTGCCGCTTGCGCCATTTCGCGAGCCTCGGACAACGTGCCAGCGATCGGCTTCTCGCAGGCCACCGCCTTGCCCGCCGCAATCGCCGCCTTGGCCGGCGGAGCATGCATGAAGTTCGGCGTGACCACGTCGACCAGGCCGATGTCCGGTGACCGGACAACCTGCTCCCAATTCGTCGAAGCGTTCTGCCAGCCCCAGTTGTCGGCAAACGCCTGCGGATCTTCCTCCGCCTGGCCGAACACGGTGTGCATCACCGGCTTGATCGGCGGCTTGAAGAATTTCGCCACCTGGCCCCAGGCGTTCGAGTGCGAACGGCCCATAAAGCCTTGACCGATCATCGCCACGTTAATCGTCTTCATGCGTGTCTCCTTGTGCTGCGTGTAGTCGCGATTGAAGATCGTACGAATTCCCGCTAAGAATGCCTCGATTTGTAAGCCGACTTGTCCGGTTTTTCAAGGGGGGCAGGACGGTCTGACCGCCATCGCGAATTGCGATTCTGACGTGCCGACCAGCGCCGTCGGCCAAACCGCCCTCGCAGGCCATGTCCTTCTGCGAAAAACGGGCCGTTTGGCGAACGGGGATGCGTCAGCACCCCGGTAGGATTCTCGCAGCCCATGTTTTTTGCCAAAAAACGGGCCGGCCGATCCTTGAAAAGCCGTGCGCCGGCGCTAGAACGCCTAGGGTTGTGAATTTTGACCAAGAAAGTTACAAAAATACTCGTTCGCTCGACAGGAGTTCCCAAAAATGCCCATCGCCTTCGATTTACCCGTGGCTCAAGGTGCTCATCGTTTCTCGCTGGAGTCTGAACCTATGGAACGTGCCGATGTCGACTTGCGGGCCATCGAAGGCGCGGTGAGAACGATCCTTCGAGCGGTTGGCGAGGATCCGGATCGGCCTGGCCTGGTGGACACGCCCCGGCGAGTGGCCCGGATGTACCGGGAGATGTTTGCGGGCTTGCGGCTGGATCCCGCCCGGCACCTGCACGTCACGTTTCCCGAAGCGTACGACGAAATCGTGCTGGTCCGAGATATCAGCTTCACCAGCATGTGCGAGCATCATTTGTTGCCGTTCAGCGGCGTAGCTCACGTGGCCTACATCCCCCACAACCGCGTCACCGGATTGAGCAAGCTGGCCCGCGTGGTCGACGAGGTGGCGCGCCGTCCGCAAGTGCAGGAGCGGATGACCGGCCAGATCGCCGACATGATCGAGCAGGAACTGGACAGCACCGGCGTGGCGGTAGTGGTCAGTGCCGAGCACTCGTGCATGTCGATCCGCGGCATCCGCAAGCCGGGCAGCCGCACGGTGACCAGCGCCTTGCGCGGGGTGTTCAAGACGAACGAATCGAGCCGGGCCGAGGTGATGTCGCTGATCAACCAAAGATAGGCGCAAGGTTGCTGTCTTTCACGTAGGACGGATTTTCAATCCGTCCCCCGCAAGCGAAACAAATGATCATTCAAAAGCAATACAAGTTCTACGCCGCCCACCGCAACGAAGAGTTGCACGACAAGTGCCGCAACTTGCACGGCCACCGGTACGGCGTCACCTGTTTCTTCGAAGTCGAACGCACCGGATCGTACTCGACGCTGTTCGCCGAGTTCGACGACAAGATCGAGCCGTTTTTGAAAGCCGAATACGATCACGCGATGCTGATCAACGTTCACGACTCGCTGTACCAGACCCTGTGCGACCACATGGAGCGGACGGGGGAGTGCTTCCGTCTGAAAAAGTTCACCGTCCCCACCTCGGTCGAGAACCTGTGCCATCAGTTGTTCACGGAAATCACCGAGATGGGTTTCCGCTTGAGCCGACTCGAAATCCGCGAAACGGACACGTCCGTCGTCCAGTACTCGCGCGAGGACTGGGTCGCCGACAACCGCCTTTTCGCCCGTCGTGAGCCGCATGCCGCGGCGTGTGCGAACTCGTCGCAGGATCCTCCAGGACAAGACGACCGTCCCGCTCACCTTTTATCAAACACTGGCATTCGCAACGTGTTGTAAGCGCAGTCCCGGATCGCAACGCGAACGTCAGAAAAACCAGGCTCCGAAGTAACTTGCGCCAAGCCGTCCATGGCTACTCCGTCAAGATGGAGAGCCGGTATCGCCCCGGGATACGGTCTGGCAATTGGCAAAGCCGCCGATGCCACTGGTCGTCCCAAGCCAATAATTCATCCACGTCCCCTTCCGCCGTCACTTCGCACACGTGATGGCGATCACCGCTCACCTTCTGGAAACGATGCTCCGTTACGCTAACATGCTTTGTATGGACGACATCAAACGACTTGCTGACGATATCTACCGGGAGCGAATCATCCGGGCTCGCCGGACTTCGAGAGGTTGGCCAGGGTGCGCGTCTTGACTTTGCCGTCTTCACGATAGCCCTCGCGAAGAAGGATAGCGGGCGGCGAACTGCGATTGGGTACGGTAGCAATATACATGCCTACAACGTGTAGCGAGTAATGTCGACAATACAAGAGCAGCTTTCACATTTTGTGATACATTTACATGCCAACCATTTGACGCGCCGATTTCGTTCCCCTTAACAAAAAAGCCCCGGTTTTGTGCGGTTGCACAAGAACCAGGGCTACGATCCAAAAGGGAACTTCAGTCGAAGCTACTTTCATCAGTCCAGGCTCAGAGCCGCAGGTCGCCGGACAGCTTCCGCTGCAGCGAATCCACTTGGGCGGTCAGCGGCGCCGTGGGCGGCTCTTGCGACGATCGGGCGAGCGCCGATTGCAGGGTCAGCCGGGCGTTGGCGGCGTCGCCCGCCAGCCACTGGGTCTCCGCCAGTTGGACCAGTAATTCCGTGCTGGGTGGGCCTTGCTTGGCTGCCGCGGCCAGGACTTCGACAGCCGCTTCGTAACGGCCGAGTTCCTTCAGCGCCAAACCTTGCAGCACGAGCACTTGTTGGGGTGTCTCCCCGCTGGGGTAACCATCGGCCAAAGTCCTCAACGTGGCCAGTGCCCGGGCGGGCCGTTGTTGGCGGCTGTAGATTTCCGCCGTTGCCAATTGGACCCGCGGATAGTGCGTCTGCAAGCTCAGTGCCCGGTGGTAACTGGCCAAGGCATCCTCGTCGCGTCCCATTCCCCGCAGGACGTCGCCTCGCAAGGCCCAGGCCGAGGCCAGCTGGCGATTCGCCTGGATGGCGAACTCGGCTTGCAGCGCGGCGCGCTGCAAGTCGCCGACGGCCAAGTACATGTCTCCGAGCCGGACTCCCAATTCGGCGTTGCCGCCCGACAGTCGGACCGCCTCTTCCATGTGCGATACGGCTTGCTGTTGCGACCCAAGCTGCCACAATGTCTCCGCATAATGGTAGCGGATACGCTCGTCCAGCGGACACATTTCGCAGGCGCGGCTGAAGAACACCTCCGCTTCGCGGAGTTGGCCTTGCTGCGAGGCGCTGATGCCGCGTAACGACAGCTGACGGGCGGAGACCACGTTTTGGTCGGTCCGGTTCTTGGCCAGCGACGCGCACCCGCCGAGGACGGCGAGCACGACCAGGACCACCATTCCAGCCGGACGAGTGAGGGGCCGGCACAGGGAGCCAGTCTCCAATTTGTCGGCACGGTAGCAGGAGGCGTTGCGGGCGCGATGCATCACAGATTTCATCGGCGCTTGCCGGCTGGTTCGATAGAATGAAAACGTCAAATCCTGGCCGCCGGGGCGGCGAAAGGGTAACAAAAGTACGGCCCCGCGGCAAGAACGGATTGATTGCCACCGGTGCCGGCCGCTAGCATAGCGGTTCTACGGCAGGAAGGAAAACGAACGATGGCCGCAACCTATGGAAAATTTGGGGTCCGGATCCTCTATCCGGAGAACTGGACCGTCAATGACGAGCAACTGGAAGAATGGCCGCGCAGGGTCTCGATTCAGAGTCCGCAAGGCGCCTACTGGGAACTGCAGGTCTATCCGAACCGCGTCAACCCGGCGCGGCTGATCAAGCAGGCTCTGACCGCGATGGAGCAGGTCTACGAGGACCTCGAAGCGGAGGCCGTGACGGAGGAGCTGTGGAACGTCACCGCGACGGGCTACGACCTGCACTTCTTCTGTCTCGACTTCCTGGTCACCTCGAGCATCCGCAGCTTCCACGCGGGCTCGCGTACTTGTCTCCTCACCTGCCAGGCGGAAAGCCGGGAATTCGATCGGCAACAACTGGTGTTCAGCGCAATGACGAAGAGCTTTCTCGACGAGGCGTAGCCGGCCGTGGATTCGCGGAACTTAGACCCGCCGCATCGCCCCGGCGGTCTGCGGAACCGCGAGCAACTCGTCGACGCGGCGCATCATCACCCACTGCGGATCGCCTCGCGAGGGGCTATTCTCCGGATCGCGGGCCACCAGCGTTCCTCGGCAATGCCGGCATTGAATTGTCTTTCCCAGGTATTCCACGCACACGCGAAGCCGCCGGCCGCACGTGGGACACCGCTGCACGAAAAACATCGCGGAAGACATGGCCCTACCTCCTGCTGCCACTTTGGAATCGTATATCCATTCTGTCGGACGAGTTCTTTGAGTTTACCGCAGAACCCGTCGATTGCAATGGCTGCTAGCAGGCAAAATGGCGGATGTTTTCGTGAAGCTTCTCGGCCGCGTTCGAGATCCGGCAGGCAGACTGATCCGGCAGGCAGACTACCGGATCCATTCCGCCGCTTGGATCAGAACCGGGGCGACGGGCGTCTTGGGGAATTGGCCGCGGTCCGCCACCTCGACTCCCGCGATCCGGTCCAGCACGTCCATCCCCTCGACCACTTCGCCAAAGACGCAATATCCTTTGGCTTCAGGGCTTTCCTCGCCGCGGGGATCCAGGCTGGAGTTGTCGGCTAAGTTAATAAAGAACTGCGAAGTTGCGCTGTCCGCGTGCTCGGGGTTGCGCGCCATGGCGATCGTGCCGCGTTTGTTTTTCAGGCCGTTGCCCGCTTCGTTCTTCACATAAGCCCGCGGCGCTTTGGGCTCCAATTCCGCCGTATAACCGCCGGCCGCCACCATGAACCCTTTGTCCACGTAATGAAACACGGTCCCCTCGTAAAAACCGCGTTCGACATAATTCGACAGGAAGTTATCGACCGTCAGCGGGGCTTTTTCGGCATTCAGCCGTATGCGGATGTCTCCCAGCGAGGTTTTCAGGATGACTTCGGGATCGCGGGCCGGCTGCGCGAGTTGTGCCGGGGTGTTGCTCGAAGCCACGCCCGCCCGCACCTGGACCGGCTCCGTGACGGTGGACTTTGGTTGCGACGCGGCACCCGGCGCACTGGTGGAATCACCGTCGATACTGGCCGCCGGAGGGTCGCCCCCGCCCGAGCCACAGCCGCTGACCAGGAGCACGATCAGGGAGAGCGCGACGGTAAGGTGAGGGGACGATCGTCGAATCCGCATGTTCAAGCCTCCTTGCTGGGATTAGCGCGTGTGCCGACCGAGCCGCGCCGACTGTCCTTGCGCAGCGACGGAGACGTTCGTGACGTGCTCCGGTGCAGTCGCCGTATCATGCTCACCAATCCCGTTTCGTGCAACATCGCTTTCTTGCCGACCGAGACAACGCCGGCCCAGGAATTCTTCCCGATCGCCACAGAGGTCGCAATCTTTCCTTTATGCCTAGCTTTACTATTACATCTAAATTCCATAGAATTCCCTCATGGTCGGGATTCGCTTTCGGTCCAGGTTCTGAGTGAGATGTTTTCTGTTGCGAGGAGAAAAAGCCATGTGCTCGCGTAGACTTTTGGGGGCTGCGTTCGTGGTGTTGGTCGCCGCATCGATTTTTCCGCCTCTGTTGCCCGCCCAAGCGAAAAAGGTTCCCGGCGATACGGCTAAGTCTCCTTCGGACGGGCCTGCTGCGAAGAAGCCGGATCCAGGCAATGAGGGTCTAAAAGATGCCCTCATTAGGAAATTGAAAGAGGCGTTGGATGCCGCCGACGATATTACCGGCCAGGATCGGGATGCTGCGGACCAGGTGTTGCGTGACGCCGACGTGGCGCTGGCCCGCATCCGCGAGGAGAACCGCCGCGCTTTGGAGCAGGTTAATCGGCAAGTACGGATCGTGAACGGCCACTGTCCCAACGTCGTCCTATTCCTGTTGAATGGCGTCGGCTATGGCGACCTGGGCGTGTATGGGCAGCAGGTGATCAAGACTCCGATTGCGGACATTCTGGCGGCCCAAGGCACGCAGTTCAACCAATTCTATGCCGGCAGTTGCGAAAGCGTTGCCTCGCGCGGGACGCTTTACGGCGGCCGGTTAACGGTTCGGGGTGAACAAGCCGGCGAAGACTGGATCACCGTCCGCGAGCGGGATTGCACGTTGGCGGAATCGCTGTATCAAGGCGGCTATGAAACGGGCCTGTTTGGTGTTTGGGGAGCGGGGCCGCTCGACCGTGCGGGCCATCCGAACCGCCAAGGTTTCCAGAGTTTCTTCGGCTACTTGGATGACAAGAGCGCGCTGGATTTTTATCCGCCGACTTTGTGGCGGAATGACGAACAGATTGCCCTGACCGGCAATCAGGGAGGAGCGAAAACGCAATATGCACCCGATTTGATTGTCGAGGGCGCCAAGCAGTTTATCGACGCGGAATGCAAGCGTCCCTTCTTCCTGACCGTCGCCTTTCCGATGACGATTTCCGCGACCGGTCCGGCGGTCCCGGACTTGAATCCCTACGCCGATCAGGACTGGCCCGTGGCGGAAAAGACGCGGGCGGCAATGATTACCCGAGTGGACCGGTACATGGGGCAGATTGTCCAGAGATTGCAGGAACGACGAGTCCTGAATCGCACGATCGTGATCATCACCAGCGATCGCGGACCGCCGAGCGTGGCGGAAGGAGCGGGGGATCGTTTCCAGCCGACCGGCGGGTTGCGCGGCAGAAAAGGCGAGTTGTACGAAGGCGGGATCCGAGTGCCGCTGATCGTCTGTTGGGCCGGGACCCCCTTGGCGCCCGCCGAAAGCGACTTGGCTTTTGGGATGTGGGACCTGCTGCCGACGCTCTGCGACCTGACCGGGACGTGGCGCCGTCCAAAGACGATCGATGGAGTTTCCGTTGCGCAGCGACTGTCAGGGCCCGCTCCGGACCCGGCCGTTCCGGCCTCGCCATTGTACTGGGAGACCCACGCCGGCGGCTTGGCACAGGCGGCTCGTGTCGGCGACTGGAAAGGCGTCCGTTCCGGGGCCGCCGCTCCGTGGGAACTATACGACCTGAAGACCGATGCTGCCGAGTCCACCGATGTCGCGGGTCAGCATGCGGACGTGGTAGAACGCATCGACAAGCTGGTCAAATTCCTGCGGCCGTAGGCCCGTGGACCGCAGACGGACCCCGAACGCCGCCACGGGCACGGTTCTATCACGGTGCCAAGTTCGTCAGCGGACTCGCTGGGACGACCGTTCCCTCCGGGGGCGACGGCGGCACCGCATTTCCGGCCCCGGACGCGGCACCAAAATCAGGCGTCCAGGTGGGCGTCTGCCAAGGACTGTTCGTGGCAGATCCGGGCGTGGACGAGAGGAACAAAGCCGGTGCGGCAAAGACGGCGGCGGAGCTGGCAGCTGACCCGTCGGCTGGCGGCATCAGGGCGGCCGATTGCTGGGCCTGCGGATGGTCGGCCGCAGGCGTCGCCGGGGCCTCGAAGGCGGCAACCGGGCTCGTATTCATCGCGCGTTGATCCAGGCTCGCGCGTCGCCCGGGGCGCGGTTGAGCCGGAGGCGGGACGGCGGC
This sequence comes from uncultured Pirellulaceae bacterium, assembly GCA_964645045.1. Lineage (GTDB taxonomy): Bacteria > Planctomycetota > Planctomycetia > Pirellulales > Pirellulaceae > Anammoximicrobium. The sequence continues at coordinate 66,047 of CAZXYZ010000022.1, read as the reverse complement.
GTCGGCCAGTCTCGCCGGGTTTGGCAAGGCGGTGGAAATGCGGCTTGCCGATCGGGCCGCTGGAGATTTGTCCGCGGCCGGCCGGCGATGGATCTCCGTGGTCGGTGCCGGTTCAACCCGGGTGGGGAAGCGGAAGACTCTCGACAAGACAAAACTGCCTCCTGCGGTAGCCGCGACATTCGTTTTCTGGGAGCCTGGGCCGCTGACCGATTCGTCCGCGGACGAGCGGTGGTTCGCGACGGTTGGGTTGGAATCGAACTCACCACCAACGCCAACGTCCTGGACATGCACAGACTGCTTGGCGGCATCGGACGTCTCGCCGGAAAAGCGGACTGTTTTCACCCGGCCCGTCATGCGGTCCCGTTCCGTGACCGACTCAAAGATCGCGGAGCCTCTGCCTTCCCGGGCCAATTCCGGCAGGGACTTGATGTCGGGGGCTAACGCGCCCCTCCGGCCGGGCCGGCCGAACGCTTTGGAAACGGTAGTCCCGTCCGGCTCGCCGGTCACCGAGGGGTGCCGGGCCAACTGCATCAGCGCTTCCGCCGCCGGCTTGAGTTCGTTGTTCAGCGTGAGCGCCCGGTGATAGGACGACTTGGCACCGGCCAGATCTCCCGCCTGCGTTTGGGCATAAGCGAAATTGGCTTGGGCTTCGGCTTCGCCTTTCCCACCCCGCCGGAACTCCGCCAGGCTTTCGTCATAGCGGCGCGTCTCGCCCAGCACCAAGCCCAGATTATTGCGGGCCGATTGATTTTGCGGGTCCGCTGCGATGGCCTGCCGGAACAACGCCTCGGCTTCCTGCAGCCGCCCCATTCCCAGCAGATTGAACCCGATGTCATTGAGCAACTCGGGCGAAGGCGGACCCACTTGGGCCGCGGCATTGAAATACTCGGCGGCCTTTTCAGGATCACCGCTCTTCGCAGCCAGCACGCCCAGCCGATGGAGAGCCAGCTGGTTTTGCGGGTCCTTCGTCAAGACGACCTGATAGATCTGCTCGGCGGTGCGGGCATCACCCTGACGCTCGCTCAGACGCGCCAAGCTGACTTGCGCGTCCAGCGTCTGATTGGGCTTGGCGACGCCGCCCGGCATCAGACTCGTGAGGCCGGGCACGCTTGCACAGCCCGCCGTTGTGGCTGCACCTAGGATCAAACACAGCCAGGACCACACGTTATTGCACCGCATCACAGCACTCCTACGATCGCAAAATGGGGACCCGCGGCTCTGCGCCGCGGCCACGACGCTCAGCCGAGTGGCTTTAGAAAAAGCCTCCGCCGAAACCGCCGCCCATGCCGCCGCCCATGCCTCCACCCATGCCGCCGCCCATGCCGCCGCCCCAGCCGGAAATGCCCGTGGCATAAGCGCCTTGCGCTTCGTTGCCCGTCAGCGGCTGGGCAAACGCCGGCGCCACCACGACGCGGGTGTCCGCGTCGGCGATGCCCATTTGGGTCAGCGCCCGGACGACGACCTCGCGCCGTTTCATATCCAGGTCGGGGTTGAAGTGTACCGGGTACTTGTACTTCGTGCCGGCCTGAGCCGTGGTCTGGCTGCGTTCGACGACGACGGGGAAGGGCACGCCGTTGCGCACCCCTTCCGCGATCCGCCGGACATGGTCTTCGCCGTACTCGTTCAAGCGAATCCCCGCCACCCCGGCGCCTTCCCTATTTTTGTTCAACTCGAATTCATGCTGGTAGACCACGAACTTCGAGGCCTCCGCGTTCTCTTCCTGGGTCCGATTCAACTGATCCACCCCGGTGCCCAGCATAGCGGGTGCAGGTGGCGGCTGATAGAACAACGATGGGGTGCTGCAGCCGGCCGCGGCCAGCAGCACCGACAACGAGCAGAGGCAAGTTGCGTGTTTGACAGGGGATCGAAACATGGGTCAGTTCCTTAGATTCTCACGGGCCGTTAAGCTGTTCACGGGGTCTCCGAAACTCCAATCCGCCGAGGTTACTGCGAAAAGCCTTGCGGACCGCACATGTAGTAATGTTGCTGCTGGTAATACAGGCCGTGCTGGCCGTGATTCGCATGAATGGCTTGGAAACCGGCTTCACGCAAACGATCCCGGTACGCTGGCCAAACCGTGCTGCGGTGCTGCACGTCCGGGTGACCTTCGATTTGCTGCAGGCAGAAGAATGCCTTGTCGTTCGGCTCGGTCACTTCCATGCCTGGCAGGATCAGGGGAACCTGCTTACATTCCATCGGATGCACGAGTTCCGGGCTGACCAGAACCACCAGTTCCGTTTCCTCGCGGCGGACGCTTTCGTTCATGAACGGAAGCCCGAAGAAGGGGATGTCGCCCAGGAAGGGAATCCGCCCCTTGGAGCCGCCTTGCTGGTCCTGGATCAGACCGGCGATGGCCAGCCACTGCCCCTCGCGCAGATCGACGGTCGTCGCCACGGCCCGGCTGTTCAGGCCGGGAATCCCATCCACCTCCAAATCGTCATTAATCGTGCTGAAGGAGGGCATCACATGCATCCGGATGCGGTCCTTGTCCAGCACGGTTGGGGTAAAGGTGAGCATCGTGCCGAAGCCGCGGAACGAGGTCGTGGCCGCTCCGATGCCGCCAATGCCGACCGCCGTGGGGACGGCGAATTCGCCGCCGGATAGGAACGTCGCGGGGCGTCCGCTGATCGTCACCAACGTGGGCTCGGCCAGGATCTTGCCATAACCGTTCGCGCTGTAGGCCCGTAAGAACAACTCCAGATCGATCGAGCCATCGAGAATCGCGGACAGATTGCCGGCGCCCCCCAGGAAACTCGAAAAGCCCCAATCCTCTCCGGTGACACTGAAGCTCGCGCCCAATTCCCGGATCGCCGTCCGGGTCAACTCCGCGATGCGGACCTTGAGCATGACTTGATGTTCCCCGGGAACCTCGAGCAGGTTGATCACATTGGCGATCGGCAGATCGGGTGCGTCGGGCAAGGTGGCCACCGGACCCGATGCCACGACCCCGCCGCCCCCGCCAGCCCAGCCGCCGCCCCAGCCGCCGCCCAAGTCGTCGCCGCCGGCGCGGATGATCGACAGGATGCGCGTCGCTTCTTCGGCGTCCCGGGCCTGGCCGCGGATAATCAGTTTATCCGCAATCGGAATCAACTGGATCTGGCTGTTGGGGAACAATTCGTTGAGCCGGTCCTGCAACTCGCCGTATTCCAGTTCGGCACGCATCTGTTCCTCTTGGTCCGTGCCCACGTGGACCAGGTAGCGCAGGACCTGCTCTTGGCCGGTCTCGTCGGTGAACCACATCGTCAAGGCCGTTTCACCGCTGCGTTTCCCAAAGAACTCGAATTCGGTGGGACCGTATTGCGTCACGTCCAGGACGGCGGGATCCGCAATCGAGATCCGAGAGACTTTCTGCTTGGTACGGACCAGCAGCGAGCGGATCGGGTCGAGGCGGAAACGCAAGTCCGGCTCGATCACCTCGTCGATCAACTCGCCCTCCAACTCCTGGTCCAGGGAGGTCCCCGCCGGATTCGGCGGTAACGCCAACTGGTCCGCGGTCGGCATCGGAAGCTGTTCGGGCGGCTGTCCTTGAGCTGTCAAGCCAACCGCCAAACCCATGATCATGCTAGCTGTGAGGAGCACCGATACTCGCCGCTTCGGTGCTAGGGCGCAATCGTTGCGCATGGCCTCCCCCCTTTTTCTGAGAGAAACTGGACTGTTGTAGTAATCCGGTCTGGTGACATCGAGACAACGTGTCGCAAGGTTTCTTCGGTTTTCCGAGGGGCTGGAATTTAGGCAATCTCTTCCTTTTTTGCCGTCTGGTCTTGCAGTAAAGGTCGTAGTGGTAAAAGCAATTCCTCTGTCGACAACGATATTTCCGCCTTTTTCTGTGGACGACGGCCGGTTCCGGCCGAAAAACAGGAGTAAGCGCTCTGTACGGTCCCGTGAATGAGAACAAGGAACAAGGTATGTTACTGCGAACCGCTCTGCTTTCTCTTGCGGCCTTTGCTGTTTGTCAGATCAGTTTTGGGCAGTCCTGGGGGCCCCAGGGCGCCGCTGCCAACGCGACCCCGCGTGCGGTTCAACCCGTCGCGAATCGGGCCGCCACGGTGGCCCCTGGTCCGATGGCGACGGCGAACGGCCCACAGATGGACTACGGCATGAACACGCTGCCCGCCGAGGGAGCGGTGATGGAGGGAGGCGCCTGCGGCGACGGCTCCTGTGGTTCCGGCCCCACGAACTACGTGCCCTGGTGGCATCAACGCTTCGTCTGGTCCTACTGGAAATGCCACGGCCTGCCCAGTCCGTGGTGCCCGCCGGGTAACCTGACGCTGCACATCCAGGACTGCCCGTGTCCCAGCACTTACTACTACTTCCGCCCGTACAACTGGTTCCACATCTCGGAGCAGCAGTCCGAAGCCGCCAACTATAATGGCGATCCACGGAACCCGTACGACAACCGCGTGGTGTTCGACGGACTGTACGGCGGGCTGTGATTCCCGCCGTACTCCTCGATCCGCAGTTCGTCCAGGCAAAACGCCGGCGAGAGGGACATCGACGCCCGCTCGCCGGCGTTTGGCATTGCCGGCTGATCTCAACCGCCCGCAGTGCAATAGGGTGCAGGATCGATCAGGCCATTCTCGGCGAACCCGCGCAGGCGGAGCAGGCACGCATCGCACCGTCCGCAAGCGGCGCCATCGGCCGCCGGATCGTAACAGCTGGACGTCAGGCCGTAGTCCACACCCAGTTCCCGCCCGCAGCGAATGATCTGCGCCTTGGTCCAGTGGATCAACGGCGCATGAATCTTCACGGGCCGTCGCCCCTCGACCGCCGCCTTCGTCGCCAGATTCGCCATCCGCTCAAAGGCTTCGATGTACTCGGCTCGGCAGTCCGGGTACCCGCTGTAATCGAGCGCATTGACGCCGATAAAGATGTCCCCCGTGTCCAGCGTTTCCGCCCAGGCCAACGCTAACGAGAGGAACACCGTGTTCCGGGCCGGGACGTAGGTCACGGGAATCTCGCCGCCAATCTCGTCCGCCGTCGCCCGCTTGGGCACGTTGATCTCGTCCGTCAGCGCCGAACCGCCAAACTGCCGCAGATCGATGTCGACGACAATGTGCCGAACCAATCCCAGTGCCGCGGCGATCCGCTTGGCAGCCGCAAGCTCGTATGCATGCCGCTGTCCATAGCAGAAACTGATGCCGTAGACCGCGAAACCTTGGCGGCGGGCGAGGGCCGCGCAAGTCGCCGAGTCTAGTCCGCCGCTCAGCAGCACAACCGCCCTGGCAGGCATGCGGATATCCGGGTCGGACAAGGTGGAAGTCGAGATGGGGTCTGGCATCATGTTTTTAAAAAAATCGGTGCCTTCTTTGGGCCGGTTAGTTGACTTCCGCTGCGGGGAGCGATAGCATCAATCAGCGTTTATGGATTCGGTGGTGTGAGCGAGGGTCGTTTTTCCGAAGCGGCGATTCACACAGGCCGGCATCCCGCCAACCGAGCCTGCCCGTGTGCCTGCCCAAGCTTCGGTATCGTATCAAATGGAGAGAGAGTTTCGTATGAGGTGCCAAGGCAATCGTCTGAGCCGTCGTAACTTCTTGACTGTCGGTGCCGTGGGGGGGCTGGGGTTGAACCTGGCCGGCTTCCTGCAACTCCGGCAGGCGCAGGCCGAGCAAAAACACTACGATTTTGTCGAGGCCAAAGCAGACAGTGTGATTCACATTTTCCTGCCCGGTGGAATGGCCCACCAGGAATCGTTCGATCCGAAGCCTTACTCGCCGATCGAGTACCGGGGCGAGATGGGGTCGATCAAGACGAACACCGGCGAAGTGGTCAGCGAGACGATTCCGCAGCTGGCCAAGATCGCCGACCGGTATGCGATCATCCGCTCGATGACGCACGGCGAAGCAGCTCACGAGCGCGGCACGCACAATATGTTCACGGGCTACAAGCCGAGCCCCGCGTTGCAGTATCCCAGCTTCGGCAGCGTCATCAGCCACGAGTACGGACCCAAGAACAACTTGCCGCCGTACGTCTGCATTCCGAACCAGCCGAACATTTACGCCGGCTGCGGGTACTTGAGTTCGTCGTTTTCGCCGTTTGATCTCGGTGCCGACCCGGCCTCCGGTGGCTTTAAGGTCCGCGATCTCAGTCTGCCCGGCGGCGTGACGGACGAGCGGTTCGCCCGCCGCCGCAGCGCGCTGGAAGCCGTCAACTACTATTTCGCGCAGAAGGACAAGTCGGACAACGTCGGCGCGATGAACACGTTTTACGAGCGCGCCTACAGCATGGTCAGTTCGCCGCAGGCCCGCGAAGCGTTCGACATCGAGAAGGAAGACCCGAAGCTGCGCGACCGCTATGGCCGTAACGCGGCCGGCCAGCGGATGCTGATGGCCCGGCGATTGGTCGAAGCCGGTGTCCGCATGGTGACTTTGACGTTTGGCGGCTGGGACATGCACAACAGCATCACGCCCGGCATGCGCTCCCAGATGCCGTCGCTGGATCAGGCCCTGGCGACGCTGTTGCTGGATCTGGAGGAACGCGGCTCGCTCAAACGGACCCTGGTCATGGTATCCAGCGAATTCGGGCGGACGCCCAAAATCAATCAGACGGCTGGCCGCGACCATTGGCCCAAGGTGTTCAGCGTCCTGTTGGCCGGCGGCGGCATCAAGGGCGGCATGATCCACGGCATGTCCGACGCGACGGCTTCCGAACCTGAACTCGATCCGGTCGGCCCGGGCGACCTGGCGACCACGATGTACTATCAGTTGGGCATTGTTGCCGACAAGGAGTTGATGGCTCCCGGCGACCGGCCTATCGAAATTGTCGACGGCGGACATTTAATCAAACCGTTGATCGGTTAGAATGTTTGGCAACGTTCGGCCGAAGGTTGGCGTTTGGAACGCGACCTTTGGCCGCCCCGTGAGGCCGCGATAGGATGCGCGGGGCTGGACCTGCGGACAACGCCTACGGCAATCCCCCCGCGTTCAGCCCACCTGCCTTTTCCCGCTGCAAACGATGTGTCCCAGCCGCCCCGGGGACCGGACGGCCGGACTCGCCTCTCGATCCCTACCCCACGAGGTCGCCATGCGACGTTGCTCTCCCCTTGTCGTCTCGCTGCTCCTACTTGCACTCGCCCCGGCCGCCTGGGCCGTCTCGCCGGATGTCGGCGTCATCAGCCCGACCGGATTTCAGGTGGGCACCGAAGTGGAGGCGACCTTTTCGGGTACCCGGTTGGCCGACGCGCAAGAGCTGCTGTTCTACTCGCCGGGAATCGAGGTGACTGAACTGAAGGCCGACGGCGACAAGGCCGTCAAAGCGAAGCTCAAAATCAGCCCCCAATGCCGCCTGGGCATCCACGCCGTACGGCTGCGTTCGGCCTCCGGAATCAGCAACCTGCGGACGTTCACCGTGGGACCGCTGCCGGAGGTGCCGGAGCAGGAGCCGAACACCGACTTTGCGGCTCCCCAGGCGGTGCCCTTCGGCTGTACCGTCAGCGGCGTCGTCCAGAACGAGGATGTCGATCACTTCGTCATCGAAGCCAAGCAGGGCGAACGCATCACGGCCGAACTGGAAGGCATCCGGCTGGGATACTCCTTCTTCGATCCGTACCTGGCGATTCTGAATTCCGACCGGTTCGAGTTGGCGCGCAGCGACGACGCGGCCCTGCTGCGTCAGGACTGCCTGTGCGCGGTCGTCGCTCCGGCCGATGGGAAGTATATCGTCCAGGTGCGCGAAAGCGCCTACGGCGGCAATGGTTCATGCCTGTACCGGCTGCACATCGGCAAGTTTCCCCGTCCCACCGCCGTCTTGCCGGCGGGCGGGCGGCCGAGCGAAGCGCTGACCGTCCGCTGGCTGGGCGATCCGGCCGGCGAATGGACCGAGCAGGTGACGCTGCCGAGTACCGAGGATCCGGCCTACGGCTTGTTCGCCAAGGACGCCATCGGTGTTTCCCCTTCGCCGAATCTGATCCGCGTGACGGATTTGCCGAACGCCATCGAGGCCGAACCCAACGACACCACCGCGCAAGCTTCGGCGGGCACCGCCCCCGGCGCGTTGAACGGGATCATCGAAAAGGCGGGGGATGTGGATTTCTTCAAGTTCTCGGCCAAGAAAGGCCAGCAATTTGACATCCGCGTCCTGGCCCGTGTTCCCTTGCGTTCCCCCTTGGACCCCGTTTTGGTCATCCTCCGGGCCAACGGCGCCGGCCTGGCCAGCAACGACGACAGCGGCGGCCCCGACGCCTACCTCCGGTTCAATGCCCCGGCGGATGAAGACTACTTCATTCAGGTCTACGACCATCTGCGCGCCGGCGGTCCGACCTTCGTGTACCGCGTCGAGATCACGCCCGTCAAGCCGACGCTGACCATGACGCTGCCGGAGGTGCAACAGTACGTGCCCGTGGTGCTGCCCGTTCCGCGCGGCAACCGCATGGCCTTGATGATCAACGCGGCCCGCGCCAACTGGGGCGGCGACTTGAACGTCACGCTGGAAGGTCTGCCGCCAGGCCTGACCTTCCAAACCGTGCCGATGGCCGCCGACCGCACGACCGTGCCGGTGCTGTTCACGGCCGCCGCGGATGCTCCGCTGGATGGCACGCTGACCCAGGTCATCGGCCGGCCGGCGGACGCCAACTTGCCGATCGTTGGCCAATTGGACCAGCGGACGATGCTGGTTCGCGGGCAGAACAACGTCGACGTCTGGGGCCACACGGCCGACCGGATGGCGGCCGCAGTGACCGACGCCGTGCCCTTTGAGATCGAAATCGTACCGCCCCAGGCTCCAATCACTCGCCAAGGCTCCAAGCAACTCAAGGTGGTTGCCAAACGCAAGGAGGGCTTCGCCCAACCGATCGCCGTGCGTTTGCTGTACACCCCGCCGGGCATCGGAGCGTCCGGTTCGATTTCCATCCCCGGCGACAAGAGCGAGGGAGAGATTCCGCTGACCGCCAACGGCAATGCCGCGATCGGGACTTGGCCGCTGATCGTGATCGGAACATCAACGGTCGGTGACGGCGGTGTCGAAGTCGCCAGCCAAATGGCCCAACTCACGATTGCCGACCAGTATTTCGCCTTTACGTTTGACAAGGCCGCGGGCGAGCTGAACCAAGAGACTCAGATGGTGATCAAGGTCGAGAAGAAGGTCGACTTCGAGGGCGAGGCCACGGCGGAACTGCTGGGGCTGCCGGCCAACACGTCGACCAAGCCGGAACCGCTGAAGTTCACCAAGGACTCGACCGAGCTTGTCTTCCCGATCAAGATCGATCAAACCGCGAAGCCCAGCGTCTACAAAACGTTGGTCTGCCGGGCGGTGGTGATGCAGAATGGCGAGCCTGTGACGCACACGTTGGGAACAGGCGAATTGCGGGTCGACGAGCCGCTGCCGCCCAAGCCGGCCGCGGCGAAGCCCGCCCCGCAACCGGCGGCGCAACCACAACCCCAGCCGCAACCCGCGGCGGCTGCACCGCCGAAGCGATTGAGCCGGTTGGAGCAATTGCGGTTGGAAAAACTGAAACAGACCGAAGAAGCCGGGAAGTAGACGTTGTGCGCAGGGAAAACGGCGCTGCGCGCGGGTCGAAAGGCGTTGTGCGCGGGTCTCCCGACCCCGCACCGGGCAGGACCGATAGGTCTCCAGAGCCCGGGGAGACCTGCGGTCGGCGGTTTCGGCGAGGTCGGGAGAGCTGCGCCGAGCGCGTGACGCGAACACAAACTAAGCCAAACTTGACGAAAGGAAGTCAACCGTGCAAGTACGAGCCTTCTTTGCCATGCTGGTCCTGTGGGGGACGGCCTCCGCCGCCTCGGCGGCCAACGTCACCCGGATCGACGTCTATCCGCCGGACATCAACTTGAACACCAAGCTGGATTTCCAACGGGTGATCGTGGTCGCCACGCGTGACGACGGCGTCACGATGGATGTCACCACGGCGGCGGCCGTCCGCCTGGCCGACGCCGCGCCGGCCCGTCTGGAAGGCCGGACGCTCTATCCGGCCGCCGACGGCAACACGACGTTGGAGGTCGAGTATCAGGGCTTCAAAGCCTCGGCCACCGTGGCCGTCAAGGACGCCGCCGTCGACCGCCCGATCAGTTTCCATTTGGACATCATGCCGGTGTTCCTCCGCTCGGGGTGCAACACCGGCAGTTGTCATGGCGCGGCCCGGGGCAAGGACGGATTCCGCTTGTCCCTGTTCGGCTATGATCCGAAAGGCGACTACTACCGGATCACCCGCGAAGAAACCGTCCGCCGGATCGATCTGGCCGTTCCTGCGGCCAGTCTGCTGATCGAGAAATCGATCGGCGCGGTGGCCCACACGGGCGGCAAACGGTTCGAGGCTGACAGCCAATACAACAAGATCCTGTTGCGTTGGCTGGAGGCCGGCGCTCCGTTGGACGCAGGCGAGCCGCCGGTGGTCGCGGACCTGGACGTGTTCCCGCCCAAAGCGGTCATCGAAGGCGCCGGCTCGACACAGCAGTTCCTGGCCCGCGCCCGCTACACCGACGGCACGGACCGGGACGTGACCGACCTGGTGCTGTTCATGACCAGCAACGACAATTCGGCGGGCGTCAATCCGGACGGCCTGGTGACGGCCGCCGCACGCGGCGAAGCGTTCGTGATGGCCCGCTTCGAGACGAAAACAATCGGCAGCCAAGTGCTCGTCCTGCCCGCCGGCTTGCAGTACACGCCGCCGCTCATCACCGGCAATTACATCGACGAATTGGTGGGCGCCAAGCTGTTGAAGCTCCGCATCCTGCCCAGCGACCTGTGCAGCGACGAGGAATTCATCCGCCGCGTCACGGTCGACGTCACCGGCACACTGCCGACCGAGGAAGAGTGCGTCGCGTTCCTGAACGACGCGGCTCCTGACAAGCGGGCCCAAGTGATCGAGCGTTTGTTGGCCCGCAAAGAGTTTTCCGAAATCTGGGCCATGAAGTGGTCCGAATGGCTGATGGTCAAGAGCAGCCCGGACGTCAGCTACAAGTCGATGTTCCTGTACAGCAGCTGGCTGACGGACAAGATCGCCAACAACGTCCCGCTGGATCAGATGATCCGCGAGCTGCTGTCGGCCACGGGTGGCACGTTCAAGAGCCCGGCGACCAATTTCTACCAGATCGAACGGGATACCTTGAAAACGGCCGAGAACGTGTCCCAAGTGTTCATGGGCTTCCGCACGCAATGCGCCCAGTGCCACAACCATCCGTTTGACCGCTGGACGATGAATGACTACTACAGCTTCGCGGCATTCTTTTCCCAGATCGGACGCAAACAAGGCGAAGACTACCGCGAAACCATCGTGTTCAACTCCGGCGGCGGGGACGTCCGGAATCCGGTCACCAACCAGGTGATGGCGCCCAAGTTCCTGGGCGGCGCGACGCCCGATGTGCAGGGCAAGGACCGCCGCGTTGCGCTGGCCGAATGGCTCACCTCGCCGGACAACCCCTTCTTTGCCACGAATTTTTCCAACCGCGTCTGGGCCCATTTCTTCGGCAAGGGCATCGTCGAGCCGGTGGACGATATCCGCATCAGCAACCCGCCCAGCAATCCGGAATTGTTCGAGGCCCTGGGCAAGAAGCTGGTCGAGTACAAGTACGACTTCAAACAGTTGGTCCGCGACATCTGCAACTCGCACGCTTACCAACGGAGCCTGGTCCGCAATTCCAGCAATGAAACGGACGAGCGGAATTTCGCCCACGCCAACGTCCGCCGCATCCCGGCCGAAATGCTGCTGGACTGCATCAACCAGGTGACGGACACCAAGGAGAAGTTCCAGGGCCTGCCGCTGGGCGCGCGGGCCGTGCAAATTGCGGACGGTCAGACCAGCAACTATTTCCTGACGACATTCGGGCGCGCCAAACGCGAAACAGTGTGTGCCTGCGAAGCCAATACCGATCCTTCGCTGTCCCAGGCCCTGCAGATGCTCAACGGCGACGCCGTCCACGGCAAGGTCGCCCGGGGCGGTGTCGTGAAGAAACTCTTGGACGGAGGCAAGACGCCCGAACAAGCACTCGAGACGCTCTACATCCGCTGCCTGAGCCGCAAGCCGGCACCGGAGGAGCAGCAAAAGCTGCTGGCCGTCGTCGCCGGCGCGGAGAACCCGCAAGCCGGTTTGGACGACGTGTTCTGGGCCATTTTGAATTCGCGGGAATTCTTGTTTAACCACTAACGAACTTGTTGCCGCCTTGCTGCGGCAACCGAGTGAATCACCACTAACCACCCCCACCCAACCTCAGCCGGTGCCTGCCATGCCTACAACCAGCACTCTCCGTTGTCTCTTGGGAGCATTCGCGTTTACCTGTCTCGCTCTGGCAGCCGATTGGACCGGCGCGGCCGACGAGGCTAAACCGGCCGGCGACGGCCCGAAGATCACCTATGCCGACCAGGTCCAGGCGGTCTTTCGGGAGCACTGCCTGATCTGCCATAACCAGAACGAGAAAAAGGGCGGTCTGGCCTTGGACAATTACGCCGCCGTGATGGAAGGCGGCAGCAGCGGCGAAGTCGTCTTTGCCGGCGACCTGGACAGTTCCCGGTTGTGGTCCCTGGTGAACCACGACGAACAACCCTACATGCCGCCCAACCAGGATCGCATCGCCGACGCCAAGGTGGATTTAGTGAAACGCTGGATCGAGGGCGGGGCCCTGGAAAACGCCGGGTCGAAAACGGCCGTCAAAAAGAAAGCTTCCGTGGCCCTGTCGGTACCGGTCGGCACGGGGCGTCCCGAGAACCCGGCGATGCCGGTAGGACTGTGGAAACAACCGGTCGTGTACAGCGCTCAGCCGGGAGCCGTCACGGCGCTGGCCTCCAGTCCCTGGGCGCCGGTCGTCGCGGTCGCAGGCGAAAAGCAGATCGCTTTGTACAACTCCGACAGCGGGCGCTTGCTGGGCATCTTGCCCTTTCCCGAAAGCGTGCCCTACGTGGTCCGGTTCAGCCGCGATGGGTCCCTGCTGCTGGCTGCCGGCGGTCGCGGTGGCCATTCCGGTTGTGCCATCCTGTTCGATGTTAAGACGGGGCGCCGCGTGGCCAAGGTCGGAGACGAACTGGACGCCGTGCTGGCCGCCGATGTCAGTCCCGATCTCAGCCGGATCGCTCTTTCCGGCCCGCAGCGTCTGATCCGGATCTATGCCACCGATACGGGTGAAAAGCTGTTCGAGATCAAGAAGCACACGGATTGGGTCTATGCGATCGAGTTCAGCCCGGACGGTGTGCTGCTGGCGACGGCGGACCGCTCGAACGGATTCTTTGTCTGGGAAGCCGAGACGGCACGGCAGTACTTGGACCTGCGCGGTCACACCGGCGCGATCGCCGATGTGGCTTGGCGGCCGGATTCCAATGTCCTGGCCAGCTGCAGCATGGATGGCACGGTCAAGCTGTGGGAAATGACCGAGGGCAAGACGATCAAGAGCTGGGCGGCGCACGGCGGCGGAGTGCAATGCGTCGAGTACACACACGATGGCCGGCTGGCGACGGCCGGACGCGACAACACGGCCAAGATCTGGGACGGCGACGGAAAGCAGCTGTTGCAGTTCCCGAATTTCCCGGAACCCGCGCTGGAAGTGACGTGTACCCATGACGGCAAACGCGTGGTCGCCGGCGACTGGTCCGGCCAAGTCCACATGTGGGACGCGGCCGACGGCAAACCGGTTGCCGACCTGGTCCGAAATCCGCCGACGCTGCCGATGGTGTTGGAAGCGGCCCAGGCAAAATTCAACGCCGCACAAGCTACGTTCCAAAAGGCCCAAGCCGAATTGGCGGCGGTCCAGCAGGTGGCAGCCGAAAAGGCCAAGGCCGCCCAGACCACGGCCGAACAAGCGGCGGCAGCCGCAACCGCCGTTCAGCAGGCGGATGCCGCCCGCGCGGCTGCCGAGCAGGCGGTCCAAAACGCCGGCAACGCGCTGAAGACGGCCACCGATTCCATGCTCGCCGCGCAAACGGCCAACACCCAGGCGGCGCAGGCCGCCACGGATGCGGCAAAGCTGCTGGAGGAAAAGACCGCGGCGGCAAAGGCGGCGGCGGACGTGCTCACCCAGTCAGTTCCCGAGGCTCAGGCGGCGGCTAAGCAGGCGGCCGATCTGGCCGAGGCGGAACGCGTGAAAGCTGCCGACGCGGCAGCCCAGACGGCCGCTGCAGCGAAGCAGGCTGCGGACGCTGTGGCCAGCGCCACAGCGGCACTGCAGCAGGCGCAAACGGCCAAGCAGGCGGCGGACCAGGATCTGGCTGCCAAAGCAACTGCTGCGAAAGCCGCTGCGGACAAAATGGCCGCAGACAAAGCCGCCGCAGACAAGATGGCCGCCGAAAAGGCCGAGATGGACAAGCAGGTCGCGGCCAAGCAAGCTCCGGCCGAGGCCGCTCAAAAGGAAAGTGACGCCGCGAAGTCCGAACTGGATCAAGCCGCCGCAGACAAGGCGGCCTTCGAACAGGCAGCCGCCAAGACGGCCGCCGCCGTGGAAGAGGCCAAGAAGCAGGCGGAAGCCGCGGCCGCACGTGCAAAGCAGATCGAGGACGAACGTCTGGCGGCCGAACGCGTCATGCAGGAACGTGCCGCGGCCGCCAAAGACATGGAGGCCAAGCTGGCCGCGCTGAAGGCCCAGGTCGATCAGGCCGTCGCGGCTCAGAAACAGGCGGAAGCCGACTTGGCCGCGAAGGCCCAGCAGGCCGAACAGATCAAGACGGAAACCGAGGCTGCCCAGGAAGCCGCCGACCAAGCGGCCGCCGACCGGCAAGCCTTCGTCGAAGCCTACGGCGGTTAGCACCATTCGAGGAACAAGTGGCGTAAGCTTCCAGCTTGCGATGCCATGATCTCCCGCAAGCTGGAAGCTTACGCCACGGAGAAATCGGACAGTCATTTCTCGAACGGAGCTTAGGGCGTCCGTACCGTCAGCCAGCCTTGGGGCTGATCGGGCCATGCGCCGCCGATGGCAAACCGGGCGATCCGCTGGACACTGGGCGTGCCTGGGGACAAGCCGCGGATGGAAAAAGTTCCGGACCCGGCGGGGCCCGACGAACTCAACTTCAGCTTGACGCTCTTGGCAGAATCGCCCTCGGGACGCGACACGGCCGGCTCGCACTGGACGCCCTCTGGCAGCCCCTCGGCTCGCACTTCGATCTCCTGGCTAAACCGATTGGTCCGCTCCACCGCGATCGGGATTTCCAGCGTCTGCCCTGCCGTCAAGACGAACGCTTCGGCTGCGGACCGCAAGGCAAAGTCAGGCAAGGCTTCCTGGATCGTGACGCGATACGTGTAGCGCGGCCCGCCATGCCCAAAGGCGTCGCGGAGGATCAACAGGCACGGGCCGTCAGCGCGGAACTCGTGGCTCAACTGCGGATCGGCTTGCGCGCCGACATCATCGGCTTTGGCCAACGACTGGCCGACGGCATCCGTCAGTTCCAAGATCGCGTCCAGCGGATAGCCCAGGCTCCGCGACTCGACGCGAAAGGCGAGCCGCTGGCCTTGCCGCACCGCGAACCGGAACGCGTCCACGTCGCCGGGACCGTCCACGCATCCGCTGACGACGACCGATGTGGGCACCTCGAGCGGTGCGCTGGCGTCGTTGGGCTCGGCGGCGATTGCCAAGGGAAATGGCGTTGCCGGCAAGCGGAGCCAGCCGGCCCACTGCGGATGAAAGACGTCCAGCTGTTCTGCATCGCCGCGGGCCGGAGCCAAGATCGTGGCGGCCGCCGGCAGATTCCAACCGCCCGCCAGCAATTCCGTGGGGTCTGTCGAGCGGACGGCCAGGGGCAACGTACGGTCCAGGAAGCCGCCAGCTGTCAACGTCAGCCGATACACGAACCCGGGGCCGCCGGCAAACGCGATGGTGCTGTTGGGAGCGTCCGGAAAGGCGAACACTCGCACCCCATACCGGTCGTCTCGCGGCGCCACAAACGCCGTCTGCGGATCCAATCCGCAAGCGTCGTCGATCTGCTGCAACACGAACCCCTGCCGGTCGCAGATTTGCAGGACGCCGTCCATCGGCGATCCGATTACGCGGTGCGCCAGCAGCGAGGCGACTAGCGTCTGGCCTTTCTGCAGATCAACCGCGAAAGCGTCCACGTCGCCGTTTTTCGCCAGCCGCCCGTTGACCGTGGCCGGCAGCGAAACCGGTTGCGCCTTGTCCGGCGCGTCGTTCGGCTCTTGTTCCAGGACTTCGGGCAGCGTCCCGATCACCAGCGGCCGCAGTCCGCTGGCACCGTCCGCGTTGAACAACCGCAGCCAGCACACGCCAGGAGCCGCGTCGGCCGCGACCGCCACGTGCAGTTCGCCCTGCTTCTCGCCGCACCGCGCCGTCACGTCGTGGCGGTCCGTCCCGACGTCCAGCGGCCACGCCGGCAACTGCCCGGCGGCGGTCAGCGTGACCGCCTGGCCGCGCGTCGCGCCGGCGGGAAACAGGTGTTCGAGCGTCGGCGGAGCCGCTTCGGCCGACAGCGCCAACTGCCAGCCGAGCAGGGTCAGCATCAGCCACCAAGTTCGTCGTCCGGTCAAGTCGCCCATAGATTCTCTCCCCTAATCTTTCCCCTAATCTTTCTCTTAATCTCCCCCCTAATACTCCGCACCCCATTTCCTCTACCATCCTTCCGTATTCGGGCAATACAAACGGAGATTATGTGAAAGATTAAGGTCGGAGTTACTACATCAATTCCGCGATCGGCCTCGGGTCGCTGACCAGGTGCGCCGGCCGTCCTTGCGGCGTGTACAGGCCCTTGTCGGGATCGATCCCCAGCTTGGCATAGACCGTCGAGACAAAATTCTCCGGGGCCAGCACGCGTTCGACGGCTGCGTAGCCGTTGCGGTCGGTCGCGCCGACGACCTGGCCCCCCGGCGTGCCGCCGCCGGCAAACAGCACGGACATGGCATTGGACCAATGATCGCGGCCGCGGTCGGAGTTCACTTGCGGCGTCCGGCCGAATTCGCCCAACGCCAACACCATCGTCCGCGGCAACATGCCGCGCTGGTCCAAGTCTTCGATCAAGGCTGCGATCGTGGCCTCGAAGGCGGGCAGTCGCGTACGCAGCGCGTTGAAGATGTCGCGGTGATGGTCCCAGCCGCCTTCGTTCAGCGTGATGAAGGGAACGCCCGCTTCGACCAGCCGGCGGGCCAGCAGCGCCCGTTGGCCGAAACCGTTGCGGCCGTAGCGGTCCCGCACCGCATCCGGCTCGCGGCTGATGTCGAACGCCGCTTGCGCCGCCGGCGAAGTGACCAACTCGTAGCCCTGCTGATAGAACTCGTCCAGCGCCACGACCGGATCGCCCGCGGCCGGATCGTTGATTCGAACCAGCCGGTCGACTTCCTGCCGCAATTGCTTGCGGCCGGCAAACTGCCCGTCCGTCAGGCCACGCGGCAAGGCCACGTCGCGGACCCGGAAATCGGGACGGTTCGGATCGTCCGAGACGATGAAGGGAGCGAACTTGGCGCCTAGGAAATGGGGGCCGCCGGAACGCGTCATGCCGGGCATGGAGAAGTACGCGGGCAGGCCCGCCGGCGCGCCTCGCTCGGACGCCACCACCGAGCCCATGCTGGGGTGAAAGCTGACGAACGCCCCGCAGCCGACAGGGATCCGCGGCGGCGCGCCGGTCATCATGTAGTGGTTGCCGGCGCCGTGGTTGCCTTCGTTGTGCCGGATCGAGCGGATGACGGCGATCCGGTCCGCCAGCGACGCCAGCCGCGGCAGGTATTGCGAGAAACACACGCCGGGCAATTTCGTGGGGATCGCCTCAAACTCGCCGCGAATCTCGGCCGGCGCATCCGGCTTGGGGTCGAACGTCTCGTAGTGCGTCGGCCCGCCGTCCATCCAGATCAAGATGCAGCTGTCCGCCTGCCGGCGCGGCGATTCCGCTGCCGGTGCCCGGGCCGCAGCCCGCAACGCGCCGGTCAGGCCGCCGCCGAGCAGCGTTCCCAATCCCAGTTGCAGGCAATCACGCCGCGTGAAACCTTCGCAATTTTGCCAAGTCGTCATGGCCTAATCCTCAAACTGAAACTCGGGCGAATTGAGCAGCGACCACAACAGCTCCTCGACCGCGCGCCGCCGGGACTCGGCCGCGGTGAACACGCGGTGTGCCACTTCGCGTTCGCTGGCATCGGGAACACGGGCGTATGCCGCCAAGTACAGTTCTTCGACGATGGCGTCCGGAGGCAGATCGCTGGATGCCAAGCGGGCGGCACGGCCTTCGTCCGCAGTCAGCTTCCGCTGCAGCTCGGCGGCGTTCATCAGATGCAGCGCCTGCGTCACGGTGGATTCCTTCGACCGCTCGCAGGGCGGATCCTGATTCGGATCCGGACGGCCGAAGGTGTCCAGGAACGTCGAATCGACGCGGTGTGTCCACAACTGCATGGCCCGCGAACCGGGCGGCATGGCGGCAAAGCTGGATGGCACGCCGGTCACGTCGTTCACGGCGTCCAGCAGCACTTCGGCCCGCAACCGTTGCCGGTAGTGCCGCGAGTAATTCGTCGTGTCCGCCACGTTCCGCTCGCCGGGTAGGGAACTCAGGCCGTAGACGTACGAACTGCAAATCGCCCGAATCAGCTGCTGCAGATCGTAGCGTTGGTCCCGCAGATAGTCGGCGAGGGTTTCCAGCAGCGGCCCGTTGGACGGCGGATTGGTGGCCCGCAAATCGTCCACCGGTACGACAATCCCTCGGCCCATCAGATCCGCCCAAACACGATTGGCGATCGCCTGCCGGAAAAACGGGTTCTCGTCCGACGTGATCCACGCGGCCAGCGATTGGCGGAGGTCCTGATCCGGATCGCCGGACGGAACCTCGCCGAACAACGGCCGGGGCGCGAGCATTTCGTCCGTCAGCGGGTGCCGCACTTCGCCGCGGCGGCTGACCAGCAGCATCTCCTCGCCACCGGAAATCGGCGGCGAGAGGTCCGCGCCTTTACGGCCGATGCGGGCAAAGTAGGCCGCGAAACTGTAGAAGTCGTGCTGGCTCCACTTCTCGAACGGATGGTGATGGCATTTGGCGCACTCCAGCCGAACTCCCAAGAACAGCTGGCTGGCCAGCGTCGTAATCTCTTCGGGCGAGCGCCGGTCGCGGAACAACGTCACCGCCCCGTTTCTCCACGTGCTGCCCTGAGCGGTCAACAATTCGCGGACGAACTGATCGTAAGGTTGGTTCCGGCGAAACGCGTCGCGGATCCAGCTGTCGTAGTTCAGCACCGCCTTGATGCCCACGCGATAAGGGTTCGGGCGGAGCAAATCCATCCATTGGTTAGCCCAGTAGTCGGCGTACTCGGGCCGCCGCAGCAAGTTGTCCACCAGGGTCTGCCGTTTCTGCGGACTCCCGTCTGCCAGAAACGCCCGCACCTCGGCGGGCGCCGGCAGCCGGCCGATGACGTCCAAATAGACGCGGCGCATGAACTTCGCGTCATCGACCGGTGGCGAAGGCGTCAGGCGGAGTTCCTTGAGTTTCTGCAAGACCAGTTCGTCAACGAAATTGTGCCGCGGCAGCCGCGCATAGAATTCGTCGGGGACCTCGCCCGCCAGCGGGATCACGACTTGGCATGTCGCAATCTTGTCCATGTAACGGGCCATCAGCGTCGCTTCGCCGGCCAGCGGCCCGGCCTGGAACCGGCCTGTCGCATCGATCGCCACGATCGGGCTGTCGCTGGATTGGAAGATCGTGCGCCCCGTCACATCCCGCTGGGAGCCGTCCGAGTAAATCGCGGTCACGCGCAGCGTCCCAGCCTCGCCGGACTTGGCAACGCAACGGCCGGGCTGGACCTCCACGCGTTGCAACGTTGGTTCGTTGGCCAACCGCCGCGGCAGACCCTGTTCGATCCACCGCCGCAACGTCGCGTAGTCCGCGCTGTCGGACTTCAGTCGCTGTCCCCCGCCATGCGGCAGTTCCGCGGTCGCTTTCTGCAGCAGCAAACTGCGCTGCGGAACGGCCGGAAACACGCGGCGCCCGCGCGCGTTCTTGGTCAACGCGTCGTAGTCGAAGCCATGATCGAAGCCCAGTAAGGACAGTTGAAACCCATTTTGTCCGCGCGCTTTGCCGTGGCACGGACCGGAGTTGCAGCGGTAGGCCGTCAGAATTGGCTGGACGTCCAACTCGAAGCTGACGTCGGCGGCGCCGGCGGCAGCCACGGCCGGCAAACCGATGATGAGGACCAGCCAGACACTGGATAACGCGACAACCTGCGCCGTACAGAAACTTCGCTTACCAACGATCTCCATGACGTTTGACCCGTGTCGAGGTGCAGACGAAGGCCGGAATAACGCATCAATCAACGTCAATGGAACATATTTTCGGGGCGATGTAAACCGAAGGTGAGGAGATCGTCGTGCGAAAAGTGCCGTCTCGCGAGGAAAGCGGGCCGTGGTCGGCACCCCGGGTGGATTCCGGATCAGGAGCCGATAGAATCAAATCCGTACTTGGACAGGCTGAGCCTCATTTTCACGGAGACACGATGCCATGAAGACCCAGACGGCAGATCAGATCGGCGTTTGCAGTTGGTCGCTTCAAGCGACGGGGCCGCGAGACCTGGCGGAAAAGGTGCAGACCCTCGGTCTGAAGAAAGTGCAACTTGGCCTGACGCCACACCGCGACGATCCGGGTACCTGGGAAGGTGTGCAGGAGATCCTTGGCGAGTCGGGGATCTCGATCGTCTCCGGCATGTTCTCCACCCTTGGCGAGGATTACACCACGCCCGCGACCATCCGCAAGACGGGCGGAATCGTTCCCGACGAACACTGGGGCGGGAACCAGGCACTGGCCGAGGCGGCGGCAACGCTGGCCCGGCAAATGGGCTTGAAGCTCGTGAGCACCCACGCCGGGTTCCTTCCCCACGAGCCGACCGATCCTGATTTCGACAAGCTGAGCGGGCGCGTTGCCGCGCTCGCGCAGATGTACTCCAGAATCGGCGGATCGTTGTTGCTCGAATCCGGCCAGGAGTCGGCCGATACGCTCCTGGTGTTCCTTGACGAAATGGCCCGGCGAGGAGCGACCAACGTGACGGTCAACTTCGACCCGGCCAATATGATCCTGTACGATATGGACGAACCGATCGAAGCGTTGCGGAAGCTCGTGTCCCATGTTCAGCAGGTACATGTCAAAGACGCCAAACGGACCACGGTGAAAGGTCAGTGGGGCGAAGAGGTCATCGTCGGAACCGGCCAGGTCGATTGGGTCGCCTTTGTGCGGATTCTGGCGGAGGCCGGCTACGAAGGCGACTACATCTTCGAGCGCGAAGCGGGTGACGACCGGGTGGGGGACATTGCGAAGGGAATCGTCGCGTTGCAGGCCGCCATGCAGGAAGTGAAGCCGTAGGTTCGCATGGTCTCGGGGGCTTGTGCCTGGCAGATTCCGACTGCAGATGCGGAAACGGCGACACGGTCCGTCGGTATTCTCCCGCGTTTGGGACAGCTGGACCCTGGTACCTCGTTGTAATTCACGGAGCTTCCGTAACAATATCGCCAGTGGCCGTGCTTGAGCCCAATTCGCGCGTAACTGGCGATGCCCAAGGGAGTGTGAAATCATGAAGTTTGCCATCTGCAACGAAACGTTTCAGGATTGGCCGTTCGACAAAGCCTTTGCCTTTGCCCGGGAATGCGGTTACACGGGAATTGAATTTGCCCCGTTTACGATTCACAAGAATGCCTACGAGATTTCGGCGGACCGGCGGCGCGAGATTCGCCGGCAAGCCGGGGACGCCGGCCTGACCGTTGTCGGCCTGCATTGGCTGTTAGCCTTTACCGAGGGTTATTACCTGACCAGTCCCGAGGCCGGTGTCCGTCGGCGGACGAGCGAGTACTTGGGCGAACTAGCGCGGCTGTGCCGTGATCTGGGCGGCAAGGTGCTGGTGCTGGGGTCGCCCAAGCAGCGGAATCTGTTGCCCGGCGTCACGCACGACCAGGCCATGGAGTACGCCGCCGACGTGCTTCGCGGTGTCGTTCCGACGCTGGAGGATTGCGGCGCCGTGCTGGCTGTCGAGCCGCTGGGGCCGGAGGAAGGCGACTTTTTGCGGACCGCCGAGTTGGGCGTCCAGCTGATCCGAATGGTGGATTCACCGCACTGCCGTTTGCACCTGGACGTCAAGGCCATGTCCACCGAACCGAAGCCGATCGTGGAGATTATTCGCGACAGCGCTCCGTGGATCGAGCACTTTCACGCCAACGACCCAAACCGGCGCGGTCCCGGCATGGGAAACGTCGACTTTCTGCCGATCTTCGCGGCCCTCCAGGAGATCGACTACCAAGGCTGGGTGTCGGTGGAAGTGTTTGATTACGCGCCGGGCGTGGAAACGCTGGCCCGCGACAGCATCGAATACATGCGGCAGTGCCTGGGTTAGTCGGCAACTGAATTCATTTAACGGCAAGGCGGCGAAAAGGGGACGTTCCGCATCTTGCCGGGTGCGTCGACTTCCGCGCCCCCAGTCCCGCTTTTGAGACGGTGAATGAGTCTTGTAAGCCAGGCGAATGCTAATCAACTCCCATGAAACCCACGATGGTTCGACATCTTCGCTTCGTGCCCACGATCGCCCGGCTGTTGATCCTGGCCTGCGGCCTGTGTCTGTTTGCAGCCGCCGGGGACGACGGCGGCGCGGTCAAGGAACGTCGAAAAGCGGGGCAGCCGAAACCGGCTTCGGACGCCGTTTCCTACTTGATCCGCGTGCCGATCCCGATCGCGGGTGAGGTCGATACGCGGCTGAAAACCATGATCGGTGAAGTGCTCGAACGGTGGAAGGATGCCGGCCAGCGGCCGACACTGGTTTTGGAATTTGGCGGGGGCGACGAAGGGGTCCAGCGGGCCAGCCAGTTCGAGCGAGCTTTGTCGCTGGCCCGGTTCTTGGCGAGTGAAAAGCTAAACCGCGTCCGCACCGTCGCTTATTTGACCGGTCCCGTCCACGGTCACGCCGTGCTGCCGGTGCTGGCCTGCGAACAAATCATCGCCCAGCCCGACGCCGAGTTCGGCCAAGTGGGGTTGGCGGACGACGCGCTCGATCCGACGGTCCGGGCCGGGTACGCGGAGATCGCGGAACGCCGCCGCACGATTCCCACGCCGGTGGTGCTGGGGATGCTCGATCCGCAATTGTCGGTGGCCCGCGTCCAAACTCAAGATGGCACGCGTTTTGTCCTGTCCGACGAGTTGAGCGAGTTGCAGAAGCAATCGGCCGTACGTTCGGTCGAGCAAGTGATTCCCGCCGGCCAATTGGGCAATTTCACGGGCACGGAACTGCGGGTCAAGTACAACCTGGCAACGCACCTGGTCCGGGACCGGCTGCAGCTGACGTCGGCCCTGCAGTTGCCTGCCGGCAGTCTGGAAGAAGATCCGACGCTGGGAGTGGGCCGCCGCGCGGTCCGCGTGGACCTGGCCGGCCCCATCAAGCCCGATACGGTGAACTGGGTTGAACGCGGAATCCGTGAGAAGATCGACCAGGAACGCGTCAACTTTGTCTGCCTGGTGATCGATAGCCCCGGCGGTTCACCGGCGGACAGCATGCGGTTGGCGACCTACTTGTCCAGCCTGAATTCCAATGAGGTTCGCACGGTTGCATTCGTCGGTTCCGAAGCCAGAGGGGACGCCGCGCTGGTGGCGTTGGCCTGCGACCAGCTGCTGATGACGGAAACGGCCGTGCTGGGCGGTCCCGGCGCTCGGCGAATCAACGCACGGCAATCCGAGGCACTGCGCACGGCGGTGCGCGAGTTGGCCAAGACCAAGAACATCGGCTGGTCGTTGCCCCTGGCGATGATCGATCCCGAATTGACGGTGCGGCGTTGCACGCGGCCGGGAACTGGCGAAGTCCGGTACTTCAGCGATCAGGAATTGGCCGAGCAGGAGCACCCGCAGGACTGGCAGCCAGCTGGGGAAATCGAGACGCGCAACGGTTTGCGGGGCCGGGATGCCGTCGAGTTGCGGTTAGCCCGATTCACGGCCGCGGACTGGGAGGACGTGAAGAGGATGTATCACTTCGAGGGCGAACTGACGATGGTGGAACGGAACTGGGCGCACGCCAGCGTCGAATTCCTGGCTTCGCCCCGCATCTCCGGCACACTGTTGTTTCTGGCTTGGTTCGCCCTGATGATCGAGTTCTCGACGCCTGGAGTCGGTTTGCCGGGGTTCGCGTCGGCCGTGTGCTTTGTGCTGTTCTTCTGGGCGAATTTCCTGCACGGCACGGCCGGCTGGTTGGAAATCCTCCTGTTCGCCACCGGCATCGCATGTCTGACGCTGGAGTTGTTTGTGTTGCCCGGATTCGGCGCTTTCGGCATCGGCGGCGGTCTGCTGATCGTCGCGTCGATCGTCCTGGCGAGTCAGACCTTTGTGATCCCCAGCAACGCGTACGAATGGAGCCAGTTGCCCGGTTCGCTGTTCATGGCGGCCGCGGCCGGCGCCGGGGCGCTGGCCGCTCTGATCGTTGCGCGCCGCCTGGTGACCGACGCGCCGATGTTCAACCGCGTATCGCTGGACACCCCGGACCCGCAGCAGCGCGAGCAGATCAGCTACCAGGAGGCCATGGTGCATTTCGATTACCTGGTCGGCAAGCGGGGTGTCACCATCACGCAGTTGACGCCGTCCGGCAAGGCCCGTATTGGCGACGCGCGGGTGGACGTGATCAGCGACGGCGAGGTCGTCGCCAGCGGCACGGACGTGGTGGTGGTCGAGGTCCGGGGAAACGAGGTGCTGGTCCGGGCGGTGGAAAACGGGTAGAGTGTTGGTTGGGACGGCTCGTTCCGGGCTCAGACGTACAGAATTCAAAATTGGCGGTTTCAGGGCTCTATTAACATTGGACGCTTTGCCCGCCAATTTTGAATTCTGTACGTCTGAGCCCCTTTGGTGACGTGAGAGGAGAAGTTAGTGGCCGACGCATTGTTGTGGTCGATCCTGCTGTTGCTGTTGGGTTTGGGGCTGATTGCCCTGGAACTGTTCATTCCCTCCGGCGGCGTCCTCGGCGTTCTTGCGGCACTGGCCATTATCGGCTCCTTGGCGGTCGCCTTCAGCGGCGGTTGGGTGACGGGTATTATCATGCTGGTCGCCACCATGGTGATATTGCCCCTGGTCCTTGCGGCGGCAGTTCATTATTGGCCGCGGACGCCCATCGGCCGCATGATCATCCTGGAGGCGCCGCAGAGCGGAGACGACGTCTTGCCGGATGCGCCGCAGCATCGGCAGTTGCAGGACTTGATTGGCAAACGGGGCGTCGCCAAGACGAAAATGCTGCCCAGCGGCGCGATCGTGATCGAGGGGCGCGTGTACGACGCCTTCAGCGAGGGCATGGCGATCGACCCCGGGGAACCGATCCGCGTGACGGCCATCCGGACCAATCGCGTGGTGGTGGTTCTGGACGACGCCCCCGGGGATCGGTTGGGCGAAAGCTCGGACATGCTCGCGCAACCGGCCGGGAGCCTGGGGCTGGAATCCTTCGAACAACCGCGGGGTTGACAATTGCACCCGGCCGCAGCCCGGTGTAAAACAGGGATTAGTGACGGCAGCCACAGTGACGATTCAAGCAGAGGAACCACTCATGAGTCTATTCGCGCAGCAAAACGACGCCGATTGGCAAACGATCGCGAGCCTGGTCGGCGGTGTGGTGATTTTGATTGTCCTGATGGTGGTCTTTGGCGTCTTCGCCCGCTACTTCCGGCTCTGGATCCAGTGCGTGTTGACCAAGGCCGGCATCACGATCTGGGACTTGCTGGGGATGACCTTCCGCAAGGTCAATGCGGCGGTCATCGTGCGGAGCAAGATCATGGCGGTGCAGGCGGGCCTGACGGAGGAGATGGGCATCACCAGCCAGGCCTTGGAGGCGCACTACCTGGCGGGCGGAAACGTACCACTGGTGATCCGGGCGCTGATCGCCGCTCAGAAAGCGAAAATCATTCAGTTGTCGTTCCGCGAGGCCACGGCGATCGACCTGGCGGGGCGCAACGTGCTGGAAGCGGTCCAGACCAGCGTCTATCCCAAGGTCATCGATTGCCCGCCGAAGGGCTCCGGCAAACCGTCGCTGGATGCGATGGCCAAGAACGGCATCCAACTGAAGGTTCGCGCCCGCGTCACGGTCCGCGCCAACTTGCAGGCGTTGATCGGCGGGGCCACCGAAGAGACGATCATCGCCCGCGTCGGCGAGGGCATCGTCAGCGCTATCGGCTCGGCGGAAACGCACGCCCAGGTGCTGGAAAATCCGGACATGATTTCCAAGACCGTGCTAGCCCGCAAACTGGACTCGCAGACCGCGTTTAAGATCGTGTCGATCGACATCGCCGACATCGACGTCGGCGAGAACATCGGCGCCCGGCTGCAAGCGGACCAGGCGGAGGCCGACACGCGCGTCGCCCGGGCTCAGGCCGAAGGCCGCCGCGCCGCCGCCGTGGCCCGCGAACAGGAGATGCTGGCGGCCATCGAGGACAGCCGCGCCAAAGTCGTCGATGCCGAGGCGGAAATTCCCCGGGCCATGTCCGAAGCGTTCCGCACGGCCAAGCTGGGCGTGCTGGACTACTTCAAACTGCGGAACGTCCAGGCCGATACGGAAATGCGCAAGTCGATCGCCACCAGCGCCGCCGCCGGAGGTCGCCCCTCGTGAGCATCATGCGCGAACTGGAAAACCTGTTGCGGGAAATCGCCGAGCAGCAACAGCCGGCTGCCCAGCGGCCCGCTCCGCCCCGCCCGCCCCAGCCGCGGCCGGCTCAGGCCCCACCGGCTCAACGACCCGGCCCGCAACGGCCGGCAGCGTCGCGCGGGCCGGCCGAAGTCTTGGACGCCGAAGTCGTGGACGCGGCGCCGGTCCGCCGCCGGCCGACCGTCGCCGAACGCGTCGAGAAACATCTGGACACCAGCAGCTTGACCGCTGGTGCGTCGCGACTGGGCGCCGAAGTTACCCAGGCCGGCGAAAAAGTCGAGGCCCAGTTGCACGAGAAATTCGACCACCAACAGAGCCAGATCGACGATCCGGAAGATCGCGTTGGGGCGGCAGCGGGTGCCGCCTTTGCCACACGGATCGCCGAAATGTTCCGCAATCCGCAATCCATTCAACAGGCGTTCATTCTGAACGAAATCCTCAATCCCCCGGAATCGCGCTGGTGATGCACGATGAATATCGAGCCCGGCAAGACGCGTATCGGCTGGATCGGCACCGGCGTCATGGGCGCCAGCATGTGCGGCCACTTGCTCGGCCGCGGTTTCTCGGCCACGATCTATAACCGCACCCGCAGCAAGGCCGAACGGCTGTTGGCCCAAGGCGCCGCTTGGGCGGACAGTCCGCGCGAAGTCGCCCTACACAGCGACGTAGTGTTCACCATCGTCGGTTTCCCCAGCGATGTCCGCGAAGTGGTGCTGGGCCCCGCAGGCGCGCTGGCCGGCGCCAAGTCCGGCAGCATCCTGGTCGACATGACGACCAGCGAGCCGTCACTGGCGATCGAGATCGCCGCGGCGGCGCAGGCAAAAGGCGTGATCAGCCTCGACGCACCGGTCTCCGGCGGCGACATCGGGGCCCGCGAGGCACGCCTGTCGATTATGATCGGCGGCGACGTGGACGCGATCGAAGCTTTGCGTCCCTGCTGGGAAGCGATGGGCAAGACGTTTATCCGTCAAGGCGGTCCCGGTGCCGGCCAACACACCAAGCTGGTCAACCAGACGTTGATCGCCGGATACATGGTGGGCGTGTGCGAAGCCCTGCTGTACGGCTACCGTGCCGGCTTGGACTTGAACCGCGTGCTGGAATCGGCTGCCTCCGGCGCCGCCGGCAGCTGGTCGCTGTCCAATCTCGGCCCGCGGATCATCCAGAACAATTTCGATCCCGGCTTTTTTGTCCAGCACTTCATCAAAGACATGGGCATCGCGCTGGACGAGGCCCGGCGGATGGGGCTCGCGCTGCCCGGCTTGGCGCTGGCCAATCAACTGTACCTGGCCGTGGCGGCCCAAGGCCACGGCCGCCAAGGCACCCATGCCCTGCAATTGGCGCTAGCTTCCCTGTCCGGCATCGACTGGCCGCAGCGGGCGGTGGGCAAGTAAATCTCCGGGAGTTCATTCGGCATGCACTACGTGGAAGTTGGGCTTGAAGGCCTCCGTTCGCCTTTGAGGTCGCCCTCGCAAAAAGTGGAAGGTCCATTTTTCGTGTCCGCAAATCACCCGCGATCATCGCGATGAAGTCGATAGGAGAGTGTGCTCAAAACGCTATGGCCATTTCTATCTTCTTGAGTTACCCGAAACCGTGCTTTGGCAATCAGGACGGGTTTGTCGCGAGGCTTCGTGAGTACCTCGAATCAAGAGAGTTCGCGCCGCGAACTCTTGGCGTCACCGACTACGACATGGACGCCCCATTGACCGCGATCCGAAGGCTAATGCTCGAATCGAATGGGCTAATTACCGTTGCCTTCCGTAGAACTTACATTGAAAAGGGCGCGTCGAGATTCCGCACCAATATTGACGGTCTCTCGCCGGTCGAGATGAAGGATAAATGGCTTACGACTCCTTGCACGCGCCAAAAATGGGAACTCCAGTCGGTTTAAGATCGGACATTCTGCTTTTCTCACCGGCAGTCTGGGCTATTCAGAGGCGAGAAGGCGAGGCGACAGTCGGGACCCAGGGTAAACGCATGATTCGCTGGATACGAAGGGCGGGCGTGCGATGGCCGTGGGGGAACGGGCGATTCGACTTGGCGTCAAACGGGATACGGGCGTGTTTCTGTGCCGTTCATGGGGGCGTTCTCTCGGTGTGGCCTGCTTGTTGGCCGTGCCTGCCGCATCGCCACTGCGAGCAAGCAGTGCCACACAGGAACGTGACATTCTGAACGGAAGGTACGTGAGCCGGAATCCTGCTCGATCCCTATCGGGCCTGTAATTCAAACCAGGCCACCACGCATTTGGCGTCGGCCGGCAGGGTCAGGCCGACCGTGCCGACCATATTTGGCACCACGTCGCCGCGGGTTTCGACAGGAACTTCTTTCTGATTCAGGCGGCATTGGAACGCGCCGCCTTGCCGGGCGAACTCGATCATCATGGACCCCTTGGGCAGCGGCACCTGGTAGGCGGCGTCCAGCGATTCGGCGGCGAACAAGCCGAACACTTGGCCGTCACCGACGTTTTGCAGGATGATGCGGCAGCCGAAATTGGCGGCCAGCTTGCGGCTGTAAACCAGCTGCGACTCACCCGCGCCGCTGGGAGCGGTGACCTGCAGATGGCCCGCGGCCGTTTGTTCGGCGTTATCTTTGAGCGGCTCCCGGACCATGCGGTCGCCCTCCTGCCGGCGCAGGGTCCAGCCTGCGGGCGCCAGCAGCTTGCGCATGATCGAGGTCAGCGGCGGAATCTCCACCGGCAGCGTGGCGACGGGCGCGTTGCCCAGTTCGGGTAGCAGCGAGGCGACGTCCACACCGGCTTTCTGAGCTTCCGTCCACAGCTTGCGCGCGATTTCCCGGTCGCCTTTTCCATCCACGGCAAGGAACGTTCCAAAGAAAACCTTGTTCTGCGGATCGTCCGGTTTCAGGACACGCTCGGCCAGCGTCAGCGCCACTTTGGCGGGCAGCGTCTTCACGGTGTAGCGTTTGTTCTCGCCTTTGACCCGCAGCACCAGCAAGCCGGGTTGGTACTCGACGACGGACACCAGCACGCCGCCGATCGTCAACTCCTCGACGGACTGCAGCGTTTTCGCACCCTCGTCCACCGACTTCCAGAAGTCTTCCAGGTAGCCATACAGCAACGTCAGGCGTTTACGCTCCGAGGTGAACGCAGCGTCGCCGTCCAGCGTGGCCGCCTCGTCCAGCTTGGCCTTGGCCACCGTCATTTCCCGCTCCGCCATCGCGGCCCGGATCTCATCCAGAATGCCGTCGCCCTCGGCGGCATGCACCCGGGCCGGGGAAAGCCCGCAAGGGAAGGCTGCAAAACAAACGACAACGAGGATTCGGATTCGAGTGTTCATAGGTTTCGTACAAAAAAGGGGAAAGTGGATTGATTCGCGGGATTCAGGGATGCTGACTGTCAGCCAGGGCGTTTCTCCCAAGTGTCGCGTATCTTCTGGAAGCGGCCGATGCGGTTTTCAATCTTCCCGATTTCCTTGGGGTAGAAATCGAGCATGGTATCGCAGAACTCGATCATCCACTTCTTTCGAGAATAGCCCGAATTCACTGTCACAATGTTCGAGTTCGCAAGTTGAATCTGCCCCCAACCCAGGGCGCCGATGGTCAGGCAGTCCCAGCCAAGAAACTCAATCGGCACGAAGCGGACGTGCTCGATGACCGCACGAAGCCCATCGATGTCGTAGGCGACCATGAGCACAACGAAGTAATTCTTGTCGTCCTCGTAGAACCTCGCCAGACGTTCCACGGATGTCAGGTTCGGCATATTGAACTTCGTGCTGAGTCGATGCGTTTTCACATCGACCACGTAATAGAAGCCGTCCAGGTCCTCGAACGCCAAATCGGCCATAGCGCGCCGGGCGAACTGAGACGAGTACTTGGCACACCAATCCGGGCCGAGGATGGATTGGAAGTTCTCCCCGAGAATTTCCTGGATGGCATCACCGACCGCACGTGTGCTCCTCACTGTGCTGCCCGACAAGAACTGGTCCTGCCGGTTCAGAAACGTCTTGATGCCGTCCTGAATCGCCTCGTATCCGTCGGTGTGGAACAGCTGGCTCCGCATGCGAGTCACTCAGCGTCGAATAATCGTGGATGCTGGCCGGCCAACCGCTGCTTTGCTCGCGGCGGGCTTCCTCTTCGTTGTTCGGACAGGGTGTTCCGTTCCCAAAACACGCCGTCGTGAAATCCTTGGATGGAATCATCTTGGGCGGCACGTTCTAAGCGACGTTCCGCGAGGCAACAATAAAATTCGTCGATCTCGATGCCAACGAAACGACGCCCCAACTTCTTGGCAACTACCGAAGTCGTTCCGGAACCAAGAAAGGGATCGAAGACCACGTCACCAGGCACCGAACTGGCAAGGATCAGTTTCGCAATCAACTTCTCCGGCTTTTGTGTCGGATGGTCCGTGTTTTCCGGCATCGACCAGAACGGAACCGAAATATCTGTCCAAAGATTGGAGGGATGGGTGAGGCGGAAGCCGCCCTGCTCGGTCTGCATCCAATCCTTGGGCTCCCCGTCGCTGGTGGTATAGGGAGCAACGACGCGCCGCTTGAGCTTGACCGCATCGACGTCGAACTGGTACTCGCAAGCTATCGTGAAAAACCAAATATCTTCGGAGCAGTTCTTCCAGTTCTTCTGTGCGCCTCGTCCCTTTTCCCGTTCCCACGTGATGCGGTTTTGGGCAATAAAATACCGTTCCCCAACCTGTTGGACGGCTGCCGAACAGCGCCAGTCACAACAAATGTAAATGGAAGCCTGGGGCTTGAGAACGCGCCGAAGCGGGTTCAGCCAAGAATCGATCCAAGCCGCATAAGACTCGGCTGAGCGTTGTTCGAATGATCGGTTGTTGAAGGATTTGTTCAAGTTGTACGGCGGATCAACGATCAGAAGATCGACGAACTGAACTGGCAGGTAAGGAATCACATCGAACAAATCTCCGCAAATCGTCTGGTTAACGATGCCTTCCGCCGGGACGGGCCCGTCGAGGCGCAGGATGCGTGAGGCGAGCGCCGCTTGTTCGACAACGTCAAGTGTGATCGTTCGATTGCGTGGGGCTCGATGCTTCTGATTCATAATGCCACGATTATGACGTAGGACGTTTCGGCGGGAAGGGCTCAGGCGTACAGAATTCAAAATTGCGGGGCAACTCGCTCAGCCGTGGTCAACGCCGCAATTCCGCCAATTTTGAATTCTGTACGTCGGAGCCCGGTGGTTCGGTTCGCGCCGAGGCGGTGATCGAGTAGAATATCGCACGATGAAGACGACCTGGATTCCCAATGTGGTTCCCACGCTGCTGGCCGCACTCGGCACGGCTGCGCTCATCGTCTGGCTGAGCAGCGGGGCGGGGCCTGTCGCGCCGGAGGCCGAAGCCAACGCTGGCCTGACGGCTCGGCTGTTGTCGCTGGGCAGTCAAGGCCGTCCGCCGCTGACGCACCGCGTTCCCGGGTTGGATGGCACGCCCGAGGCTGCCCGGGTGGGGGCCGGCCCGGCGGCGGCGGCGGGACAGCCGATCCGAGGTCCTGGCCGGCCGGCGGATGTTCCCGGCGTGTGGCCGGCGTTTCGCGGACCGAACCGGGACGCGATCTGCGACGACGGGACGCCGCTGGCTCGCAGTTGGCCGCCGCAAGGCCCGCCCGTGTTGTGGCGGGTCGATTTGGGCCAAGGCTACGCCGGCGCGGTGATCCGCGACGGACGGGTTTTTGTGCTGGATTACGACGAGCCGGCGAAAGCCGATACGATGCGCTCCTTGTCGCTGGCCGACGGGCGCGAGATTTGGCGCAATAGCTACCCGGTCGAAGTGACGCCGAACCACGGCTGTTCCCGCACGGTGCCGGCGCTGGTCGGCGAATGCGTCGTATCGATCGGGCCGCGGTGCCATGTGGCATGCTGGGACACGGACACGGGCCAATGCCGCTGGCTGATCAATATGGTCCAGCGGTTCGGCGCCGAAGAGCGGCAGTGGTACACGGGCCAATGTCCGCTGGTGGACGGCGACCGCGTGATCCTCGCGCCGTGCGGACCGGATGCGCTGCTGGTCGCCGTCGAGTACCGGACAGGCCAGATCCTGTGGAAGACGCCTAACCCCCGCGGCTGGAAAATGACTCACTCGTCAATCATGACGACCGAGTTCGCAGGCCGCAAAATGTACGTGTACTGCGGCACGGGCGGCACGGCGGGAATCGCCGCCGAGGATGGGCGGCTGTTGTGGGACGAGACGAGTTGGGTCGAGAATTTTGCCACCAGCCCGTCGCCGCTGCCGCTGCCCGACGGCCGGATCTTCTTGTGCAGCGGTTATGACATCACCGGCGCCATGATGCTGCAGATAAAGCAAACGGGCGACGAGTTCAAGGCGGAAAAGGCATACGATCTGAAACGCAAGGAGTTCAATTCCGAGCAACAGACGCCCCTGTTCTATCGCGGACATTTGTACGGCGTGCGGAAGCTGCGCGAACAGATGTTGTGCCTGGATTTGAACGGAAAAGAGGTCTGGAACAGCGGCAGCGCGAAATTCGGCCACGGGCCGTACATGATTGCCGATGGGATAGTTTTCGCTTTGGCGGACAACGGCCTACTGACAACGATGGAGGCCACGCACGAGGGCTATCGCCCGCTGGCCCAGTTTCAGGTGTTCGAGAACGGCCATGACGCCTGGGGGCCGATGGCGATGACCGCCGGGCGGCTGATCGTCCGCGATCTGACGCGGATGGCCTGCGTGGATGTGCGGGCGGCAAAGCAATGATCAGTCACCAATGACGAATGATGAATGACCAGTGACGAAATAGTGACGAATACCATGCGTGAGCAGTCTTCGAAAGCCTGTCGCTGCCAGCAGCGGCCGCGCCGTGCCTTGATCCGACCGGTGGTCATTGGCGTGTTGGTCGTCGCGGCGGTCGCCGTCGCGGGCATCGCAGTGCTGCGCATGGACCCGTGGGGCGAAGAAGGCGGCGGCATCTCGGATCGATTCGAATTCAACGCGGACGAATACCAGCGGGCCAATCCGGCACTGATCAGATTCCATGAACGAGGTTCGTTCCCGACGGGGTTGAATGCCGTCCGTGGACTGGCCACGGGCCCTGATGATCGGGTTTACGTTGCCGGAGAAAGCACCGTCCTCGTGTTCGGTTCGGATGGAAAACGGCAGGCAGAGATCCCCGTGAAAGGTGAGCCAACATGTTTGGCGGTGGGTGGCGCAGAACATGTGCATCCCGGTCGCCTGTATGTCGGTGCCGGCAACCGGATCCACTTGTTCGATTCGCAAACCGCGGTCGGGACTTGGACGGACGGGTTCAACGACAAGTCGGTGCTTACCTCGCTGGCGGTGGCTGAAGAGGCCGTTTTCGTGGCCGATGCCGGGAACCGCATCGTGCTGCGTTTGGACCCTGACGGCAAGTTGCTGGGACGCATTGGAGAGCCAGACGAGGCGCAGGGGATTCGAGGGTTTGTAATCCCCAGTCCGCACTTTGACGTCGCCGTTACCGCCGACGGTCTGCTGCGTGTCGTCAATCCCGGCGCGCGGCGAATCGAGACCTTTACGGCCAACGGCGACTTGCTGGGCCAATGGGGCAAAGCGTCGGCCCAGATCGACGGATTCTTCGGGTGCTGCAACCCGGCGGATTTCACGGTGCTGCCGGACGGACGGTTCGTGACGGCGGAAAAAGGCATCCCCCGCGTCAAGATCTACAGCCCCAGGGGGGAACTGGATTGCGTGGTCGCCGATCCGCAGATGCTGGACCAGACGGTCAGTGCCGCGCAGCTGAATGAAGACAGCGGACATACGCCGACGTTCGACGTGGCGGTCGACAGCGGCGGCCGAGTGCTGGTGCTGGACCCGTTGACGCGGCAGGTGCGAGTGTTTGCGCGGAAAGGAGAGGCGAATCCATGAACAACGACAACCAAACGCGGCGGCAATGGCTGATGGGCTTGCTGCGGTGGAGCGTTTTGTCGGTCATCGCAACGGGCACGGCACTGCTGGTCCGGCGGTCGGGCGGCGGCGGCCGATGTGCGCAGCGTTTGCCGTGCGAACGCTGCGGGAGCCAGACCGGTTGTCAGCTGCCGCAAGCGGTGGCGTGGAGGAGACGGTAGGGGGCTTAGACGTACAGAATTCAAAATTGGCGGACTTGCCGCTTGACCACCACTGAGCGTGATGACCGCCAATTTTGAATTCTGTACGTCTGAGCCCTTCCCGCAAGCCACGTCGAGGTGTCAGGCAGGAAAGAAGCAGAGGAAATACCGATGGCAGCTGAAGTCAATCGCCGGGGCTTTCTCGCCGACGGCATCCGCACCGTAGGCACGGTCGCGCTGGCCGGCACGGCGGGCGTGCTGGCCGGGCGAACCAGCAAGGCAGAACAGCTGGTGTGGCAGTTGGACCCGGACAAGTGCATGGCGTGTACGAATTGCGCCACCAAGTGCGTGCTGGACGTGTCGGCGGTCAAGTGCATCAACTGTTTCGACATGTGCGGGTATTGCGACATTTGCACGGGTTATTTCGAAATGGGCTACACGGCCCTGGACACCGCCGCCGAGAACCAAGCCTGCCCGACCGGCGCGATCGTGCGGCGGTTTGTCGAAGAACGTTCCGGCCAGCGGTTCTACGAGTACACGATCGACGAGCCGCTATGCATCGGCTGTGGCAAGTGCGTCAAGGGCTGCGCGCTGATGAACGGCTCGCTGTACATGCAGGTCGAGCACGATCGTTGCTTGGACTGCAACGAATGCGCGATTGCCATTGCCTGTCCGACGCAAGCGTTTTACCGCATCCCGGCCTCGCAGAAGGAAA
Organism: uncultured Pirellulaceae bacterium; assembly: GCA_964645045.1. Lineage (GTDB taxonomy): Bacteria > Planctomycetota > Planctomycetia > Pirellulales > Pirellulaceae > Anammoximicrobium. Next base: position 30,843 of record CAZXYZ010000022.1, on the reverse strand, counting down.
TCATGAAGCGCAAAGCGCTCGCGGCCTTCCGTTCTCGAGCCCAACGCATGTTGGAGTCGGCTGGCAAGAATGCCGGCCAGCGCCGGGAGGCGGAAGAGTTGCTGGCCCGCGTCGAACAGCAGCAGCGGTGGCGCGCGGAACAAGGGCGGCTGGAAGCGTCCGCGGGGCGAGATGCTGAGGAGCCTGGTTCGGCGGTCTTACTTCGGCGAACGGTGGGCGTTAGCCCGCCGGTTCCTGTGATGCCAGCAGGCCAACCCCGGAAAGAACCGCTGGGCTGACGCCCACCGTTCGCCAGGATCCGAGACGATTTCGCCTCAGTGAAGCAATCGAACCAATGACGAAGCCTGAATGACGAAAGAATGTCGAATGCCTGAACACCGAATTCGCCAATCCGTCGTTGGGGCTCTAATGGGGGCGCTGATCTGCGCCCTGTCGCTGCCGGCCCTGGCCGGCGATTTGATCCCCACACCGGAGTTCAAGGATCATGCGATCCCGGTGTCCATGCCGCCGGCGGCAGAGAGCATGGGTTGGGAATGGATCAACGTCTTGATCCTGGTGGGCGCGTTGTGCCTGGCATCCTATTTTGCCCTGATCAGCCGTTCTCGCCGCGGACTGTTCCTGCTCGCCGTGGCTTCGCTGATCTGGTTCGGCTTCGTCCGCGACGGCTGCGTGTGCTCGGTCGGTGCGACTCAAAACGTGGTCTACGCCCTGGGCGATCCGTCCTACGCCATCCCGGCGACGGTCATTCTGCTCTTTGTGCTGCCATTGGTGTTCACGTTGTTTTTCGGGCGGACATTCTGCGCGGCCGTGTGTCCGCTGGGGGCCATCCAGGAAGTCGTCGCGGTGCGCAGCGTCCGCGTGCCCAGTTGGCTCGATCACGCCCTGGGGATTGTCCCGCACGTGTACTTGGGGGCCGCCGTGATCTTTGCCGTTTCGGGCACGGCCTTTGTGATTTGCCGCTACGACCCGTTCGTCGCCATGTTTCGCCTGAACGGCGACGTGAACATGTTGGTGTTCGGCGCGTGCCTGCTGTTTCTGGGCTTGTTCATAGGGCGGCCGTATTGCCGCTACCTGTGTCCCTATGGCGCGATTCTGGGCGCGCTGTCGAAAGTGGCCAAGTGGCACGCCAGGATTCCGCCGAAGGAATGCATCCAATGCCGACTGTGCGAGGATTCGTGTCCCTATGGAGCGATCCAAGAGCCGGCGTTGCCGCTGGCGCCGAATGCTAAACCGGCTGCGCGGCGGCGGTTGGCCGGGATGCTGCTGCTGACCCCGGTGTTGATCGCCGTAGGAATCGGGCTGGGCATGCTCTTGGCCGTTCCCCTGTCGCGGCTGGATCCACAAGTCCGCCTGACGGAACGTATGCGTCTGGAAGAGACCGGGCAAGTCACGGGAACGATCGATGCCAGCGAAGCGTTTCGCGGCACGGGCCGGCCGGTCAGCGAGTTGTACGGGATTGCGCTCCAACGGCGAGCGAGATTCCGTACGCTGGGCGCCTGGCTGGGCGCCTGGACCGGCCTGGTGATCGGCGTCAAGCTGGTGACCTTATCCATTCGCCGCAAACGGACCGATTATCAACCGGACCGTTCCCGCTGCGTGTCCTGTGGCCGCTGCTACTGGTACTGTCCCGGCGAACAAGTCCGCTTGGGGCTGATTCGCGACGTGTCGGAAGTGGTCGAATTAAGGGCTGTCGGCGTTCCAGAAGGAGGAGTGACAACGGACGAATGACAAATGATCTGATGACGAGAGAATGACGCAGCGTCTGTCCTGGAGCCGCATTTCACGCACGTATCTGTTCAATCATGCTCACCGCCGCTGAAAAATACACCGTGATCTTCCGCTGTGCCCTTGTGGCAGGCGTGTTTTCGTTCCTGTTTGGCACGCTGCTGTTGGTGGATTACACGGCCCGCGTGGCGCAAGATCCGCTGAACTCGCCCGAATACTTAACGCTCAAAGGCCAACTCAAGGCGAATCCCCGGGACGCCGCGATCAAGGACAAACTCCGTCAATTGGATCTGGAATTGCGGGACGAGTACTTCCAGCGGCGGCGATTTAGCACTTGGGGTACTTGGCTGTTGTTGGTCAGCGTCGTCGCGACGCTCGTCTGCGCCAAGGCCGCCGCAGTGCTGCACCGCCAGTTGCCGCAGCCCCAGCCACGCGACGTCCCACGTGACCCGGAAGAGCACCTTCACGCACTTAGCCGCTGGTCGGTGGCGGGGCTGGGAGGCTTGCTGGTGTTGGGTACGTTCGGGCCTTGGGCTGGCAGCGGCGTTGACCTAGCCACAGTTCACGTTTCGGATGCGTCCGGCGGCGGCGAACCCGCTGCGCCTGCCGCGGTCGAGCCGCCGTCGGTCTCGCCGCCGCCCGCGCCGGAGCCGGCTGCACCGCAGCCAACCGCGAAAACGCCACCAGAGAAGCGCATTGCACCAGCGGAGTTCCACGTCCCAGTGCCAAACGCCGCGCCGACGACCAGGACGGAACCGCCCGTTGAGCCGGAGCAGCCGGAGATGGAACCTTCGGCGACGAAACCGCCGCCTGTCGAGCCGCCGCCTGCCCTCAAAGCCAGCAGTCCCAACCCGGTTCCGACACACCGGGGGGCTGACGCCGCCCCGCTCGCAAACAATGCCCCCAAGGTCTCCAGTCCCAATCCGGTTCCGACGGCGCCCGCAAGCCCGCCTACGGACGAGGAATGGCGGCGCAATTGGCCCCGTTTCCGCGGTCCCGCCGGAACCGGCATTGCCACGTTCGCGGACGTGCCGACGAAGTGGGACGGTGCGTCGGGCGAAGGAATCCGTTGGAAGACGGCGGTCCCTCTGCCCGGCAACAGTTCGCCAATCGTTTGGGACAAGCGGGTGTTTGTAACCGGCGCCGACGAAACGCGGCGCGTGGTCTATTGCTGCGAGGCAGACTCCGGAACCGTGTTGTGGGAAGCCGCAGTGCCGGGGACGCCGGACAGCACGGCCGCGCCGCCCAAGGTGGGCGAAGCGACCGGTTATGCCGCGTCGACTCCCGCCACTGACGGCCGCCGCGTCTACGCGATGTTCGCCAACGGCGACATCGTGGCGGTTGATTTCGCCGGCCAGGTCAGTTGGGCGCGCAGCCTCGGGATGCCCAAGAACGTCTACGGCCACGCGACCTCGCTGGCCATGTACCGCGATTTGCTCCTGGTGCAATTCGACCAGGGAACCAAACAGGACAAAGCGTCCAAGTTGTTGGCGTTGAAAGCCGAATCGGGCGAGACGGTGTGGGAAACGCCTCGCGAAGTCCCCAACTCGTGGCCCACGCCGCTGGTAATCGAGCATCAGGGCCAGCCGCAAATCATCACGGCGGCCGATCCGTGGGTGATCGCATACACGCCGGCGGACGGCAAGGAGATTTGGCGTGCCAAGTGCTTGCAAGCCGACGTGGGCCCGTCACCAACCTTTGCCGATGGTATCGTGTTCGTCGCCAACGAATTTCCCGGCACGGCCGCCATCCGGCCCGATGGAACGGGAGACGTCACCGGCAGCCACGTGCTGTGGGAAGCCGACGTCGGCTCGCCGGATTGTTGCAGCCCGCTGGCGGCCGACCAATTCCTGATGGTGCTGGCATCCTTCGGCACGCTCACCTGCTACAACGCCAAAGAGGGCGGCGAGCCGCTGTGGGAGCACGATCTGGACGGTGCCAATTTCACGGCGTCACCCACCCTGGTGGGCAAGCACGTCTATCTGTTCGACGAGGACGGCAAGGCCCACATCGTCGAGCCGACGGCCGAGGAATGCAAGCCGGTGGGCGAAGCCGAACTGGGCGAAGAATGCGTGACCAGCCCCGCGTTTCAGGAAGGCCGACTTTATATCCGGGGCAAAGAGCACCTGTTCTGCATCGGCAACTCGGCACCGTGAGGACGTTGTCCCGCCGATGGAGGTATCCGGCCGGGGCAGGCGATTCTCGCCGATGCCGTATGCGGCTATACTAAGTTCAGGAGGCGCCAGACTCGCTGGAGTTCACGCTTTAGCGTGTCTTTTGCCGCAGGTCTGGCCTGCTAGGCACGCTCCAGCGTGAACGCCAACAAGGCACTCGATCCTGTCGAGTTGCCAGGGAATTCGTTGCGGAGATTCAACTTATGACCACGGTTCTGTTACCCACCCCACGGGGGCCGATGACCGAAGACGTGCCCGAACTTCATGCCGGGGACCGTCTGACCCGAGCGGAGTTTGAGCGGCGATATGCCGCCATGCCCAGGGTCAAGAAAGCGGAACTGATCGAAGGAGTTGTCTACATGCCGTCGCCCGTCACGCAAGAAGATCACGGTGGCCCGCACTTTGACGTGATAACTTGGCTCGGAGTCTACCGGGCGGGAACCCCCGGCGTCGAAGGCGGCGACAACTCGACCCTTCGTTTGGACCCGGAAAACGAGCCCCAGCCCGATGCTTTCCTGCGCATTTTGCCAGCGTTTGGCGGACAATCGCGGAACAGTGGGAAATACGTCGCGGGGGCGCCGGAACTGATCGTCGAGGTGGCCGCCAGCAGCGTCAGCTACGACTTGCACGACAAGCTGCGGGCGTACCGCCGCAGCGAAGTCCGCGAGTACATCGTGTGGCGAGCAGGGGACCGCGCGATCGACTGGTTCGTGTTGCGCGACGACCGGTACGAACGCCTGGCAGCCGACACCGAAGGGCGATACGAGAGCGAAATCTTCCCCGGCCTGTGGCTCGATCCCGCAGCGCTTCTCCGCGGCGACCTGGCCCAGGTCATCGCCGTCCTCCAGCAAGGTCTGGCCTCGCCCGAACATGCCGAATTCGTGGACCGCCTGCACCGGCAGCGGACGGCTGCGACGTGACTCGAATCGGCCCGGGCCTGCAACAAGACGGGCTTCTGGTCAAACGACTATGTGCCGTCCTCAACCCAACAACGGGTCGGGCCTCCTTCAAGCTCCGGGGCGATGTTGATCCTGCCTCTAGCTGGTGGAGCCAAAACGGCGTAGAATCCCGTTTGTGCATCGGGATCGAGGAGGCCAAGCTCGGCTTGGCCCGACCCTGGGGCGAACCACTTGACCGGAGGTGACATTTGTCAGGCCACAGTAAAGCCACGGAGGACAAAAGGCGAAAGAAGAAGCGGGCGAAACGCAATGCCGAGAAGACTCTGGCACACCGCTTGAAGGTTGCGTCAACGGCGCCGCAGGCTTCGAACCAGCCTCCCGCCGAACCGACTAACCCGTCCTAGCCGTTTGTCCTCGCTGCCAAGCTCCGTTTCGCAGCCGTCGCATGCCACCCCGAGCCCGGCGCCGCTAGGGCCGGGGGGGCCCGCCCCGTTAGACACTACTCCACGCGCTTGCGGGCGGTTGAAATTCCTGTCGCATTGTCGCCTTCCGCTCCGCGATAGGGCGTTCTTTCGCGGAGCGAAAGACGACACTTGTTTCTTCGCCAGTCCCTACCAGCGCCGGCGTTTACCGGCCACTTGGCGGGAACTCGGGCGCGCGCCATTCGACTTCGTTCCGCCCCAGCGGCGAGCCGTCGCGGACGGCTTGAATTCCCGCGCCTGGACGGCCGTTGTTGCCGACGTCGCGGCGGTGGGTTCCGAGGGCGACGCGTGGTCGACCAGCAGCTTGCGGCGGATCAGCCGTTCGATCGCTTGGAGCAGTTTGCGTTCGTCGTGATCGCAGAACGACACCGCGATGCCCGACGCGCCGGCGCGGCCGGTGCGGCCGATCCGGTGTACGTACATCTCCGGCTCGTTCGGCAGGTCGTAATTGAACACGTGCGACACGCCGTCCACATCGATCCCGCGGGCGGCCACGTCGGTGGCGACCAGGACCGGAGGCTGTTTCGATTTGAAGCCGGCCAAGGTGCGCTGCCGGGCCGACTGGCTCTTGTTGCCATGCATCGCTTCGGCCCGAATCCCGGCTTTGTTCAGTTGCTTGGCCAAGCGGTCCGCACCGTGCTTGGTGCGAGTAAACACCAGGGCGCGGGCCACGTCTTGCGTTTTCAGCAGGTCGGTGAGCAACTGGGGCTTACCCTGTTTGGGCACAAAGCACACCGACTCGGCGATCAGGGCCGTCGTCGACTCGACCGGGGCGATGCGAATCCGCACGGGTTCCCGGAGCAGCGAATCGGCCAGTTGCCGGATGGCTTCCGGCATGGTCGCAGAGAAGAACAGCGTCTGCCGCCGTGCCGGCAACTTGGCTTGGACCCGGCGCAGATCCGGCAGAAAGCCCATATCCAGCATCCGGTCGGCTTCGTCCAACACGAAGACCTCGACGGAACTCAGATCGACGAAGCGTTGGTCCATCAAGTCGACCAGCCGGCCGGGCGTGGCGACCAGGATATCGACGCCGCGCTGCAGATCGCGGACTTGGGGGTGCTGGCTGACGCCGCCAAACACGACCGTGTGCCGCAGTCCCGTGTGCCGCCCGTAGGTCCGGAAGCTGTCGGCGATCTGGGCCGCCAATTCCCGGGTCGGGGACAGGACCAGGACGCGGATCGGGCGCCCGCGTTCCCGCGGCGGCGTTGCGGCTTGCGACAAGCGGTGCAGGATGGGCAGCGCAAAGGCCGCCGTCTTGCCCGTTCCCGTCTGGGCGCAGCCCATCACGTCGGAGCCGGCCAAAACATGGGGAATTGCTTGAGATTGGATGGGGGTGGGGGAGGTGTAACCCTGCGAAGTAACCGCCCGCAGGAGCGACGAAGACAGACCGAGTTGTGCAAAAGGCATCCAAAAGTCCTGTTCAGAGTTTCCAGGACCGGAGGCGAGAAGCGCGCGTCGCGTACTCAGAGGGCCATTGGACCTGGCAGTGATCCAATGGGCAATGACCGACGGGATCAAACAGTGACGAAGTATATCGCTTTTTCCGGGAAAGTCCAGAGCGGCAACGGATTATTCTTGGGATCGCGAGGACGCCACGGCGGAGCTTGTCTCCGTCGAGTCCGCCTGCGGCGGATTCACCACCAGCAACGCGACGCGCCCTACCGCCCCGCCACCACCCAGTTCGCCTCGATTGTTCCGAAAGTCGGTTGGCACGGCAAGTGCTTGGGGGCGTCGTGCGTTTAGGCAGCCCGCGTGGCGGGGGAATGGCAGTAATGGACGCAGATTTCGTGGAGGTGGTCAATGAAGTCCTTTTCGCGAAAGAGACGGCGGGGAAGTTCGCCCAGGAGACGGGGGCGGCGTTGGCGACGCCAAGCGTCAAAACGGCTGGCGTCACGGCTGGTCTCGGCTGCAGCAGCGACATGCGATCCGACGGCCAACATGGTTACGAACAACGCACGGTGAAATGGCATGTTGGGGTTCCCGCTCAGCATGTTCTCGACTCGCCGGCTGTATGTTGGCAAGTCACCGGCTCGACCCGTTTCATCACATCCTGGAAGATCGCCTGGAGTTCCCGCAGGTGTTGCCCGGTGGCGGTGTGGATGATGACCGCTTCGCCGCGGCCGGCGCATTCGACCTTGCGGACGCCGAAGCCCAGCCCCTTCAGCCGTCGCCGGACCTGCGAGGCGCCCAACTTGACATGCAATCGGTGGCCCTTGATCCCGGTCATTTCTGCTCTCGTTTCCGGGCCACGCCGGACTGCCCGGAATTAGGCGAACCGGCCAGTTCCTTGGTTAGTTCCGCCCTCCGCCGTTCAATCGCTTTCAAACGGGTCTTCAACTTTCGGGCTTCCTTGTTGATGTCGGCCAGCTCTTTTTCGAGCTTTTTCCGCTGGAGTTGGTCTTTCCCGCTCTTCGCCGTGACAAGGGCTTCGACCTCGTGCCGCAATAGCCGAAACCACGGGTTTCCATGCATGTAGCAGACCCGGTATTGTAGCTTGCCGGCGCGGATCGCGGCAATGATCTCCTGCTGGGGCAGGCCGAACTCCTGCCGGGCCGATTTGTCGCTGAACGTGGCTCCCTTGCGTGACCAAATGGAGTCGTCTTCGTACAGAGTTCATTCCTTGCTGTCTATTGTTGCATTACCGGCCGGAACCGGCCTAAGACGGATATCCCTTGACGATTGTCTTCGCGTTTCTGACCAAGTCGAGCGCCCGCCAGCAGTACCAGCTGGCCACCGAGGCCCATGGGCGCCACGGGGCGGCAATGGCGTGGCTCGTCGCCTTGTCCGGTAGTTCGGCCAGGCCGTAGCGGTCACGGATCGCCGTCCGCACGCCCAAGTCTTCGTGCGGGAACACGTCGGGGCGGCCCAGCGAGAAGATCAGGAACATCTGAGCCGTCCAGCGGCCGATTCCCTTGACCTGGGTGAGCCGCTCCACGACTTGTTCGTCCGACAGCCGCCCGATCCGTCGCAGGTCTATCGTACCGTCGTTCACCTTGGACGCCAAGTCGGTCACGTAGGCAGCCTTCTGCGGCGACAACCCCACCGACCGCAGTTCGTCGGTCGTGAGCAGCACGAGCCTGGCCGCTGTCAGTCCGGAATAACTTCATGTCACGAACCCCCGTCCCCAAACCCACTCGGCACCTTCTCCACCAACTCCCGATGGACGACGCTGCCTTTCCGTGGGACGATCTTGGGCACCGCCCGGCCGGTCCCCGTCCACACCAACGCCATGTGCGGTCGCCGGTAATGCGGGGCAACTTCAATGTGCCGACCCACGTTCCACCCCACCTTTCCACGCCGATGGGCCTTGTCCACATACTTTTCGTCGCCGCTTTGCTCAAACTTGTCACGATCCTTGCTCAGCACATCCGGCTCGATGACCGAAGCGTCATGTTCCAGCAGGCACAGGGAACAACACAGCCGCACGCAGTCGGCGACCAAATCCGAGGGGACTTGGACGCCGATATCGGAGAATGCGTCTTTCCCCAACCCTGCCAATGACTGTTCGACCGTCAGGCCAGCCTGGCGGCGGAAGTTGCAGTAGGTGTACACCGGCATGTCGAACGCCCCGTTGTTCACGGTCTCGCCCACGTCGATCAGGACCGAAATGGCTTTGCCGTCCCCCATGTCGCCCAGCATGATGCAGCGGATCTGGAAAGGCTGGCCCCGCCAGTCAAAGGTCATCGGACTGTTCTGCTTCGGCAGACGGACGCAAAGGGCGGGCATGGGCAGCTGGATCAGGCCCGAATCCAGGTCCAGATTCAGCCGGGTCAACATCGGGACGATGGACGGCCAGACATTGTAGTACGGCCTTTTCTGCCGCTCCCAGTCTCGCTCGTTGTTCAACTGGAAGAAGAACTGGGCCGACTGGATGGCGAGGGCGTCGGCCAGGGCGGTCTCGTAGAAGGCGTCGGGATGCTGATCAAGCCCGGCCTTGCTGCAAGCTTCACGAGTGGTGGTGTACGTGTGAAACTCCATAGCGGTCCCTTTTGTATTTGATCTATGCGTACCAGCCTGACGCTTTGTGACGCCCGCCCCGTCGATCTGTTACGGTGAAAAAGCTACCGGCTTCCCGCCCTCACCTGGCGGGCGTATGCCGTGTATCCCGGCAGTTCACGCTCCAAGTGAGCGTCTTCCAGGGTCGTACGGACAACCACCAGCATCGCCATGAGACCCGCGGGAATCAAGGCCCACAGCGAGTCCAGCTCGACGGCGGTTGCCAGCCCAAAGAGGATCGCACCCACGTATCCGGGATGCCGTACCAAACGGAACAGACCTTCCTGGACCACCTGGTCGCCAGGCTCCGTCTGGGGTCGGCTCAATCCCGAGACCGGCTTTGGGTTCGACGACGAGGCAGCCATCCTTTCGCAGAGCACGAGCCTGGAACACCTCATCGTCCAGCGGTGCCGACTGTACCATCCACCCCTGTAAAGGTGGGATTTCTCAAGAAAAGCTGGCAGACGATTCAGTTGGAGTACAGCCTTCAGGCTGCCCGGGAGGGCGAAGCCCGCCGCCGATACATGCTGAAGCGTGGACTCCAACCTTTTTGGCGTCTTTACAGGGGTGGCTCCGTTCTTCCCCGCGCGCCACTTGGTGAAATCCACCGGATGCCAGGCAGACGCGGTTAACCGAATTGGCTGAAATTCTGGGTTCGGGTAAATGCCCGAATGCCACGTCAAGAGTTTACGGCCGTCGTACTTGCAGTAGGCCGAGAAATGGCATTCAATGGTGGGAAAGGGGGGGTGCATTTGCCATGAACGAAACGCCGGAGGGCATTGCCCGCTTTCGGGAATACTTCCAATGCGCCACGGGCGTTCAACCCTATCCCTACCAGGAGCGGTTAGCACTCGCGCCCGTTGGCGAATTCCCGGAAATCCTGAACGCCCCCACAGGCGTCGGCAAGACCGCCACAGCCGATCTCGGGTGGCTCTTCCGCCGCCGGTTTCACCCCGACAAGAAGATTCGGCAGGCGTCGCCGCGGCGTCTGGTGTATTGCCTGCCGATGCGTGTGCTTGTCGAGCAAACGTACGGGAACACGTGCGGTTGGCTGAATAAGCTGGGCCTCCTCGCCGCAAACCCCGGGGACAACGCACCGGCTGACGGCTGGGCGGCTGCCAATGGCGAGGCCAAAACCCGCATCGCCGTCCATCTTCTCATGGGCGGCGAAGAGACGACCGACTGGGCCTTGTGGCCCGAACGCGATGCGATCCTGATTGGTACGCAGGACATGCTGCTCTCCCGTGCCTTGAACCGCGGCTACGCTATCGGCCGAGCTCGCTGGCCGTTGGAGTTCGCGCTGCTCAACAACGACTGCCTGTGGGTCTTCGACGAAGTGCAGTTGATGAGCACCGGATTTGCGACGAGCCTGCAACTCGAAGCGTGGCGCAGGTCTCTGTGGCTCCGGCAGGACGACGGATTTCGCGCGGCGAAGTCATCCGGCGTTGTCGTGAGGCCGTGTCACTCGTTGTGGATGAGCGCGACGCTCGCCAAGCACTGGCTCGAATCGGCGGTCGATTGGAATCCGCACGTAGAAAGGGCATGGTACCGGAAAGAACAGGACGAGGCTGCGTTTCGCGACGTTGATTGCGCACGCGACGCTGCGGGGCGGCCGCTCGGACCGCTCGCTCCGCATTTCGAGGTTGGCCGGAAACAGCTTCGGACCGGCGCGGTCGCGGAACTGAGGTCGAAACGCGCTGCGGGTGCGGATTCCGGCGACGACGACAAAGTCGATACTCCGAAGTATCTGGACAATCTTGCGGAAGCCGTGACGGAGCAGTGGCTGCAGACGGACGGGATCGTGCTCGTGATCGTCAACACGGTTGACCGGGCCGCCGGCCTGTTCGACCGTTTGTTGAAAGTGAAGGACTCGAAGTCGCTCGCCGGTTCGCTGTATCTCATTCACTCGCGTTTTCGGCCGCAGGAGCGGGCTGCATGGCGCGAGGTGCTGGACCGCCGCAATCCGGAGCCGCGCGTCATCGTGTCGACGCAGGTCGTCGAGGCGGGCGTCGATCTCTCCGCGTGCGTGCTGTTCACCGAACTCGCCCCGTGGCCGTCGCTCGTGCAGCGGTTCGGCCGCTGTGCCCGCTACGTTGATTCGTCCGGCGTAGCGGAGACTGGTCAAGTTTTCTGGATGGATGTGCTCAAGTCGCCAAAGCCCTACGAGGCGAGCGAACTCGATGCCGCTCGCGAGCGACTCGTGAAACGTCCCGGAGCGGGTCTGGCCGAGTTGCGAGACCTTTCCGACGGCCTTAATGAGGCGAACCAGCGCCGCCAAGCCAGCCGCGCAGACAGCCTGAGGACAAGTTCCGGCCGGCTACGTCGCTGTCCTGACCGACATGAAACAACTCATCGCCGACTCGCGCCGATATGCACTGGCGACCGTGAATCGCGAACTGGTCCGCCTCTACTGGAACATCGGCTGTACGATCGTCCGGCAGCAAGAAACGGCACAGTGGGGCGACGCGGTCGTCGAACGGCTCGCCAACGACCTGCGTCTCGCGTTTCCGGACCTGAAGGGGCTGAGCCGCGACAATGTGTTTCGGATGAGACAGTTCTTCGTGAGCTGTCGTGACCTCAACCGCTGGTTCTGCACGACGTTCCCCGCGGCGGAGAAAGTCGGCGCAGCGCGCCGACTTTCTGGCGGTGCCACGTCCTCGGGACAAGTCGGCGCGCTGCGCCGACGATTGCCAACGGAAAAAGTGGCTACAGCGTGGCCACCAATGGCAGCCGAGGTCGTCACCGAAACTTCCAACGGATTCCGCGCGGAACTGAGTGGCGACCTTGCGGAACTCATCGCCGGACTGTCATGGGCGCATCACCACATCATCGGGGGAGCCGTCAACGAACCCGCCGAACGCTACTTCTACATGGACATGGCCGTCCTCGCGGTACGCCTTCCCCCTGGTTGTCTGCCCCTGATTCCAGCGTTATGATGGGCGGCATCCCAGGAGCAAGGGGCATGCATGAAAACGCCGTCTTTTCCGTCGCCTCGTGGCCAGGACCCCAAACAGCGCTGTCGGATGAGAGACTGATCCGTGCCCGCCTCGAACATTTCGCCGAGCCGAGGGACGACGCCGATGAGTAACTCGACAACCGCCGAACGGCCATTCGACTTCTCCGCAGCCTTCCAAGCCTTGACGGGAAATGCTCCCTTCCCCTGGCAGGCTGCGTTGTTCCGGTTGTTCTGCGCAGGCGATTTCCCCAAGACCTGCAACCTGCCGACGGGATGCGGAAAGACGTCCGTGATCTCCGTCTGGCTGATCGCCTTGGCGGTCAACCCGGTTGTCGTGCCGCGCCGGTTGGTGTACGTCGTGAACCGCCGCACCGTTGTGGACCAAGCGACCCGAGAGGCGGAAGACATTCGGAATCGGTTGGGCGAGATCCCGGAATTGAAGGCGGCGCTTCAGGGGCTGTGCGCACTGCCGACGGATATCCCCCGGGCCATCAGCACGCTCCGCGGCCAGGCCGCCGACAACGCCGAGTGGCGCAGCGATCCGGCCCGGCCGGCTGTCGTCCGTTTCGTTTGGAGCCATCCAACTGCACGAGGAGACTCGGTTTGACTACCAATATCGATTTCGGCCAATTGTTTGGTCTTCTAACTACACACGAGGCTCCGCGTCCCTGGCAGGCGGAATTGGCTGAGGACGCCAGACCTCGTGATCGGCTCATCCGCATCGGCACTGGGCTAGGCAAGACCGAAGGCGTTCTTTCTGCCTGGATGTGGCACCAACTGGAACTCGGCGATCCGAACTGGCCGCGGCGGCTGGTGTGGTGCCTGCCCATGCGAGTCCTAGCCCAACAGACTAAGCGAGTGGCTGAAGAAATGTCGGCACGCTGGGCCGAACGACACCGCGACTCCGCCGCACGCGCGCCGCAGGTCGAGTGCTTGATGGGCGGTGTTGACGCTGGCGACTGGCATCTCGAACCTGAACGGCCGACGATCTTGATCGGGACTCAAGACATGCTGTTATCGCGAGTCCTCAACCGCGGCTACGCCAGCGGTCGGGCGCGATGGCCGACGGAATTCGGACTGCTAAACCACGATTGCCTGTGGATCATGGACGAGGTCCAGCTTATGGATGTCGGGTTGATCACGAGCGTCCAACTGCAGGCGTTTCGTCAACAGGACGCCGGCAAGTCGCTCCGACCGTGTTGGACGTGGTGGATGAGTGCGACGCTTCAGGAAGACTGGCTGGAGACGGCCGACTTCCACGACCAACTTGTGGCGTTGCGCCGACGGGTGCTCGAAGTCCGTTCGGAGCACCGTACGGGACAGGTCTGGGAGATTCGGAAACCTGTCCGCGTCGAATGCATTCCGGCAAAGACTGCGAACGAGTTTACCACGTGGGCCCGCCTGATCCTCGACGAACATAACAAAGCGACGCCCGAACGATGTGGGCGCGTCACGCTTGTGATCGTGAACACCGTCGAGCGCGCGAGCGAGGTCCACAAGGCGCTAGTGAAAGCGGTCGCGAAAGCCCCATCGGCCCCGCAGATCGAGCTGATTCACAGCCGCTTTCGCGGTCTGGAACGAGAGCAGTGGTCGCAGCGGTTCTTGTCCCGAAAGCACTGCGAGGACGAAACGGCCAATCGGATCGTCGTGGCAACTCAGGTCGTGGAGGCGGGCGTGGACATTTCGGCCACGACGCTCGTCACGGAACTGGCGCCGTGGCCCAGTCTGGTGCAGCGTTTCGGCCGTGCTGCGCGTTACGGCGGAACGGCCAGCGTGGTGGTCGTCGATCGGGAGGCGGATGTGAAAGGCGTCTTACCCTACGATCTGGCCGACATGTCCGCGGCGCGTGATGCGTTGGCGGAGTTGAAGGACGTCGGCCTGTCCTCGTTGGAGCAGTTTGGGCAAAATCTGCGGGCCAGTAACCTCGAACTTCTGCGGCGACTGTATCGCTACGAGTATCTGCATCTGCTGACGCGGCGGGAGTGCGACGAATTGTTTGACACCAGTCCGGATTTGACCGGTGCGGACCTCGACATCAGCCGCTTCATTCGGTCGGGAGACGAACGTGACTTGCAAGTCTGCTGGGCCAATGTCGATTGGTCGGATCCTGATCGACCGCCGCCTGAGTTGCAGCCCAAACGCGATGGTTTATGCCCCGTGGCCGTCGGTGTGGCACGGAAATGGCTGCTCGACGGCAATCGTCTGAAGGACGGGTGCCGCGTCTGGGGCTGGGACTACCTCAGCGACTCATGGCGGGTCTTGACCGCCGATCGCTGCTATCCCGGCCAGGTGATTCTGGTCGATGCGGCGTGGGGCGGGTACGATCCGATGCGAGGTTTCACAGGCGAAAAACCCAAGAAGAACGCTCCGATTCTGGACCTCGAAGCGGGATTGGATCGGGGCCACGCCAGACAGCCGGAACGCGCGGATCTGGGCCAGCCGCGTGAAGATCGGAGCGTCGCTGCCTGGAAGACGATTGCCACTCATGGCCGCGAAGTGGGCGAGGCCGCGGCAAGCTTGGCATTAGCGGTTGGGATTCGAGCCGAGATCTCAGAACTGTTTCGTCTCGTAGGCCGCTTCCACGATTGGGGAAAGGTCCATCCGGCGTTTCAATACAACATCCGGCACAGTGACGGCCATCCCCGTCGCGACGACCTAGCTAAGGCGCCGGACTGGGTGCCGTTCAACTCCAGTTCATTTTGCTGTCCCGAAGCGAATCGCCGGATTCGGCCGCCCTGGGGCAAACGTCGCGGGTTCCGTCACGAGTTGGCCGGTGCGCTGGCCGTGTTCGAGTTGCTGGCCTCTCGCGACCCAAGCCATCCGGCATTGCTTGGCCCACACCAAGAACTTGTTCAGCTCGGCGTGCTCGCCGCACCAAGCGGGCCTCCCGCGGAATGTCGAAACAACCAACTGGCCAACGAAGTCGCCGCGCTGGACGCCGCCGACTTCAATCTGCTCGTGTACCTCATCGCGGCGCATCACGGCAAAGTCCGCGGCAGTCTGCAAGGGACTCCCGACGACCAGGATTTCCCGTCGAACGATGCAGGCTTGGTCGGCGAGGGACAGCCGCTGCGCGGGATTCGCGAGGGCGACGTGCTCCCCGCCGTCACGTTGGCTGACGAGCTGGCGCAACCGCACTTGATCCCACCCGTCACGCTGCATCTCGATCCGGCGGCGATCGGGCTGTCGGGCCGTTACGGTGCGAGTTGGTCCGAACGCGTGCAATCGCTGCTGGATCGCTTCGGACCATTCACCCTGGCCTATCTCGAAGCCCTCTTCCGGGCCGCGGACGCCCGCGCTTCCCAATTACAGGCGGCCGATCCCCTGCTGAATCTGGAGGTCCGATCATGACCTTGCACGTTCACACACTTGCTGGCTGTGCCCCGACGCCGCTGGCCCATTATCTGAAGGCTCTCGGCGTGTTGCGACTGGTGGCCGAACAAAAGGACGAGACGATCCGCGGCTGGTGGCGTGACGAGACATTTCACATCGCGACCAGGCTGTCCTGCGAAGAACTCGAAGGCTTCTTTCTCGACGAGTACCGGCCCACGCCGCTCTTGGCACCGTGGAACGGCGGCAGCGGGTTCTATCCCAATGACAACAAGTCGGGCATTCAGCCCATCGAGGCGAGCGTAGCTCCTCGCTTGGCCCCCTATCGCGAAGCGATCGTCCAGACGCGTCGCGTGACGCGAGATCTGGAAAAGAGTCCAAAAGACGAAGCGAAGAACGAGTTGCTCCAAGAATGCCGGCGGACTTGGCGTGGGCCCGTGGCCAACTGGCTGGAGGCGGCCCTGGTGCTAACGGAGGACGGTTCGCCAGTCTACCCTGCGCTGCTGGGTACGGGCGGCAATGATGGGCGACTGGATTTCACGAATAACTTCATGCAACGGCTCACTGAATTATTTGACTGTGCGGGGGCCGAAGTGGCCGCCACGCCGGGTGCCCAACGACTGTTGTCCGCCGCTCTGTTCGCAGCTACGACGACCGGCTTGGGAGCGAATGCCGTCGGCCAGTTCTTTCCGGGTGCTGCTGGGGGCGCCAACAACAACGTCGGCTTCGGCGGTGGTGCGATGGTGAACCCCTGGGACTTCGTGTTGATGCTCGAAGGTTCGCTCGCTTTCGCCGCTGCTGTCACCCGCCGCGTGACCACGGAATCCCTGCCGCAAGCAGCCGCTCCTTTCGCGGTCTATGCGTCGGCGGCCGGATACGCAAGCGCGGCGGACGGTGAGAAGAGCCGTGGCGAACAATGGATGCCTCTTTGGGACAGACCGGCGACGCATCGCGAGATCGCGGCCTTGCTCGCGGAAGGCCGGTGCCAGACTCATGACACGGACTCGCGGCCACGCACCGCACAACGTCCGCTGGACGTGGCCCGCGCGGTGGCACGGCTTGGCGTGGCTCGCGGGGTCCGCGTATTTCAGCGATTTGGCTATATCGAACGAAACGGGCAGGCCAATCTCGCCGCACCGCTCGGGCGTTGGCACGTTCCGGAACGGCCGCTTCCGCACCTGGAACTCGTCGATGAGATCAAGCCGTGGTTCGATCGTTTGCGGCGAGCTGCCGGCGACAAGAACGCACCCGAGGGCGTGGTCCGACAGGCACGCCTTTGTGAAAACGCCATCTTGGCTTGTTGTCGGGACGAAGCAGGGCCGGCGCGGTGGCAGCAGTTGCTTACCACGCTGGGCGAAGCCGAAACGCAACTGGTGCGAACTCCACGGTTCACGGCCGAAAAGGGTCTGCAGCCCTTGGGAGCGTTTTCCGGCGGCCTGAGCGTTGCCTGGCTGCACGCCGTCAATGATCGCAGCCCGGAACTGCGGTTGGCGTTGGCTCTGGCTTCGCAACATGGTTTACGGTTGCGGACGCAAGAGGGCCGAACGACGATCCACGTCGACTTGAGCAATCCCGTACGTCGCCATTTCCTGCCGCTTGAGGACTGCTCGAAGCAAGGCTGGACGCCGCGCAGGTTCGATGTCGCGAGCGAAAAGCTCCGGGAAGTTCCGGCCGTCGTGTGTGAGAGCGGCGACCTGGAGCGCGACGCGATCCGACTCGTTCGACGGCGGATCATCGAAGGGCGGCAGGCTGGTTCTTCTCTGTTCCCCTTATTGCCGATCCGCGGGGCGGAAGCCAGTCTGGCCGATATCCTCCAGTTCATCAATGGCGAGTTGGATGCGGTTCGGATTCGAGCCCTAGCGAGACCGCTGATGGCTCTCGACTGGTCGGAGTTCTCAAAGCTGGCCGTCGACATGCGTGCCGAACTCGGTTGTCCTTCGCCCGACGACGAGCGCAAGGCGGCGGACGCCTTGGCCCTGTACGGCCTGTTGCGGCTCTGTCATCACGGCGGCGCCGTCCCCGTCCCGATGCCCTCACGGGATCGAGGACGCCGGCCGCAGGAAGCCGAGAACGAATGGGCGGCCAGTGAGGTTCTTGTTCGACTCGATCCGGCCATTTTCCCGCGTCTGGCCAGCGGCCATGTGCAACTTGCTGTGCAACTCGCGGTGCGACGCCTAAGCGTATCGGGATTGCGCCCCAAGCTCAGGAAGGCAGTGGGCGCTGCGGTCATCGGCCGCCGCCTCGCCGCCGCACTGGCGTTTCCTGTCGGCTGGTTGGGCGCCCGGCTGTTGGCCGCCCGATTGACGCGGCCATCGTTCAAGCCCGGCGACATGGATCCGACGGAGCAGCCCGTGCAGGAGTCCCTGTCGTGACTTACGAGCGTATTCACGTGGGCCGGCCTCTCCGAGACCGGCAACGAGTCTCGGAGAGACTCGGCCACGTGGCTTTGGATTGTCTGCAAAACCCTAGAAAAAAAGGACCTGGCTCATGAGTGTTGATCTCTCTGGAATTGCCGATGCCCGGCGCGTGCTGTTCAATGTCCCTGTCCGCCCCACGCAGGGACATCGGTTTCAGCCAACCGGTTTTCCGGATCTTGGCGCGGCCACCTACTCTGCCCCTGTGAATGATAGTGAATCCATTCCTTGCCTGCTGGTGGAAAGCGCCCAGAGCATGGCCAATCGGCTGGAACTGACCATTTGGGATACAGGCAAGAACGAACTGAAAGACGCCGCGAAGGGATTGAGCTACGTTCGCGTTGTCGACGACCAGAAGGAGAATTTGACGAGTTCGATTCAGGAAGCCCACCGGCTGAACAGCGTCTACATCGAGAAAGCTGACGGCGAAGAGTTCAAGAAGGCGATCACGGGAGAAATGGCCTACGACGAAAAGAAACCGGTCAATCGGGGCAAGTTCGTGAAGACGGTCTTCAAGTACGACGCCAACAGCTTGTTGCACGGCCTGTTTCTGGAGAGCGTGGGCGGTCGGCTGCGCATCGCACGAGCCCTGTCGTCATTTATCGAAGCCGAACACACCGAAGTCGCCGCGTCCGGCGGCGTGAAGAACGATCACGTCCAACCCGGCAAGGAAGGCGAGCAAACGGCAGCCGAAGGCTTCGGGAACGTCCCGTATCCACGCGAGGAGTACGCCGCACGCACGATCACGGCGTTCTTCAACCTGGACTTGGCCCAGATTCGCGGCTATGGATTGGACGACGACGCCACTAGGCTGCTCATTGTGCTCGGCCTCTACAAGATCAGGGCGCTACTGGACGGCGATCTCCGGCTGCGCACGGCGTGCGACCTGAAGATTGACGACGCGAAAGTCACCAACGGAACGCTCAAAGCAGAGAGTCCGAAGGGCTGGGTCCTGCCGTCATCAACCGATCTCGAAGCGGCCTTGAAGGACGCAATCAGGGCGTGCGCCGAGCGAAAGGATAGAGCCGGAAATCCGTCGAGTCTGTTTGGCGGTGAAGAAGGCATCACGACCGTGACTTACAAACTGACGAAGTAGGCTGGGGGTGCGCATGGTCACAATTGCAATCCGCTTTCCCGGCGGGCGTTTCCACGCGACGCCGTGGGGAAGTCATGTTAATGAAGGCGTGGTCGAATGGCCTCCGAGCCCCTGGCGGCTATTGCGATCCCTGGTCGCCGTCGGGTTCTCGAAGCTCGGTTGGGAGGACATTCCAGGCGACGCGCGCGACCTGGTTGAGAAGCTGGCGTCGGAATTACCTGAGTACCACCTGCCGCGAGGCGAAGTCGGGCACACGCGACACTGGATGCCGAACGGCGAGTTCCGACGGGTCAACAACAAGCCGAGCCACATCGAAGGCACGGATAAGGTCTTCGACACGTTCGTGCGGCTACGGCGCGACGATCGCCTACTAATTCGCTATGCCCTGGAGCTTACGGGGCACGAGCGTGCGTTACTCGCTAATCTTGTGCAGGGCTTAAGTTACCTTGGCCGGGCCGAGAGTTGGGCGGATGCCGATTTGGTCGACGACGCCCCGTTGCCGGTTGACGGTTGGTGTCGTCCTTGTACCAACGGACAAGGACCGCTTCCCGGCGGAGATCAGATCCCGATCATTGCGCCGCTCGCCGCCGGGGACTATGCCCAGTGGCGTGCCGAGACCCTCGCCGCTATGGAGCCACCTGCGGCGAAGCCTGGCGCGAAGAAAGCGGCGAAATCGTCACCGCCCGACAAAGCCATCCCTGCGGACTTGATCTCCTGCCTGTGCGCCGACACGTCGTTTCTGCAAAAGCATGGCTGGAGTCAGCCGCCGGGTTCGCGTCGCGTGTTGTACCATCGTCCCCCGAAGACACTCGAACCCCGTCCGGTCCGCAGTCCACGTCGCATGAGGGAACCGCGGTCGGTGCAAGCCGCGCTACTCGCGCTTTCGTCCGATACCGAACGTGGGACGCTCTTGCCGCTGATGACGCGTTGTGTTCGACAGGCGGAATTCGTTCACGCGGCGCTTTGCAGCATCCTGACGAGGGAGTTGCGTGTGACGGATTGTCCGGCCATCTTCGGTCGGGACGAAAACCGCAAGGCCCTAACCACAGGACACCAGCACGCGCATTTCCTACCCCTGGATCTGGATGACGACGCGCGTCTCGACCACTTCCTGATTTATGCCCCGATGGGACTCGACGCCGTGGCACAGCGCGCGATCACCCGCTTGCGACGGACCTGGACCAAAGGAGGCGATTGCGATATTTTCGTGACCTGTGCGGGCTTTGGCGACCTCAACCTGTTTCGCCGCGAATTGCACACGGCCCGTGGCGGCGGAGTTTCGATCCTTCCGATGCGACCGGCGTGCGTCTGGACGAGCGTGACGCCCTACGTACCGGCGCGGCACCTCAAGCCGCGGAACGGCCGGTACACCCTCGAAGACGACGTCCGCCGCGAGTTGACGGCGCGCGGGATGACCGGGTCGGTCGATATCGAAGATTTCGGTCACCGCGGGGAATTGGGGCGGGCCGAAATCGTTCGTCGCGGTTTGCTGCGATTCGTGCGCACGCGCCGAGAAGACAACCCCCAACCGCCGAAACCCGTGGTTTTCGGGCTGCGACTAGCGTTTGCCGAACCCGTCGCCGGCCCGCTAACGATCGGCTACGGCAGTCACTTCGGGCTGGGACTGTTTGCAGCCAGCAAACCTTGAGCGACCTGGAAACACAAGGAGCGAGGCAGGCCATGATCGTGCTCGGTGATCTGTCGGGAATCCAGAACTACTTGTTCGACGTGTCCGATTCTGGGGGCGGTCAGGCCCGCCGGTTGCGTGCGCGGTCGTTCTTCCTGCAGATGATTCCCGATCTGGCAGCGATCCGAATCACGCGTGAACTCGGCTGGGGGTTTGAATCGTTGCGGATGGCAGGTGCGGGCAAGTTCCTGCTGCAGGGCCCCGCACCGGGGGACGCCGACGCACGCTTGCGGCGTCTTGACGCTGAATTGAACGCGGCGGTTTTGGCGGAGGCGCACGGCGAACTCCGCTTGTCGCTCGGCTGGTCGGACGACAGCGGCTCGGAGGCCGCCCAGTACCGCAACGCCAGGACGGGCCTTCAGGAATCGAAGGCCAGAGCGTGGGAGCTGGTGGCCACAACGGCTGCGGGCTGGAACCCCAGTGTGCTCGTGCTGCCGCCGCTCGATACGCCCTGCGCGCGGTGCGGCCATCAACGTGCCGACGAGGACGAATGGGACGACGACGCAGGCGTCGCGGTGCGCGTGTGCCGGCGGTGCAAGAGCGACGGTGAACTTGGAAGATTGCTCCCGAAAGGCCGTTGGCTCGTGATTCGCGATCGCGGGAGTGACGCGGCCACTTCGATGTTTGGCCTTCGTTGGGAGATCAGTTCCGCCGATGCCGCGCCCACGGACGCCGGGATCGTGACCGTCGCGAATCTGGTGGAACCGGACCGCCCGCCGCCCGCCCTGCCCGTCGGCCGCTTTTGGAAACGGCCGTTGATGTGCCACGTCCCACTCGACTCCGACGGTACTCCGTTATGGTTCGAGCAACTCGCGAAACAGTCTCGCGGGGACGCGCTGCTCGGTGTCCTGAAAGCCGATGCGGACTCGGTCGGTGTGGCCTTGGAAGACTCGCTACAGGGGGCCGCGACCATCAAGCCACTCACCTTCTACAGTCAGCAGCTCGATGAATTCTTCGCGCGCCGTCTGAAGCAGGAACTGGATTCCAACGCTGCCTGGCGGGCGATCTACACGGTGTTCGGAGGCGGCGACGACCTATTGCTCGTCGGCCCTTGGGACGTGATGGTCGATTTCGCGGGACAGTTGAACGAACTCTTTCAGGTTGCTCTCAAACGCCGTGGCCTGACGCTCACCGTCAGTGTCGGATTGGCCCTGGCCAAGTGGAAGCGGCCGATTAAGTTTGCCGCGGCCCAAGCGGAAGAACTGCTGGAGCAGGCGAAGACCGTTGCGGCGCCAGGCGAAGGGATTGCCAAGGACCAAGTCGCCGCGTTCGGCCAAGTGTGGAAGTGGAAGCATCACGCCACGATCGTGGGTGAGAGCAAGAGGCTCGTGGCGTGGGTTGACGGCGGCGCCATCCCGCGCGGTTGGCTGCACACGTTGCTCGAACTGGCCAGGGCACGGACTGGTGAAACCGGCCGCACTCCGGACCCGCTGGCGACCGCTCGACTCGCCCATCACGTCGCCCGCAACTATCGCCAAGGGACCGAAGTTCGGCGATGGGGCGACGAACTCGTGAACGACTTCGACACGCGCGAGCGTGTCGAGACGCGCTACCTGCCGGCCATCCTGCGTTACGCCCTGACCGCCACCCGTCATCCATCGAAGGAGGATTGAACATGCCTGCGCAGCAACGGGATCACCGAGGAGCACAAACTCCCGAGCGGTCGCTCGCCGAACTTTGGCCGAATTATCTGCAGGGAGGCTACTTTGACTCGAACGGCGATCTTCGCCCGGAATACGTGGCGCGGGCCCAGGTGGAGCCACTCGTGCGTGCCATGAGTTCGGCGCAGCCGAAGCTGACCAGCCACCAGGTCCGCCGCTTCTTTCAGCACTGCCGTGCCATTGAGGCCCGACTGAAGGCTCGAACGTCCTCATGGGGAGCGGAGTTGACCCAGGTCAAGAAACTCGATGTCGCCGCGGCGGATGCGTACGGAAAGTCGCAACGCAAAATCCCTGCGCTGTTCCACGACTTCATCCGCGAGAACGTGGCAATGGTCAAGACCGAATCCGACTTCCTCAACGGATTCCTTCGGCACTTTGAAGCTCTGGTCGGATTCGGCTCTCAGTATTTTCAGGAACGCGAAAGGACTTGATCATGCAGAAAACAGGCTACCACAGCATCACCGGCACCATCCACCTGCTGAGCGGCATGCGGATCGGCGGCAGCGACGACCAATTGGAAATCGGCGGGACGGACTTGACCTGCATTAAGCATCCCGTGACCAAGCAACCGTACATTCCCGGATCGTCTATCAAGGGCAAGATGCGGTCGGAACTGGAAATGAAGCTCGGCAAGTTCGGGGGACGCGAGCAAAACGAGCCCTGCGGATGTGCCAATACGAAGTGCCTGGTCTGCCGGGTGTTCGGTCCGCACAAGAACGCGCGACACGATCTTGGGCCGTCGCGCATCGTCGTCCGCGACGCAGCGTTGACGCTTGGAGGAGAAACGGAACTCAAGGCCGAGAACGTCATCGATCGCAAGACCGGTACGGCTCTGCACCCTCGCAAGTTCGAGCGCGTCGTGTCCGGCTCCGAGTTTTCGCTCAAGATCGGCATTCAGGTTTGGGACCTTGATGGTTCGTGTGTTCATGACAACGCGACGGGGCCCGCGGCACTCATCGAGTTCGTCAGAGAGGGCCTTCGCTTGATCCAAAGGACGGGCCTCGGTTCTGGTGTCAGCAAAGGCTCCGGCGAAATCGAATTCCGCGACGTGAAACTCGACGGTCAGCCGATTCAGCTGTGAGGGGGATCCCGAGTCGTGAAGCTCTACCGAATTCGTCTTCGGCCGACTTCGCCGTGGCGGACGCCGTGGCAGTCGGACACACTGTCCGGCATGCTTTGCTGGGCCGCCGTCCGGCGCGACGGGCCGGTCGTGCTCGCCGAAGAGATCCTGCAACCGGCGTTGATCGGTCGCCCGCGATTCGTTCTTTCCGACGCATTTCCCGGCGACTGGCTGCCCATTCCGATGACCGTTCGCTTGCAGAACTGGTCTGCCGACAAGCGTAAGGCCGTGAAGCAGGCGCGCTGGCTACGGATCGATGCGTTCCGCCGTGTCCAGTGCGGCGAGTCGCTCGTTGGGGACGATCTCGTTGCCGAGGACGGCATTCGGTCTTTTGTCCAGTTGCGGAACACCATCGGCCGCACATCCAACACCACCAGCGACGGCGGCGGTTTGTTTGGCGACAGGCTGTACGCGTTGCATGGAACGGACCAGTTGTCGGTCTATGTGCGTGTGTCGGACGGATTCGAGGACCGGCTGCTGGCCCTCTTCCGCGAACTCGAGCAGACCGGGTTCGGCTCGGACGGTTCCATCGGCAAGGGGCAGTTTGAGATCGCGTCGGACCTCGAACCATGCCCGGACCTCGATTCCGTTTCCGAGGCCAACGGGGTATCCGTGCTGTCTACGTTCCAACCTAGTCCTCATGATCCGGCCAACGGCTACTGGGAGACGTTCACGAAGTATGGCAAACTAGGCCCAGATTTCGGCGTCGAAAACGTCTTCAAGCGACCCTTGTTGCTCTTGCGGCCGGGCGCGTGCTTCCGTTCGCCGCTCGCAAGCGGTTGGCTCGGTCGGGCGATTCCGATGCAAGAATTACTGGCGGGGGATGTCGCCGCCACGCTGAACGATCGCGGGATGTCGGTCATGCATCTTGCGTTCGGGCTGGCCGTCCCGATGCGTTGGAGGTGAACACCATGCCCAAGACTATTATCTGTTCGGTTGGCACGAGTGCCGCCAAGGCGATCTGTCCGGCGGCGAGACTCGGAGCTTGGGTCAACGACCAGGGCGGACCGGGCGCCGCGGCGGCGAAGATTCTGGCGACGTTCGCCGACCAGCTTCCGCAGGGGCCGGCATTGCGCGACAAACTGTCGGCCGAAATTCACTCCCTGGCCAGCATCGGACTGACGGCGGCTGACCGGGTGCTGCTGCTCGCTTCCGCGACCGCTGACGGCTATGCCTGCGCCTTGGCGGTCGCGGCGTACCTGGAGCGGCATTGGCCGGGTGTGTCGGTGTCCGCCGAACAAATCGCCGGGCTGCAGGTTCACGATGCCGCCCAGTTCCGCCGCGAAGGCGTGGTGCATTTCACCCGCCGCTGCCTGGAAGAGGTGAACAACTACGGCGCGCAGAACGTCACGCTCAATCCGACCGGAGGCTTCAAGGCGCTGGTTCCCTACACGGTGCTGATCGGAATGCTCAAACGCGTTCCGTGCCGGTACATTTTCGAGCAGTCCAATACCTTGCTGGAACTGCCGCCGCTGCCCGTGGACATCGACCGCGGGCCGTTCGAGGCTTACCGGGAACTGTTTGAGAAAATCGAGCGTGAGGCCGCGGTCCAGGCCACCGAGTGGGAAGCCGTTGTCCCCTATGAAGAACGTCGGGTGTTGGAACCGCTCGTCGAGCGTGAGGGAAACTGGATCACCCTTTCGGGCGTGGGCCTGTTGTTCCTGGACGAAGTGCGGACTCCAAGCGAATGCGTACCGTTCCTGTCGCAGCAAGCTTGGGATGACTGCCTCAACAATCTTGCCCGACTGTCGAATTGCGATCCCTTTCGTTTCCTGCGCCGCGTGGGGAATTCGGGACAGGCGTTCCGGCAGGCAGAACATATCAACCAGGGCAATGGGCTGCGGTGGCTCAAACCGGGTAACACCACGGATCGATACTTGGTCTCGCTGGAAGGGTGGCGGCTCCTGGTGTGGCGGGCTATCCGTGAAGATCAGGAGGGTGCGAACTACCCGCAGCGAGTCGTCGTAGATCCCGTACGCGACCGGTCGCGTTATGCCCCCTTTACACGCATGGAATTCGTATCATGAGTCCTACGATCGTCTTCTACTCGATTGGCGTCGATCGTCCGATCACGCCCGACGAGCCGTTGCCGCCGTTGCCGGAGGTCCCGCGCGGGGCAGTTGTGGTGATCGAGGGGCGGGCGCCGATCTGGCGGTACGCTTTGGCATTTCATCGTCTGCACGGTTCCGCGGCGGCCGCCGTGGCCGTCTACGACCCCCGGCTCGGAGCCGTCGTGGTGGCCTCGCACACGCCCGGACTACGCGAGGGACAAGTGCTCGACGTGTCACCGCAGAACCAGTCGACCGAAGCTCACAGATGAGGGATGACGGATCAGAGTGGCCATCCTACGGGAAAAAAGGGGCGGCGAGTTCCCAGGTGGTGGAAACCTGCCGGAAGGGCTTTGGACGCTCTCATCCGTGCCGGCCCGTGAGCCAAGACGAATGCCTTCCGCCGAGACTCGCCGCCCCAGATCTTTGACAATTTGGCTTTACCGATTCTTCGTGTGGC
Organism: uncultured Pirellulaceae bacterium; assembly: GCA_964645045.1. Classification (GTDB taxonomy): domain Bacteria; phylum Planctomycetota; class Planctomycetia; order Pirellulales; family Pirellulaceae; genus Anammoximicrobium. The sequence goes on along the minus strand of CAZXYZ010000022.1, from coordinate 4,795 downwards.
GAACCCCGCGGCGTAAGCCCGGGGGTATCTGACAGATCTTTGACAATTCGGCTTTTCAGGTTCTCCGTGGGTGTGACCGAACGACCGTGGTCGCTCGTGGCTCGCTCGTTGGCATCTTGAAAGCCAGCAACCGCCAGAGTACACTGCTGGGCGAACTTGATGTGGTCGCTCGGACGTTTCCGGCGTTTTTGCTGCACGATCCCCGCGAGCGGCTAGGTGACGGCGAAAACACGGGCACCGCTCGCAGGAGGTAAGTCTATGGTGCATAACATCTTCGGCCGCGAGCCGTTGATACCCAGCGGTCGTGGCGTCCCGCTGCCAAGGACCGCTCGCAAACACGTCCCGGAACCCTTGCGACACAACGAGTTACGAGACCAGGCTTTCCGCGACTGAACAGTCGCGGCCCCATTGAAGCACCGATGCCCGAGAGCGTTACCAACCGTCCAGCCAACTTTCCGCGACTGAACAGTCGCGGCCCCATTGAAGCCGGTCCCGAGGAACCTCCGGGCAATCCATTGCAAAACTTTCCGCGACTGAACAGTCGCGGCCCCATTGAAGCTCCGTCGTCAAATGCCAGCCGTAGCTGTCATACCATCCTTTCCGCGACTGAACAGTCGCGGCCCCATTGAAGCGCGGTGGGTGCGGAAGTCTACTGGGACACCGTTGCCGAGCTTTCCGCGACTGAACAGTCGCGGCCCCATTGAAGCACGATCCAAAACGGCTTTTCCAGGTTGGGGGCGCCTGGCTTTCCGCGACTGAACAGTCGCGGCCCCATTGAAGCCTGCTGGTCGATCGCTTCCGTGGCCTGGATTCGCACCTTTCCGCGACTGAACAGTCGCGGCCCCATTGAAGCGACATCGAGACCGGGCCGCTGCCGGATGATCGGCTGGCTTTCCGCGACTGAACAGTCGCGGCCCCATTGAAGCTCCCATGAGTCGATGAGTTTATCCAATTGCTCCAACCTTTCCGCGACTGAACAGTCGCGGCCCCATTGAAGCCGTGACGGTGATTGTCAAGCATGGATCGGTGTTGTCGGCTCTTTCCGCGACTGAACAGTCGCGGCCCCATTGAAGCAAGCGGTTCACGTCCGCGAGCATGCCGAACATGCCACTTTCCGCGACTGAACAGTCGCGGCCCCATTGAAGCCATGGCAGTCTTGCCAAGGCCGAACGATGCACAGATCTTTCCGCGACTGAACAGTCGCGGCCCCATTGAAGCCTTCTCTCCCCAAACGATCGAATCGCCAACGTTGCCTTTCCGCGACTGAACAGTCGCGGCCCCATTGAAGCTTTGCAGGTGCTCGACGATCTCGGCGCGGTGCTCACGGCTTTCCGCGACTGAACAGTCGCGGCCCCATTGACCAATGGGGCGCGGTGGATTCATGTTTTTGCCTCTCATGTTTTTGCCAAGTGCTTTCACGCCCTGAACACCTCTATCACTTCGTCGCCCAGATGATTGATGATTATCACGGCAATCCGTCCCGTCGTTGGCTTGTCACGCATTGTTCGAGAAAAACGTGCCAAGTGAGCGGCAAGGCGTTTGCCGCCGGTATTGCCGCCAATCCGACCCATCAGGAACCGGCGGCTAGCGCCTTGCCGCTCACTTATTCCTCGAACGGCGCTAAATGTCATCGCGTTGGTCCTAACGCTAAGCCCGCCCCCGTTCTTTGGAACGTCACATCGATCAGCTCACCGGGCCGGAGGTCCAATTGCTGCGGCGGTTGGATGCAAACCGGTTGTTGCCACTCCTGCGTTTTCGGGTCGCGCAGCTGGTGCGGCGGCACGAGTTCCACTCGAGGCCCGACCACTTCCAGCGCCCATCCGATCGCGGAATCGTCGTCCGCGTTTGGTCGCGGCGTGCCGGCGCGGTAGGATGAAGCGGCAAACGAAACACGGCAGGCTGGCAACTCTCGATCAAGGATTCCATCCCATGCAATCGTGGACGATTTTAACATTCGCTTCGTGTCTGGCGGCGGCAGCCGTCGGGGCTGAGGAAATCAACTTGACCGTGCAAGAGCCGGCGGGCGTGCAGCGGCGGCAGTGGCCCGTGACGGCGGGGATTCCGCTGGCGCAAGGGGCGCTGCGGGACGATCAGCAGACAGCGTTGTTCGATGCGGCAGGCGGCGAAGTGCCGCTGCAGACCGAGACGCTGGCACGCTGGCCCGACGGATCGGTTCGCTGGCTGTTGCTGGACTTCCAGCTTGACTTGAATGCCCAAGAAACGAAATCGCTCGTGCTGCGGTGCGGATCGAGCATCCGCCGGGCCGCCGTACCGCATCCGGTCCGGGTCACGCGGGCGGAGGATGGCCGAGTGACCGTCGAACCGGGGCCGGTGCGGTTGGAGTACGATCCGCAGAAGTTCTTTCCGCAGGGAATCGCGGGGCTTACTGGCGACCGTGGCGGCGAGGCGAACGAGCAGCGGGTGACGATCAACTGCGGCTTGGACGGCGTGTTGTTGCACGATGCACGGGACGGTGTGTTCAGCCTGCTGCGGCCGGCGGCGGGGCCGGCCAAGATCGAAATCGAGCAGGCCGGACCGGTGCGCAGTTGCATCCGGGTGGACGGCTGGCACGGCAGCGATGATTCCCGGCTGTTCCACTATGTCGCGCGGATCCATGCCTGGCGCGGGCAGCCTTATGTCCGTGTGTTCTACACGTTCGAGAACGATCATCAGGACGCACTGATGGCCAAGATCCGCAAGCTGGAACTTCGCTTCTGGAACAGCGGAGCGACGGGAGCTTGCCTGCTGGACGGCAAGCCGACGGTCCAAGGGCGGTTGTTCCAGAGCGACGAAAACCAGTACTGGATCGACGGGCAGCCCGCGGGCCGGCGCGGCTGCGGCTGGGCGGCGGTCGGTTCCGAGGAATCCGGGATCGCTGTCGGCGTGCGGGAATTTTGGCAGAATTGGCCCAAGGCGATCAGCTGCGCCCCCGGCCGCGTTAGCGTCGAGCTGTGTCCGGAATTGCCGGCAGGACTGTACGACGGCAAACCGTTGGAGGAAGAGAGCAAACTGTACTACGCCCTGCGGGACGGCGTCTATACGTTCAAAGTCGGCGTGGCCAAGACGCACGAACTGTGGGTGAACTACTTTGCCGGCACACCTGACGCGCGGCGGTTGAGCGAGTTCTTCCAGGCTGCGGAAGAACCGCTGTTGGCGGTGGCCGGGCCGGCTTACGCCAGTGCAACGCGGGCCCTCGGCGACATGCCGCCTGCCGATCCGCAGAAGTTCGCGGGCTACGACGACTGGCTCAGCCGCGCGTTGGACAACCACTTGCAGCGACGGGACAAGGACCGCGAGTACGGACTGCTGAACTACGGCGATTGGTTCGGCGAACGGCGGGTGAATTGGGGGAACCTGGAATACGATTTGGCGCACGGAATGTTCGCTCAGTATCTGCGGACGGGCGAGCGCCGCTACTTCCTTCGCGGCGAGCAGGCGGCGCGCCACCACATCGACGTGGACGTGATCCACGCGGTCAACCCGCTGCTCAAGAATCCCTGGGGGCCGCCGCCCCAAGTGGGCGAGATCTGGCTGCACTGCTTGAACCACACGGGCGGCTACTACGAGAACGCCCCGCTGCCCGTCGATCGCACGTATCAGATGGGCCACAGCACCAACTTTGGGCACGTCTGGGTCGGCGGCGATTTCGAGTACTATTACTTGACCGGCGACCGGCGGGCCCGGGAAGTCGCACTCCAGATCGCAGACGCCATGGTCCGCCACTGTCCCACCGCCTACAGCGACCACATCCGCGGTTTGGGCTGGCCGGTCGTGCTGGTGTTGAACGCCTACGAAGCCACCGGCGACAAGCGGTACCTGGACGCCGCCACCGCGTGCTGGGACGTGCTGAAGAAGAACCTCGATTGGCAGCGCGGGTGGGTGGTCCAGTTGGCCAAGGGGCATTGCGTCCATCCGGAGCGGATCTGCTACGGCAACGTACCGTTCATGGAAGGGCTGCTGGTTTCCGCCTTGGCCCGGTATCATCGCATCACGCAAGACCCGGAGGTGTTGCGGGCGATGACCGTGGGGATCGATCAGATGATCCGCGAGTGCTGGGTGGACGAGGACAAGGCGTTTCGCTACACGGCCTGCCCGCTGAGCACGCCGCGGACCTACATCAGCGTCTGCCTGGCGGCCGAAGGCATGGCGTACGAGGGCCAGTTGACGGGCAACCGCGACCACCTGCGGATCCTGCGCGACGGCCTGCAGGAAATGCTGCGCAAAACCGGTTCCGGCGACGGCAAGAGCCTGGCTCAGCTGATCCACTTCACGCCCTACGCCTTGCGGGCCTTGGACAAAGAATGAAGCCCCAACGCCCACGCACCACTGACAACTGACAACTGACAACTGACAACTGACAACTGACAACTGACAACTGACCACTGGCCACTGACCAATGACCAATGACCACTGACCAATGACCAATGACCCGCTACGAATTGCTTACCTGACCGCCGGTGCCGCCGGCATGTTCTGCGGATCTTGCTTGCACGACAATACGTTGGCGGCGGCACTGGTGCGGTTGGGCGTCGATCTCCAGCTGATCCCGACCTACACGCCGATCCGTACGGACGAACAGGATATCAGCGCGGACTTTGTGTTTTTCGGCGGGATCAATGTTTATCTGCAGCAGAAATCGGCGCTGTTCCGCTGGTTGCCTTCGGCACTGGACCGGATCTTGGACCGGCCCTGGCTGTTGCGGAGGGCGACCGCGCGCAGCACGGCGATCGATCCGAAATTCCTGGGCGACCTGGCGGTGTCCATGTTGCGCGGCGAACACGGCTACCAGCGAAAA
>CAZXYZ010000021.1:23691-116504 GCA_964645045.1 uncultured Pirellulaceae bacterium | reverse complement strand
ACGACGGCACCTACACCCACTACCTGGTCAACCTGCCGTACAACCCCAGCGAATATGAATTGACGGTGGCGGACAGGCCGGGTTGCTGTTCGGCAGACTCTGGATCTTGCGGAGCCGCTTCATCCGTGTCTAGTTGCTGCCCCCAGCAAGTTTGTTGTTGCCAGGATTCAACAGGTGGCCTCACGTACCGCTACGATCAATTCGTCGGTTTACTGGACGTCACGGATCGGAATGGGACCGCCTTGAGCTTTTCGGCAGACGGTATCGTCAGTTCGATTGGCGAGTCGATCCGGTGGGTGCGGGATCTGCAGGGGCGGATCACCGAGATCATCGATCCCGCCGGAAATTCGATTCGCTACGCTTACGATGTCGCGGGCGACTTGATTTCGGTCACCGATCAAGCGGGCAATGCCACGACCCTGAGCTACTTGAGTTCTCCGTCCCACTACCTCGAACAAGTGGTGGACCCGCGGGGCAACATCGTCAGTCGGACCGCCTACGGTCAGGGAGGCCGAATTGGTGCTGTTTACGACGCGTTCGGTAACCCGATCACACAGGCATTCGACCCGCAGAACAACACCGAAGTTGTGGCGGATCGTGTCGGCAACGAAATCGCGCTGGAGTACGACGACCGCGGCAACATTGTCTCCCAGACTAATCCGCTGGGAGGCGATCGCACCTTGTCGTACGACGAACACGACAACGTCACCAGCGCGACGAATGAGCGTGGGGTCACGACCCGCTACAGCTACGACGATCGCGGCAATCTCACGGCGGAAACGGACGGGTTGGGAAACACTTGGCAGATCACCTACAACGGGCTCAATCAACCCACCTCGTGGACCAATCCGCTGGGCCATTCGATGACGATGGGCTACGATCCGCAGGGCAACCTGATCGAATATGTCAATCTAGCGGGGAATCGCCTCTCGTTCGATTTGGACGCCTTCGGCCGACCGACCCGCATCGTCGACGGCGACGGTTACGCGACCGCCTACAGCTACAGTCCCACGGCGCTGCCGACCAAAGTCACCCACGCCGACGGCTCGGTTCGGCGCGTGACTTACAACCAGTTCCAGCAGATTGAGCGATTGGTCGACGAGAACGGAAATGAGACGCGGATTCTGTACAACGCGATTGGCTTGCCGGTGCTGCTGCGCGACGCTCAGGGCAACGAATGGCGTTATGACTATGACACAACGCTTCTGGTCGGCGTAACCGATCCCCTGGGCCGGCAACTGCGGTTCGAGTACGATGCGGCCGGGCGCCGCGTGCGCGAGATTGACCGGGACGGTTCCGTGTGGGAGTTTCGCTACGACGCCAACGGCAGTCTGCTCGAAGAAATCAGTCCTGACGGCTACTCGACCCATTACGTCTACGACGCGCTGGGCCGGATTAGCCAGGTGATTGATCCGCTCGGACAAGTGACGCGCCGTGAATACGACCTGGTGGGAAATCTGATCCGTGAAACGGACAAGAACGGCCACGCTACGCAGTACGCCTACGATGAGTTGGGGCAGCGAGTCAGAATCATCGATCCGCTGGGCGGAGTGCTGACGATGGAGTACGACGCCAACGGCAACCTCGTGCGCCAAACCGATCCGCTGGGACACGCCACCGCTTACCAGTACGACGGTTTGTCGCGGTTGACGGCCACGATCGACGCTTTGGGCGGGCTGACGCAACGCCGCTACGACGCGCGCGGGAATGTCGTCTGGGAACGCGACGCGACCGGCAGCGTGACGCAATTCGTCTACGATTCGCGGAATCGCCTCAGCCGCACGATCGATCCGGCGGGGGCGGTGACGAGTTACGCGTACGACCCGGTCGGAAATCGGATTTCCACAACGGATGCCGTCGGCAACGTCGTGTTTTCGGCCTACGATCAACTGAACCGGATGATTGAGTTCACGGATCGTCTGGGCGGTCACACGCTGTATTCCTTTGACGCCGTGGGAAATTTGACGCAGGTCATCGATCCGCTCGGCCGAACCGAACAGTACACGTACGATCCGCTGGACCGGCCGCTGAGCCGGATTGACGCGTTGGGCGCGACAGAAACTCTGGCGTGGGACCTGGAGGGAAATCGCATCCAAGTGACCGACGCATTGGGGCAGACGACGCGTTATGAACACGATGCCTTGGGCCGGGAAATCCGCCAGATCGATCCCTTGGGCAACGTGCGTCAGACACGCTATGATGCGATGGACAACGAAGTGGAGATCACCGACAAAAATGGCCGCGTCCGCAGCTTCGCGTACGACGCGCTGAACCGGTTGACGGTCGAACAGTGGTGGGATGGCGACGATTTGGTGCATAGCATCCAATTCACCTACGACGCGGCGGGGAACCAACTGACGGCCGAGGACGCCGTCAGCGCGTACAGTTTCACCTACGATGCCTTGAATCGGCTAGCCTCGCAGGACAATCAGGGGACGCCCGACGCGCCGTCGATGGCTCTGTCGTACGGCTACGACGCGGCCGGCCGAGTGCTGGCCGTCAGCGATGCTCGGGGAACACGAGTCGATTCGAGTTACGATTCCCGCGGCTTGTTAGTGTCCCGCAACTGGGGCGGCGGGGCGGTGGATCCGGTCCAAGTTGAGTTTACCTACGACATCCTGGGACGCCGCACCGAAACACGCCGTTCTTCGGGCACCGGCAACACAGCCTTGATTGGACGCACGACGTTTGGCTATGACGCAGCGGATCGTCTAAGCGGTTTGACGCACCGCGACGCCGTGGACGCGGTATTGGCCGATTACGAGTTCGTCCGCGACTTGGCGGACCAATTAACGGCCATCCAACACCACGGCCAAGACGCCGCCTACGGGTACGACTTGACGGGCCAACTCGTGGCGGCCGACCACTCGGGGCAGGCCGACGAGCAGTACGCCTACGACGCCAACGGAAATCGTGTCGGCGGCGGATACGTGGTTGGCGGCAATAACCAAGTCATCTCCGACGACGCGTTCAACTACGGCTACGACCGGGAAGGGAACCTGGTCCGCAAGACAGAGATCGCCGACGGTAATGTCACGGAATACCCTTACGATCATCGCAATCGGTTGGTCCAGGCCGTGGAAACGAACGCCGACGGGATAGTCCTGTGGGAGGTGACATACACCTACGACGCGTTCGACCGGCGCATCGCCCAACGGGTCGATGCGGACGGCGCCGGGCCTCAAATTCCAGTACGGACACATTTCGTTTACGACGGCGACCAAGTGTGGGCTGATTTGGACAATCAAGGCCAGCTGCTCGCAGCCTATCTGCACGGCGTCCGAATCGACGAACTTGTCGCCCGGTATCAGCCCGGCCGGGGAACGGCCTGGTACTTGACCGACCACCTGGGCACCGTCCGCGACATTACCGATGCCGCAGGTACTGTCATCGACCATCTGGACTACGACAGTTTTGGGAACCTCACAGCCGAGTCGCATCCGGCCCTCGGCGACCGGTATAAATTCACGGGCCGCGAATTCGATATCGCTACAGGACTGTATTACTACCGCGCCCGTTACTACGCCCCGCACCTGGGCCGGTTCCTGAGCCTGGACCCACGGGAATTCGACGCGGGCGACGGCAATCTGTATCGGTACGTCGGCAACGCGCCCCTGACGAATACCGATCCACGAGGCCAAGCAACGGTGCCGGAGTACCAGCAAACGACCTCGGCGGTCACGCTGCAACTGATCCGCCAGAAGTTCACCTGCATCGCCGAGGGGTTGGCCACCAGCCTGCCCGAAATCATCCTCACCGGCGGCAGTTATGGTGCGGTAGACTTTGCCGGCGAGGTTGTCTCGTGTGCCCTCCTCCCGGTGACGGCCCACGCCAATAAAGTCTTTACCAAGATGATCGTCTGGCTCGAGCTGAAGATGCCCGGCGGAGCTCGCCAGGTGGTCAGATTCGTGGCCAAGGGCGGCGGCGGCCTGTCGGAGTTTGCGATCCAGGCGGTCCTGACGTGCTCCGGCCGACCGGACGCCGCCAACGCGGGTTCGGCAATGGGCGGGCCTTCCAGCCTGCGAGACGGGCTCCCTGGTATCACCTCAGGCCAGGACGCCCACCACATCGGAGCCAGACGGTCGCGGCATGCCCAGGGAGCGCGAGAAATCCTGGCCGGGTGCTGCATCGGGATCAACGATTCGATCAACGGCGTGGCCGTGGATCGTAAGACGCATCAGAAGGGAGGGCTACATACGAAGGATAACTACAGGAAAGTAGACAAACTGCTTGAACTCGCAGCCGAGGAGTCTTGCACCGCTGTATTCAATCAGTTGAAGAAGATCGGTGATGGCTACAAAAACGGATCTCTGCCGTAAAGGAGAGGCTTGATGAGAGTTCTTGAACTGGAGCCGGACTACTCTCGATATCAGGGACTAGAGCCGGTCGATAAGAACGGCGACTCGGAGGCTTTGGCCCTCCTTCGCGATAGCCGAATCGAGGCGGTTGCGTCCCGCTGGAGGCCATTTCGAGTAAAGATTCCACACGAAGAACTCGACGCCGATCCAGCCGATTTTACGACAGTTCTCGTTTCGAGCTATTTAACAGTATTTAGCAAGCGCGCAGTGGCGGCATTGGAAGACCTGTTGGTGGATGGTGGAGAACTGCTGCCCCTCCACAGCGAGGACGGCGAGTTTTGTGTCTTTCACCCGCTTAAGATACTTGATGCCATCGACCTCGAACGCTGTCAGTTCCACGGAGGATCAGGCGTTGATTTCGCGGGATACGAATTCATTCCGGAACGTATCGGTGATGCAGCAATCTTCACCGCGCTGCGTACACTAGGCGATGGTCGGAGAACAACTTGGCTGTCCCTCTTCGTCACCGACCGCTTCGTGCAACGGGTCGAGGAAGCCGGTCTAGTCGGGTTCAAGTTCCAGGTCGTCTGGCCGCAGGAGGCCGTCGAGGCGGCCAAATTGGCGGAGGCGAACAAGAAAATAGCTCGCAAGAAGAAACCCGCCTCATCGAAACCTCGCAAGTCGGCAGCACTAACGCCGGCCGAGTTGGGGGCAATTCCGTGGGAGCCGGGGGAAAAGCCAGGAATGTTCCCCTTTCTCCGCCATATCTGGGTGACGGCAATCAACGAGCGGATGACGGGCCAGTGGATGGACGGGGTGTTGTCCGCCGCGAAGCAATCGCCCAACGACGGACTTGTGGGCTTGTGTGCCGACGCCCTTGAACGGTTGGCACGGCTGAATCCCGATCGCGAGGATCTGTGTTACGTGGCCCGTAGCCTGATTGCCGAAGGCGTGTGGTGGGCTTTCAAGATGCTCGACTACCCCGGTGTGACGAGCCGTGATTTCGCCTCCTTGGCCGACAAACTGATGGCGGCGTCTGCGAGGGGACGCGACGGCCGCGAGGGCGGTTGGCCGGTGCGTGCGAGCCGCGGGAGATCGTCCGACGAGGTTGAATCGCCCATGAAGCCCACGAGGTTTCTGCGTCAGGTTTGGAAGGACGCCATCAACAGCCGGATGAGCGGCCAGTGGATCGACGACGTGATCCAGGCAGCCGAACAATATTCGGACCAAGTGTTGACGGTCACTTGCGCCGATGCGCTCCAGCGATTGCTCGAACGCGGCGCCCAGCGAGACGACCTTTCCCTGGTCGCTCGGCATCAAGTCGCCGAAGGAGTCCGTGCCGGCTTCCGCCTGCTGGCCGATCCGGGGACTCAGGAGGACGACTACGACGAGTTGGCCAACGAATTACTGAATGCCGGCCCCCGAGGCCGCGACGGTCTTGCCGGCGGTTGGCCGCTGGGCAACGCCCGCGATCCGGCGTGAGTGATGGCGGAGTGCCGCCAGCCGGCACATCAGCCGGACGTGTTTTCGTCGCGAAGGAATTGGTGCGAAACAATTCCCCGGAATCACCTGCCCGCTCCCAGAGGGAGAGAGTTCAAATGCGGAACTTGTTTCGCACCGATTCATTAGGATGTCTCAAGACGTGACGAGAAGTCCGGCTGAAGCCGGCTGTAGGCCGTCAGACGCCAGTTCGCCACCAGCTGAAGCTGGTGGCAGACGGTGAGCCGACTAAAGTCGGCTAAGTGTAGCCTTCGGCCGCACAGCCGGTACGCTTACACCTACGACGCTTGGGACCGTGTCTTGACGTCGGACAACACCGGCACGCCCGATGCCCCGCACGTGGTCCTGTCTTACGCCTACGACGCGGTTGGCAATGTGCTGTCGGTCGGCGACAATCTGGGTGTCGCACAACTCTCGACCTACGACGGGCGCGGCCTGTTGACCAGCCGCGCGTGGCAAGGCGCCGCCATCGACGCGATTCGCGCCGACTTCACCTACAACGCCCTCGGCCAGCCGACCGAACTCCGCCGCCTAGCCGGCGCGGTTGCCAGCGCGCCGCAGATCGGCCGCACAAGCTTCGCCTACGATGCCCAAGGCCGTTTGACCGATCTGACACACCGCGACGCCGCAGACGCCGTGTTGGCGGATTACGACTATGTCCGTGACCTGGCGGACCAGCTGATCGAAGAGCCCCATCACGGCCAGACCTCCCGCTACACCTACGACTCGGCCGGACAGCTGACCGCCGCCGACCATTCGTTCCAGCCCAACGAGGCGTACATCTACGACGCCAACGGCAACCGGATTCAAGCAACCCTCGGCGGTTCCGCGACAACCTATCAAACCGGCCCCGCCAACCGCCTGCTGTCCGACGGCACATTCCAGTACGAATACGATGCCGAAGGCAACTTGACCCGCAAGACCGAGACGGCCACCGGCAACGCGACCGAGTACGTCTACGACCATCGCAACCGCCTGGTTCAAGCCCAAGAAAAAAGCCCCGGCGGCATCATCCTCCGCGAGGTGACCTACACCTACGACGTCTTCGACCGCCGCATCGCCCAAACCACCGACGCCGACGGCGCCGGTCCTCAGCCGCCGGAAACAACCCGTTTCGTCTACCAGGGCGCCCACGTCTGGGCCGACTTCGACGCCTCTGGCCATGTCGCCGCCCGTTACCTGTTCGGCCAGACCATCGACGAACTGATTGCCCGCTACCGTCCCGGCGAAGGCACTGCCTGGTACTTGACCGACCGTTTGGGCACGGTGCGCGACATCGTCAACGCCGCCGCCCCATCAACCATGTGGATTACGACAGCTTCGGCCAACTGCTGTCCCAAACCAACCCCTGCGGCCGGCGACCGCTACACCTACACCGGCCGCGAATACGACGCCACGCTGGCCCAGTACTACTACCGTGCCCGCTTCTACGACCCGCGCCTGGGCCGTTTCACGTCGGCAGACCCGATTGGCTTCGCCGCCGGGGGCGCGAACCTGTACCGCTATGTTGGCAACAGCCCGCTGAACTGGATCGATCCGTGGGGCCACGTCGCGGTCGCGGAAAAGAGCGCCGTCCTGGACTTCGGCCCGGTGTTAGCGTTCTTCCGGCACCCCTTCACGCACTGCTTGATCATCTCGTTCTCGAATTCCCCAATGATGTCGATCGGCATTGATTCGATCCTCGCGCCAATCCTGGGGCCTCCCAGCGCGGGGGAAATCACGGCGGAACTCTCTCTAGATTTTGTCTTCGCCGCCATCTTCTGCCATTTTTTCCCCCCGGGGAATCTCGCCAACGCCACGTTTGGCGCGATAGTCATCAACCTCATGGCCTTCCTCGTGCGTGCCACCGCCGTGAGCGGCGCCAGCAAGGTGGTCACGTGGGCCACCAGCCAAGTCTACGCCTACGCAACCAGTAGTGTTGGCGGGGGTCTCGGAGCTGGAGGAGGTGATGGCGGCGGAGCAGGATCTGGTTCAAGTGGTGGCGGGGGTTCGGGAGGTGGTGGAAGTGGTGGCGGTCAGGGTCTTGGTTCCGCAGGCAGTACAGCGGATGATATACTCGTACTTGGAAGAGGATCGCCAGATCAGCTTTCTGACGTTGCTGAAGCAGTAGCCGGACGCGTGATAAATAATCCAGCCTTGGCAGACAAACCACAACTACTCTGGAAACATATTCGCGGTGAAATGCGGAAAGCAGACAAGATCGTACAAGTAATGGACGACATTCCTTCGGCGCAACCGCGGCCTGGCGGCCGTGGCACTGGTGAGTGGGCCAGGGCTGAGAAGACTTTGATCGACAAGACAGATGATATGATGAGGAAGACCGGGAGAATCCTTCGATCCGATTTGGGACTAGAATAGCCATGACAGTCGACGAAGCATTTAGGCTGATTGAGAATCTTGACTACGCGGAAGGACTGAGGCGAAGATTGGCGCCAAGCTACTCCCTGCTGCAGATCAACCGCGACGGTGATATTGTCAGTGTCGAGCGATTCAAGAATCCGACCACGGAAGCCGAACAGCTTGCACTATTAAAGAAGCACCCAGGTACTGTCCAGATTAACGGCAGGCCAGGAATGTACGCATCCGTTGATGACTTACGAGAGCAGGTTATGGGCAGCATGTGGCTCTTCAGCAAGATGAAGCCCGCCAGACCCGCCGCGACGGACTGATGCGGATTGGTCAGCCGGGGCGAAGCGTTGAGCAAACAAAACAGGGGGGGGGTACGTTTCGGGTTAAGCCGGGTGCTGCTGGAATACAGACCAACGGCCGCTGACTACCCCTTCTTCTTTGGCGGCTGCCAGGCTTGGATTTGGGCGATGGTCAGGCCGTGGGTTTTGGCTTCTTCGGCGACGAAACCCTCGAAGACTTCGTCCATGCGTTGGTTGTACTCGGGGTCGATGTCGTGATGCCACTGCTTGAGCCAGGGCAGTAGTTCGGCGACGCAGGCCAACAGGGGGACCAGACGCGGATCGTGGCGTCCGCCGAGGTGTTCCTGGATGTCGACGTAGTAGGCGCTGATCGAACGGGCCAGTTGCAGGTGGTCGTAGCCGGCCCAGGCAATCACCAGGGTTCCGTCCGGGCCTTCGCAATGCGGGAAACTGGTCCAGCGTTCCTTGGGCACGTCCAGCTTGCCGCGGAGAGCCCAGTACCGTGCTCCACCTGACGAGATGAAATCGGCGCTGGTGTATTTCGGCGGGACGGGAATTGGCAATAGTTCTTGGTCATAGGTCCAGTCAGCATAGGCGGGAACGCCTCACGGGTCGGGGCACTCTACTTTTCGTAAGCATCCCAATGCGTCCAAAAAGTAGAATGCCCTGGTCTTGGGACAAAAGGCCGACAGACCGTCCGAGAGAATGCCCCGGCCCGTGACCTTGTCTTTGCCTGCATCTTTGGGACTTGGCAAGGTCCGCTCGACCACGCGCCGGACTGCCTACGGCGGGATGGTTAACGTGGCCGACATTGCACTTCCGCGTTCAGCCGGTCAGCGTGCCTTTGGTGCTGGGCACGCCGCTGGACCGCGGGTCGAGTTCCACGGCCATCCGCAGCGCGCGGGCGGCGCTCTTAAAGATCGCCTCGCTGATGTGATGGCTGTTGCGGCCGTGGTGCAGCAGGATGTGCAGATTGCACAACGCATTGGCCGCGGTCGCTTGCCAGAAGTCCTCGACCAGCTCGCTGTCGAACTCGCCGATCTTGGGCGTGGGGAACTCGGCCTGGAAGACCAGGTAGTACCGGCCGCTCAGATCCAACGCCGTGGTGACCAGCGTTTCCTCCATCGGCAGCGTGAAGTGGCCGTAGCGGCGAATCCCGGCTTTGTCGCCCAACGCCTGCCGCAGGGCCTGCCCCAGGCAGATCCCCACATCCTCGACGGTGTGGTGCTGGTCGACGTGCAGATCGCCGCGGGCGGTCACGCTCAGGTCCATGACCCCGTGTTTGGCGAACAGTTCCAGCATGTGGTCCAGAAAACCGACCCCGGTCCGGACCTGCGACTGGCCTGTGCCGTCCAGATCAATTTCCAACTGAATTTCGGTTTCCGCCGTGCGTCGTTCGATTTTCGCTTTGCGCGACATACGCCTACACCATCGCTTTCAGCAGAGCCAGCAGCGCCTCGGTCTGTTCGTCCGTCCCCACACTGATTCTCAGGCCATCGCCCCATCCCGGATAGTTCATGTATCGGACCAGGACGCGATTCTGCTTCAGACGCTCGTAGATCGTAACGGCTGCATGATCTGGATGGGTACACCAGACGAAATTCGCCTGCGAGGGCAGGACGGCGAAGCCCAGCGTCTGCAGGCCTTCCGCCAGCCGGCTGCGCGTCGCGAGAATCTTGTCCACCGTTTGGCGCAACCAAACCTGGTCATCAATGGCCGCAGTCGCACCGGCCAGCGACAAGGTGTCGCAGTTGTAGGAATCCTTGACCTTGATGAACTGTTGAACCAGGTGCGGCTGTGCGATCAGGTAACCGAACCGCAAACCGGCCAGGGCATACGACTTGCTCAAGGTCCGCGAGACGATGATCCGCTCGTTCTGGGCGACCAGGTCCACGCAGTTTTCGTCGGCGAAATCCACGTAGGCCTCGTCCACCAGCAACGGGCAGGGCAGCTGGTCGGCCAGCCGCAGGATCGCGTCCCGCGGTACAACCGTGCCCGTCGGACTGTTCGGATTGGGCAGAAAGACCAGCTTCAGATCGGCGGCCGCGGCGGCGAATTCCGGCGGCAGACTCCAGTCGTTGCAGAATCGCACCTCGTCCCAACCGGCCCCCTGCAGCTGGGCCAGCGTCTTGTACAGGATGTAGCTGGGATAAGGCAGCCGCAAACGCTGGCCGGCACCGACAAAGGCACGCGTGACGATCGTCAGGATGTCGTCGCTGCCGTTGCCGCACAGGATCCAGTCACGCTGGACCCCCAGAATCCCGGCGGCCCGCTCGCGAAAGGCGTTGCCCATCGGATCGGGATATCGCATCAAGCCGCTGTCGGCCGCTTGCTGAATGGCCCGCACGACCTTGGCGGACGGCGGATAGGGATTCTCGTTTGTGTTCAGTTTGATGAACTTGCCGGCCTGCGGCTGTTCGCCGGGCACGTACCCGGCCATCGCCTCAATTTCGGGGCGGAAGTAAGTCATGGGGCGTCACCATTCAAGGAAAGAGAAAAAGGTGTCAGGAACCATTTGCCGGAAACCGGCCCTTCGGGTGCTTCGCACAAATGGTTCCTGACACCTTTTTCTCGCCAAGGGAAAAGTTCAGGTCCGAGGCTTCGGGACCCGAGATGGCTCGAGAAAAAGGTGTCAGGAACCATTTGCCGGGAACCGGCCCTTCGGGTACTTCGTACAAATGGTTCCTGACACCTTTTTCTCGCCTTTCTCGGTTATTGCTCAGTCCCTGCCCACCAACGCCAGGTTGTCGCGGTGGATCACTTCTTCGTACGGCCGGTGTCCCAGGACTTGGGCGATCCGCGTCGAAGGCAAGCCCTGGATCCGCTGGATGTCGGCGGCGGCATAGTTGGTCAATCCCCGCGCGATCTCGCGGCCGTGTTCGTCGCACAGTTCGACGGCATCGCCTTTGCCAAAATCGCCTTCCGTCGCCACGATGCCGATGGCCAGTAGGCTGCGTCCCTGCTCGGCCACCGCCCGGATCGCGCCGGCATCCAGCAGCAAGCGGCCGTGCGGCCGGGCGGAAAACCCGATCCAGCGCTTCCAGGGACTGACCGATTTGCCCTGCGCCAAAAACAGTGTCCCCAGTTCTTCACCGGCCAGCAGCCGTCTGAGCGCTTCAGGATGCCGTCCGCTGGCGATGATGACGTTTTCGCCGGCGGTGGTGACGATCCGCGCCGCTTCGAGCTTGCTGGCCATCCCCCCTTTGCTCAGCCCGGTGACCCGGTCCCGCACCAGCGCCCGGACCGAATCGTTCAGCCGCTCGACCGTCGGAATGACCTCCGATCCGGGCTCGCGCGGGTCGCCATTGTACAGTCCCTCCACGTCGGACAGGATGACCAGCAACGAGGCCCCCAGCAGGTTGGTGACCAGCGCCGCCAGCCGGTCGTTGTCGCCGAACGTCGTCATCAGCTCGTCCACCGCGACGGTATCGTTCTCGTTGATGATCGGCACTGCATTGAATTCTAACAGCGACAACAGTGTGTTGCGGACATTTAGGTATCGTGTCCGATGGCTGATGTCGTCGGCCGTCAGCAGCACTTGGGCCGCACGGCGGCCATGCTTGCAGAACGTGCGGTCGTACGTCTCGATCAAGCTCGTCTGTCCGACGGCCGCCACGGCTTGCAGTTTTGCCAGGTCGGTGGGCCTTTGTGTGAGGCCCAGCAGACTCATCCCGGCGCCGACTGCGCCGGAACTGACCAGCACGACGCGATGTCCGGACTCGTACGCCGCCGTCACGTCCTCGGCCAGGCTTGCGATTCGCGCTTCATTCAGCCGGCCGTCGGCGTGAGTGAGCACGCGCGTGCCGACTTTGACCACCATGATTTGGGCTGTTGCCGCGATTTCTTGACGCACGAGGTTTGACATAAGGGTCCTATTCGACCGACTTTTTCGCCTTTCGTCAACGGCGGTCTTGGCCGGGACGGTCGCGGCCGCGTAGTCTTTCGCACCGCCCCGGCATTTGATTAGAATAACCACGTTTGCAGGACAAGTCCGTCTTCAGGGCCAAGATCCCGGGTTGTAAGCGGCAAGGCGCTAGCCGCCGGTAGCGTTCGGAACCGGCGGCTAGCGCCCAATGCCACTTACTTTGGGACCATTTGGGGGCGTTTTTTTTTAGCGGAGCGGCGCAAGCCGCCCGGTTTTCCGACTGAAATACCGGACGGCTTGCGCCGTGCCGCTACAAAGTAAGTGGCATTGGGCTAGCGCCGTGCCGCTCACTCATCGCGACCCCAGCTCTTAGCCGTGAAGACGCACTGGTATCCTCGACTCTGGCCTCGACAAACCGCCGTGCCGAAAAAGGGAAAGACCTACCGTTATGACGATCGACATTGCCGTCGTACCCGTGGCTGGGTTGGGAACGCGATTGTTGCCGGCCACCAAAAGCCAGCCCAAAGAGATGTTGCCCGTAGGCCGCAAGCCCGTGGCACAGCACGTCGTAGACGAATTGGCCCAATCCGGCATCCGGCGGCTGCTGTTCATCACCGGCAAGGGCAAGCACTCGATCGAGAACCATTTCGATATCGATGGCGAGTTGACCTCGTACCTGCGCGAGACGGGTCGGGAAGGGGAACTGGCCGAATTAGACTTTGAACGGCAGGATTTGGAGTTCTTTTACACGCGGCAGCGGCGCCAGCTGGGGCTGGGGCATGCCGTGCTGTGCGCCCGTCCGTTGGTGGGCGACCAGCCGTTTGTGGTGGCCTTGGGCGATTCCATCATCGGGATCAACGCCCAGTCGGACATTGTCCGCCGCATGATCGAGACGTTCGAGAGCAGTGATGCGGATGTGGTGGTGGCATTTGAGGAGGTTCCGCGCGAGGAGGTTTTCCGCTACGGGATCGCTCAGCCTCGGGGCCGCGTCGACGACGTGTTCGAATTAGAGCGGCTGGTCGAGAAACCGGATATCGCCGAAGCCCCCAGCAATCTGGCCGTCGCGGCCCGGTATGTGTTCAGTCCCAAGATCTTCGACAAACTGGTCCAGACCAAACCCGGCAAGGGCGGCGAAATCCAGTTGACCGATGCGATTCAGATGGTCTTGGAAAGTGGCGGCAAGGGGTTGGGCTTGCGGCTGCACTCCCACGAACGGCGGTTCGATATCGGCAACTTTGAAAGCTATTTCCGGGCCTTTCTTGAGTTCGCGCTGGCGGACCGGAAGTTCGGGCCCGGTCTCCGGGAATTCGCACAGGGGCTGTTGTCGCCATGCAAATAATCCGCCAACAGGGATTCGCGCGCGCGGGCTTGATCGGAAATCCGTCGGATGGCTATCACGGCAAGACGATTTCCTTGCTGGTCAAGGACTTTCGCGCGGACGTGATCCTGTACGAATGGGAAGACTTGGAGCTGATCCTCAGCCAGGAGGACCGCAGCCGCTTTGGGTCCATTGGCGAACTGGCCCGCGACGTACGGTTGCACGGCTATTACGGCGGTGTGCGGCTGGTCAAAGCGACCATCCGCAAGTTTGTGGACTACTGCCAGAAGCTGAATCTACAACTGCACGAGCGGAACTTCTCGATCCGATACGAGAGCAACATCCCGCGGCAAGTCGGCCTGGCCGGTTCCAGTGCGATCATCGTCGCCACGCTGCGGGCGCTGATGGAGTTCTACGACGTGCAGATTCCGCTGCACCTGCAGCCGTCGCTGGCGTTGAGTGTCGAGACCGATGAATTGGGGATCGTCGGCGGCTTGCAGGACCGCGTCATTCAGGTGTTCGGCGGTCTGGTGTACATGGATTTCGCCCGCGAAACGATGCAGCAGGAATGCGGATACCGCTACGGCGTTTACGAGCGTCTGGAACCGGCCCTGCTGCCGCCGTTGTACCTGGCGTACAGCGAAGACGAAGGCGAGCCGACGGAAGTCACGCACCGGCCCCTGCGGGTGCGCTACGAACAGGGCGATCCCGAGGTCGTGGCGGCAATGCGGAGATTTGCCCAACTGGCGGCCGATGCCAAGTCGGCGTTATTGGGCGGCGACGCCGCAGGGCTTAGCCGTCTGATGGACGAAAACTTCGACACACGGCGCAGCATCTGTCAATTGCAGCCGGCCCACGTGCGGATGGTCGAAACCGCCCGCCGTGCCGGAGCCAGCGCCAAATTCGCCGGTTCGGGCGGCGCCATCGTCGGGGTGTACCACGATGAAAAGATGTTCGCTCGATTGAAGAAGGACTTGGAATCCATCGGCTGCCGGGTGCTGAAGCCGACAATCGTGTAGGGGTGGCAAAGGAACAACGACATGGACCGGGTGATGCAGCTGACGATCGCGGAGCAGACAAATCGCCGCAATTTTTTGCACCAGACGTGCTGCGCGGCGGCCGGTCTGGGGCTGAACTGCTGGACGGGCGGCAGAACGACGGCCGACGACGAGCCCGCAACTCCGCTGGTCCGGATCGGACTGGTGACCGATTTGCACTATGCCGACAAGCCGCCGGGCGGCAGCCGGCACTATCGGGATAGCGCAGCGAAATTGGCCGCGGCCGGTCAGGAATTCGCCCAGGCGAAGACGGATGTGGTGATCGAACTGGGCGATTTCATCGACAGCGCGGATACCTTGGAGGCGGAAAAGGGCTTCCTCCAACGCATTCAGACCGAGTTGGCCAAATTGCCCGGGCCGCGGTACCATGTGCTGGGCAACCATTGCGTCTCGGCGCTGACCAAACCCGAGTTCCTGGAGATCGTCGGCCAGACCAGCTCCTACTATTCGTTCGACCTGAACAAGTTCCACTTCGTCGTCCTGGACGCGTGCTTTCGCAGCGACGGCGTCGCCTATGGACGGAACAATTTCAATTGGACGGATTCCCACGTCCCACAGGCGGAACTCCAGTGGCTGCGGAATGACCTCCAAGCCGCCGCCGGGCCGGTCCTGGTGTTTGTCCATCAATGTTTGGACGTCGAGCCGCCCTACGGCGTCAAGAACGCGGCGGAAGTCCGCCAGACGCTGGAAACATCGGGCCGCGTGCGAGCGGTGTTTCAGGGACATCATCATGCCGGCGGTTACCGGCAGATCGGCGGCATCCACTATTGCACGCTGCGGGCCATGGTCGAGGGGCCCGGCGAAGACAGCAACGCGTTTGCGGTCGTGGATCTCCTGCCCAACGGGGAAGTGTGCGTCCACGGATTCGGCAAGCAGACCGGCTACCGCTGGCCCTAGGCAGCCGGCAGAAGGCAATCTACCCAGCGGACTTTGGAGAGCGTCGGATAGCACGGATGGCAAAGCCGGAGCACGGATGAAAGGCAGATTCCTTTCCTTATCCGTGCCCCGGCTTTGCCATCCGTGCTACATTCGCGTGGGTACTTTGTTGTCTGCGGCCTGCCCTAGACCGCGTGCCGCACGGAAGCCGCCGCCTCGTTCACCTCGGGATCGTTGAAGATACGGATCGGACTTCGTCCCGGGCCGCGGCGTTCCTGCATGATCCCCCGGCGACTTTGGCTCAGGAATTCGTAGAAAACGGCTGCCGGACCGGTATGGAACGTATGCTGCAACGTCTCCAGCACTTCCTTCCAAGGCAGCCCGCTGCGGAAAATGACGCGATAGGCGGCTTTGAGTTGATGGACCTCCGGTTCCCGGAAGCCGTTGCGGCGCAGGCCGACCATGTTCAGGCCGACGACATGGCTACTCAAGCCGTCGATCGTCACGAACGGCGGCACGTCGCGGTTCAGGTGTGCTTGGCCGCCGACCATCGCCAACTGGCCGATGCGGCAGAACTGGTGGATGCCGACCGCGCCCGAGACATACGCCCGGTCGCCGACGGACACGTGGCCGGCGATCATCACGTTGTTGGTCAGCACGACGTGGCTGCCGATGTGGCAGTCGTGGGCGACGTGGGCGTTGACCATAATCAGGTTATGGCTGCCCACTTCGGTCCAATCGTTTTCGCCGAGCCCGCAGTGGATGGTAACGTGCTCGCGGATCGAATTGCCTTCTCCAATCCGCAGTTTTCCCACTTGTTCGCCGGCCCGCAGGTGCTGAGGCCGTCCGCCCAGAATGGCCCCTTCGAAAACCGAATTGTCTTTGCCCAGTCGAGTGCCCGTCTTGATCACCACGTGGCTGGCCAAGCTGCAACCTTCGTCGATCACCGCGCCGGATTCCACGACGCAAAACGGACCGATCGAAACATTTGCTGCGATTTCCGCTTGCGGATCAACCACTGCTGTCGGGTGTATGCTAGCCATGTCGCGCGTCCTTGCCTTTCGAGTCCTGACACTACGGAAATCACTCGCTCGCACACTAATCGGCTGATCGGCCTGTGATGATTAGGCCGATTTTGCCGGCTGGGAAAGATTCTTGCCCCCCTGCGACGGCCCCAGGAGCTTTGCTACACTGGTGGCAGACAAACCACGATCTGGGATTTCTGACTCCGTACTTCCATGTTTTGCGTCAGGCCTCCGAATCGCCGTTTCTTGGGGGTGCAGATCGCGGGGGCGTTTGTACGATAGTTACGGCAATCCGTTCAAGATCAAAAGGAGAAGATTCGCTATGGCCGATGCCCATGCCCTGTACGACGAGGCAGAAAAGCTGAAAGATGACGGGAAATACCAGGAAGCGATCGCCAAGTACCTGGAAATCCTGGGAACCGACAGTAGTTTCACGCTGGCCCACCTTGCCCTGGCCGTCACGTACGGCAAGGTTGGAAACCACGAAAAGGCCGTAGAACACGGCCAGCGGGCTTGCGAGCTGGAGCCCAACGATCCGTTTTCTTTTACCGCGATGAGCGTAACTTACCAGCGGGCTTTTGCGGGCACGAAGAATCAGGAATATATCCATTTGGCTGAACATGCGATGGCCAAAGCACACGCCCTGCAGGGCCAGCGTTGGTGAGCAACCGTTGACGCTGTTGCTGCTTCGTGCTAGAAGATTCGATCTTGAACCATTTTTCGAGTTGACAAGGAGACATGCTTGTGAGTTGCAGCGAACGTCGTAGAGAATTGACCAGGCGGCGCAAACGAGCCAAGAAGATTTCCCATCTGAAGCAACGTGTGCCGAAGGCGAGCGTTTCGGAAAAACTCGCCATCGCCGCCCGGATCCGTAAAATGACGCCGGGTGCCGAACAGATTATCGCTCACTTTGCCCTGGAAGAACGCTAGCGTTCAACCGCCACCGGCCGGATCGAACCCCTCCTGAGAGGAGAGCGGCGGGCGTCAGCCCGCTGGTTTTCTGCATCTCTGCACATTTGCGCAAGGGGGTTCACAAAATCACCTATGGTGAAATCAGCAGACGGTGGGAAAGTTACTCGCAGCGCTAATGCACCGATGGGCTGAAGCTAATGCACCGATGGGCTGACGCTAATGCACCGATGGGCTGACGCTAATGCACCGATGGGCTGACGCCCACCGTTCGCCACGGGAAAGACCGGCGTCGAGCGCGATCCGATCAATCTGCGGCCCTGCCTACGCCCGTTCCAGGCAGCGGCCGATCTGCCGTACGGCTTGTCGGAGACGATTCTCGTTCTCGACCAACGCCAGCCTCAAGAATCCTTCACCGCTCTCGCCGAATCCGCTGCCGGGACTCACGGCGACATCGCCTTTTTCCAGCAACATCATGGCGAAATCCATCGTGCTCATGGTGCTCGCCCAGGGTTCCGGAACCTTGGGCCAAACGAACATCCCGGCCTTGGGCTCGTTCACTTCCCACCCCAAGCGGCGTAAACCGTCCACCAGCACGTCCCGACGGCCCTGATACAGTTCCGATTGTGCTTCGACGGCCGCTTCCGTGTCCCGCAACGCGACAATCGCCGCAACCTGGATGGCTTGGAACATGCCGTAGTCGAAATAGCCCTTGATAATGCCCAGTCCACGGATCATTTCAGCGTTGCCACAACAGAAGCCGACTCGCCAGCCAGCCATGTTGTAGCCCTTGCTCATCGTCGTAAACTCGACGCCCACGTCGCTGGCACCCGGCGCGGCCAGGAAACTGGGCGGGCGATAGCCGTCAAAGGCCACGTCGGCGTAAGCAAAATCGCTGATCACCATGAACCCGTAACGACGTGCCAGCTTGACAACTTCGACAAAGAACTCCGGTTCTACGGTGACCGTGGACGGATTGTGCGGATAGTTGATGATCAACAATTTCGGCACGGGGTACAAATGCTGACACGTATAAGCGATGTTCGAGAGGAATTTCTCGCTATCCGCGACTTCCAGCGAAATCACATTGCCGGCCGCCAAGGCAACCGCGTACGTGTGGACGGGAAAATACGGCGCTGGAACGATGGCGGTGTCGCCGGATCCCATCAGGGCCATGCACATGTGGCTGAAGCCCTCCTTGGAACCTAAGCACACCATCACTTCGCTCTCGGGATCCAAGCGGACGCCGTAGCGTTTCAGGTACTTGCTTGCCACTTCGCGCCGCAAGTTGAGAATTCCGTTGGACTTGCTGTACCCGTGATTGTCGGAATCAGCTGCCGCCTCAGCTAGTTTTTGGATCACAATATCCTGTGGCGCATCGGACGGATTGCCCATTCCCAGATCGATCACGTCTTTGCCAGCCCGGCGTTTTTGGTACAAGAGCCCGTTAATCCGAGCGAACAAGTACGGTGGCAAACGATAGACGCGTGGCGCGAATCGAACCTCGAAGGGGCGATCTTGATCCTGGTCGGATTTCGTGCGTCGCGTGGTCACTTCGGTAGTCTGTCCCATGATGCGACAAAAATGCGGAAAAAGGAATCTGGTTAACGCCCTGACTTTGGATTGAACTCGATCAAGATAGCCGTATTAAAGACAAAGTGAAATAGCCGATGTTTCTGGTCCGCCAATTGCTCCGAAGGAAATGGCTCGATCCGACTGACAAATTGGCGTTGGCGTAGCCGGTTGATCTTTCGAAAAGGAGGGGGCTTCGATGATCTTCGATCCCATGTATATCGTGATGGTGTTGTTGCCCGGTCTGGCCATTTCAGGCCTTGCCAGCTTGATGGTCAAATCGGCCTTTAACCGCTATTCGAAAGTCCGCTCGATGCGAGGAATGACGGGCGCCCAGGCGGCGCAAGTGTTGCTGGATCAGGCCGGCATTCACGACGTGCGGATTGTCCCGGCCCACGGGTTCTTGAGCGACCACTACAACCCACTGACCAAGGAATTGGCGTTGTCCGAGGAAGTGTTCTCCAGCAATTCCGTGGCGGCAATCGGCGTCGCGACGCACGAAGCGGGTCATGCGATCCAGCACGCCACGCACTACTTTCCGTTGTGGGCCCGTTCCGCGTTGGTGCCGATGGCCAGTATCGGTTCGAACCTGGGATTGATCGTGATGGGCGTCGGTTTGTTCCTCAGCAAGTTCGTCGTGCTCATCGGGGCCGTCCTCTTCGGGGCCGTGTTGCTGTTTCAGCTCGTGACGCTGCCGGTCGAGTTCAACGCCAGTTCGCGGGCCAAGCGGTTGGTCGTCGAGGCGGGCATCGTGTATCCGGAAGAGCGGGGCGGCATTGATGCCGTCCTGAACGCGGCCGCGCTGACCTATGTCGCCGCTGCCGTGTCGACGCTGCTGACGCTGTTGTACTACCTGTGGCGTGCCGGCCTGCTGGGCGGCGGGCGCGATGAGTAATACGCGCGCGCCGTGCGCGCATCTTGCAAAGCACGGTCCAAGGGATGCAACCACGAATCACACGAATGAGAAAATGGATGAGAGCTATTTCAGGATTCGTGTAATTCGTGTAATTCGTGTGATTCGTGGTTCTTCAGCGGTCTTGAGTAGCCTTCTGGGTTGCGGGCGCCAGCCCGCGTTAAGATCAACGGCCGTTACGCGGTATCACTTGCTGGGGTTCGCTACAACTTCCCTTCTTCCAGGAAGCTGAAGTAGCCCGTCCGATTGAAAATAATGTGGTCCAGCAGATCGATGCCGACAATCGCGCCGGCCGCCTTGAGTTGCCCGGTGATCTCGATGTCGCTGGGAGACGGTTCGAGTCCGCCGCTGGGGTGGTTGTGGGCGACGATCACCGCCGAGGCTCGATCGGATAAAGCGTCGGCAAGAACCTCTCGGGGATGCACGGGGCTGCGATCGACCAGCCCAATCGAGACCACTCGGATATTCAGAATCTCGTTGGCGCCGTTGATGGTGGCGCACAGGAAATGCTCCTGTTTGCGGTCGGCGTAGTGGCGGACGTGCGGCAGCAGGTCCGCCGGCGTTTCGATCTTCGCGCCCTCCGGTTTGATACGGCGTCGAGCGAACTCAATCGCCGCCAAAATCAATGTCGCCTTGGCGTCCCCCACGCCCTCGAATTGCGAGAGGTATTCGGCCGTCACTTCCAAACCCTTCTCGTCGATAAGCCGTGCCAGCTTTCCAAATGTCGCCGGCAAGATTGTCGAGCTTCGGTTTGTTGAGGGAAAGTGTCATGGCGGTACGATACCACCACAACTTGCAGCGGGTCAATCCGCCTGCCTATCAGCTATTCGGTCCGCCCGTCGGCCGTGAATTCGACGCGCTGCCGGGCGAGGCTCCATTCGACCGGCCGGCCGGCAGCGGCTTCGATCATGGCCGCTGCCAGATTCGTCGTCAACAGTTGCCGCAAGCCGACATAGGACGTCGTCAGCCGCGGATTGATCTCGACCACGACGTCCGCGCTGCCGTCCTCGGCGGCGCCCAAGACCAGGTCGATGCCGACGTAGCCTTGGGTCGCGGGCATGCATGTCAGAACCGCTCGAGCGAGGCGTTGGGCCCGCTGGGCATGGCCCGCTTCGATCGGGGCAGACCCGCCCAAATACCGAAAGGTGCCGTCTTCGCTGAGCCGCTGCAGGCACGGCGGCAACATTTGCGGGCCACCGGGGCCGCAAAGGGCTGCAATGCTGGCCGGAATGCCGGGACACCAAGTCTCCAGTCGCGCGCTGGAACCAAGTAACGCCGCATCGTACGGACACGCCGGGCCGTCCAGCCGTTGCACGCCGATCGATCCAGCGCCATCGGCAGGCTTGAGCACGGCCGGATAGCGAAACCCCGTGGGCAGCACTTCGCCGGGCTGAAAGGGGACGCCTGCCGGCACGGGAACGCCGTGTCGGCTCAACCGGTCGGCGGTGCGGTTTTTGTCCGCAGCAATGGCCACGAACTCCGAGTCCGGGCACAGCAGGCAAGCGCCGGCGGCTTCGGCCCACCGCGTCCGCTGTAGCAACGCCCGGTTCTGCTCCGGCGCGATAATGACCGTTGCCTCGCACTGTCGGGCGAGTTCCGCGAACACGTCGCGTTCCTGCGCGGCGCTGTGGATGGCGATGAAGGAGCCTGCCGCCACGGGCCAGTCGGGCAACCGGGCATCGCGCAGCAGCACGACTTCCGTCCCCGGAATCGCCTGAAAGTCACCAGCCAGGGCCGCGACCATGGCGGCCCCTTCGCCGACCAGGCACAATTCCGGACCGGTCGCGGTGGCGTCCGCATAGGTTCCGCCACCCGTGAAATACTCGTAGACAAAGACTCGCCGCACGAAATCGACGGGCATGGGCAACGTATCTACCGGTCGCGGCTCAGGCGTTTTCGCCGAACTCGGCGGCAAAGGCGTCCGCCAAGCGGCTGCCCCAGTCGTCCAGGGGTTTGAGCCGGCCCGTAAAGAAACGCAGGACGGGCGGTTCGCTGTAGAACTTCAAGCCGCCGACCAATTGGCGGTTGCGGTACAGCCAGTCCAACCGATCGACGACGTACTGGATGTGCGACATCGTATAGACTCGGCGGGGTACCGCCATCCGGCACAACTCGATATCCGACGGCACGTCGTTGCCCTCCGCGTCCCGGTCCATCGAGATCGTGCCACGTTCCATGCTGCGGACGCCGGAGGCCAGATAGAGGGCCGCGGCCAGCGCCCCGGCCGGATACTGCGTCTGCGGGATGTGCGGCAGGAATTTCATCGCGTCGACATGGCCCGCCAACCCGCCCGGCGGCGTGACGGCCGGGATGCCCCGCTTGACCATCTCGTTGACAAAGTACTCGATCAGATCCGCCGAACTGCTGGCAATGTCTGGGTCCACCATCTCGCGCAAACCCACCGTCATCGCCTCGATCTCCTTGGACGACATGCCGCCGTACGTGATAAAGCCTTCGTAGACGGGCAACCACGCCTTCAACTGTTCGAAGTACTTCTCGTGCTTCGTCGCCATCAACCCGCCGCGCACGCAAGTACTCTTGCGGCCGGACAAGTAGATCAGATCGGCGTAACTCATCATCTCCCGGACGATCTCGGCGATCGTCGTGTTGGCGTAGCCCTGTTCGCGCTGTTGAATGAAGTACGCGTTCTCGGAGATCAAGCTGCAGTCGATGACCACGGGGATGTCGTACTTGGCCGCAATCCGCTGGACGCTGCGCATATTGTCCATCGAGAAAGGCTGGCCACCGATCAGATTCGTCGTCGCCTCCATGCGGACAAACGAGACCCGCGCGGGGCCGTAGTCGTCGATCACCTTCTGGAATTTATCCAGATCCAGGTTGCCCTTGAACGGGTTAGTGCTGGAAGTTTCCAAGGCATCGTCGCGGTAGATCTCCAGAACCTTGCCGTAGGCCATTTCGAAGTGAGCCTTGGTGGTGGTGAAATGATAGTTCATCGGCACCACGCCGTCTTTCTTCACCATGATCTTGCCCAGCAAGTGTTCCGCCGCGCGGCCTTGATGCACGGGCACACAGTACTCGAACCCAAGCACCTCCTTGACGGCATCTAGCAGCTTGTAGTAGCTCTCGCCCCCGGCGTAGGCGTCGTCCGACACCATCATCGCGGCCAACTGGTTGTCGCTCATGGCGTTTGTGCCGCTGTCGGTCAGCATGTCGATGAACAAGTCGCGGGTTCGCAGGAGAAAAGTATTGTAGCCGCCCTCCTCGATCGCCCGCAGCCGCTGGCGAATCGGGGGCAAGGTGGTTTTCTGCACGATCCGGGCCTTATGCATTTCGATCGGAATCGACTGTCCGTTGGAAAGCCTTACCTTCATCGGGAATCCTCTAAATCTGATTTGGGTGAAGAAATGAAAGATTACTATATCCAGAAACCCGGATAGTGTCAAGCGGTTGGACGAGTCGGAACTATAGGATATTGCAGATTGCTCTGCAAATGGGGTGAAGGCGTCCGGCGGGAGGAAGATATTGGCTTCCTCACGGTAACCCGACGCTTGTGCGGGAACCATTCGGATTGCCTCTTCAGGCATCACCTCCCTTACGCTTCGGGTTACTTCCCTGCCGTTGGCTCAACCGGCATTGGCTCGGTTCACCAGTTCCTGCCAGTAGTCCCGGGCAACTCGATGATACTTCAGCACGGCGTCACGCTTCTCGCCCGCGGGCAGTTCGATCCGGCGGGCTCGCTCGTACACCCAATCGTAGAAGAATTTTGCCGCCTTGCGGCTGATCCGCCGCTGGCCGCCAATTTCGACGTACCAAGGGCCCGTCGAAGCAAAACGGTAGGTCTTGGGATTGTTGGTCACCGCCCGAACCAGAATCCACCCGCTCTGGTCGAAATCGACCAGCGGCAATCGCCCGCCGGCTTGGGCCCAATCCGCCAGACGCACCTGGTGAACGACCGCGCCGTCCTTGACCACCTCCAGGTACTCCACGGGCTCGCGAATCGACAGATTCAGGGTCGCTTGGAGTTGAACGGTCTGGCCCGCGTCGGCTTGAAATACGTGCCCCGGCAACTCGTCGTTCAGCCGCGGGTCTCGAATCAGCGGCCCGTTGGTCACGACGACTTGGCCTGCGCGCAGATTCTTCCACCAGGTGCCGTAAGTCAGTTGCGGGCCGCAATACACGTAGACGCGATTGTAGCCCACCGGGTTGGGCAACACGCCGGAGGCACTGCCGGCCGAAGGCGGAATCCGCAAGCCGCAGTCGAGCAACCGGTAGTAAACTGCCTGCGACCACAGGCCGTTGCCGTGAGGTTCAGGAAACGCGAGTCGGTCGCGCGGCTTGCCCCAAGCTTCGTTGTCCAGCATCTTGTCGCGATGCATGTGATTATTGCACAGGCCGATCGAATCCACCTGGCCGCTGGCGATCCACGCCGGCATGTCCCACCAGAACGGTTTTTCCACATCGATATGCGCGTTCGGATTCTCGTCGGCGAGCGCCAGGAATTCGCACGAACTCGGGGTCTCCTTTTCCGCGGCGGCAATCGGCAACGGCTGATCCAGGTTGAAATACAACAGGGCTCCACCCGTTCGTTCGTCCTCGCCCGCCATCACGTGGTAAAAACGGTCCTGGTCGAAACAGGTCACCAGCGTTGGCGGAATCTTCGCCGTCGCCCACGCGTTGGTGGAATTCCACCAGGTGATCACCGGTGCGACGTGCAAATCCTCGGCCGACATCAGAAGTTCGATTTCACTCGGCGGACGATGGATGTGCAGATCGCCCGACCACCAGCCTTCCTTTTTCATGTCCACAAAGCGTTGCATCGGCACCTCGCGGCTGTCGGCATCGCCGCGGCGAATCTCGAAATTGCCCGTCCGAATGCGGTATTCGGGACCACGTTCCATCTCGAAGGTGTACCGGCCCGGACGAAGTTCAAGTACGGCCTTGCCGGGAACGATGAAGTGGTCATGCCAGAACGATAGCTTGGCCGGTTTGACCGGCTTGCCCTGCGGGTCTTTCAGGTGCATCCGCACGGCCAGCGGCTGCTTCGTCTCCTCGTCGATCGCGCGGATCTCGAATTCGCCGCCCGCAGCGGCCAAAGCCGCACGGAGGACGCAGACTGCAACAAGGAACAATCCCAGCATGATTCCCCAGCGTGGGTCCACGATCAGCCGCATTCGCATTTTCACCTCGTGACGGAATGCAGATATGCCTGTATCACGCCATAGATCCCAGGCGAATCAGAAAACAACGCACCGCGATTCTACCTCAAAGGCGAACCTGCATCGAGAACCCAAGAATCGGCCGGCGGATCTGATATTGGTGTCAACAGGTCTGCGACCTGATACAATCGAAACTTCCAAACCGAGTGGTTGGTGTTTCCGGCGTTCATGCGGAAAGGACAAAATCATGTTTTGCATCGGTCGAACTGGCCTGCGGGCTTGCCGTAGTTTCGATTGGCGTTTGGTGTGTACGGCGGGTGCCTTGGGGTTGTTGCTCGGCGCCTGGTCCACGGCTCCAGCGCAAGACTCGCCGTCCGCGGTTCCCACACCAAACGCCGCCAGTCCGCGCGTCGAATCCGTAGCCGCGGGAGCCTTGCGGCAGTGGATCGAAGACGATTGGCTGCAGTCGATCGCCGAGCCGTTGTCGACGCGCAGCGATGCGGCCGGCGCGGTCGACGGGGTCAAGGACGGGAAGTATGCCTTTCACACGTGGTTGGAGCCGAATCCGTGGTGGCAGGTGGACCTGGGCCAGCCGACACCCATCGGCCGGATCGTCGTCTACAACCGCCTGGACTACGCGCCCGGCTTGCACAACGCCGACATCCTCAGGATCCTGGTATCCGACGACGGCAAGGACTGGAAGCCCTGCTACGACAACCAGGGAAAACACTTCGGCGGCATCCGCGGGGCCAAGCCGCTGGAAGTGACGTTTCCCGAAAACCAGCTCACCGCCCGCTTCGTGCGGCTGCAACTGCCAAGTCCGAAGCCCATCTTTTTCCATTTGGACGAAGTCGAGATCTACGGGCCGGGGCCCGATACCCAGAATCTCGCGTTGCACCGTCCGGCGGACCAGAGCAGCCTGAGCCAATGGTCGACGCCCAAGACTCGCGGGACGTTTTTTCCCACAGCCGATTGCCTCGAACGCGCCCGACGACTGGCCGAGGACCTTCGGCACGAAGGCGTACACGTCGAGCCGTACCTGTCGCAGTTGGACGAAGCCGCCCGGCAATTGGCCGCGCTGCCGGCCGATGCCAGCGACCAGGCTCGACGCGATGTGTACCTGCGCACCCGCTGGATCGTCCGCCGTCTGGTGTTGGCCAACCCGCTGTTGGATTTCGATCGGTTGCTGTTCGTCAAGCGATACACGCAGGAGACGTATCCGGATGTCTGTCTGAACCACATGCCGTGGGTCTCGAAGCCGGGCGGAGACATCTGCGTTCTGGAAAAGCCTGCCGAGGCCACGCCGCTGTTCGCCGCGCTGGCCGACCCGCCCAAGGACGCGGCGGAGCAACCGGTGGCCAACCTTCGTTATGTGCTCAACGGTGCCCTCGGCCCGGGCCATATCCACGGCATCGACCTGTGGTTCGACGGTGACCGCGTCGTATTCGGCTATGCCAAAGCCCAGAGCGACCAGCCGCCCGCTGGGTGGCTGGACCGCCGAGAAAGCTACCGGTTGCGGCGCGAAGTCGAGCCGATCCACATCTTCGAAGCCGGCGTCGACGGACAAGGCTTGCGGCAGATCACGCAGGGCGAATGGAGCGACCTGGATCCCACGTACCTGCCCAGCGGCGATATCGCGTTCGTCTCCGAACGCTGTGGCACTTCGCTGCAGTGCAACGAGTACGACAAGGACGAGACCAGCTGCAACCTGTACGTTATGCGGCCCGACGGCAGCAACCTCCGCCGCCTGAGCGTCAACAAGGACGGCGATTATCTGCCGCACTGCCTGGATAACGGTTTGATCGGCTACACGCGATGGGAGTACCACGAACGCAGCTGGGCTTTCATTCAATCGCTGTGGGTCGTCCGGCCCGACGGCACCGGCGCGGATGCGATCTTCAAACAGCATTTCGTCAACCCTTGGGCGCTGGAAGACGTGCGCTCCATTCCCAGCAGCAACAAGCTGGTCGCGATTGCCGCCGGGCATCATACGCTGGCGGTCGGACCGTTGGTACTGATCGACACCTCGGTGGGCATCAACGACCCACAGGGCATCGGGATCGTGACGCCGAACATCAAACCGCCGGAGGGCGGCATGGACGGCGTCCCGGTCCGGCAAGGCGGCGTGTGCGACCCAGGCGGATTCTACGGAACGCCTTGGGCCTTGTCGGAAAAGGTCTTCCTGGTGAACTACACCTACGGCTCGTCGACCACCGTTCCCAATGGCTACGGGCTGTATCTGGTCGACGTGTTTGGCAACAAGGAGCTGATCTACCGCGATCCGGCCATTTCCTGCTGGTTTCCGGTCCCCTTGCGGTCGCGTCCCAAGCCGCCCGTGCTGCCGGACGTCACCGACCCGACGCTGGACGACGCCGTGTGCGCGATCAGCGACATCGCCTACGGCTGCGACGGAATCGACCCGGCGCGAGTCCGCTACCTCCGGATCGCCGAGCCCATCGGCTGGCCGTACGATAACACGCACGGCGGGCATCGCTATGGCGAGGATCATCGTTACGGCGGTCCCGGCGCGGAGCGGAAGAACCTCACGAATTGGACGCCCGTGCGGATCCTGGGCGACGTGCCGGTCGAGCCCGACGGCAGCGCTCACTTCCGCGTGCCTGCCGACACGGCCGTGTATTTTCAATTGCTGGACGAGAACCGCAGGGAGTTGCGGCGGATGCGGAGCTTTATCAGTTTTCAGCGCGGCGAGAGCCGGGCTTGCGTCGGCTGTCACGAAACGCGTAGCGTAGCGCCGCTGGAGAAACAGACTTGGAACACGCTGGCCTTGGCCCGCGAGCCGTCGGTCCCCGTGCCGCCGCCGTGGGGCGACCGGCCGGTCAGCTTCCTGCGGGACATCCAGCCGATCCTGGACCAGCATTGCGTGCGCTGCCACCGCGGTCTGAAGCCGGTGGGCGGCATCGACCTGGGGGGCGGGCTCATCTCGTACGACGGCGAAGTGGCCCATTACGGGCACAACCGGGCGTTCGAAACCATCCTGGAGAAACAACTGGTCTCGCTCTCGCCAGCCCGAGCTCAGGACGCCAGCATCACGCCACCGATGGCTTACGGGGCGCATAACAGCAAGCTGCTGTCCGCCTTGGCCGATAAAAATCACGCGGACGAAGTCGCGTTAAACGCCGACGAGCGTTTGCGACTGGCGATGTGGATCGATGCCAACGCACCATACCACGACCGGTTCGTGAACAAACGTGCCGAGAAGACCGGCTACAATTTGCCCGCGGATCCAAAGCTGCTGAAGGGCCTGACGGCGGTCCACGAGCAACGTTGCGCGGCATGCCACCAGCCGGCCGAAGTGACGCGGACCGATTGGATCGACATCCGCCGCCCCGATCAGAGCCTGTTCCTGATCGCCCCGCTGGCGAAGGAGGCCGGCGGCACCGGCAAATGCGGGGCGTCCATCTATCGGGACAACACCGCCCCCGGCTACCAAGCCGCCCTGGGCTTGGTCCGCGAGGCCGTGGACAAACTGTGGTCGAACCCGCGTCGGGACGTAATGAGTTTGGAAAAGCCGTAAACCTGGGCTCAGACGTACAGAATTCAATTTTGCCGGGCAATCCGTCAGCTATCTTGCAGGCCCATGTCCGGCAAGATTGAATTCTGTACGTCTGAGCCCTTTAGCTGCGGCCAGCCGGTGCATTTCGTAGAACTGGACAGTTCACGACCGCTGCCCGCGAAGCCAATCGCGGAATCGCCGGACTCGCGTGGTCTCATCCGTGTCGTCATCGATCTGCACGTACGGCTCCAGGTCGGCGGGCCGCAGGAAGGGGAAGGCCAGACTAACATCCTGGTCCCGGTAAGTTCCGTCATCTTGCAAGACGCAGAACCGCAACCGCTTGCCGTTGTACCGCCACAGCTCCTTGACGCCCATCGCTGCGAAGATGCCGACGCGGCTGACCAGACTGCGGCTCATCTCAATCTCAATCGCGAGATCCGGCGGTGGATCTCGCTGGAAATCGAATTCCCGCTTCGTTCGGACTTCCGCTTCATGCTCGATCCACCAGCACTCGTCGGGCTCGAAGCCCTTCTCCAAGTCCTTCCGCTGGAACGTCATCGAACCGCCGGATCGCACGGGAAGGTCGAGTTCCAGGATGAGGATCTCGATCAGTTTGGCCAGCATTTTCTTGTAAAACTCGTGCGGGGCTTTGGTGATCATGATTTCCAACATCCCGTCGCTGTAAGTGAGGCGCAAGGGACGCTCGCCGATCTCTTCGCAAAAGGCGACGTAAAAGTCCCAGCGGATGTCACTGAGCAAGAATCGCTCCTCGCCAACGATCGGCGGGGCTTGCGTGAGTTGGTCCAGCACGGTAGTCATAGCAACAATTCTCGCATCGAGTGCAACGTACAACGAACGTCGGGCTTTCCGTCCAGTATAGCTTTCCCGCGGCCAGCCGAGTAGGACCGAATCGATCCGTGTGTCGCCGTGGTGTCTGGCAGGTAGCCGCATTCGCCAGAATGCGGGAACGCGGGGAAAGCCTGCATTCTGGCGAATGCGGCTACGCAGAAGTTGCCAGGATTCCTGGAAACACGCGATCGCCTTCAGACTCGCGCCGCCGTGCGAGTCCGTCTGGGACGCCACCAAGGGGAGTTCCTTCGAAAAATCTCTTATACTGCCGCCCACCGCTGACTTTCCCGCAATGTGCCTTCCGTTTTCGACAGCCGGCATGGACGAGCAAGAGATTCAGGAATTCATCCAACGTTGGTCGAACTCCGGCGGCGCGGAACGGGCCAACGATCAGCTGTTCCTCGCCGCATGGTGCGATGTGTTGCAGGTCGCCAGGCCGGAGCCGACGGTCGAGGACGACGCCCGCAAGGCGTACGTCTTCGAGCGCAACGTGCTGTTCGACAATCTGGACGGCACGCACACGACGCGGCGGATCGATCTGTTCAAGCGCGGGTGCTTTGTCCTGGAGTCGAAACGAGGCGTCTTGCAGCACGACGCCGCCCCGGTCCTGTCGGCTCGGCAGCAGGAGCTGCGGGTTAAACGCAAACGGGGGCACGTCACGCGCGGCAGGGCGGCTTGGGATGACGCCATGTTCCGCGCCCGCGGCCAGGCCGAGCCGTACGCCCGTGCATCACTTCAAGCCCCCAACGAGCCAATAGGGATCGCTCGGCTGGCCGGTTATTCCTGGTGCGGGAGGCACGCTCCAAACCTCGCGGCCGTCGAGCAGCACGTGGAGTTCTGCGCTGCTCATCGGAGCCAACGCGAATCGCCAAGTCTGAGGCGAACCGTCGAACGCGTCAATCAGCACGATGATCTCCGGGTCCGTGTCGTGGCAGAAGACGAAGACAGCACCATCGAGGATCCGGGCAGCCGGTTCGTTGTAACGATGCACGGGTGTCGGCAGGATCCGGAATTCGGTCCGTTGGGGATCGCCCATCTCGTGGGCCGTGAGACGTGTGGCCAGTTGCTTCATTTGGCGCAGTCGTGCGGCGGACTGCTGTGCCGGGGCGGGGGCATCGGGAAACGCCTGGGGTGCGAGGCCACCCCGTTCCGGCCGCCAGCGATACCCGCTCCCCAGATCGGCCTCCACGGGTGTCGTCCAGAGAGAACTGATCGCTCCCCACCAAGCGGCATTCCCCTGATCGAACTGCCTCCAAAACTGCAGCATGGCCACCGGACGGCCGGTGGGGCCCCAGAGCCAGATCGTGCCATCCTCGCGTTCCCGCGACATATCGGTCATCCGCAGCACCGGCTCGGCTCGTAACGGCATCTCCTCGCGCCGCCCGTCGTCGACCGTGTAGACTTTCATCTTCTGGACCACTTGCCGCATTACGTCGAGCCGGGCGGCCCTCTCCGCCCGGTGGGCGTCGCCGGGTGTGCCACTCGCTGGTTGAGCGGAGATCACGGACAGACAAGCAATCATCAGGAAGTTCAACGCAATCATGACGACCTGTTTCCTCTCGCTTACTCGTGGTCTTCCGGCGACGGGCTGGTGCAAGACTGCGACCTACCGCATAGAATACACGATCATGGCGGGGATGCGAGAGTCAGCTCTCCGAAAATGCCGTCAGGGCCACAAGATTTCTGGCATAGAATCTGAGGAGTCCACGATGCGAGGCAGAGCGACTACGCGTTTGCAGCGATGGTTGGGGACGGTTGGCAGGCGGTTGGGCAGTCTATTCTCTGCAGTGCTACTGCTGGGTTGGTTTCTGCCGAGCCCTGCTTTGGCAGCCGAGACCAGTGCCGCCGGTTCGGCGCAGGAGGACTCGCAGGACAAGGCCGCATGGCGAGAACTGGTCGACCGTCAAGCGGCCGAATACCGGATCGTGGCCGTCCAAGACGGGCCGCATCCACTGGGTCCGCCGAAAGCGGTGCTGCGCTGGGCGAATCCGACCAGGATTACGCATTTCGAGTCATGCACGTATCTCTGGACATTCCGTGGGCGACCAGCCGTCGTGGCCTGCGTTTTCTCCACGCACCGGCCCGGCGAGCCGCTGCAGTTTCTTCACGCCTTCCACAGCATCCTGCGGGAGCCGATCGTGGTCGAGAGGGAAGGGCGGCGGATTTGGCATCCAGCGACGTCGGGAATCGAGTTTACGCCCGTCCCCGATGCGCCCCGCGCCGAGCCGTCGGCCGCGGCGCGGCTGCGGCAGATGAAGGGCCTGGCCGCGCAGTTCAGCGCGACGCTGATCAAGTGGCGCGAGGACGGCAGCGATCGCGAGGAACTGCGGCTGTTGCCGCAGCCGATCTACCGGTACGAGACTGACGACCCGGAAGTACAGGACGGCGGGGTCTTCGCTTTCGTCCAAGGGACGGATCCGGAGGTGCTCTTGCTGCTGGAGGCGGTGCGCACGAATGGCAATCTTGTCTGGATCTATGGGTTTGTGCGCCGCACGTCGGGGGTTCTTGAGGCCCGGCATCGCGGTAAGCCAGTCTGGTAGATCCAGTGGGCGCCGCGCGGATCGGTGTACATGGCGCGGGCTTGAATGAACGTGCCCGTTCCCGTGGTCTCCGGAGCCCGGATGGCCAAGGCATCGCCACCCTGAGGTACCCGCGTCGGCACGGGTCTGCGGATCTGTCCGAGCCCGTCCACCAGCTGGGGCGTTATCTGCCAGGAGCGCAGGTCCTCGCCGGGACTGTTCGGTACAGCGGGATCCGGGTCAATGCTGTCCGGGTTGGTGACACTTGCGACGCGGTAGTTCGTCGGATCATCAGGAAGGCTTGGGGCGTAAGTGATTTTCGTCTGATGTGCTTCCGCATCATCGATGGTTTCCAGGAACGTATCGCTGCCGACGGTCACATAGGCGAAGACGG
Organism: uncultured Pirellulaceae bacterium; assembly: GCA_964645045.1. GTDB lineage: Bacteria > Planctomycetota > Planctomycetia > Pirellulales > Pirellulaceae > Anammoximicrobium. The sequence continues at coordinate 84,129 of CAZXYZ010000021.1, read as the reverse complement.
TCTTGGGCGGGTCTTCGGTGTCTGTTGGATCGGGGTCCGGCTGCGTGATTTCGGTGAGCCGTCCGTCGGCGATCGTGAATGAGGTCACACGACCGGCAAAATCCGTGATGCGGGACAGGTAGCCGCCCGAATATTCGAAGGTATACGTGTAGGTTTCGGGATTGTCGTCGACCAGGCCCTGGACATTGATGCCGACCAATTCGTCGGCGCGGCCGTCCGAGTCCATGTCTTGGTACGCGTACTCGGCCGTGTTGCCGTTGCGGTCGACTTCTCGCTGCAGCAATCCCTGGTGATCGAACTCGTACCGCGTGCCGAATTTCGTGGCAAGCGTGTAGCTGCCCTCATGGGGCACATACTCGGTTTCGACGTAGTAATCGTTTTCGTCGACCGAAATCGGGCCGTGGAAGAGCCGATTGAAACTGCCATCGGGCGTGACGTAATCCCAATCGCTGACGAGCATGATGGCATCGGCGACTGTCTCGCCGGCAGTGCCGGCATGCAGGGTAACCTGCAGCGTGTTGCCGTCTGGAATGTAGTATCCCAGGCTTCGCCACCGTATCCCCTCGATGTCTCCCGTACCATCGACGACAAGTTCGCCCGCCGTAAACTGCTGGTTGACCATGATCTGCATCGTGTCCTGGCCGGACGATTGAGTGGCCCGAGTTGCGCCTTCGATGGTGAAGTACGCGTCGTCGGGACGAGTGGGGGCCGGAACCCAGGTGGCGAAAACCTGGTACACCCGGGTGTCCGCAACATCGGTTATGTTCCAGGTGATCTCACCGCCGCCCAGCTTCTTCAAATAATTCCCGGCGTATCCGCCGGCGAGGGTGCCATCTTCCCAGCCGGTCGCACTGGGTTGGTCGAAGACCTGGTAAGCGGCCGGCAATGGCGAAACGTACCATGCCGACGTATTGTCGCCGCGGATCAGGGCCGTACCGTTGAACGCCGCCAGCCCCTTATCTGTCAGCCGCGCCGTGGTTCCGTCCCCAGGAACCAAGCGGTCGAGACCGTCGAGCGCCCAACGCTTCCCGAACTCGGACCAGCCCAACGTCGGGTCCACGCGGTTGACGATTTCGGTGCCGCCTCGGATGGTCCGCGTCTGAGTCCCGGTGGGCAGAACCGCGGTCAACTCGACGTCGTAGTCGTAGTGCCCACTGGCAAGCTGCGCAGCCATCCCTTCGGGTCCCATCAGGACTATCCGCCAGGGCTCGCCTACTTGGGGGCCGGCGGCGATATCCAGAGTTACCTTGGGGCTGCTCCAAGGGCCGGAGAGTCCAGGCTGGCCGGTGAAATTCAGCGTTGCTTTCAGTTCCGTCGGCTTCGTGTCGCCGGGCAATTCCCATTCGACCGAGAGGATTGGGTGCAAGTTGTCGTCCCCGCGGTACACCGGATGGAAGCCTCCCGGCGCGAAAGACAGGGCCAGATCTACTTGTCCCTGCTGGATGCCAACATCGATCACGCCGTTGGAGATCACCTCTTTCGTTTCCCCGGTGCTTTCGGAATCGACGTTGCGGTTCAAGAAACCACTTACGCCGTCGTCGTCCAGGATCGTGACGGTGCCGCGGTTTGGCGAGCCGATCGCATACAAGGGTGTGGCGGGCGCGGCGGGGTCGGTGGCCAGCAGCACCAGTTGGACCGTTTCGTCCCACTCGCTTACGGCGTCTTTTTCGTCCTGCTCGTTTACGGGGGTGACCCGGAGCGTCACGCTGGACTTGCGGTCGGGAATTGTCACCGAGCCGTACTTGTAAGCGCCGGACGGGGCATCCTCAGGTGCCAGATCCTCCTGGTAGTCGGCACCCGTCTGGGCCGAGGACGAGGGATGCAACAGGTAAAACACGGTCAGGTCGCCGCTCGTATTCCCTTCTCCGCGGCTGAACGTGAACTCGCCGAGGTCGGACAGTTTCGACGGGTGTCCGGCGGGCATCTCGGAAGCGAAGGCGTTGGTGGGGCTGAGGGTAACTTCCTGCGGGCCTGTGCCCGGAGGCGGCGATGATTCATACCAATCCTCGATCGTTACCGTCGCTGCGCCGTAGCCCTCCGGGATGGTGTACTGATCACCACCGCTCGAAGGCGGCAGGAGCCGCATCCGCACGTTTTCGGTGCCTTCGCGCAAGTAATCCAAGAACGGCTCCACGTCAACGAACGCGTGGTCTGCCCCGGCCGGAATCACGATCGCGTGCGCGCCGGCGTTGTGCAGCGTGTCGTCGGCCCCCGGCGTTGCGTCATCGGACAACTCCCAATCGATCGTGTAATCGACGCTCAGGGACACAGCCGGATTGCCATTCGTTCGCTTCACCAGGAATCGGCCCCAGTCCAATCCCGTACGGTCCCAGTGGGGTTCCTTCGCTTCGGCATCGGATGCTTCGAGCATCACTTGGAGGGGGACATCGTCGTCGAAGATCGTAACCGTGGCCGCGAACGGCTCGGCCAACTGGTAGGAGGCCCACTGTTCAACGACCGTAAACTTGACTGTCTCGGGAATCTCCGATTCATCGTCGTCAACCGGTTCGACCAAGACTTCGACGGAGTTCGAGCCGGCCGGTATGGTAACCATGAGACCCGTCAAGACTTGAAGAACGCCGCCGGACTGGACTTTGAGTTGGTAGTCGGCCAATCGTGCCGCGGTGCTCCCGTCCAGCGTGAAGGAAACGGTCAGGGGCTCCGCGGTGTCGGGAAAGCTTGCCCGGGAAATCGTGAAGCGGCCCCGGACATCCGGTTCTTTTTCGTACGTCCCGCTGGGATCCGCGGCAACGGTCACGCGTGGGACGACCCGGCAGGAGTTGGATCCCCACTCTTGCTCCGTGATGTTGCTGCCCGGCCCGCCGATGAGGCAGTCGTCGCCATAGTCGCCCCAAAGGCTATCGTTACCCTCGCCACCATCCACGTAGTCGTCACTGTGACCGGTCGAGAAATCATCGCCGCCGTCCAGGAAGTCATCGCGGTTGCCGCCCGTAAGATCATCCTCCCCGGGTCCGCCGAACAGCCACACCGGAAGGGACACGCCGGTGCTGTCGATCTGATCGTCGCCGCGGTGGGTGCGCACGTGGATCCTCGAGACGGCTTGGCCGGGGTCGTCCAACGATTGCCCGGGCCCCGCCAACATGGCGAGCAGCACTTCCCTGTCGGCGGACGTCGTTCGTCCGTCGTTATCGACGTCGAAGATCCTGGCGCTGAAGATCCGACTTGCGTCCAAAATGTCGTCGCCGAGACAGGTGGCGGTGTTCTGCCCCGTCGTCGCGCACGTCTGGCTGCTGAGTCTGTTCCGCCCCGAATTGAGGAAGTTGATTACGGTCAGGACATCGCCCGCCGTAAGATCGCCGCTCTCGTCCACGTCGAGGTACGGCGGAACTCCCCGGGTGACGTCCGACAAGTCGGAGCCGTGCCCATTGATCCGGTTGATCAGGATCAAGACGTCAAGGGGCGTCACGTGTTCGTCCGCGTTGACATCGGCAGGCGCAAGGAAGTTCGTTCTGAGGAGGGGCCGCTGTCCCCGCACAAAACGAGTGATCCATTGCAGGTCGGCGACGTTGATGCGGCCGTCGCCGTTGACGTCCGGGTAGACGCGATCCTGCGTCCCGTCTCCGTCCACGTCGAACGTCAGCAGCGATGGTCCGAGTTGAGAAAACGACACGGGATGCCACACGCCGGCGGCGATTCCGCCGGACGTCGTGCTGAGCGGCACGCGATCGTCCAAGTCGCTTCCGTGGATATGGAATACCCGATCCGTCGGCGAATAGAACGCCCCGTTTTCGAGCACTTTCTCGTTGTTGGACTCGTCGCTCTCCGTCAATTCGCCCCCAGAATCCACGACCGCCACAACGTAGTAATCGTCCTGCGTGTCCGTGAAGTCCGGTACCAACTGGACGGTCTCGGCCAGGTCGTCCAGGGTCAGCGTGACCGGACCGGATAAGAGCTGGGATGCTGCGGCCCTGCTGAGCCCGCTCGCGGACCGGTAGACCGCGACCTGGAAGGGCCTGTTCTCGGGGAGGTCGCGGTGGCCGATGGTCACTCTTAACTTGGAACCCGCTGCCGAAAAGCTCTCGATCCAAACGTCGGGAAACAGTCCCGGACCGGTCTCGTCCTGGATGGTGACTTGAGTCGCAGGCGAGTTGGTTGCGCCGGCAGTCGCCGTGAAGGCCACCGTCTCGTCGTCCCGGTCGGCGTCCACGTAAGATTGGAGCGTAACGGCCGCGTGGAAGCTGTTTGCGGCCGAAAGAATAACGGCGGAAGGCAGGAACGCATAGTCCCCTGACTCCGCGGACCCGGATCCGGACAGCGAGACAGACAGGGTTTGATTATCGCGGAACTGACCTGAGCTGCAGGCCGCAGAAACCGTCAAGAGCGCACTCTGGCCCTCGGTAATCGTGGACTTGTCCGTCGCCACCGAAAGGGAATAACTCGTACATGGGGTGGTGCCATCCTGGAGCGTGCCCGTACCGGTCGCGTAGGCGCCCCAAGAAGTCGAAAGTTGGACAGTGAACGTCTCGTCCGATTCGCTTTCCATGTCACTGAAAGTCGCGACGCTGATCGTCTGCGTGGTCTAACCCGCGGCGAAGTACAGGCTGCTGTAAGCGGACTGGTAATCGTAGCCGCTGCCCGGCTCGTATCCGCCGTAAGCCGTGCCGTCCGACGTGTAATAATCAACGGTCAACGCCTGGGTGCGGGCGGGCGACAGGGTGACCGTGAATACGGCCGCGTGCCCTTCAGTCACCGTCGCGTCCGTGATACTCAGTTGCGGGACGCTCGAAGAATCGTTCTGGATCGTGCCCGTGCCCGTGGCATAAGCGCCCCATGATGTGGAAAGCTGGACCGTGAACGTCTCGTCCCCTTCGGTCTCCATGTCGGCGAAGGTCGCCACGCTGAGCGTCTGCGTGGTCTGCCCCGCGGCGAAGTACAGGCTGCTGTAAGCGGACTGGTAATCGTAGCCGCTGCCTGGCTCGTATCCGCCGTAGGCCGTGCCGTCCGACGTGTCGCAGTCGATCCACACGGCTTCGCCGCTGGCTGGCGAGAGGGAAATCGTGAACACGGCGGTCTGGCCTTCGGTCACGATTACGTCGTTGATGCTAAGCTGTGGTTCCCCTTCCCCTTCCCCTTGATTCGATGCCCTGTGAAAGGCGATGTGGTCGTACGTATTGAGGAGCGGAGTCTGGACTTCAGCCGTTACAAGACCCCTGTCCAACCAGGCCCCCGGGTCGCTGGCCAACAATTGCCGCGGTTCCAAGGACTCTAAAAGCAGCTTGTGAGAGAAGTTCCGCTTCGACGTCCGCCGTTTCCGACTCGCCACCAACCGGCTTACGCTGTCACGAAACGAGAATGGCAGCATACAAACACCTCCCGGCCCGGCGAACGGTGAATGAATTCACCTGAATGTCGTGAAGCCGTAAAGGTAGTGACCGCTGCGTGTCGTGGCAACGGTGCAGATTGTGTTTCTTGGAGTATTAGATCAGGCCCAGATGAGTGGAGTCTTGGTAAATGAAGGTGGGGCCCCTGATCGTACTGTTACGCACACCAGTTCGGTGGACGGAAAAGGTCAGGACCAATACTGCTCGGCCCGGGTGTTGCTAAAGCCTTTTTTTCGCGATTTGGCACGCGGCTAGATTGCCTTTTTCGGCCATCGGATGAATTCTGTCAAATTGGCAGGAGCACGTCATGTTGGACGAAAAAGCACATCTCACCAAGGAAGAGCGTCGGCAACGGCAGAAGCGGTTGGAACGGGTGCGGTGCCGCGTGCGCCCCAACGTTGCCTCGGCATCGCCGGTCGTCGGCCCGAACATTCTCTCAGGCGGTCTGCCAATTCGGCAGGCACGCTCTCCATCGCTCCGCCTCGTAACCCACTGACCCGAGGCTCCGCCTCGTACAAGGCCGGCAGAGCCGGCAAGTCCGTGCGTTCCCAGGCAGAGCTGGGGAACGAGGAAAACACGCCGTCACTCCAAGTCGTACAGCGTGTCGTCGACCGTCGGCGGACGCAGCTGTTTGGCCCAGCCGCGCAGCCGGCTGCCGCTTTCTCCGCCCTCCGGCGTCTCGTCCGGCTCCATCAGATCGCCCATTTCCGCTTCGATCGCGTCGGGATCTTCACCCGCTTCCATGCGGCGCATGGCTTCGGCCATTTTGCCGGTCAGCGGCATGCCGGTCCGCTCGTACATGGCACGCATCAAGCGCGCCGCCTGCCGGGGATCGTCCTCGTCCAAACCATCCGCTTCCCGGCCCAGCTCTTCCATGACCTGCTCCAGTTTCGCTTCGTCGAAACCCGGGGGCAGATCGTCGTCGGGGCCCGCTGAGTCCGTTTTGGTCTGGACACCCCTGGCGACGGCAAAACGCGAGATTTTCCTTTCTAATCGAGGACGCTTGCATTGCGGACATGCCGGTTGTGCCGTCGTGTGTACGCGGCGGGCGAAGAAATTGAAGACCCGGTGGCAGTCGCGGCAGTAAAATTCGTAGATCGGCATGTGATGGACCTCGTGAACTACACCAGCCCCCATTTTTTCCTCAAGAACCACTCGCCCGTCAAGATCAAGACAAACACCAGCAGCAGCGACCAGGCATCGCGCGCGGTGTCGGCCAGCTGCCACTTGGTCTGGACTTCGATTTCCAAATCCGGCGGCCGGTTGCGGATGTCCTCCAGCAAGGCCGGCACCTGCTCCGGAGCAACCACGCGTCCGCCGAACTCCTTGGTCACGGCGGCCAAACGAGCCAGTTGGTCGTGATCGGCCGCCGGAGTGCTCAGCTCCACGTCGCGGTCAAAGACCATGAACTCGCCACGCCCCGTCCCCAAGACTTTTCCTTCCCGGCGGGCCGTGACTTCCACGGCGTAATCGCCCGGCACCGTCACGGTCTCGATACTGCCGAGCCACGCTGGGGCGTCCCGAGTCAACCGCAGTTCGCGGCGGACGCCGTCCGGTGGGATGAACTCGCAAGACAACAGTGCATCGGCGACCGGTTCGCCGCTGGGCGAGGTAACTCCGGCGCCAAAAGTCACACGGGCGTCGGGCTGGAATCGCCGTTGGTCCAGCTTGACCCAGACCTGATCCTGTTCGCGGTCCTCGCGGCCGACCAGCCACAAGATGACTTGTCGCCAAAAACGCCGGTGGGCGGCATCGAACCCTTGCATGGCCCAGCGATAGGTCGAGTCGCCGGCCATCGCCGCGATCCGGCCGCGGCCGTATTCCCCGACCACCAGCAGCGGGTGCCCCGCATCGGTCTGGGCCACGACCCGCACGCCAGCCGCATCCTTGACGGCGACAAACTTGTTGGCGCCGGCCAACGGCGGCAGCCGCTCCCAAGCCGCGGCGTTCTCCGCGTCGGACGCGAGGCTGGTCAGGGGGTGGCTGCCCGCCGGACGCATCCGCAACGGGCCGGCCAAGTGCAGATCCTGGCGGATGGGGGCAGCAAAGTCCTGCCGCTCCAAGCGATCCATCGTGATCGGCATCACGTCCGCCAGCGGCGTGTCGCGGTACCCCCCGGCGCCGAAGCTGTGATAGCCTCCCAACAACGCCAATCCTTTGCCGCGCCCGACCGCCTCGGCCAGCAGTTGCAGCTGGTCCTTGCCCAGCGCGGCAGCGTCCAGGTCGCCCACGATGAATGCATCGTACTTCGCGTCGCGCAGGCGGCTGGCGATATCGACGGGCCACTTGCCCCGCTGCCGCGGATCGAGCCAGAGGAACTCGAGTTCCATGTCGGGCGAAGCTTCCAGAACCCGCCGCAGGAACAGCTGCTCTTCGCGCAGCTCGCCTTCGAGGTACAGCAGCTTCAAACCGCCCTCCAACACGCGGAGAAAAGCACTCAACCGGTTGTTCTTCGTCACCAACTCGCCCGGTTGCTCCGCGGCTTCGAGCGTCAGTTTGTAATTTCCTGGTTGCTGGGGCGCGTATCGCAGTTCGACGGCCACCTGCTCTTCGTCCGCGCGGGCCACGACATTGACCGGCCCCACAATTTCCACCTCGCCACCCGGCTTCTCGACCCGCAGTTGGACCGGGATGGTTTGGTTCGTACAACCGCGAATCGCGATCATGGCCGTGACGGGAAGCTCGTTCTTGACGAATACGGTGTACTGGTCCTGCAGGTTCTCGACCGCGACATCCCGCGCCTGAACGGCGTCCAGCGGCTGGCCGAAAGGAACGGCGTACAGCGGATAACCCAGCCGCGCCAGTTCCCGGCCCGCTTCGGGGATCTCGACGGACGGCCGAAACGCCGTCTGCACGCCGTCACCCAACAACACGACGCCCGCCAACCGCTGGCCCAATTCCCGCTGCAGGACCGCGTGCAGGCTGGTGCCGATGTCCGTCTGCTGGCCGTCCGGCGCCGCAGGTAGCGCCAGCGGCTCGCCGGTCCACTGCAGCGGATGGACGCCGGCGTCGAAACCGTAGACCTTGATCTCCATGTTCTTCGACAGCTCTCGCAACAGCGGTTCCGCTTGCTGCAAGACCGTCTGCTGGGCGGACCAGCGGCTGGCCCCATCCGAAGCTTGCGGCAGCAGCATACTGCGGCTTTGGTCGAACAATACGATCAGCACGGCGGTCTGCTGCCGCCGCGTGGTGCTGATGTGCGTCGGCCGGAGCATGGCCAGCACGACCAGACCAATCACGGCCAGTCGCAGCGCCGTCAACACGAGCCGCTGGAGGTTGGTCAACCGGCGGAAGCCGGGACCGATCGCCAACAGCAACACCAGCGCAGCGGCGATGGCCGCCACTAGCGCATAGCTGTTCAAGATAGGCTGAAAGAACCACTGCGACACGGCGTACATTCCTGTCAAGGTGCCAAACTCGCTGGAGTTCACGCTTTAGTGTGTCGTTTGCGGCGGGCATGGCCCGCTTGGCACGCTAAAGCGTGAACTCCAACAAGGCCCGACACTGCGGGTTTCGCAGACAATCGCACCTTTACAGGAGTGGACACAGCGTCGCACCTGCCCGTTGGCGCATCAGGCCACGTCGGCATCGTAAATCCGCCAGCTCTTGACCAGCTTGGCCCCGCCCCGCTCCAACGTCGCCTTGGACAAGTGATTGCTCTCCAGAACCCACGAGAATTCCGCCTCCTGAATTCCGTAAGCCAGCGCGTCCGGCAGCAGCTTGTTCATCAACACCAGACCCAGGCCCCACTTCTGAAACTCGGGCACCACGTTGGTGCTGACCAGCCGCACGCGCGGAATTGCCCGCTTGTTCCGCAGCAGCCGGATGAATCCAAACGGGAACAAGCGGCCGTCGATCCGCTTGATCCGCGGATTGTAATCCAGCAAGCCGAACACCGCGCCCACCATCTTGCCATCCACTTCGGCCGTGGCCGTCAGTTCCGGTACGATCAGTTGCCGCAGCCCTGCGCTGGCGTGTTTGATTTCCCCTTCGGACAACGGCGTGAATCCCCACGTGCCGGCCAGCGAGCGGTTGTAAATGTCCAGGAACATCCGCACGTCTTCCTTGAACCGCGTACGATCCAGATTGCGGAGTTTCACGCCAAACCGCCGCTTCGCTTCATCGATGATGAACTGCAACTTCTTGTCCAAATCCTGCAGCATGTTGACGTGGCCCCAGAACGCGTACAGGTCCTGCGACTTGCTGAACCCGCAGTCTTCGATCAGCTTGGCGTAGTACGGCGGATTGTACGTCATCATGAACGTGGGCGGGCTGTCGAAGCCGTCGATCAGCAATCCGCATTCGTAGTTCAGCGACGGATTGACCGGACCGCGCATCGCCGTCATCCCGCGTTCGGCCAACCACTGGCGAGCCGCGTCGAACAGCGCAGCGGCTACCTCCGGATCATCCACCGCGTCGAAAAATCCAAAGAAACCGCGTTTCTCTTTGTAACGTTCGTTGTGGACGTGGTTGATGATCGCCGCCACGCGGCCGCAGGGCTCGCCGCGGCGCAAGGCCAGGAAGGTCTGGATCTCGGCCGTGTCGTAGAACGGATGCGGCTTGAAATTGAGCAGCTCCAACTGGGTTTGCCGCAGCGGAGGAATCCAATTCGGATCGCCTCGATACAACTGCCACGGGAAGTTGAAGAACTGTTTCTTCTGCTTTCGCGTAGCTACCGCTTGGACGACGAGGTCCGGCATGAGCGCATCCTTCCTTACTGTCGCAACATCTCCCCCAATGCCTGAGCCACCGCTTCCGTATCGCGTACGACCGAGAACGTAATCAGCGCCACCATCAGCAGCCCAAAGAACACGAGACTGAATCCGTACGGATTCGGCGTACTCGATGTTCCCTTCAGGGTCTTGACCAACGTCCGTTCCAGGCGGCGCCAACCGGCGATGCTCTGGTGGGGGCCCGACGAGGCCAGCTGTACGTTCCGCATTGCCAGAAACGGCTCGACGTGCAATTGCACGCCCAGCCGCGGGAGCACCAGGCATTCGCCCGCCCAGCGCGCGTCCGGATCGAGTTCCGAAACCACGTTGGCCAAGGTCGGGCGGAGTTGCTCGACGGTCATGTTGTAGATCACCAGTCTCGGCCGCAGGATCAACATCAGGAGCATGGCCAGCAGGGCGTACATGCCCAGCAGCAGCAACCACACATAGCCGCCGAATCGCACGACGGCGACTTCCGGGAAGAACAACTCCATCGGGCCCACGACCACCAAGCCGCTGATTCCCAGTGCCAACGCCGCCAAATCGCGGCCGCCGCTGGTGACCAACGGCCGCGACGAAAGATTGACCAGCCCCAGCAGAAGCACATAGGCGGCCAACGGACTGAGCCCGATGCAGAGACTTAGCGGATCCACGCATGCCCCTTCAAAAACTGAACGGAACGGCCGCAATTCCGGCGATTTCAGGCGAATTCTAGCCGCTGCCGGCTCCCCGGTCAACGTACCACAACCGCGTAAGTGCAACAATGCCAACAAGTTCAGAATCAGCGATCGACGTTCGAACTGGTCCCCGGCTGTTCCCAAATCCGCGGGGACTTGTTGTCAAACCAAATCACACCGGTCTCCGTCATGGTGGCAAAGCGATCGTCCAGTTGGCCGTCCACACACGACGGAACCGCGGAGGCCAGCACTGCGGCGATCAGTTGTGCGTCGGCAGCCCGTCCCGGCAAGAAGATCGTCCGGCCTTGGCCTACGGCACGCGTGAATGGCTCCAGACGCCCTGCGTCGAGCACGAATCGCAACGCCGCGTCCGCCACTGGTTCGCTTTCCCTGCCGCAGCAAATCAGTTCTACCTGGCTCAGGGAAAAACCGAGTTCGCGGCCATCGTCGCTACCGGGCGACCGTTCCGATGGCTTCCAGGTGCCGGCCTCGAATTCAAGCCGCGTCACCGACTCCGCGCCCAACAGGGCTGAGGGCAGCTGGAATTCGCAAACCTGCTTGCCGGACTTGTCGATGACGCCCAATGGCCGTCCGCCGACGCGAACGCTGATGCCGGATGAGCCGATCGCAAAAGTCGGCACCGAGACGTGAAGCCGCAGCGTGTGGTCGGCACCGGGTCGAACCGGCAACAGGACGCCGCACCGGGCGCCGCTCCACCTCATCGTCGCTCCCGCCCGCTCGCGCCAATCGTGCCCCCGTTCACGTCCGTTCCACGAACCGAATAGCCACGCCTGGTCGCTTTCACTGCCGACGTTCAGCATCCAACGAGCCGGCGCGTCGCCGTCGAGGACGACCTTCAGGAGTTCGCCCGGTGGACTCGCGGCGGCGTCGAGGGAAAAGAGCCGACCTCGCCAGGCAGCGTGATCGTACAACCGTCCGCCGAGAGTTTCACCCGGCCGTGTGGCAGCGATTAGGGTGCCGCCGCTCCGCACCCAAGCCTCGATGGCCTCCGCCGCCCCCAGTTCGAGCACCGGCGACTCCGCCAGCACCAGAACACGATACTGTCGCAAGTGGCCGTCGATCGCGGATCGCCGTGTGACGAAGTCCACGTCGACGGCATCGCGCAGGACACGGGCCAGTTGATACGTTGGGCCGATCGCTTGCGGATCGAGCGCCCAAGTCTCACGCGACAGATAGCATGCCGCGTCGACTCGCGGCCGGCGCGGCACCAGCAACGATGCGTACGTCCGCAAATTCCGCAGCGCCGCCGCATCGCGGCCCAGCGTGTTGGGCGTATAGTCGTGCAGCTGTCGCGCGCCGGACGCGGTCGCATTGTAGATCCGACCGATCACGCCGTTGGCGTCCACAGCCGCCGCCGGTTCAAAGCCGCAAAACGTTCCGTAATGCCGCGTGGCCGTGGCGACTTCGCGGGTCAAGGAAAAATTGTGCGTATAGCTGCTGCCTTCGTTGGTGATGCGCACGCCGGCGCCCGTCGGCGCGATCGCCGCCGTCTGGGCCGCAAAGTCCGCGCCGAGCATCGGATCGCCGTCTCCGCCGGTGCATAGGTAGATGGGCGTGTCCGGCATCGCGCGGCGTGCAGCCTGAACCCAAAAAGTCGACCAGTCCGTCATGGCTCGCTGGTACCACTCGACGAAATCGGCTCGCGCCCGGTCGTTGGGCGCCTGATCGGGCAGGAACGCCGCAACGTCATCGAACGAACGGTGCGCCGTGCCCCAGGCCGCGTTCAGCGCAACGATCGTGCCGTAGCGGGCCTGCACGTCGCGGCGGAACGCCGCCACGGCCAATGCGTCGCCCGCCCACCAGCCGGCGTGGTTGTGGTACTCGCCGGTATAGCCCGCGGTCCAGCCTCCTTCCGGGCCGGCCGGGTAGATGCTTTCGCCGTAGATCCCCGTGACGCCCAACAGCACGGACTCGATGACGCCCGTGTCGCGGTAGCGGGCGGCAAACGCCTGGAGAAACCGCTCGATCTGCGGCCGGAGCCGTGGATTGAACAGGCTCTGCACGCGGCTGTCCCGGCCATGTTCCAGGCAGCGGTAGACGTGCGAATCACCGCTGTTCTGGAACCACAACGGCGTGGCATAGGCAGGCCCCGCGATCAGGAACGGCACCCATTTGAGGCCCGCCTTCTGCAGCGTAGCCACCTGCCGGTCCCACTTGCTCCAATCCCAACAGCCAGGCTCGGGTTCCACGCTCGCCCAGTGGACGTAGCTCTCGACGCTGGTCACCGACAGAGCCTTGAACAGGGCCGCGTCGGCGGGTCCCGCGTCGTTTCCGAACGTCAGTTCCATCCCCGCCGGCCGGGCGACAGCGATCTGCCGCAAGACTTCGGGATCCAGTGGCTGGTCCAGATCGTACTCGGCCGGCCGGTGCGGCGTGACCGTGAGGCTGCGCACGGCGAAGTGGTGTCCGGCCAAACGGAAATCCGCGCCCATGTTCTGCCCGTGTCCCAGCCGCAGCGCGGGCAAGTAGAATACGCCTCGCCGCCATTGCCCGGAGCCGGTCAACAGCAGCGTGTCGCCCGCGGCGGTGTACTTGCTGGCAACGTCGGGCGCGGGATCGTCTTTGTCATACTGGATCGAAACGCGGCCAAACGCCTCGTCTAACACCTCGACGATCACGTACACGTCCACCGGTCCTTGGGCGTAAGCGGGGTGGTCGATCACCACATACAAGTATCCCGACCGATCGCCGCTCACCCGTCGCGCACTGACGCCGCCGATCGTTTCCGGCGTATTCATCCCGTCCCCGGCGGACGGCACGGATAATCCCGTACTGGTATTGTGTTCGCCCAGCGCGATCGTCAGGTCGGGCAAGGGCTCAGCAGCCAACGCGGGCAGCGCTAGGTTCAGCAGAACAAGTGTCAGGCAGGCGGTTTTCGTCACGTGGTTCCCTTTCTGAATGCCGAAGATTATGCCCCATTTCAAGGGGCCATACCAGCTCACTGCCCCTAGCCTGCCCCATTTGTCTTGACGCCGCCGCAAGTTCGGCGTATTCACCCGGACTCGAAACTCTCGAAGTTGACCGTTCGGTCTGTGGAACCTCCCTGCGAACAAGAGGTAGCGTGATGTCTCGTCAATGCTCGCTGGTCGTAGTGCTTGCGTTCATCCTGTTGCCAGTTCCGCAGTCATCCGCTCAAGAAGCAACGCATCCAGGCAAGTTGCTGGTCCGCATGCCGTGGGCCCGCCTGGAGATCGTCCTCGGCCGCCTGCGATTGACCCGCTGCCGTCTGGGGCAAGAGTCGCAGGTCAGCGCGAATGTACTGGAGCAAGGCATCGAAGAAAGCTTGGCCTTTTCCGCCAAGACCGCCGAATCCGCGCGGCTCCGCTACGAGTATTCCGACACCCGGCAGCAGTGGCGAGTCGAAATCGATCAGGCGGCGCAGGTGGCGGTGCAGCGACTGCCGCGGGGCGAATCGAAGCAGGTCCCCGTGCGACTGCAGCAGCCGCTGCGCGGCCCGCTGACACTCGTTGTCGGCGACGGTCCGGCCGCCCGCGAATTCACGGCGGACGGCCTGTGGCAGCTAATGCTGGCCGAGCCGGTTATCTGCCGGCAGCACCTGAACCCGGTTTTGCAGTCGTTGCGGTCGGATTGGATATTGGAAGAACAGTCGCAGCAAGTCGAGCAGGCACTGCTGGCGTTGGCTCGATCGCATCACGCCCGCGACCGGGCCAAGTTGGCTGCTCTGGTCGAACAACTGGGAGATCCCAGTTTTTCCCGCCGCCAAGGCGCCGACCGCCAACTGCGCGAAATGGGGCAGTCCGTCGTCGCGTTCCTGAACCGTCTGGATGAAAGCACGCTGAGTGTCGAGCAGCGCAGCCGGATCCGGCAGATCAAGCAGTCGTTTCGCATCTACGATGGCGACACTCCGGATCGCGTCGCAGCGTGGCTGTCGGAAGACCAATCTGTTTGGCTGTCGCTACTGGAGCGAAAGAGCGAGGTCACCCGGATTACCGCCGCCGAACAACTTGGGGCGATTTTGGGCCAATCGCTGGCCTTCGATCCGGCGGCCGACGAAGCCATTCGCCAGCAACAGATTCGCCGTCTGCGGGCCGATTGGGGGATGGAACGTCCGATCCTGGTAGGCGACGCGGGCGGCAACCCGCGGCGATAAGACACATCCGTGCCCCGGCTCTGCCATCCGTGCTATACAACACTTGCACGGAATAGCACGGATGGCAAGGCCGGGGAACGGATGAAAACCAACATGGTGTAAGCCTAGTTTTTTACCGGTTCCCTCAGTTGATCAGTATCGGGCGCGGCGTCCCTTCCCCCTCGGCATCGCTCTCCCACTGCCGCCGCACTTGCCGCAGGCCAAGCGCGCACAAATCGAACTGCACGCTCAACCGCTGCAGCAAATCGGCGGGCGGATCGTCGGCGGAATTCGTATCGATCGTGCTGGCCAGAAAATAGGCTTGCTTGCCTTGGGCGCAGTAATCGACCAGGCAATCCTTCTTGGCCGATCCGCGCAGTTTTCGCAGAGCATCCGGATACAGCCCCACCCAAAACAGCGTAAAATCGCCGATGTGGCGATGAACGACGCGTCGGGCGTCGCCTGTCCGGTGCTCGGCTTCCGCCACCATTTCCACCACCTCGTACACGGGACGCCCCGCCAGATCGTGGACCGCGAACAGGTCGTCCCAACGCACGAACCGGCAGATCAGGTCGCTAACGTAGGCGACCAACGGGGGATCGGCCACACCGAGCTGTGTCTGAAAGACGTACTCGGCCAGCCCGGATAAAAAATGCTGCAGAGCAAGAGTCGGGTGTTCGGACCTCATGGTTCAGTACCTCCCAGCGTTCTATTGGAACTGTAGGCGGGAGGGTATCCGGGAGTCAATGGAATTTACGTCCACATCTGCCGGTCCAGCATCCGGTAGTTCACGGCTTCCTGAATATGCGGAGCGCGGATCGTTTCGCTTTGATCCAAATCCGCAATCGTACGGGCTGCCCGCAGCACCTTGTCGTGGGCGCGGGCCGACAGGCCGAGTTCGTTCACGCTGGCCCGCAGCAGTTCCATGCACTCGTCGTCCAGCCGGCAGAATTTGCGGATCTCGCGGGTCGTCATGTGGGCGTTGTAGCGGGTCTTGACGCCATTGAACCGCTCACGCTGGATGCGCCGCGCAGCCGCGACGTGCTCGCGCATCTGGACGCTGCCAGTTCCCGTCGGTGCCGACGACAGCTCTTTGAACGGCACCGCGGGCACTTCGATGTGCAGGTCAATTCGATCTAATAGCGGCCCGCTGATTTTCGACATATAGCGCTCGATCTGGGGCAGTGAACAGTGGCAATCGCGGCGTGGGTCGTTCCGGTAGCCGCAGGGGCAGGGATTCAACGCCGCAATCAGCATGAAATCGGCAGGAAACGTTGTGCTGTTCAGCGCCCGCGAGATCGTCACCACGCCGTCCTCCAGCGGCTGCCGCAGCACCTCCAGCGTGCGGCGGTTGAATTCCGGCAATTCGTCCAGAAACAGCACGCCGTTGTGACTGAGCGAAATCTCGCCCGGCGTCGGCGTGCTGCCTCCGCCCACCAGCCCAGCGTCAGTGATCGTGTCAAAGTGTGCGCTAATTGACATCTGGTTTAACGGTGACGAAATTCGCCAAAACTGCAAGTGATGCCCGATTTTACGACGAGACAGCGAACAGTACCAGACCACCACCAACCCCGTCCCCAGCCGCCATCCCACCAACCCCGTCCACGAGCCAGGGACCAGCCTGATTCTCGTTGAATCGCCCATGATCGCTGTGGGGCGGCGGCAAGACCCTGTCCCAGGGGACGAGCCCAGACGCCATCACCCAGGCCGAAATCAGCCGGGATCTCGTCCAATCGCCCATGATCGCCGGGCTGCGGCCCGGCCCAACCCAGCATCGGGGTGGGGATGCAGCTTGAATTCGGCCCAACAGCGGGCAGGGCCGGGCATCCAGAACAGAACTCGTCCCATCACCCAGGATGGCCGTGCGGGCGCGGGATCAGTTAAAACTCGTCCTAGCAGCGGCAGGGGCCGGGCATCGCTCGATGACCGGCGGCAAGCGTCCAACACCAACCGGCAGCCAAGAAAAGCCGAAGGCCCGCAACAATCAGGTTTTCCCATTCGCGCCTCCCAGCGATCCTTAAACCACTGGTCTGCTCAAATGTCTCCCGATCCGTTTTCACGTATTCGGGACACCTGACCTGCGAGCCTTCTACTTAATCATTTGCAGGCTGGGGATACGGGACAATGCAGCGGGTGGGGGATGGGCCAACTGACCTACCATCCCGCCGCCCCAATCCGGTACACTTCCCAGCCAACTTCCCTGGCCCGGAGTGAACCATGACCAGATTCATCGTCGCCTGCATGTTTGTGGGATCGTGCTGTCACGCTGTTGCTGACGAAGCTGCCCCCGTACCCAACGCAACCCGTTTTGTCGCCAAGATCAAGTTCATCGAAGTCCGGCAGAAGCAGACCATGACGATGGAAACGGAAGTCAAGGGCACCAAAGGCACGCCGCTGAAGATTGGCCTGGGCGGCCAGAGCATTGGCCGCCAACTTCGGCTGGAGATGCACGACATTCCCGACACCCAGCCGCCCCAATACTTCACCCAGTTCCGGTTGGTCGAGGTGAAGATGGGGCGGGTGCAGAAGGTGCTGGCCGAACCCGCCCTGGTCACAGTGGTTGGGCGTCCTGCCACGTTCGTCAGCGGAGCAGAAAAAGGCGACCGGATCGAGATTGAGCTGACGGTAAAAGAGGTGGGGACGGCGGCCTCGGCGGCATCAGGCGAGGGAATCGCGACTCGCAGTGGTCTAATCCTTGGCGGCGTCACCCCTCGGATCATCATTCAAGAAGAGGAGGAATTCCTGGAGACTTTTACACCTTAGCCCACCACGGCTCGCAGAGCCGTGGTGGGCATTGCCGTGTTCGATCCACCGCGATCCGTCCTGGATGCTGCCGGAAGACAACTCCCGTAGAATGCGGGCCACTTGACCAGCTTGCCGCTGCTCCAGGGCGACCACCACCATGACCGTATTCCAAAACCACTTCACCAAGTCCCACCTGTTCGTTTTCCTCGGCATCTGGCTCGGCTTCACCGCCCTGACCTACTGGATTGCCGACCACGGGATTGACCAGTACGACCATCGCAGGTTGGTGATCCTGACCACGCTCGGCACGATCCTTGGTCCGATGACGGGAGCGATCAGCCGCAACTGCCAAAGCTGCTGCCTTGCGTCCTCGCTCAGCCTGCTGCCATACTGCGGGGCATTCCTGACCGCTGGGTCGCTGCCGCTGTTCATCAAGTTGCCGTTCCAGTGGGGTGCGTCGGCAGTGCGGATGACCCTGTGGATCATCGGCCTGCTGGGATGGTTCTTGGGCGGGATTGTGTCGTTTGGGCACGCCTTGAATTGAAGGGATGACACAATCGCTGGCCGGTTGAATCCGCTCCAAATGAACCAGCCCACCACGGCTCGCAGAGCCGTGGTGGGCATGGGCGCGTTGGATGCACCACGATCCGTCCAAGAGCCACTGGCTGCTGACGCAGGGCAATTCCTGTAAAATACGGATGGTTGATCGGCTTCGGCTCGCAAGGAAGATCCGAACATCGCGTTGTCACTTGCGAAGCCCGCGATAATGGAGGTGAATCATGCTTGGGATGATGGGGATCGGTCCGCTTGAGCTTCTGATCGTCTTGGCGGTTCTCGGCTTACTTGTGGGTGGCGTCGTGGTCGTCGTCGTGGTCATCCTCGCTGCCTCGAAGAAGAAGGGCGGCCCCGCCAATCCCAACCTATTCCCCTGCCCCGACTGCGGACGCCAAGTTTCGCGGCTGGCGAAGTCATGCCCGAACTGCGGCAGACCGTTAGCGTCCGAAGGGCAGAAATAACGCTCGACGTCCACCAGCCGAGCAGTAACCCACATGACACCCGCACCCCGCAAGCACTTCGAGGTCCGCTCCGCCCGGAACGCCGAGTTCTTCCGCTCAGACCGCCCCTGGGCGGCGATCCAGATCACTTCCGGCCACGAGTTCCCGGCCCTGAGCGCAGATAATCGGATGGGACTGCTGCGGCTCGTGTTTGACGATATCACTGACCCCGACACGCCCCGGTCATTCACCCCGGCCTTGGCTGCGGAAATCCTGGACTTCGTGGCCAGCGTGTGGGATCAAGCGGAAGCGTTCCTGATTCACTGCGACGTGGGGCTGTCGAGATCGCCCGCCGTCGCAGCGGCCCTGTCCCGCATCCACTATGGCGATGACGGGCAGTGGTTTGAGTTGGACTTCCCCAACCGCTTGGTTTACGAGGTGCTTGTGGAAACGCACTCCCAGAGGTCGGAGGATCGATCCAAATGACTACACCGGCCACCCCTGACGCCATCAAGTTCCTGCGGGAAGAAATCCGCTACGAAAACCAACAGATCGCCAACCGCGTCAACTACCTGTCGGCAGTCCAATCGTTCCTGTTCGTCGCCTTCGCCATCTCCAGCGGCCCCAATAGCGGCTTCTGGTGCTTTGGACGGTGGGCACTTCCCCTGCTGGGGATGCTCACCTCGGCCCTTGCCCTGGCCGGGATCATCGCGGCCTGGATTCAACTGACCAGCTACCGAAAGCAACTTGGCGAAGCCTATGCCCGACTCCAGGAAGATTGGCCGAGGGTCGGGACGAGCCCGTGGGTCAATCGGTTCGCCTTGTTGTATCCCCTGTGTGTCCCGGTGGTGTTCTTCTTGGCGTGGCTGGTTGGTTTTGTGTTGGTGGGGGTGGGGTGGTTTTAGGGGTGAAACCCGGCCAATAGAGTCACGGGAATGAACAACGACACCATGCAGATGCTTGAGCGGCTCGCCGTTGCTACCGAGGGCATTCAGGAACAACTTCGACGACTTGCCGATCACTTTGACCCGCCGCCGCCCGACATCGTGGACACACAGTATGTTGCGGATTGTCTGGGATGCACGAACATACACGTAGCGAGACTGGCGCGTCAGAGCGTGATTCCCAAAAGTTGCGTGCTTGTCGGAACTGGAAATGGCAAACCCTGGAAGTTCTATCGCTCGCGGCTGGATAAGTGGCTGGAGACAAGGTAATCCCTCACACCCCCACCACCTTCCTCCACCCCCGCCCGAAGAAGTGCCACCCCCAGAGCTTCACGATCTCTTCCATCATCGGCGTGGACGCGGGATTCAGCCCCGGCCCAAAACGTGAATCAAACTTCTCGGCGTATTTCCTCGCCAGTTGGTAGCCGATTATCAGGGAGGCATAGGGCCGCAGCACGCACTCCATCGCCGTTTCCACGATCAACAAGTCCCAGCACTCCACGATCCGCACGGCTCCCCACCGCTGATGCTCGAACTTGTCCTGGGCCTGCCTTGCGTCGGCCAACAGATCCCTGAGCCGCTCCTTCGTCCGCTCGGTCGGCTTCCGCATGTGCCCGGCTAACGCCTTTACGCCGTCCGCAATCAGCCGCTCGTATTCCGGCTTGGTGGGTTTCGCCCTGGCCCGGACCAGCTTGGCGATGTGCAGGGCGAACTTGGCGGCGGCCTCCGGGTCGGCACAGAACGCCTTGATGGCGGTCAGCCGGGTGATCTTGAAATGATCGCCGCCGCCGAGGGCGGCGGCGATCTGGGCGAGGCTTTGGAGTTTCTTGGCGGTGGGGGATGTGGGCATGGTCGTCACCCATTCAAGTTCGGACAGCCAGCGATCCGCTCAAAACGTCAGCACCTTCCAGTCGCCCTTCAACCGCAGGCTGAGTGGTTCGCCCATCGGCTTCACGTCGATGCCGAGCTTCTTCAAGGCGTCAGTCACGCCGTAGTTGTTGGCACACGCCACACAAGCCTCGACGACGACGCCGGTCGCCTGCATGGCCTTCACTTCGCCTTGGAGTTCCTCGTTCTCGGCCAGCAGTTTGGCAGATGGTCCCCAGACGACGAGGTGGACGACATCGAACCAGGCCCGCCGCTTGGCGTTGTGGGCGTACATGAAACAGACGTTCTTGGCCACGCCGGGGTCGCCACTCGTCCAGACGACGCAGAGCCGCGAGGGGACTTCTTCGGCAGCACGGGATGGACCAGACCGAATTTGCACGCTGGCGGCCACCGCGAGGACGCAGGCTGCCAGGATCACCGTAGACAACATGGGCTTCGGCATTTTGGACTCCTTTGGGTTGGAGGACAGTGGAGGGACGCCGCCGATTGGGGTTGGTTCAGGTCAGCGGCTTCGTTTCCGAGATCGTAGCGGAACAAGCCGGGGGCTGGGAGCAGGGCGGTTCTTGCGGGAATTGTCTGGTCGGCAACAACCACGAGGTTGGATGGCATCAAGATGCCAGCCTCGCTGACCGGGGAGGCTGGGAGCAGCGAGAAACTCGCTGCAACCAACGGGATCGCCCGGCTGCCCGCCCCAACCGGCATCGTTGGCCGGGAACAGCTTACATTCGGCCCATCAAGGGCAGGGGCCGGGAATCAGATCCAACCTTCACCCACCGAAATAAATCGCGGTGGCTGGCAATCCGGAGCCGGTTGCCGGTAGCAGCTCAAATTCGTCCCACCAGCAGCCCAAGCCGGAGAACAGCCGGATTTCGCCGAAGACCACTGGAATCGCCGTAGGGGGCGGCGGGCCAATCCCGGCATGGGGCCGGGAGCAGATTGAATTCGGCCCGGCAGAAGGCAGGGGCCGGAGATCAGGTGGATTTCGGCTGGACGAGTGGAATCGCCGTGGGGCGGGCGGCAAACCCGTTTTCCAGGGCCGCAACCAGACCCCATTGCCCAAGCCGGAGATCAGCCGGAATCTCGTTGAATCGCCCATGATCGCCGTGGGGCGGCGGCAAGACCGGCATCGGGGCGGGGCAAATTAGGGTCGCGGGAGTCACAGAAAATGGGCAGGCGACCGGGTTGTTAGGTTCCAGGACTCGCCGGACTGTACTAGAATCACGCTCACGGGGGTGGCCGGAGATCAGACCCACAATCGCCAACCAGCCGCCCTCCCGTTTACACAACGTTTGTTCAACCAAGCAAAAAGTAACTCAATGGGCCGTTCAACAGTCCACTACGCCGACAGCACTACCAACAACACGCTAAAGCAACTCCACAGGAAATTGCGGCCAGCGGGAACGCCCGTTCAGCGCGTGGAATACATCATTGAATTGCTGCTCCTCCGCATCTTCGAGGTCAAACTCAAGCAAGACCCGGACTTCACACCCCTACGCAAGCTATTTCGCGGCGATCAGCAAGACCTGCTCTTTTCCTGTCTTTACTCGGTCCCGAATGAACAGATCCTCCCCACGCTCAACAGCCGGTTCTTTCCCTTCTATGCAGGCATCCTGACTAAAGCAAGAAAGGTCATTTCCGGCAATCCGTCTTCCAAGATTCAAGATCAGCTTGTGCTTATCGAGGAGGTCTTTGGGAACTCCAATTTCAGTAACAACGTCACCAGCGGCAACATGCAGGAGGTCATCGGTCTCGTTGGGCAGCTTGACGAGGATCGCTTGCTCAAGACTGACCTTCTTGGTGATGCAATCGAATCGGCGCTTTCTGAAACCGGCGGTACGAAAGACATCGGCCTGCACCGCACCCCCGATCACATTCGCCAGTTCATGGTCGGTTTGGTCGCCCCCACTTTTGACGATCAG
The DNA here is from genome assembly GCA_964645045.1 of uncultured Pirellulaceae bacterium. Taxonomy (GTDB): domain Bacteria; phylum Planctomycetota; class Planctomycetia; order Pirellulales; family Pirellulaceae; genus Anammoximicrobium. The sequence goes on along the minus strand of CAZXYZ010000021.1, from coordinate 61,796 downwards.
CTCTTTGACCCTACGGCTGGCACCGGCGGGTTTCTGTTCGATGGATTTGAATTTGTCATGGAGTCCGTGACGCGCGAAGGACACTGGCCCGGCCCCAAGAGCCATCCCGAACTCGCAGCGTGGTTCAAGGACTACTTTAGCCGCCATCGTGCCAAAATGCCCTCAGCCGAGAAGTCCACCGACTTCTACCGCCAAGGGATTATGGGGATCGAATACCTCGGCATGATCCGCAAAATGGCCGCGATCAATTTCTATATTCGCGGTCTGAATCCAGGGAACATTCTCCAGGGCGACTCCCTTCAGAAGTTCAAGAAGGAGTACTTCCCCGACAGCAAGACCGCCATTCTCGCCAATCCGCCGTTCGGTGCGGAACGGGACCAAGAAGCGTATCCCGACGTGTGGGCTGAGTACTCCAGGGAATCCGAAACGACAATCTTGTTCGTCAAGCTCATGCTGGAGACGTTAAAACCTGGAGGCCGATGTGCCGTCGTGGTATCTGAGGGATTTCTCACTTGGGATCAAAATAGCGCCCGCGCACTTCGGAAATCGCTGCTTGACGATGCCAATCTTCGGGCCGTCTTCAGTCTCCCCCAAGGGGTGTTTGTGAGCAAAGGCGGGCAGGGGCCGAAGACCTCGATCCTCTATTTTGAGAAGGGACACCGATCTGAACAGGTCTGGTTTTACAAGGTCAGCAACGATGGCTACACACTCGGCACCAACCGGAAGCAGGTTGCCGGTTGCCAACTGGTAGAGGCGCTCGATCTATTCCACCGACACGTCCGCAAAGGCCAGATCCCGCCGGAATCGCGTCATTCCTTTACTATTCCTGTCGCTTGGATCAAGACTCTCGATCCCCGCGTCAAAGAGAGAATCCGGGAAGACACGACCGCCGAATTAACCGCCAAGTCCGAAGAAGAGAGAGGGAAGCTGCTGGACGCACTTAACGCACGCCAGGAAGCAGGAAAGGTTACGGCTGCGGATATCGAAGAACGCCTGATGCAGCACAACCAGTTGTGGCAGGCCAAAACGCAGAACGAAATCGCCCGTCGAATCGAGCGAGCGCATCTGTTCAGCTTCAACCTAGCCAACTACCGCAGCACGTTAACGCCTGCTCAATGCGAGGCGTGGCAGAGGGCCGCATCATCGGCAAGTGAGGCAACTAACGGGAACCTAGATACTCGCTATGAACAACTGAAGACAGCCACTCCGCAGCAACTTGCGTCTGCACTCACCAAACTGAACCCCACCAGCTCGCTTGAGTTGGAACTTGCCCGGCAGGCATTGGCCACCGTATCGCAAGATGCTATCGTGTTGCACCCAAAGTTGGGGAAGCTCGCGGAGATTCTGGCTGCCGGGAGTAAAATCCCACGAGTTCCGCTGATGGACCTATTGAAACTAGTTCGCGAAAAAGCGGAGATTGACCCAGAAACCCTCTATCGTCTGGTCACAGTCCGACTTTACGGAAAGGGCGTCCATCTCCGTTCGGAGACGCCCGGAGAAAATCTTAAAGGCAACAACTGGTTTCGTGTAAAACGTGGCGATCTAATCCTCTCCAAGATTGATGCACGCAACGGAGCATTCGGAATTATTCCTAACGATCTTCATGGTGCCATTGTCACGCCTGAGTTCCCGACTTTCGAGCCGAATGCGTCAGATTGTGATCCATCCTTCCTCAATTACCTACTCTCTTCGCCGCAGTTCTACTCGCAAATCGACGCAATGGTATCTGGCGCAAGTGGTCGGCGACGAGTCCAAGTCGAAGATTTCCTGCAACTTCAAGTTCCATTGCCACCGATTGAAGCGCAAACCGATCTCGCTGCGGAATTGAGGCGTCAACAGTCGATTCTCGATGGCGCGAACCTGCTCTCCGATGCCTGGAGAATTGACCTGCGGGGCTACGAGAACCGTTACACAAAGATCCCACTCGGTCAACTAATTGAAACTTCCCTTTACGGCACGTCGGATAAGTCAGACTACGCGGAAATCGGCACGCCAGTTCTGCGGATCGGGAATATCGGCTTCTGCGAGTTCGCATTAGACGATCTGAAGCGTGTTGAGTTGACTGAGAAGGAGCAAGCAAAATACGAGCTAAAGGACGGCGACTTCCTAATTGTCCGATCCAATGGCAACCCCGACTTGGTCGGTAAGTGCGCTGTCTGGCCGGGGGGCCAAGGGCAATTCGCCTATGCTTCGTATCTGATTCGCTTTCGCTTCAAGTCCGATGTGGTGTTGCCCAGGTATGTGATGTACTACCTGATGAGCGATCATGGCAGGTCGTTGCTGTCACCGCAACAGGGTGGTGGCACCTACAACATCAGCGCCACGACATTTCAGACCGTAAAACTGGCCGTTCCGCCGATAGACGAACAGAGAGCCTTGGTGTCGCTGTTGGATCAGGAATTGGCCACAGTGCGGCTGGTAAAGCAGATGGCCGAGACTGCGAAAGCGAGCGCGTCCGCTCTACTGCAACGACTCTGGGAGAACTGACCATGCCCAGCATCTTTGACAATGAAGCCTCAACAGTTGACCTCAAGGTGTACGATGCCTTGAAAACACTAGGTTGGAAGCTCGGCGATACGATGCTCTATCAGCCGAGTTATGCATTGACCGAGGAACAGCGAAAGGACTTTCCCGGAAGCAAGTCCATCAAGCCAGATTTCGTCCTTCAAGATTTGCAGCAAACGCCGCTTGCGGTCGTGGAAGATAAGTTGGACGACCCGCAGAAGGCGCTGCCCAAGCTGCGGCTGAAGTACTCTACTATTCTTCGGCCCCGGTTTCTCTACGCGTGCGCCCGTGACGAGAAGACGGATGAACTACGCATTCTGTTTTACGACCTTGCGTGGCGCGGCGTTGACGCTGTTGAATTCAAGCGAGTTGACCAGTTTCTTTCCCTGGAGCAAATGAAGCGGTTGATTGAACAGGACCGCAAGAAGCGGCAACAGCAGAAGATCATCGTTGATACCACCTTGGCGGGTGGGTATGACCCAGCAGCGGGCAAGGATCGTTACTACCAGCTTGAATGCATCCAGAAATTGATCGACTGCTACCGAGCCGGAAAGATGAAGATGCTGGTGCACATGGCGACGGGCCTCGGAAAGACCCGGACAATCGTTGCGCTCGCCAAAGCGCTTTTTCAATTCGGCCTATCGAAGCGTATTCTGTTTGTCGTCGATAGACGATTCCTTGCTCGTCAAGCGATTCAAAAAGGGTTCAGCCTTATCTGCCCGACCTACAATGCATCGTGGATTACGACAACGAATTTCAAAGCACACAAGAACAAAGACATTCACGTTGTTGTTATTGATACTCTGGAACTTATCTACGGCAGCATCCCGTCAAACTACTATGACCTCCTGATCGTGGACGAGTGCCACCGATCAATCACCGTCAACCGAAAGCTCGTGTTCGACCATTTCTTGTGTCCACGCATAGGATTGACAGCCACACCACGGATCGCCACACCGAAGCCGGGGGTACAAGTACCGGATGAAGATTTGGCGATCATGGATACCTACCGGCTATTCGGGTGCGAGTCCCAGAACCCGGATTACGAGTTCGGCCTCGCACGCGGGATAGACGAGGGGTTCTTGGCACCATACCGCAAGAAGGAGATCCTTACGGATTTGACCCGACAAGCGATGGCCAGTGGGATCGTCTACGACCATCTACTTGACCCGGATACCCGACAAAGGGTGCAACTGTCCGCACAACAAACCATCGAGTTGGAAAGGTTGAACAAGAAGATCCTGTCAGAAGAGCAGGCGAGGCGTTGGGCAGAGGAGATCCGACAGAATACTGAGTATGGGGAAAAGGTAATCCTGTTTGCGGCGAGTCAGCCTCATTGTCAGATGTTGGTTAACGAGTTGAACAAGGTCTTCCCGCAGGAGAGTAGCGATGCCCCGCAGTATGCTGAATCAATAATCTCCTTTAACGAAGACTTGAACTACACGCTCAAGGAGTGGTTTGACAGGCCATATCAAAATCCGCGAATTGTGGTGTCCGTGGACATTATGAGTACGGGAGTTGACATTCCCTGTGTGCGCTACATCGCATTTGGAGCGCTGACAAAGTCCGTCTCCAAATACACACAGATGATAGGGCGCGGCACGCGACTCGATCCAAAGACTGGCAAGTTCAGTTTTACGGTTTTGGATTTCGTGGGCATCTGTGCCAAGATGCAGGACAATGGACTCGGAACGCCAAAGAAGAACGAGAAGAAAGTTGGTGATCCCGGCGGCGGCGGCGGCGGCGGCGGTGGTGGTGGTGGCGGCGGCGGTGGCATCCGGCCCGATGGGATTCTGGACAACCCCGATCCAACGAGTCTAATCCAACGTGTGTACTTCCGCGATGGGGCCGTAACGGTTATTGACAACATCCCCGTGGAGCAGGCTCGTAAGCTGTTTGAGGAAAGCGTGAAGTCAGCAGCCGATCCGATGATCGTAAAGCTAAGGTCTGACGCTGAGGCCGACAGCGACTTTGTTCCGACCGAGGCGGAACTTGAGGCAATTCGCGAATGGCTCAAGGAGCCCGATCTTTACCTCGATGAAGGGATCTTGCAGCGCATCTATGAGTTTCCAGCGGGTTCGGTTTGGGATTTCTTTGCCAATGTTCTTGGAACACGAGCGATCCCAACGGTGGCGGAACGAATCGAATCGGGATTTGAGCAATACGTCGCGCTGTATAACTTTACCCCCGAACAGGCGGATGTCCTTCGGAAGATCAAGGAAGTCTTCGTTGCGAACGTGGCAACCGGGAAACCGGTGAACCTAGAGTCGATCCTGAGCAATCCTATTTATGCGCGAATCATTGGACGATTTGACGAATTGAATCAGGCGTTTGATGGCCGACTAAAGGAGGTTGTCGCTGAGATGCAGGATTCGTTTAAGTTCGCCGCGTAGAGCTACAAGCAGATGACGTGTGGATGCTGGCGTCAATGGCAAGGCCCCTGAAAGAGATTTGCGATAAGACGTATTCGGACGGGGAAGAGTAGCGAAGGTTTTCAGCATCGAATCTTCTTATGTCGCTGCATTGGAGCCGGTCAAAGCAATTTGACCGGGGAAACGCATTAGAGGTGTTTCAATGGCTAAGAAACGTGACAAGACGTGGAAGCTGTCGATCCTTCTTATCAAGGATAGCGTTACAACATTCGCAGGAGCATTGAAGGATGCATCGAAGCTGAACAAGCAATCACTAAAACCCGCAACACAATATACCGGCGAGTTCTACTACGCTTCAGTTCACAAGCGATCTCCGACATGGGAGGCATTCGTGGCTCCCGTTCTCGACGCAAAGATTAACGGACTATTTAACGCATCGGTATCAGCCGTACTGTTTGTAAGAGCAAAAGGGCGAATCTTTGCCATTACCTTTGGTTACGGTCGCAATCTCTTGAAGCCAGAATGCTGTGAAGTGGACTTTGGCCTCAAGGCGGCGTTAAATCGTATTCATCACGAGCGGGTACGCAGCCTCGACGTTCGCACGCACGAAGACCTTGTACTGACTACTCGGAAACAGACGAGCAGGAATTCAGAAGTCGGTAGCTTTGGGCTTGATGTAGCGAGGGATTTGTTGCGAGCTGTCACTGGGGAACCGAGTGACCCAGCGTTCGGAACGCGGATTACGGGTGCCGATTCGCTGACCATCAACGCGGCAATTTCAGCAGGCGGACTTGGAAAGAAGTGCGAACAGGTCTTGGATGCTTACGAGGATGACGAGTATAAGCAGCACTTCGAGTGGATTGACCATCTCAATGAGGTGCGCGATGCCATTAAGATAGGCAAGCTCAACGATAAGCTAATTGACGCACTTCGCAAGGGAAAGACCGAAAAGCTCCACTTCGCGCCTCCCGAACCGATTGACTGGCAGAACGTTGATAAGTTCCGCATGGGCGGAACGCGAAAGACGGAATACGACGATTTAGATGCAGACGCGTACTTACAGGCACTTGGAGGCAAGCAATCTGAGATTTCGTTTGACAGGTTGAAGTCGTATCGCGTTCTGGTCCGCTGGGCGGGAAACGACAGCTACAGCAACGCTTGGTCCGTTCTAAATTGCGTGGTATGGGAGACTTCTGACGCAGGTGAATTGTATGCATTGGTGGATGGAAGGTGGTTTCACATTGAAAAATCTTTCTCGAATCGTGTGCGTAACTTCGTCAAAGCGATCCCCACCCCCAAGAAGCTACTACCGAATGCGCATATCGGCGAATTGGAGGGGCCTTACAATCTCCGTGTTGCCGCCGCCGATCCCGACCTGTTCTGCCTCGACTGCAAATTGGTCAAGCCTACGGATGCAGCAAGCGAAATTGAGTTCTGCGATTTGCTGTCAAAGCAAAAGCAATTGATCCATATCAAGAGAAAGACCCGTTCGGCCACCTTAAGTCACTTGTTTGCGCAGGGAACCGTCTCGGCCCGCGAGTTTCTTCAAGATGAGGAAGTACGAAGTCAGGTTAGAGATCATCTCAAGTCAGATAGCACGAAGACTGGTTTCTTGGGAACCTTGCCAAATGCTAAGACTCGGCCTAATGCCAGCGAGTTTGAAGTTGTTTTCGGGGTCATCGCGAAGCATAACACCGACTGGCCCACGTCACTCCCCTTTTTCAGTCAGTTGAATCTCATGCAAAACGCAAAGCTACTGACGGGGCTAGGATTCAATCTGGCGTTGCAGCAAATATCTGAAGTGTAGTTGTCCCACTTCGCCTTTGATTGGGCGCGCAGGCGTGTGCAATGTGTAGTTCCGTCATAGAAAGAGATGGCTGTTATCAGGCCTCAACTATACTGGGACCGTCAGTCCCTTCGCTCCGTATCAGGAGCCGCCTTGTCCCTGTAAATGACCGGGAAATTTTGCATTTTTCTTCCCTGCTTTTCCTGTGACAAAACGTACCGCATTGGGCTGGTCTTGTACGCGACGGTCTTGATGTCGGTATTGTTCAGTTGCCCGTATCGCTCAACGGCTTCAGCGACGATTCTGAGTGCGTTGTCGTCGAGGTGCGGCTGGAAGCGGGGGGACGGGCCAGGCTCGATCATCTGCACCTTTCCACGCGACAACAATACCACTTCCATGCCCTCTAATGCAGGAAGCCGCCGTTGAAGCGCCGGAGGCCACGGTCCATCAGGCTGGCGGAGATAAACCTCGCCCGTGATCGAGTGTCCCAAGGTATCAATCGCAGCAAGGTCGATCAGGTAGAGCAGTTTGGTGAGCCGGAAATAGGTTATTCTGCCAAGCGTTCTGACCAGGAGACAAACCAAATGCTCAAATCCACCCAGACTGTCGAGGGAAAATGGTTTTGCAGCCCGCCTGCCCGTGAAATTTTTCTTGGTGACGCCCTTCGCAGGATGAACGAGCTTTGCCAACCGCATGAAGTCGGATGTTTGCTTGGCGAAACCCCGATGGATCAATGCTCGCGGTGCAGGATGGTAAAGAGGAACGAGTGTTCGGCTTGCCCACGGGATAGGTTCCGCAACCGATTCTTTGAGTGTGATACCATGAGGACAGATGGTTTCCAGAGCCTTTAGCGCAGAGGTGCCGAGGGTGACAACGACGGACGGATCGACGACGTTTATCGTCATCTCCAAGTAAAAAGAACAGTTTGCGATTTCTTCCGATGTTGGTGTTCCATTGTTGCCTGAATCTTCTCGCGGATTGCACAGTACGGCATTTGTTACGAACAGCTCCTCACGTTGCCATCCGATTGTGCCGATAAGTCGCCCGAAGTTGTCGCCGCTCTGGTCGCCGAATAAGGGTATGCCTGTTCGATCTGCACCTAACCGGCCCGGAGCCTCTGCAATGAAGAGGACGGCAGAATTCGGGTTGCCGTTTTGGCGCGAAAGCACCTTGGTTCGGTTACACAGGCGTGGACAGAGGGTACAGTGTTGAACTGCTGTTATAAGGTCAGTGAATCGGCTTTCCTTTGTATAGGCCCGAAATGATATGGTCATCGCATCATCCTTTGCTTCGCACACACGCCGGATCTTGGCGTTTCTTGAAATCTCCGTGCAAAATGACCTTTTGAGCAAGACAACCGGATAGGCAACCCTCCAGCATATCGCATGAATCACAGGGGATGCCGAAGGGCGTCGTAAGATAGTCTCGGACTGCATGGAGAAACGGTGATCTTTCCCAGCAGTCACGGAGGGTAAATCGATCAAGCCGACAGTAATCGGATGTCCCGACGATCTCCTCGGCTAGAATTTGCTTAAAGGCATCACAGGGAAATATGTCGAGTTCAGGGCCGACAATGAGCCTGTCGATGCCAGAACAACACGCAGGCTGGTCGTTTAGGAACAAGAAATTGTACGGCGATCCCGTTCGTACTTCGTAACCGGCCCCACGTAGCCGTTCAATTATCTTCTTTAATCGAAGGTTCTGAAGTTGGTTCAGTGCGTACCTTCCAATTAGCTGACCTCGGCCTTGCGGAACGAATCGCAGTACGCTGAGTTTGGAAACACCGTTATTTCTCCCCAACTCAGCCAGCCCCTCAAGTTCTTGAAAATTGTCTGCGAGGGGGACGAAATGAATTTCAGAAACGGCTCCAAGGCCGCCTACGACGGTAATCGCTGCCAGCGTTCGCTGGAAACTCCCTCTGATCCGAGTTACTCTTTCGTGCGTTTGGACGGACGATCCAAACAAGCTGAATACGAAGCGGGCACATCCCCGATCCCGGAGGGACCGGAATGCTTGTCGCGGATTGTCCACGTTGCCGGACGTGTAGATACTCACTTCCATTCCGAGTCCCGAAGCGAGGCTTACGGCTTCGTCAATCGAAGGCCAAATGAGCGGCTCGCCTCCCGAAAATGCAATATCCCTGACGCCTAATTGGCGTGCCTGGGATATAATACGTTCGCAGTCCTCCTTTGTCATTCCACGCGGGCAGGACGGCCCAGCATCGCTTGAGCAGTGGACGCACGCTAAAGGACAAGCATGAGTCACTTCCAGCTTGATTTCTCGGAGTGTGAATGGTGGCTTGTGCGGTCTCAAGGGAGGGCATCCAACACTTGGTTCAATTGTGTCTTGTGCTTGTCAACGAAAGCCTTAGAGGAAATGCAGGTGAGTGGCCCAGGTCGCGCGCCAGTCTCATCGGCCATGAACTTCAGCAAATTGCAGAGCCCCCAGTAGTTTCCATAGGCTCGCTCCAAAAAGTCGTGGTTTCGGTAGGTACAAAGCAAGCCGAGGGTCAGGGGCGGTCCAGCGTCGAGTTGGACGGCGATGTAATTGAGGCACGGCCCGCCCATTCGTCGTGTCGTATCACTTCCTGGCTTTTGGGTGGTCATGGAGAATGCGGCGGAGTATGTGGTGGGATCAGATCGCACTGCGGAGAGGATTTTTTCAAGTTGATTCACGGTGCCATTGGAAGTCTGGTAGGCCGTGAGCCTTTGAAAGTACGTCCCCCAGTGGTTGTTCGCGCGCCGAACGAGACGCTCGCACAGTCCGCCCTTTCGGTTGTATGACTCGTATAGCTTGGCGGCGGTTCCACACTTTGCGTATAACCCATGTGGAAAGATCGTGTACGCAACGTGCTTCGGAGCAATGTTCCCCAAGTTATGGGCGAAGTCGGACAACCGATCATTTAGGGTTTGCTCGAAGTCTGTTGGATCACCTACTTGGACGACGAGATTGCGGACGGCCCAGTGGTTCTGGCGAAGATGCCGAGTGGCTGCGATCCACGCAGCCTGAAACGATGTTTCGCTGATTACGTGGGGAGCATCGATCATCAACACGCACTCCACTTCAGGCTTTCAGACGTTTTCAAATCGGCCCAGGATGGCCCTTCACACGGAGTCCCGATTATACCGAGTTGCCAGGGGTGTGGATATCGGAAGATCCAATTCAGATTGCCAATCCTGCCCAAAATTGGACGAGGAAGCAGGGGCCATCCAGCAGTCACGCCCGGCACGCCGGGCGTGGTCCCCCTACTCCGAAATCACCTTCGCCATCCTATACCCCGCCAACACCACCTGCCGCTCCGCAACCTTCTTGGCCCCCGCAGCGTAATCGCCGGGCAACGCCGGTGCCGACGATTCTGCCGGGCTACCGGCCAGATTCCCACCAAGATACGCCACCTCTTCCGCCAGCCGCAGCGATTCCCTCGCCCAATCCTCAAACCCGGCCACGCCCAATTCGGGCAGCTTGTCCGGCGGGAATTCAGATCGCAACTTGATCGCCCGATTGCGGACTGTCTGGAATCGGTCGCTGCCCAGCACCATGCCATCCCACAACGTATGCAGGCTGATCGGTGCCGTGGTTGCCTTCACGCGAATATAAAAACGGGTGCCGCCGCGATCCCCGTTTGGGAATTGGCTGGTGAACAGGCTGGTGACGTGCAACGGCTGGTGCAGATCACCGATCAAGTGCAGCAGCCAGCAGACGGCCACGGCCTTGTCTGCTGCCGGGCCGGTGCCACGGATCACCGCCACCTGCTGCTCCAGGGCCTTGAGGATATTGTCGTCCGCTTGCGGCTTGGTGGCGACATCCGGCTGGCCAACCGGCTTGAATGGGAAGTTGATGTAGTGCCAAGCGGGGTGGTCGTAGGTGCGGTTGCCCCGAATGTCGTCAGGCCAACGGGCCGCGAGCATGAGCAGCAGCAGATCGCGGTCGGCTTCGGCAACGGCGTCCAGCTTGAATTTGCCGATGTCGGGGTGCTGTTTTAGCAGGGCGACGGTCTTTTCCAGGGTTTGCGGGCTTTCGGCCCGCAAGACATGGTAGGCCACCGCCGCCGAAATCATGTGCGTGGCCTTGTTGTAGGCCAGGGCCGGGGCGGCGGTGAAAATAAAAATGGCGGCGGCAATGGCGATTTTGGGCATGGGAGTGGGTCCGGGGTGGTTTTTGTTCAAGGTACGGGCGTGGTGGGTGGTTGGCAACGGGCAGCGAGCGGGAGCCGTCGCCAACTTGCGACTGACCCCACCGGCTTGTTACAATCTGCGGCGATGTTGGCAGCACTCGCTTTATGGCTGGCCATGCCCTCCCAGCATACAGCCGGTGATTTGGTGACTCGCTTAGGACGCCCCCCTCATGTACATCTCGCGTATCGTCGTTCGGAATTTTCGCAATTTCCAGCACCTAGATGTGAAGCTCCGGCCCGGCGTTACCTGCATTATTGGCGAGAACAACACCGGGAAGACAAACCTTCTGCGCGCGATTCGGCTTGCAATTGATTCACGATTATCGTCTCAGTTCAGACACCTTTTGCCCCAAGACATTCATTCTGGAGTCAACTTATCCCGTGCCGGACAAGTCCTTGTGTCCGTGGAATTCAAGGACTTCAAAACCAACGTCAACGACTCCGCACTCGTCGGTTGTTGCGAGGTGAGTGACGATCTGGCAAGGCTGCACTACCGCTTTCGCCCAAAAGAGGACGTTAGAGAACAGATAGAATCTGGGCAGCATAATGGAGAAAATCTTTCAATAGCAGAAGAGTATCACTATGAAATGACTGGCGGTGGCAGAGCAGACCCCGCGACGGTAGAGTGGAATGAACAACTTGGGTCATCGCTGCGATTCGGAGATCTACAGGCATTCCTTGTGGAATACCTCCCGGCATTACGAGATGTCGAGAGTAGCCTGCGTCAGGCATACGAATCTCCATTATCACGTATCCTGGAAGTCACCGACATAGCGCAAGACGAGAAAGACGCCCTGGTCGAGATACTGCAAGCCGCCAACGGAGATATTGAATCACAAAGTACTATCAGCGGGACCGGGAAGGCGATAAGTGACGCCTTCGCATCGGCCTCTGGCGAAGCATTCGCAATGGATCTCAAGCTCGGAATGGCCGATCCGTCCTGGGAGTCTATTTCACGATCCCTCAAGGTGCTTCTATCCGGTCCCGCCTTAAAAGACTTTGAGACAAACAGAAATGGCCTTGGTCTCAATAATATCTTATACATAAGTATGTTGCTTCACTATTTTGAGAAACGCGCACAGAAGGCAAAATTGGCCGGACAGCTACTCCTAATTGAAGAGCCAGAGGCCCACCTTCACCCCCAACTTCAGAGAGTCCTGTACGCTGCACTTTCAGCCAAGCCCTTTCAAGCAATTCTCACCACACACAGCACGCACATAAGTTCACACGCCCCTGTAGACACGTTCGTTACTCTAACCAACGACGGGACCGCTGCTACATCTGGATGCGTTTTGACCACGGCGGCAAACTTGACCGAACCTGACGCGAGTGATCTCAATCGCTATCTCGATGCGACTCGCTCAACCCTTTTGTACGCTCGGAAAGTGATTCTTGTTGAAGGGCCTGCGGAGCTATTCCTGATCCCCGTGCTTGTCAAACACGCGATGAACATTGATCTTGATCGACTCGGCATTTCAGTCGTGCCCATCTATGGCACTCACTTCGATGTTTATGCCAAAATGTTTAGTTCCGAGTGCCTACGAAAGAAATGTGCCATTGTCTGCGACGGCGACATCAAACCCGACGCCCTTGACGAAGGCGTGAAAGAAGACGATGCCGTTGAGATCCATACACTCAGTATTGAAGAAAATGAACTCTTAGCTGTCTTCCAGTGCCCAGTCACCTTCGAACGGGCAATGACGCTGCCTGGTACACTACCGATGTTTGTAGAAGCCGTAAAGCAATGTGGCTTTCCCGAAGTAACGAAGACGCTGGAAGATGGACTGAAGGCGCTGGCTGGCGGAAATGTGCAGGGCGACGAGTTGTCCGCACTCGTGTCTAGCCTTCGGGAGAAAGTTCTTAATTCGGCGGTTCGCTGCGGCAAAGCGAGATTCGCCCAGATCGCGTCAAAGTATGTGACGAAGACAACTGACATTCCCGGCTATATTCGCCAAGCCGTTCAATGGTTGATCGAACCATGAGGCTTACGCAACAACAGCGCGATGCATTAAATCACGACGGCAACGTTTTGCTCGTCGCCTGTCCTGGTAGCGGCAAGACACAGACCATCTTGGCAAAGCTCTTAAAGTCCGTTGACGTTGTTCGCAACACGCCACGAAGGGCTGCGTGTATCACGTACACAAATACTGCGGTCCACGAGATTGAAAACCGCTTGCGCACTTACGGCAGCACAGGTGATGAGGATTATTGCGACATATCGACGATCCACTCCTTCTGTCAGAACAATGTTCTTCGGCATTTCTATTGGCGGCTTCCCGTCTTTGGAAATGGCTATACGGTCTTGCCGTCCGATAGCGAGAAGTTTCTCGAATATGTGGAGGAAATCAGCGAGAAGTACAGCATTGGAACATTCGAACGCCAGCAGTTTGAGTCGCTGAATCGCAAACCGTCCGGCGAGGCAATCGTCCCCGCCGGTATTCCGAACGGTGCAGCAATTGAATTCTGGGAGCGACTTGAGAAGGACGGCTTTATCGATTTCTGCAATATCGTCTACTGGTCGTATAGGCTTCTTTCCGACCATCCTAGTCTTGCAAGGGGGGTTGCCTCGCGATTTGCCTTTATCCTTGTTGATGAGTTTCAGGATACCTCAGCGCTTCAGGTTGAGATTCTTCGCATACTGGCGAGGCAGGGCATTAGCCAGTTCTGGCTTGTTGGCGATCCTGAACAATCAATTTACAGCTTTGCCGGGGCCGAGCGGGAACTAATGTTTTCGTTTGCAGCAGACATTTATTCGAAGGAGTTTCCGTTGTCAGGGAACTTTCGGTCAAGCTCGCACATTGTGGAGTGTGCGGAGCGACTGATTGCACGACAGCCTCGCATGAGCGCTGTGGGGGAGTCGGCGACATTCGATCAACCGCCCCGCTTCGAAGCTCCCGACGATACTTTTGCACTCATTACCGATCATTTCTTGCCGTGGGTGGAGGAGCAGAAGGTATTGTTGGGTGACGCAGCCATCTTGGCACCGAGTTGGTATCAGTTGATGCCTTTGGGAAAGAAGTTGCGGGAGTACGGGGTGCCAGTGGTCGGTCCGGGTGCGCGGCCCTATAAGAAACGATCTCACGTATTCGCTGAGGTTGCGGAACAGGTATGTGCATACATAGAAGGGCCTGATGCCAGATTTGTTCGTCAGGTGGAGAGGGCGATTTACAACCTTGTGCTCAATTTGACGGGCAAAGCTGATTTTCGGGTATTCAGTTTCTTCGGGCGGCGAGTCGTGTTTCAACTGTTACGCGAGGGGGCGGAATTGCAGGCGCGGCATGAAGGTGCGGTTGGATGGCTTCGAGATGCATCGCAGGCGTTCGGTAGCGTTCTTCATCGCGAAGGACTGCTGTCGAAGGAGAAGTCGCTGAGACTGCCGGAGTCTGCACAAGCAATGATTGAAGAGATGAGCAAGAACGGGGTAGATACCGCGAATCTTGCAGTTTCCGATCTGGGGATGTTTGCAGTTCCAGACAAGAGCTTGAAACTCCTCACGCTCCACTCGGCGAAGGGCAGGGAGTTCAGCGCGGTAGCAATTATCGCGTTGAACGATGGGTGGATTCCGTACCACAATACGTACAATCGACTGACTGCGGCGGGTCTTGCAGAGGCGCGAAGGCTTCTTTATGTGGGAATTACACGGGCAGAGCGCATTTTGATGATGTCCGTGCAAAGTAGTAACTGGCGACAGCCTTGCCGGTTTCTCGGAGAGCTTGGCTGCACGCTCTAGTTGAATGGAGGTCTTGTAACAAGATGGAGGAGAGCTTTGGCATTGGTTTGTTCGATCTGCCCACCCCCAAACGCATTCGCGTTTGGGGGTGGTCCCGATCCAACTCACATCCACTTCACCGTCTTGGCAAACACCCACAGCGCCGCTCCAATCGGCACGGACAGGGCCGCGAACCAACAAGCACCAGTCATTCCAAAAATCGCGGCCACTCCCAGTCCCAAAGCGGTCGCCAGAGTCATCGTTTTCCCCATAAATTGCTCCTTTGTGTTAGGGATTGCTCCAACTCAGTACATTCCAACTCGCACTCATTTCGTTTCCGGCTCGTCCCACCGCCATGCTTCCGGCAGCGGCTTGTCGTCAAACCTCCACGCATCGGGCAGCGGCTTTTCCTCGTCAAATCGCCACCGTTCTGGTAGTTCGTTCTGGTCAGCATTTCGCCCATCCGCCTGCTGCTGACGGCGGCGGGCCAGCCACGGCGGCTGCTGAGATGCAAAGGCCAGCAGCCGCCTGATGAGTTCCAAAATCTCGCACATGGTTCGTCCTTTCCAAAAGAACCCGCCCCTGGCTGACGCCGGGGGCGGGTCTGTCCAACTTCTCAATAGGTCACGTTCTCGCTGGCATCCCCCAACTGATCCTGCGTCCGCTTCGTGTATCTCGCCGTCGTGTTCAAATCCTCGTGGCCGAGAATCTGAGCCAGCCCAACCAAGTCGTTGGCGTTGTCGGCCAAGTATTGATGCGAAAACGTGTGCCGGAGCAAATGCGGATGCAGGCCCACGCCGATGATCGCGGCGTATTTGCTGCACAACCGCCGCACACCGCCTTCCGTCAGCGGCCCTCGCTCGCCGATGAACACCCGATCCGTGGCCACCGGGGGCCGCGTTTCCAAGTAGGCAGCCAGGGCTTGCCGGGCGGGGAGTGGAACCGGGACCGTGCGTTGCTTGTTGCCCTTGCCACGCCGCAGGACGGCAGAGCCGGATCGCTCGGCCAGGATCAGGTCGGGTAGCTCCAGGGCGACCAAGTCAGAAACCCGGCAACCCGTCCACAGGAACAGACCGAACACGGCATTGGCCCGCACGTCCGCACGCAGTTCAACTTCCCGCAGCAGCCGCCGCACCACGGCCCGGTCCAGGCCCTTCGGGGCAAGTTGCTGCTTGCGGAGTTGCTTCACCTTTTTTCCCGGATTGGACGGGATGTGGCCCTGTTCGGCCAACCAGCCCAGGAACCGCCGCACGCTGACGAGGCAGCGGTTCACGGTGGCGACGGCTTGGCCCAGATCGCGGCGAAGATGGTCCTTGAAATCCGTCAGATCGCGGGTGGTGACTCGCTTGACAGTGAACGGTTCTTTGTTCGCCGTCGAGAACCAGGCCGCGAACTTCCGCAGGTCATTGACCACGGCCCGGCGGCTGTTCGCCGCCAAGTCGTGGTCCTGAAGATACTGAGCGGCGAGGCCGGGTTCGTCCCGTCCCACTGGGATGCCGCTGAAAAGATTATCACGCGAATTCTTGCCGCCTTCTGAGCGAGATTTTGACATAAATTGAACACCTTTCTTGGCTAACTGGTTTGATAATCCCCGTTATCGTGCGACGTTATCGTGCCGATTCCTGCGCCCGCAGGTGCAGGAAGACGGCACGCAACACCTCCCCTTGATCTATTCCATTTACCCCACTGGGGTATAACGACTTGATGGCTGCATCCACCTGGGCCACCGTGACGGCGACCACTCCCAGCGACCGCAGACCGTCCATCAGGTCACAGTGCTGATCGGTTAAAGGAGGGGATGCCTTTTTCTTGGTAGGTCTGAGCGGACGACCGCTCGGAACGAGCGGCGTCCGCTTTGCGTAAAACAGAACTGGTCTGCCATCGACGCCGCAGTTGCGACGGCGGACCTCCAAGCAGGCGGCTTGGAGGTCGGGATCGTAAAAAGGTCTTCGGGTCGCGGCATCGTAGATCGGATGAGGGAAGGTTGTGCCGACCAACTGGTAAAACCTCCCCCTACTCAGGCCGACCATACGTGCCATCTCGGCAACGCTGACGGCTGCTTTCTCGCCCTGCATTTCAACAATCATGTAACATCACTCCGACAGGATTCAGGCATAAATTTGACACGACTTCAGGTGGTGCTCCCGACCAGCAGCGGTGAGTTGCCGCCTGCCCTGGTCGTCTTTCAAGACGAGGCCGGAGCGGATCAGGAACGGCTCAGTGACATCGGCCACGGTGCGGGAAGGGAGTCCCAACAAAGTCGCGATGACGTTGAGACGGCTTGCTCCATCGGCCAACGCACGGAGGTATTGCTGCTCAGTGGGGCCGAGACCCAACTCGTCCATGCCTTCCAGGGCACACGCCTTCCGCAGATGATCCAACGTGATGGTTTGCTTGCCACGACTGCGGCAAAAACGGCGGCAACTCTGCAAGAGCCTGAGCGCCAATCTCGGAGTGCCGCGTGATCGCTGGGCGATCATCGGCGGGACCAATTCATCCACGTCCCAGTCCAGCGACTTGACCCGGTGTTGGACGATGTGGGTGAGTTCGTCCACGCTGTAAAACTGAAACCGCAGCACCAGCTTCATGCGATCTCGAAGGGGCGAAAGCAAACAGAATTCATCCGTAGTCCCCAAGATCAACGAGAAGCTGGCTATTGGAATGTTCTGCACGGATTTGCTGCCTACCACGCTGACAACGCGCTTATCAACGGCGAGGTAGAGTGCTGTCTGAAAAATCTTCTGCAAACAGTGACACTCGTCAATAAAAACGATCTCCTTGTCTTTGGCCGAAAGCAAAATCGTGTTCAAATCGGCAGGACTGTTGATGCTTTGCCCCAGGGTCTCGTGGCACTTGACGGCCAACTCCTGGCCGAGCACCGCAGCGATTTGCGTCTTGCCGAGACCAGGCGGGCCGACAAGCAGGCAATCATCCAGCCGCTTGCCGTCCTCAAAGGCCGCATCCAATGCGACCCGCAGTTGTTCCACCACGGATTTCTGCCCAACGATGTGGGAAAGGCTTGTGGGTTTTGCGTCATTGATGTCCGACATGGTTTCCTCCGGTGAAGGTAGCGAAATAAAACGCGAAGTTGCCCGTGCCTAGTACATGGGAACTCGCACAAGGGGTGTCAGAAGAAAGGAACCCCGGCAACAAAATGCCGGGAGTCCCTGGAAGATTTAGGAGTCCCAAAGAAAAAGGAACCCCGTTGGCGTCCAAAACCAGGCCGCAGATGGAACCAGGACCAGGCTTTTTTGGAAACGATTTCGGGGTTTTCAGTTTTGCTTTTTGTTTCGCGGCGGCTCGGTTGTGATCCGAAGTACAACCTAACTCGCACCACGTTTTGAAAAACCCACTGCCCGGCTTTCGCCGGGCAGTGTGTTGTCCTACATCAGACCACCAAAGCCTCCTGCGGTTCGGGATCTCGCACGTAGGCGAGGAGGAAATCTGTGGTCCCCGAAGCAAACTTCGAAGACCGAAAAATGAAACCCGAATCGCCCTTCATCGCGTCGAGCCACGACTTGACGTAGCTCGCGTGGTTCTCCAAGCCCTCGCCGTTGGGAATGCCGATCTCGGTGGCAACGAAGCAGGCAGCCATCTCGGCAATCAATTCGCACATCGGATAGCCAAGCTCCTGACGGTCAAAGTGTTGCCGGGGCTCAGACCAGTGGGCCAGTTCGTGCAACGCGGTTTCGTAGTAGGCACCGACCGTGCTGAACCGCTCGCGGTTTGGCAGTTGGATGTAGTCGCCACCGGGAGAATAATACGCCCGCTCGCCACCGTGTCGGATGTCGGCACCGGAAGCGGCAATCAATTCCTCCGCAGGCCCGTAGTCTGGTTCGGTGATGCCGTTGCCGGGTTCGTCCTTGACTTGGAACCGCTCGGCACCGGAAACCTGATCCGCGTTGAAAACCGTGTAGGTTTTGAGCATGAAAAATCCCTGCTCTTCCTCTTCGCCGGTTTCGTCGTCGGTGACGGTTTTGTTGATCGGCTTGCAGAACACGATGCTGGTGCCCCACTGGCCAGGCGGCACATTGTCAGGCCGCTTCTGGACATGGCAACCGCCCAGCGAATCCCACTGCTTGAATGTCCCCCACCACTTGCTTGAGAAATTTCTCTGCATCGATGTCAGTTCCAGGAGCAGAGTATTAACTCCGCTGTACGGCTTTTTGCTTACGAAGTTGGTGGGCCGTCCGCAGTTTTTGGACGCCCGCCAGGGTCGTCGCCACGGCATCACACCGCTTTCAATCGCGCTGACGATGCGGTTGGTGATGTCCAGTCGGATCTGTCGTTGGGTTTGCATGATTCGTCTCCTGAATGGTCGTGGTTGGTAACACGACCGGGATTAGTACGTTCCATCTCGCACCGCCTCAGATAAAACAGAACCGCCCCGCACATTCGTGCGGGGCGACTTGTTGGATTCAGCGGCATTCAGTCACGCTGTCGCGAGCCCAAATCCCGGAGGTGGTGATCCTGCTCAATCCTCATCTCGCCGGGATGCCGTTCGCACAGCGCGGCGATCATCGCCATCGTGTCCTGCCCTTTCTCGAACACGTCCGTTTCCAAGAGCAGTGTCACCCGCCCTCCGTTCCAGTCCTGGTTGGCTCCATGCAACGCATAGAAGCCAGACCAGACATAAATGTGGGGCACGGCCCTGCGGGGCTTGCGGCAGCGAAGGTACGGCTGGTATTGGTCGCCGATCATGTGGCCGTCCTTCTGTGCCCGTTTCTTAATCAGTTGGAAACCACGGGCGTTCAACCATTTGGCGACAAATCGCATCAGGGAGTGTTCGCCTCTGGCAAACCTCATGCCGTGGAAACGTGGGTCGCTCGCATCACGATGCAGCGTGATGTAGCCTTGCGAAAATACCGCTTTCATTGGTTTGTCTCCGGGGGTTGATGTGCGACACCCCTGGTTAAGTACAGCGGAACTCGCCCTGACTGGGACAAAACAAAACCGCCCCGCAGACGCGGGGCGGTTCTTGGATCATTCAAGCGAGCGGTGCCATCACTTCGTCAAGCCGCTTGCGAAAATCAGCGGTGGCGTCGGGCGTGCCGTAGATGGTCGCCCGATCCAAGAAGGACGCCAATTCGTGATCGCCCATGATGATGGCGGCTGAGAGCATTTGATTGGCCTTGCCGATGGTGAGCGGCTGCTTTGGCCGTCGTGGCTTGCGTGGCTTAGGCGGTCGCTTGGGCTTGGGTGCGGGCTTGGGGGTGAGCAGTTTTCGCGGCCAGAATTCCAGTGTCATGGGCATCTCCTTTTGTTGAGGGTTGATGCCCTGGAGTAGTACAGGCGAACTCACACCCATCCCGCACTTCCGTGCGGGATGGGTGCTGCTGGTCCTTCACCCACCATGAAACCCACCGTCAGGATTCGGCGGGTTGAGCAGGTCATACGGGTTCTCGTTGAAGAGCATCGCGAACGGCGTGAACTCCACCTCGCCGTCTCCTTCCCGGTTGGCCGCACAGATGACGGCCACGTTCTCGCCGGTGGCGGCAAGCTGACATTCCATCAAAGCCGCGTCACCAGAGCGGAAGGCACGTTGCAAGGTGTCGAAATTGGTCTTGTGTCCACGTTGCAGGGGCATGGGTTGACTCCTTGTTGGGCAGAGGGAATGAACACCCACGCCCCGGCGTTGCCGGGGCGTGGGTGTGACAGAACAAGCCAGCTCGCTCACCCGTTAGGGCGTCGGTTCACGGATTGTCACGGCTACGTTTCAAGCTGCGATCTAGGTGCTCGCAGCCATCACGTCGCTGGCTGGTTACTGCCGGTTGTTAGTACACTGCAACTTGCCCCATCGCCAAATTGACTCGTGTTTCGGCTTCCGCCCTTGTCAGCGTCAACGGGTCAGAGTCAAAATTGTCCCACCCGTGGTAGTCGCCAATGGCCCGGTACGCTTCGGCCCGCTCCAACGGGTCTTCGGAGCACAACATCCGCTCCAGGTCTTCTTTGGTGCTGCCGATGTTGGCTGCGACACCGGCCAGATCTCCAGCGAACCAAGCGGGATGTTCAGGGTGGAATTGGTTGTCGCTCAGAATGCCGTTCGTCAGCGTGCATCGCTCCAGGACACAACGGCGGACCTCGTAGCGCAGATCGCTGTCGTCGTCGGCATCGGGGTTCTGGACTTCCAACGACTCCATCTCCTCCGGGTAGATGCCCGTCTCGTCGCGGAACACGAACAGCCCGCCGTAGTCCAACGGCGTGGCATCACCGATGTTGACGAGCAGTTGCCATTTGGGTTGGTCGGTCATGGCGCGGTCTCCTTGTGATTGGGGGTGACAACGCCGTGGAGCAGTACGCTCAAACTCGCACCAGCCGAGAAGGCACCGCCCGGCGAACGCCGGGCGGTGCTGGGGGATACTTCCTATGAAAGCCGGGACATCTTCCGCATGATTTGATGAGCCGTTGAATTCACGCCGGGGCGTGGTGGTCCTTTGAGCGCCGCGTCCAGGTCGCCACGCAGGGCTTCCCACCCCGTCGTGCCGATCCGGTTCACTGGCCGATCCATCACGAAGCCAAACAGGGAATCCAGTTCCGTGTTGGCAAACTGCCGGGCGGCTTCCATTAGTCGCCGGTGGTTGTTGCCGTACCTGTTCCAGACATGGGCCACCACGCCGTAGGCGTGCAAGGCTTCAACTTTGGCCTCATCGCCGTAGCCATTGGCAACGGCGGTCGCCATCATCGTCTTGGTGACGCCACAGCATTCCATCGCGGCGTTGATCTTGTCTTCGCCTGCTTGCGACGGGGACACAACGCTGACCGACACACTGTAAGCGGCTGGCGATTCAGGATCGCATTCGTTGCGGATCTGCATGACAACCCAGAAGTCAAACTCGCCGTTGTTCTGCTTGCCGGAAATAAAACTGCCGCCGTCACGAACGTAGTTCACATCGCCTGTCAGGAATCTGAATCGCATGGCCTGTCTCCTTGTGCTTTGTGGGTGACAACGCCGGGGTGTAGTACAGACGAACTCACCCGGAGAAAGCGAAAGAAAGCACCGCCCGGCATTCGCCGGGCGGTGTTCGGTGAGTATCACTTAAACACATTCAGGACGGCACGCCGAACCCGCCGCCAATCACGTTTATCCAAGCCTTCCTTTTTCACCTCCGGGATCGGCGTGACATAGGCGTTCAGGATGGCCCTTTGGTCGCCGCTGCCACTGAACGAGATGGCCGGTGCCCAACCACAACCAGAACCGGGGGCACCAACGCTGCCCATCGTTTCCACGTTTTCAGCGAACAAGCCAACCGCCTGCACGAACTCGCGGAACTGGTCTTTCGTCAGCGTACCGCACCACTTGCGGTGCTTGCCCTTCTCCCAATCCCCTTCCCCGTAGTCATACTGGTTGTCGCCCTCGGTCTGCTCCCAGAGCTTGCGAACACGAGGCGGACGAAAACGAGCGATGGATTCCGTGCGTGGGCAATCCGCAGAATAAATCACACTGAACAACATGGCGTTTCTCCTTTGTGCTTGGTGGTGACAACGCCGTGGATTAGTACGGTGGAACTCGTGTGGCTCCAAGAAAAAGGAATCCCCACGACGGCAGGCCGTCGTGGGGATGTATCCTGACGATGCCCTACGCCAAACCAACCGCTTCGCGGCCTACGAGGTGGCCGCATTCGTCAAAGCCAAGCGTCATCAGGATGTCATCCGCCAACGTCATGCCCGCGTCATCGCCTTCACAGAGGCGACGGAGCAACACGGGCAGGGACTCCGGGCTGACGACGCATTCCAGGGTGCGGCAGAGCGTCAGCCGTCCTGCCGTCCGCTTGCCGCCGCTGAATCTGTCGCCACGTTGGGGACAGAAACAGGCTTCAAGATGGGCGTCGATGCCTTGATTGACGGCGGCCACCACAGCATGGATTTCGTCCGTATCCGTGAGGCTCATCGTGTATGGCTGGCCCTCCATCGCCCTGCGGACAGCCTTGTAGGTCACACTCCCGCTGCCGGTGTGGATTCTGTTCATGGGATTCATCCTCCAAAACTCTCGCATGGGAACAGTCCGAACACGTCGATGCCGTGGGTGTGGGCGAATCGTTCCGCCGCTTGTTCGCTGTTGAACCAAGCCGCATTTCGCCACGGCACCCAACGGCCCTGGCGGTCCAAGTACACGTTGTCCGTCAGGCTGTTTTTCCTGACCTTGACCCGTCGCGTTTTGTTCATGGTCTTGCCCTCGGTGGTTTGTTGTGGTCTGACGGGTTTAAGTAGTACAAGGGAACTCACCCGGATTCGGGACAAAAGAAAACCCCACCGCCGAAGGCGGTGGGGTTGGGGTGTGGAGCCGGGATTACGACTGGAATTCCTTCCAATCCCGCTCGAATTCCCGCCTCATCTGGGCGATCCTTCCCGGAGTGACGTTGAATGCCGAACTGACCTGAGATGTGCTGCCCCCAACGGCCAATGCGGTGGCAATAGCGCGCTTCCGGTCGTCATAGGCTGCGATAAACGTTTGGTAGTCAATCCAACCGGGGACCGAGTCGCTGGGGGATGTATCCCGCGATGCCAAATCGGTCAGGCGGATATGGGTCTGCTTCAAGTCGGGCCGCTTGCTGCGGCGGTCGTGCCGTCCGGTCGTGATACTGCGGATGGATTCCCGATGCTGACGGCCACAACGAACCCGCTGGACCGCTTTCCACGCGATTGACGCGGCGGTGACATGCGGGGGTGCGGTGGCTTCCAATTCAAACGCAACGGATTCGCAATCGTCGAGCAACTCCCGAAGCTGCCACGTTCGCGGCAATCGCTTGCGACCGATAAACCTTGCGATCTTCCGAGCCAAGTCTGACCGTGTGAAACTGGACATCTCGTTCTCCTTTGGGTTGGTGGAGTAGTGATGCCCAGTAGCAGTACGACCTATCTCAGCCTCTTTTTGGACTCTGCCCTTGTCGCCTAAACATCCCGGTCCCGTCGTGGCATACCTGTCTTGCGGCCCTTGTTCTGCGGCCCGTTCTTGTCCCGAATACCACAAGTTCGCGAGGAGACGACTATGAGTTCCCGGATTACTGACGAAACGACGGCTACGGTGCTGTTCGTTCGCTCGCGGCGAGGATATCACCTCGCTTTGATCCCCGGCGATCTCGACGGCGACCAAGTGGAAGCCGCATTTCGCGAATTGAGGATCTCGCCGCTGCAAGTCAGCGAAATCAGCCGATGGCAGGAGACGGCGGCGGGGATGAAGGTGGCAAATTTGCCCCATCAACCGCTCAATTAAAGGGATCAGACACTCCGCCCCGGCGATGCCGGGGCGGGGTGTGGGTGGCCCCTGGGGGAATCGCTGGAATAGTACGTTGAAACTGATCGGCGTTTGTGGAATTGGGCGGGGCCGTGATCGTCGTACGGCCACGACAGGGCTGTTGCCTCGCCCTGATCCCGCAGGATTTCGATGCTTGGGATTGATCCTGCGACGGTGGCAGATATCGCGGACTGGCGGACCAGTTCAGCAGGGTGGCGAGGTTGGGAAGCACCCCGTTGCCCGGAACGGGCAACGGGGTGTGGTCCGGTTCGCCCCGCAGGATGAATCCTGGGCCGTCTGAGCAGCAGGCTGGAGCTGATCGGCGACTGCTTGAATTGGGCGGCGGTGTGGTATAATCGCGGCGACTCAGACCGTTCACCACCGAGGATGCCGAGAATGAACACGACAACTGGAGTCTGCCCGCTGTGCGGCTATGAATCAGCGGAAGGCACTAGAGGCGGGGCCGATGACTGGTCATGCAAGTGCCCGGTGTGTGGTAAGTATCGCATCAGCGATGATGCAACCAGCGAATTGTCTCGCGGCCCTTACCCTGACCTGTCAGGTGTGGTGCGGCTGTGGTCGGAAACGAATCGACCCGTAATCATCACAACGCAGAACCTCCAAGACCTGAAATCTAGCGCCCCCGCCCCAAACGATGTCCCCGCCAAGCTTCGCTACCTGCTGCGGCACATCGTCCGCAAGTCGAAGCATCCTGGCGCGGTCGTCGAACTTCACCGAGACACCGACTATCCGTTGTGTTTTGCCGCTAATGCTAAGGAACTGGTCTACTACTTCAGCTACGCCAAGGAAGCAAACTACATCACGGACGCGGGTACAACAGCCCACTCGGATCGCTACAGCCTTACCCCGACCGGCTGGAAAGAAGCAGAACGGATTCCGACCCTTGAATCCTCCGATGCGTTTGTCGCCATGTCGTTCGCCAAGAATTCGCCGCTGCTCGAACAAGCCTGGAAAGACGCGATCAAGCCCGCCCTGGAAGAAGATGCGGGCTACAAGGCGGTCAGGATTGACCAGGAGGACTACCTCGGCGACATCGTGTTCGAGATCATCGCTCGGATCAAAGAAAGCCGGTTCGTTGTGGCCGACGTGACGCAGCACAGGAACGGCGTGTACTTTGAGGGCGGCTACGCAATGGGAATGGGGCTGCCGGTCATCTGGATGTGCCAGGAAGACGATAGGCAGGACATCCACTTTGACACTCGGCAGTTGAACCACATTCTCTGGTCGAATGCCGCTGACCTGCGGAAGAAGTTGGCGAACCGAATCCTGGCGACGATTGGGCGTGGTCCAGTGAAGAACCCGTGATGCCGGGACAACAGCGCCGCCGCGTTTGCGACGGGGCTGTTGTGTGTGCCACGGGGAGTATCCTGGTTGATGGTGGCGGAGATGCTGCATTGCGTGAGGCTGGGCACGGACGGGCGGACCAGCGCAGCGGGCCTGGCGGTGGCGAGGTTGCCGGAAATGGAGTGAGACAGGAAGCACAGCACCCCGGCATTGCCGGGGTGCTGTGTGGGTCGGTGCTGCCAAGATACATCCTGGGCCTAACGGCTGGAGTAGTACCCTAGAACTGGTCGGCTTTGGCGACTTCGGGCGGAGTCGGTGCTGTGGTATAATCGCGGAGACACAGTTTCGCAGGACGGATGCGGCAAGCCACACAGGAGACCACGGGATGATGCTATCCTGGAAGATCCGCTACTTGGACAGAGCAGACAAGCAGTTCAAGGACCGCGATTTGTTTCTTGACACGAAAACGCTCGATCCCGTAACACGAGCAGCCGTGGAACTCGTTGTCGAGGGAAAATCCTCCAAGACTGAGCGGGATGTCCTTAGATTCCGCCACTTGTTTCACGAAGGCGAATTTCCTTGGCACGGCGACGGCCCTCTTCCCTGGGATGGGCTTCAAATGCTGTGTCTAAGCGACTACTTTGAAGACGAAACCGGCAAGGAAATCTCGCTTCAAGAGATGGGACCGATCCTGACCGGCAGCCCCACCGCCATGCTTATTCCGCGTGGCGCAAAACAGCACGACATCGACCTGATGCTGGCCGAGCCAAAGCCAGTTCCGCTCGCTGGCGTCCCGCTCAACCAGGACGATCTACGGCTCCTCGGATACTTCGTTCGTGACCTTTCGGAACTAATGGGTTCCGCCTTCATGAAGGACGGCCCCGGCAAGATCACGGCGGCTGGCACTGGCCGCATCGCAACGCCCATTGGCGGCGATCCGGTTTTGGAGACTGCCGTCACAGACGATGAAATTCGGTCGTTCGTCACGATCTTTCGGCGTTTCTACATGGAGAAGGAACCCGCCAACTTCAAGAAAGCCGTGGCCGCGTACGCGACCGCTCTCGGCGACCATCCATACGCGGCGTGGGTGGCGGGCGTTGCCAGGGAATACGAGTCGCGCTTGACAGCTACACCGGAGTTCCGCCCCTTTTTGCAGCCGGGAACCTGCACCTTTACGACCAAACGA
The DNA here is from genome assembly GCA_964645045.1 of uncultured Pirellulaceae bacterium. Lineage (GTDB taxonomy): Bacteria > Planctomycetota > Planctomycetia > Pirellulales > Pirellulaceae > Anammoximicrobium. Next base: position 35,527 of record CAZXYZ010000021.1, on the reverse strand, counting down.
CTGATCGACGTTTTCCTCTACACGCAGTATGCCCATCAGCCCGACGAGAAACGCCAGCAGCAGTTCGGGGATTGTCTCAGCCAAGTTCACGGCAAGCGCAGCCTCCTTACATGGATGTTCCTCACCGAAATCTGGAAATGCGGTCTGGAGATCGGCAACGCCGGACGAGTCATTGCCGCGTGGTTCAAGCATTACTGCGATCATCACGGGCTGTCCCCGGATGTTCTGACCTCACTCCGCCATGACCACCAGGGAATCGGTGCGGCAGAGAAGGCGGACGCCCGTCAGGCTCGGCTATTTCGGGAGAAGGCAGAGGAACTGGCGATGGAATTGTGGAAGCAGCACGGACGACCAGAGGGCAGCCCAACACAATTCCTGCCAATGGCCCGTGCGGAACTGATGCGGGCGACTCAAGGGGGATAGGAACAGACAGACTGCCCCGTCGCTGACCGCTGCGGGGCAGTTAGTCGGCATCTGCCCGCCCCGCAGCCTGACCGGACTGCGGTGGGAAGTATCCTGGCCGGTGGCTCTGGTGGAGTGGGCCGGTTGGCACTGGCCGAGGCGATGGCCGCTAGAAGATCGTGTGTCGGCGTGCAGGGCCACCACCGCAGGATACATCCTGGCGATTGTGGATCGCGGTCGGCGGCAACAACTCCGACAGGGTCGTTGGACCTCATGGCTTCCCGATTACCGAACCTCGACCGTGTGACCAACCACCAGCCGCGAAGCGGCTGGTGGTTGTTGCTTCCGATCCCGTCCCACACCCTGGAAATCCCAGCGGTGGGGCGGCCCAAGTTGGATTCGGTGGAGACACAGCCACACCCACGCAGGCGTGGGTGTGGCCTGCCCATTCCAGCCGTTGTCTGCGATCCGCTATAATCACCCCCACGACGACAACTCGCCCATCGGAGTTCAACCATGCCCAGGATCATCCTGCTATTGTGTCTCGCCGCTGGCCTGATCGGTTGCAGCCAGAAGACGCCGGGTGTCAAGAACGTCTCCGACTCGCCGCCCAAGTCGATCCACGTCCGCAGCGCGGCCTTCACCGACGGCCAGCCCATTCCCAAAACGTTCACGGAGGACGGCCAGGATGTATCCCCGCCGCTGGCCTGGGAACAAGTGCCGGATGGCACGAAGGAATTGGCCCTGATCTGCGACGATCCCGATGCCCCCAGCCGCGAACCGTGGGTCCATTGGGTCATCTACAAGATCCCGGCCACGGTGCGGGAACTGCCGGAGGGGCTGCCAACGGATGCCACGCTGGAGAAGCCGGTCAAGGCCATGCAGGGGAAGAATTCGTGGCCGGATGGCCGCACCGTCGGCTATCGCGGCCCGGCTCCGCCACCGGGGAAAATCCACCACTACCACTTCAAGCTGTATGCCCTGGGGCGGGAGTTGGACCTGGGGGCTGGGGCTGACAAAGCGGCGTTGTTGAAGGCGATGGCAGGAAGTATCCTGGCGTGGGGCGAGGTGGTGGGGACGTATGAACGGTGAGTGAATCGCGAAACATGGGTGCCCGTTTGACGCGCTGCCCCGGCCCAAGAGACTCGCGACCAAAGAAGGAGTCGAGCATGCATTTTAGACTCGTCTACATTACCAGAAACATGGGACTCGAAAGGCATGTTTTGAAAGTCCACGACCCGCACCACAAGGTGGACTTGATCGTGCGAGAACGTGCAAAGGACGAGGATGGGCCAAAGTACGTCATCGGCGACGGCGTATGCGAGGCATCGTGCGAGCGGGAAGTATCGGCCCGCCTAGAGAGCGAGGCGCGTGAAAAGGGAACTGTCTCTGAAAGAAAAGGGCAGGTTGAGCGTGCCGAGACCGAAATGTACGAAGCCCTTTGCCGCACGCTCCGCGTGCTTCGCTGGCGTCATGCACGGCCCGCCCATCATAATCCAATCCGAACCCTCCATCGCTTCGACTGGTCGTTTGACGGCGTAGAATGGGTAGCGGTGATCCGGGACATTCGTCTAGACGTGAGTTTGGGAATTCCATGCGAGCAGTGGTCAGCCGATCTACTGCCCTCCGTTGAGCAACTGATCGTAGAGCATCAAAGGGAACCGATAGGACATGAACTTTACAGGGAGGCGAGTTCCCACGAGGATGACCATCCCAGAAGCGCGGTGGTACTTGCAGTAGCCGCCGCAGAGATTGGGTTTAAGCAATTTGTTGCAAAGTCAGTTCCGCAATCCCAGTGGCTTGTTGAAAACCTTCCATCTCCGCCCCTGGTTAGAATGCTAACAGACTTCCTTCCAGGAATTCCTTTGCCGATCACAAAAGCAGACCGCCAGCCATTTGTCCCCGATTTAATCCTTCGTGAGCTTGAGAAGGCTGTCTTGGTCAGGAACCAACTTGTGCATGGTCGTCGCAACACGGTTGAACGTGATAGTGCGCATTCTATTTTGTGGGCCGTTCATGACTTCTTGTATTTGTTGGACTTCTACTCTGGCCAAACCTGGGCCTTAAAGAACCTGCGGGCCGAGTGTCAGCAGGAAATCGCGGCAGCGTTCTTATGCCCCTGATTGCTTGTCGCCCCTTTGAAAACCGGAGTGACTTCAATGTACTTCAAAGCGGAATTTCACAACTGCTATTCTGGCCTAGATCTTGATACGGCGGCACCATTCGAGATACCCCTAACTCTTGAACATGGTCAACACGCCGTTGCACGAGTCAACCCCAAGGCTGATGAATCTGCGATCCCCTCGCTCACAATCACTTTCGAAATGGACGTGGCGGGAGACGTGGTTGCCGAGATGCTCGTGTACTATGAAACGAAGGCTTGGCCTGAAGATCACGACCGCTGTACGATGCTAATCGACTTCTTTGATAGTAAAAGACGATTTGCCGACGCTCTTGGGCAGAGTGTTGTCCAAACCCTACGTTGGCGGTGTGGAAGGCTTGTTGGCCATCCGGCGGTATTCGCAGGACTTTCCTGGTCGGAAGATAATGAGATTTGGCAGACGTTTCCACCGAGACAGGCGCAGGGTACTTTCGGGTTTCGAATCATCCGAGAATACAAAGCGGACGAAATCGCCCAGGAAGTCTCGATGCTAATTCGCGAGGGAAAAAAGTGGCCCGTAGCAATGGAACTGTATCAGGAGGCGCGTAAGCATGGGCCATCGGCCCCTCGTAGTGCAATCGTGCTCGGAATCGCGGCACTGGAGGTAGCAGTCAAGGAGCACATAAGTCAGATAGAGCCGACTCTGTCATGGCTCGTCAGCTATTTACCGGCACCGCCGATGCGACGCATCCTGGGCGAATATCTCCCGCAACTATCGTATTGGAGCCCAAGGCCACCAAGATCGGTTCTGTCGATGATTGACGCGGGCATAAAAGTGCGAGACGGCATTGTTCAGAGAGGAGAGGATGTTGGCTTAGAGGTCGATGTTTCTGGCGTCCTCACGGCGGTGGAAGACGTGATCTGGCTGCTGCAATGGTGCGGGGGCCTTCGTCGTGCATGGAGCTTCATCTCAGGTAACACGCAGTTAGAATATCTGAACGAGCAACTGGCTGATGCGGTTGAGGTGAATGACCTGCTTTCAAGGAAAGAGAAAACGCGGATTCTTGCCTTCATACCCGATCTGCTCAGGCCCACAAGCAGAACAGAGTCCGCTATCTTGCAGGTCGGAGAGCTGAAGGAAAAGTTGGGAGAACGAACGATTTCGATTCTGAAAACATCCAGTGTCGGTGCAGTTCGGGAGAAGCTAGGTGGCGGTTAGTAGCAGTCTGCCCTGGTCGGAGGAGATCCCTGCTTGTCGGCAGGCCGCTGTTCCTGACCAGTTCCAGGCTGTCGCCAAACGGCACCATGTCGCCCCCCTGGCTGTGCAGGATCACCGTGCCAGGCTTGACCGTGGTGGCCGTGCCCCACCGCTTCCACGCCGGGCAAAGCAGGACCAGCGGCGTGTCCCCGGCGTTGATATTCATCGCCACGGCACCGCCACGGCTGGAACCGACCACGACATCGGGCCGGTGCTGGTCAAATTCGGCCTGGGCGATGGCGACGGCGGCGGGAAAACCACCATCCGGCAGGGGCGGAAGCAGGACGGCGTGGCCGTGGTTCTTCAGGTAACTGGGTTTTAGGCCGCCCGGTGTCGAGGTCCAGCCGTGGAGGAAGAGGATATCGGCAGCGTGGTGTGTGGCCGAGGCTGGGTCAGGACGTGACAGCGATTTGCTTGTTCCCGTCTTGTTGCCCCTATCCCTGAGGGTAGAATGGCGGCTGCAACGCCACCGCCGCCGAAGTGGTCACGGAGGCTGGATCGTGCCGGAGAGTGCTAAGGCGAGCATCCGGGTGATGGTCCGGCGAATCTTGAAGAAGCACGGCTGCCCGCCGGATCGTCGGGAGAAAGCCACGCGGGCGGTGCTGAAACAGGCGGTTTTGCTGTGTGGAGATTGGGTGGGGTAGGGGATGGGCGTGGACAAACTTATGCTTGTTAGGGCCTGAACATGGTTCGATCAGTTGAGAGCGTCAAAGAGCGAATCGCGTGCAATGAATTTTTGGGCCGCCTTAGCCCTGATTTAGTACCACAGAGCATTGACCAGGGCAACGACTTTGGAACGGACTACATCCTAAAACAGTTTGATGAACAAGGGGTATACGTTCGTAGGTTTAACGTCCAGGTCAAGTACATATCTCCTAGCGATATTGGATTTGCTTCGGACTTTGACGCATTCCCTTGGGAGTGGCACTTCCAGGGACTTCCGCCGGACGACCTATTTCTCATTTGTCGTCACGATTTGTCTCTGGAGCATCTTCATCGTTACCTTGATCCAAAGATATCGGGCGGGACGCCGACGTTGTACTTTTTGGGAAATGAGCAGGCGGTGTTTTGTTGCTGGGTAAACGATCTGTACGATTTCTATCTTCGGTGGTTGCCGCGTGTGCGCAGGGCCAGGGGCACAGTAAGAGTGTTGTTTCACAACGCGCGCTCAAGGGGTAGACAGGGATATAATGAGGGCAACACGTGTGAGCAGGTGGCGATGCCGCGTAACCGCGACTACTCGAAGTTCAACGACACTCTAACTATGCACGCAGTAGCCCCTAGTACGCGGTTCCTGGATCGCTTCTTCCAGCCGGGCAACACAGATTCGTTATGCAACCTCGGCATTTCGATGTTTCTGCAAAATACCGTTTCAGGCTCACGCATGATCTCCGACTTCGATGTTGGTGGGTTTTGGGATCACTTAGTTGAGGTGTCCGTTGGTAAACCGTGGGTATTCACTCTGTTGGCGAGGTTCATTGGTCTGCTGCCCCCGATTCATGCGATGTCGTCTTGGGCCGCGCAGACCGTGTTGGATTGGAATAGTCCTTACCATATTCCAGCGGCATTCCAAATTCTATCACAGGAACGGTCCTTGAAGTTGGTAGAGCAGCCGTTGATGAACGTCTGGAGCCGCATCCTCAATCGCAGATGGTCGAGCGATTTTTTCAAACTGATGACACAAGATATGGGATCGGGAGGTTCCTGGTTCGCGAGACACAGGGTAAACGCAGAGTTCTGCATTGCCTTGTCGCGATTTCTTGAACAGCAGATATCAGTTTGCCAAAACCCGGTCGCGCAGGAGGCGCTAATCACCTGCTTTATTGACCATGATGACCCGCCGGACGACGTGCCCTATTTCGCGAAGGAGCTTCGTAGTCTGGCCAAGAACGAGCGGTTTATACCAGACGACAAACGTGATTCCTTGTTGCGGTACTGCGGGATTGGGAACTCTTCCCCGGATGAGATCCAAGCGGCGATTCAAAGAGCTTACGAATCGGAAGTGGCGGAGTATTGGCGAGGAAAGTAGCGACGGAGATTGGCCTTCCACGCGGCGACCTTGTAACCCAATGCCGAACCGAAAAAAAGAGTCCACCCCACCGGCACAGACAGGTACGAACGGACTGTGGCCAACGTCATCCTGCCGGATGGTCGCAGTCTGAACCAGGAACTTGTGCCTGTATTACTATGCTCCCCATTTTGATCCCATTGACGCCACAATCCCGCTGATTCGACCCCCGCCATGAGCATATCAGCCTGCACTTGGGATACGTCCCGCTGAAAATCAGATCAATTGAACGATGGCCTGGGAGATGCTACGTCTGGACAGGAAAAGAACCGGCTGGCTGCACGGAAAAGGGTGGTTTGACCACCTCGGCTCTAGGGTTTTTGGAAGAAGTTTGGCTGTTCTGGGGTTTGGAAATAGCTCAGGAGGCGGAACGAAGGTTCGGAATTGAACCTTGGGAATGGCTCTTTTGTGGACGAGGATAATGAGGTGAGAACTGCCCCCACGCCCGCTTCGCGGGAGTGGGGGCTTTGGCAGATGAATTGAATCAGTGGGAGGGGGACTTCCCTTGCCGCAGGCAAGGGGAGTCCTGGATGATGAAGTGTTGTGTGACCGCCCAGGTCTCAGAACGGGCACGGGTTGTCCGACATTGAAGTGTTCATCGCTCCCAGGACTTGACCACGGGTATTCGTCACCGGCGAGATCCGAGGCCGCGCTGATTGCGATCAAGGCCCACTTTGACGAAAATGGTAGCTGTCCGCTCGTTGGAGGCGAGCAGTTCAGAATTGAAGGGGCACAGGCTGATTCGGAGGGGCTGGATCACGACTTCACCATCGAGACACAACCATGACAAACCGACTTGTGACGACGGACATCTGGGACAGAATCACGGCGGCAGTGAAGAAGAAGCCGAGCCGCTGTTTCGTCGCGGTGGCTTACTTTGGCACGGGGGCCAGCAAGCTGTTGCCCTTGGGCAAGGGGAGCACCCTCATCGTGGACATGAGCAAATCGGCTGTTGCCTCAGGGCAAACGAACCCATCCGAGATTTTGAAGCTCGTCAACAAGGGTGTCGATGTCCACTCCGTCAGCAATCTTCACGCCAAGGTTTTCGTCGTCGGCGACCAAGCCTTCGTCGGCTCCACCAACGTGTCAAACAGCTCCGCACACGGACTCGTTGAGGCTGTCCTTCAGATCAACAATCGCTCGGTTGTTTCCGCGTGTCAGAAGTTCGTTCGCGGCCTTCGAGGCGAGCTTGTCACGCCCGAATACGCCAAGAAGATGAAGAAGCTGTATCGGCCACCAAAGTTCGGACACGGCGCGCCGAAGGGCAAAAACCAGGGATACGGGAACACGCCCAAGCATTCGCCGCTTTGGGTCGTGCCTCTGCGCTACGTCGACTGGGATGAAGATGACGTAAAAGCAGAACGGCAGGGCCTTCCCACCGCAAAGAAGCGGATAAAATCCAATCGCAAGTTTTACGTGGACAGATTCTGCTGGGCCAAGGGAACCTTTGCGAGACGGCTGAAGAAGGGCGATCTCATCGTCCAAGTATATGACAAAGGCAAAGGGGATCGCATGGTCACGCCACAATCGCGAGTTCTTCACGTAAAGCCGTACAAGGCCGGGCGCGAGAACCGTGCAATTGTTTTCCTTGAAGCAGCGAAACAGCTACGGCAAAAGAACCTGAACGCCGTTATAAAGCGGATCGGGCCACAGGCTAAGCAACTCAAGAAGCTCACCGATGCGAAAGCCGTTCAGGATTGGGCGTTTGCCCATGCACTTCTGAACCTCTGGCCAACGGCTGACGGTCAGTGACCCTACAAACGATGGCGAAAAGTCAATCGCCTTGCGGCGGCTCGCCAGCACTGGCGTTGCTAACCCTTGGCCTACGGCGTGTTTGATAGCTCCTGTTCCTTCAGGACTCGTCCCGATAACTCCAGTAGCGTTTGTGCCGTTACGCTTTTTGCTGCCCTTATCTTCGTCCGCAGCTTCGGATCAGCGTCGAATAGTCTGAAGACCTTCCCGACCTCTTCGGCTGCATCATAACCCAAATCCTGCAAGAACCCATGTGCAACTCCGAACCCAGACTCGATACCTGTCCTAGAAATGCCCCCCAGCCCTACAGCACCAGCATGAATGTTCCAACTCAACAAGGGATAGTAGCTCCTGTAAAGCTCTTCGTATTGAGTGCCAGCATCCTTCGCGCGTTGAGCCATATCCTTCCCTGACCAGTGCTTGGGATACTTAGGCTTGGCTTTCGCGGAATCCCACCAATTGAACGTTTTGCACAGTGTCTCCAGCTTTGACTGATTTGCGGGATTGTTGACAAATGCCCTTTCGACGTTTGCCTTCGATGTCCCGCCAGGAACATTGGCGAGAAAATCCACGAGTCCTTTAGCCGCACGGAATCGCTCAACGAAGACGAATGCGTGGAAGTTGGGGCCTAATGACGGAACTTTGACCAGCAACTTGATGTCGATGGCAAGTTCAAATGTCGACCTCGCACCCGCAAAAACAGCCTGGATGTCGATTGGATGATTCAGCTTGGTCAGGCTCTTGAACCAAGCAGAGATGCGGAACAAGACCCCAGCTATCGCGTCCTCAAACTCGGTACGGGACATCATGCCTTGGACGACTGGAACGATGGACTGATCCAAGAGAGCAGACAACGCACACGTACCGTCAAATATCGCCTGAACGTTCCCGTGTAACGGCAACTCCAATGACTTCAGTCTATCGATGAACTCCTGCTCGTTGGTATTCATCCTTCTTCTCCTTGTCGTTCGAAAACACGATGAGGGGCCAATTTAAGCTATACGCTCAGCTTCACACCCTGACCGAATACTCAATCCCGTCATCCATCGGCACCATGACCGACACGAAGCCGTTGGCCGGATCGCGGATGTAAGCCAAGTAGGCCGCGACTGCATCCGGGAACAGGTTCACATCGTCGGCCAGAACCACCGCCCCTGGCAAGAGGTTGGGCAACACCACCTTCAACACGTCCAGGTAAAGCTCCTTCCAGCCGTCAAGGAACAGCAAATCAATGGTGCCGCCCGTGTCCCGCAAAGTCTGGAGGGCATCGCCGGGGCGAATTTCCACGAACTCTGACAGCCCCGCCTCGGCAACATGTTGGTTGGCTTTGGTGATTTTGGTGGCTTCCAGCTCAGAGCCGATCACCAAGCCGCCGCCTCCGTCCCGGAGGGCGGCGGCGAAGTAGATCGTGGAAACGCCGAAGGACGTGCCGAATTCCACGATACGTGCGGCGGAAATGGAACGGGCCACGGCGTACAGGAATTGCCCGCCGCTTCTTGGGATCGGCAGCAGTGCATCCCGCAGTAACGTCGCCTTCTGCTCCGACGTTGCCGATTCCCAGATGGAGCCGGGGCCGCGAACCTGTTGAATAATGGCGTCGTCGTGGGCTTCGGCCTGGGCGTGGAGACGGTCCAGGACGGATTTGACTTCGGGGAGCAGGAGGGTGTTCATGCTCAATCCATCAACTGTGCCAGCGCATTCAACGCCTGCTTTGCACTTGCCACCCCACCCAACTCCTGCACCAGCTTCTTCGCCTTCACCAGCAGAGCAACCGACACGGCATCCTTCGGGACGACGGGACCAGCAGCTTCTTCGGCGGCGGGCGCGGCCTTCGCTTTGCGTTTGCTGGCCATCAACGACTTGACATTGCTGACTTGCCCCGCCGTCGTCGGGAGACCCGATGCGGTCAGGAGTTCCGCGATTTCCTTGGGGGAATTGTTTTTGTGGGTCTTCAGGGCCGCTTTGATAGCCGCTGTCTTGGCACCCCTGACAGGCTTGGCCTCAGCAGGTGCGGCTTCGGCGGTCTGGACTTCGGCTTCGGTGGCTTTGGCTTTTCGCGGCATGGTGTTGCTCCTTGAATTGGTTAAAGTTGAAGACGGCAGTATAGGTGATTGGGTGGGGAATGTCGATTGGCCGGGCCATCACCGGCCTTGCTGAACACAGTTCGCCAACACTTCAAACACGATCCCCGCGATGATCTTCGCCCCTTCTGTGTTCGGATGGCAGGCATCGCCGAAATGCCCTTCGTCCAAGCAGCCGGAGATCACGGCCAGCGGGATATCAAGATCCTGGCAGAACTGTTTTAGCCGGGCATTGTGATAGCTTCTCGCGGCTCTCGCCGCGAGAAGCATGTCCGCTGGAAACAACCTGGCGTTCACATCGGGGATGTCCAGCATGATCGGCTGCCTGGCTCGTTTCCAAACGGGTTGAACCATCTGGGCGAGGTTGGCGATGATCCGGCTGCTAGTTTCTTCATGGTCGTCTGAGTCGTCCAGATCGTTGGCACCGTAGCAAAGCAGGAAGAACTTGGCTGTGGTGAACAGCTTGAGGTAGTCGCGGACTTGCCACACGCCGTTTTCGCTGGTCTCGCCGGCCACGCCACAGTTGGCGACCTTCAGACCCAACGGCTCGCACAACACCTGGAGGAACTCCGGGTAGCAGCGGAACGGCCAGGACTGAGCCGGGCCGAAGTTGCCCCAGCCGGTCAGGCTGTCGCCGGCACAGACCACGTCAAACGGAATGCTATCTGCCCTGTGCGGGTCTGTCTCGCGGTCGAAGATGTTGAGGACTTCAGGGTTCATGGTGGGGTGTCGTGGTTGGACCGTTCGATCCTGGAACGGCTACGGGCCGATTCCTTCCTGCCGCAGCCTTGACCTTCTGTTCTGCAATAAGATGACGTAGGCTTGGCGAGAACGCCAGCCATGTGGCAGCGGGGAGGAAGACCGTTGCCGCGATCAAATGTTTGTAGCCGAGCAAGAAAAACATGGGGTGGAATCGGCAAACGAGACCAAACTGAATAAAGCATTCCAAACCAGCGGCCCCGCGTAGGCCGAACAGCACGACGAGAATCCAGCGACCAGCCATCTTGCCACGCCAGATCAAGTACAACGCCACCAGCGGAAGGCCAAACCCGATTCCCGTCATGACTAGAACGACGGGCAGCGTCAGTTCTCCCCAGTTCTGGCAGGCGCTTCGGACATTTACAGCGAAGGTCAATACCACGATCACAATCAGGATGGCCAAAGCTCCAGCCTTCGACTTCGGCCCAACCTCCGCTGGGTCGTTCGGGCTTTCGTATGGATTGGCGGATTGGGTCATTGCTCTCCCTTCACATGCGGCACGTTCGACGGCTACGCGGAAGAACCCTTCTGGTCAGCGTGCGAAAACGCTGCCAACGCCTGGGCCTCATTGTACGGGGCGGTGGCGTCATGCCTACACCCTGGTCAGCCGTCGCAGCCGCCGGTTTGCCGCGTTACAATCTCGCCCTGCCGTCCAAGATTTCGCCAACTGCCAAGAATAACGAACGGCCAATCTTACCAGGGTGGGCCATTGCGTCCAACGATGCCGTGTGTGGGGCACTGCCCCCGCCCGGCCTTGCCGGGCGGGGACTTGTTCCAACGGAGCAACAGGTGCAACCCTGCACCCTTCTCACACCTGCGGCAAATCCAACGACCACAACACGACTACAGCGCCAAAGCCGCCGAGCCGATGGGTGTGGGCTTGGGTCGTGGGGAACAGGGTGTACTTCCCCCTGGCCGCTGATCGGACCTTGCGGCGAGCGCTACCTTTTCGATTGACAAGTCGGCATCCGGTTTGGAAACAGCGGCCCGATTTGTCATAGCATGTAACGGCTTTCTAGCCCTGCAAAAGCGGTCTAAGCCCGGTTTGGCCTTCCTAAAACTTGATCCTCCGGGTTCTGGCCCAACGAAAAAATTCGGGTTGGCATTTACAATGGACCCGGACCAGCAGTATAGATGCGGGTCTGTTATGCTTTCCCGCTTACCAGAAGGAGCAAGAGAAGTGTCAAAGTCACCCACCAAAACAGCCGGACAAGTGGCAGCCGAGCACGACGAGGCCCAAAAGGCCAAGCGAAAAACAGCCGGACAAGTGGCAGCCGAGCAGGACGAGGCCCAAAAGGCCAAGCGAAAAACAGCCGGACAAGTGGCAGCCGAGCACGACGAGGCCCAAAAGGCCAAGCGAAAAACAGCCGGACAAGTGGCAGCCGAGCACGACGAGGCCCAAAAGGCCAAGCGAA
>CAZXYZ010000021.1:0-23591 GCA_964645045.1 uncultured Pirellulaceae bacterium | reverse complement strand
AGGACGAGGCCCAAAAGGCCAAGCGAAAAACAGCCGGACAAGTGGCAGCCGAGCAGGACAGACGCACGAAGTGAGGCTTACAGGGAATGACGTAACTACCCGCAGGAATTTTGCCATGCCACTGTCGTAGCAGCAGAGAAGATCTTGCCGAAAAGCTTGCGAGGTTAGGTGCTAATCAGCCTTGAAGATGTACGGGCAAGTCTTTTCCAAAGCTACGAACTCCGGGATTGGGATGGCGACAATCCCTCGCTGGCGATCAAGAGCGACTACCCTTTGCCCGATGGGGGCGGCCACGATCTACAGCCCGTTCCAAGCTCCAACGATCTGGTCGTCACCACGGGCCTTCACGTCTACTTTTTTGACCGGGACAAGCATGAGTTCCGGCTGCATCCTGATCTCGGCGACCGGACAAACGTGAAGTCCGTGAGCGTCCATCCCGCTACCGGCCAGACAGCGTTCATCCAAGCAACGGAGTCCTGGTGGAGCGATACTCTGGACCTGCTTTCTCCGGCAGGTGCGATGCGACTGCCGGGGGGAGCGGTTGTACAAAGCGAGGTGGCTGATCCAAGCCGGGGCGAGGTAGGGATCATTCGTGGTGAACACTACGGCAAGACTGTCGAAAATCATTCAGCCAATTTTGGGAGGTTACGATGCGTTTGAGAGCAATCGCTGTGATGGGGCTTACTGTCGCCGGAACGCTGCTGGCGACGGCAAACGTTCTTCACGCCCAGCCTGAACCGGGAAACTGGCAGAAGATCACCACAGTCCCGGACGCCAAGACGCACCTCGTCCCCCGGACGTGGACGCTGGACAAGTATCCCGATGCACCAACCCTGACGCCGCATTCCAAAGTGACGGTCTTGGACCAGGATGGGCCAGGCGTCGTGACGAACTTCCACGTATCCAACTACGCAGGCGGTGATGCCAGCCAACTTCACCTGCGGGTCTGGTATGATCGCCAGGACAAGCCCGCCATCGACATGCCGCTCATGGACTTCCTGGGCGATGTCCAGGCTGCGGCCAAGCCGTATTCTACGATCTACTTCTCGCGGGTCCGTGCCTCCCACAACTTCCGGCTGCCGATGCCGTTCCAGAAGCACATTCGCATCGAGGTGGAAAATCCGACCGACCGCTACCTGATGGGATACATGGAGGTTCAATGGGACGAGGCGAACGCGATCCCCAAGGAATCAGGCTATTTGAGGACCGTTTATCAGCAGGGAACATTCAAGTTCCCGCACGAAGAGCTGGTGCTGTGCGACATCCAAACGCCGGGCACCATCGTCGCCCATTCGCTCCAGTTGGAAGGCGATCATCCGTCTTGTGCTGGTGGCCAGGGCATCTGCGAAGCGAACCACGAAATCTACCTGGACGGCGACAAGGAACCGACCTACGAGAGCCTGGGATGCGAGGATTTCTACGGTCACTCGTGGGGTTTCCAGGGGATCGAATCCGACTTCCACACGGCCATTGTCCGCCACGAGACAACGCCGCAGGGTGGGACTTTGGCCGCAATGATCCGCACCCGCGACACGGACAAGATCACGTTCAAGAAATCCTGCGTGATCCGCCTGACGTACAAGCACGACCTTGGCGAACCGTACAACTCCAGTACGAGGAAGGGGAAGGCCCCTGCTCTCCAGCCCTTTGTCGGCGGCAAGAGCCTCGACGTGCCGTACCGCAGTTGCGTGTATTACTACGCGGCCCCTTGACGGTTGTCTCCTTGAGCGGGCATCGTCCCGCTACGGCCACGAGACATTGGCTCAACGACGTATGAGGTGAACTATGGCTAAGCTCAAGCTCCACGACTCAAAGGTAATTTCTGTTGCCCCAATTGACTTCACTTCTGCTTTCTACATCAAGCTTGGCAGAGGGGGGGCATGGGAGGCCGACTCGATTGCTACCGGAAAGCTGCGACTCGGCTGGCGTGAATGCTCGCTGGACGACATCAATCGCCATCGTTGGAATGTGCTCGAAAAGCAAATCCGGCTGGAGTTCAAAGATAAACCCATTGGTGTCGCCACGACCGACTTCAACGCATTGCGAAACATCGTTGAATCGTCGCCGGACGACATCTGGATCACTTTCCATCAGGCGAAGCTATGGTGGACGCGACTTGCGACGGGCTCGGTTAAGAAGGATAAGCTCTCCAGATATCGGCAGACAGCCATTCCGTGGAGCGACCGGGCTGCAAACGGCCAGTTGTTGGCCATCAACACGCTTCCCGGCAAGATCGCCCAGATACAGGGGTTTCGAGGAACGGTGTGTCGCGTTCAATGTGCCGATCTTTTTCGCAGAATACTCAACGGAATCCGCAGTGACCTTGCCATCGCAATTGGCGTGCAACGCGCGTCCCTCGCCAAGTACCTGACCGATGCCGTCAAGGAACTGCACTGGAAAGACTTTGAAATCCTGGTCGATCTTATTTTCAGGGCGGCTGGATTGGTGCGAGTCAGCGTTCTCGGTCAACACGCCAAAGGCTATGATCTTGAACTGCGAGAGCCGATCACTGCGGATCGCTACGTCGTTCAGATCAAATCCAGGGCAAGTCGTGCGGACCTTGATCGCACGGTCGAAAACTTCCCCGCCAAGGATTTCCGGCGAGTCTTCTTCGTCGTGCATTCGCCAGAGAACAACTTGGCAGGTGCCACGGATCTTCCGGCACACGTCGAGGTCGTCTCGCCAGAACGACTGGGTGAACTGGCGATGGAAGCTGGCCTCGCGAAGTGGCTTGAAGACAAGGTGTCCTGAGCTTCGCCCTGCCCAGCCCGGCTTGCAGCCGGGCTGGGCTTTCATCCCTGCACCGCCACGAGGTGACCATGAAAACGAAGAAGGTTTACTACCGGGTCCAAGCGTTGCAGGATGGCACCATTACGCTTGCGATGCCCGAACGGAAGCCTCGCAGAACCCGTTCGTCTGATCCAAAGATCGACGAGGATGGCATCTTCTTCTGGGGCTGGCATGAAGAGAAGGACGACGAACCCAGCCGATTTACGGATTGGGCGAAGGGCGTTTGGTACACCTGCGTTGCCACCGCCTTGAACATGAAACGGATCGTGCGGCAGCAGGTCGAAGGCAGGTTGGATTCCCAGCAGCAGGAGATCGCAGCCATCCGCGAACAACTCACGCGGATGGAGGAGAAGTTGGATCGGCTGCTCGGTGCTGCGGGGCGACCGCAAAACACTGCCGGCGAGATCTGAAGCGACCGCCAGCTTCAGCCCCGTTACCCAGCCCGCTACAGCCCCCTGCTACAATCCCATCCTGGAGGAATCGCCCGTGCCAAGTTTTGCCCTTCTCGTCGCCGTGTTGTTCGCCCTCCTGCCGCTGGCCGCCAGTGAGCCGCACCCAGACGACCGCCAGATTCCGGTGGTGGTCACGGGGAAAGTGGAGCCGGGGACGGTCAAGGCTGGCGGTGCGATCCCGCTGACCGTCACGATCACCAACGGCCTGCCCACATCCATCCGCCACAACACGTTCCGGCTCGAACCAACCGACTGGAATGGAGAAACCGTGAACATCAGCCTGGTGGACATCCACCGCGAAGGGCCGCCGAACCTGTTCCTGCATCGTCCAGAAGTCGATCCTCCGCAGATCATTTCGGGCATGGGCAGTCACGAGATCAAGCCGGGCGGAACACTGACCGTCAAGACGGACGCCCGCAAGTGGAAACTTCGCGACGGCTGGCTGCCGGGCCGGTACAAAGTCACCGTCCGAGTGGACCACCTGACGCTGGATCGGTATTCGACGCTCTCGGTGATGAGCGATCTGGTGGAGTTCAGGGTGGAGTAGGGCTGCGATCCAATGGGGACCGAAACGCGGCGGATCAAAAAGGGTGCAGGACTGCACCTTTTGTGGCCTGGCGTCGGCTGCCAATTGGACGCTGGGCAGAGCTGTAAAGGCTGTTGGTGGCCAGATCAAGCACTGCTCCATCCCCGGCGACAGCCGGGGATGGAGCTTGATGACACCAGAGTCCCACCCAGAAAACCCGCCATAAGCAGCCCGGAGAGGCTCAACTGACCACCCTTTGCCCCAGGGGTTTTCGGATCAATTTCGCCAATTTCCGTTTTCTCACGCGGCCTGGTTTCCGTAGGCCGCGATTCTGGCCTCAGCGATCTTTCTGTACGGTTCTGCTGGTCAGTCTCCGTCGATGGCAACGCTTCCTGCCGCACACGCAAGCAGACCAACAAGTTCAGGCGGTGGCCTGATCGTCGGGCACTCTTGATCTTTGTTGAGAGGATGCCCCGCCCGGCGTGCCGGGCGGGGCTTGTTTCATTCAAACCAATCAGGTCGCACCTTCCGAATCTGCCGGTCAAACTCCGGGTCGTATTCGGGACTATTGGGGTTAGTGTACGATTCCAACGCCTCGGCAAGTTCCGTTTCATCGCGGCAAGTGCCGCCGCTTACCTCGTCGGCATGAACCCAGATATTGCCGTTTTCAAAAACGGTGGTAGCATCGCCGGAAACAGAGTCCATCTCTGTCGATTCCTTGATGGTTAGGTCCACGCTGGCGGTGAGCAACCCGGCGGCGGACAACCTCTGTACAAGAGGAAGAAACTCTTCAACAAGCTGGTGCTGCAATTCACGAAACTCATCATCATAAACGGCAAGTCCGGCGACCTCATCGCCGCTTGCACAGAGTTTGTTAGCCAACGCTTGCTTGCCCGCATACCGATCAAGTTTCTGCATCGTGTCTTTGTCAATTTGGATCATTGGATTCCCCTTCTGTCCACCGCATTGCGTAGATCAGCCGGGCTGACGCCAGCCCGACAAGCTGACCTCTGCATCTCCACCTACTCGTTGAACTCGAACCCAGCCGGATTGACCACCAATCCCATCATGCCGAATCCGATGTTCACGCACGCCACAAGCACCCCGGAGAGGCCGCTGCCGCGAGGATTGACGGACTCGGCAAACACCTCCTCGGCATCACACCCGGCGACGAACCGCACCAGCCAGTCGATTGGATCTGGCGGACGCCCGCCCCGGCTTGTAGCCGGGGCGGGATTTGACTACCGCGAAGAGTCCGTCGCATCTTCTCGCCTATTAGCGGTCGTGTTCCGCCAGGAACTCTTCCCAGAGTCTCGGTTCGAGCGTAAAGGTGCCGGGCTGTGCAGGGGTCGCCCGAAAGCCGATGGCCGTGAGTAATCTGGGCACTTCGTCTTCGGAAACCGCCTGCACGTCCCCCAGCACTGTCGCCGCGTCAAACTGTGTAGACTCGGATGGCGTGGTGCGGAAGTAGTCCTCCATGTGACCGATCAAGATGGCACGGAGATCGGCACCACGTTCAAGCACGTCGCTAGTCAACAACATGCCGTTGGAAGCCGCTGCGATGGCCAAGAGTGTACTGTCCGTCATAGATCGTCCTTTCCTACTTACTGGTCAAGGCAACCAGCCGGATCGACACCGATCTCAAAGAAGCTGGTGGCCTATCTTGTAGAGCCGACAAAAAAACCACATACACACCGGTTCACGAGCGTCGAAGCCCAAGTACCGGAGCCGTCGAGTTGATCGTCATCCATCATTCGTGACCGCCCTCGTCGCAGAGCGGTGGCCTGTTTGGGATCGTTGCGGTTATGTCATGGTTTTCTCCTTGAGTGGAAGGCGTGGGCGCGTACCGTCAGACAGTTGTGGCCGACGAGAAAACCGCGACCGAGAACATAGTTGTTAACGCCCCGCAATTCGGGTGGCGACATCAGAAGGCCGGGCCACTCTAAGTCCGGCTTCGTGGAAAGCGTGGCGAGTGCCGCAGTAACCTCTCGCACTCGCAACCCTATTATACTGCGATTTCACCCGCTAACGACACGTACGTGATTGGCATTAAATGACTTATATCACGCATGTCGCGACATCTCTCGGCGATTGCAGCCTCACGCCCATTTCCAGGTTGGCTCGCCAAGGCTGCTGACTAATTGTGGTTAATTTCGTGGTGGGCCGTCTTGATCCCCCGTACCTTGGTCGCGCTCCCGATGCCAGATTCGCTCCTGGGCGATCTACGGGGCGACGGAAAACTTTGAAAACTTTCTTCGGACGGAGGAGGTTGGGGCTCTTTCAGCCCTCTATCGCCGCCAAATACCGCTCATAGCCCGCCCCAGGCACGAAAAACCGCCCGCCGTTTCGCGTCCGTTTCTCTTCCAGCACACCATCGGCCAGCATTCGACCCAAAACATCGTCCAGGCGGTTCGAATGCGGTGAGGCCGGATCTCGCGGCGGCCATTCCGTCCAACGGCGGCGGTCTTTCTGGAGCCGGGCCAGCGTGACCATACGCCCATTCCGTTCCATAACCGAAATGATGGACGCGAAGTCCTGCTCATCCGGCGAAAGCTTCGCCTTCGCCGGTTTCGCCTGCCGAACGGCCTTTGCTGCACCAGGATTACGCAGGCGATCCAGCAGCCGCAGCAAGTGCCAGTTCTCCGTTGCCTTGGCGTAGTCGTCCACGGCCTGCACGATGATCTTCCTGCCCGAATCCACAACCCGGCCACCAAACTTTTCCTTCTGTGCCGGGACGGTATCGCCGCTGACGATGCTCTGGAACAGATCAACCAGCGGCAGGCCGGGATTTTCCCGCTGCCTGATCCGCAACAATTCCATGATGTCCGACAGCAACTCCCGCTCTTCGCCGCCCTGGCCGCGTGCCGGAATCTCGTCCGCAGCAATGGCATCGCTTGGAATCTTTTCCTTCCGGCCAGCGGGGACGATGGAGACATTTCCGTGTTCCGCTTGGCGTCGATCAGCGGCGCAGATGTTCAACACAGCGTTCTTCACTGTCGTTTTGAATCTGGCTTCCAGCGGGTTCGTGCCGGGGGCGAAGGGCTTGGTTTCGTCGAAATCGCCAAATAGCGTGGCTCGCGGTTGGCCGCTGAGATTGACGGGGGACATCAACTGCCGGTAAATCCCAGCAAGCGATTCATCGGGGTCGGCAAGGCCGCAGCGGTTGCGAATCAGGGTGCCAACGATGTAGTCCACGAAGGACCGGCAGCCACCGCATGAATCACGGACGGGGCATTGCCGCATCCGCTCCAGCGTAGAACGAAGATCAGGATCACGGGTGCGAGAAATCAGATCGCCAAGGCCCTGCCCGAAACCTGCCTCGAAAGACTTGGCGACGGCAGCATCAACAACGGCGGACTCCTGGACTATTAGCCATTCTCTAAATTGCACCATGCAGGTATCTATCGGAGTGGGCAACGGTTTTCACAGCGCCACCTCGGCGAAGCCGAGGCGCGGCAACCGAATTCACCACGCGCCAGCGAGCGATAATGCGGCCCAGAAAAGAACAAGCCCCTGGCCGCTCTCGCGGCCAGGGGCTCTCCCATGCAGGCGACTTTCCGACCGAGCTAAGCCGCCCTGATCTCGCTCAGCTTCGCAACAACCGCGTCGATCAAATCGGCCTTGACCGCAGCCGTTGGATTCACTTGGCGGAGTCTTGTGAGCAGGCGGGTAAAGTAATCCTCCTCGCCCTCATAGTACTGGTGAAGCTGCCTGATGACCTCATCGGTCGCACCCACTGCCACCAAGTCATTCACCATGTCATTCCAGGGATCTGGGTAGGACAGCTCAGTCAGCACTTGCAGCTTGCGGTCTTCATCCCATCCCTTCTTTACGGCAAAGGCCGCGAACGCTTCTCCCAGACGTTGCCGTTCGGCATCGTCTGTCTTTTTGCTTCTCTTCATTGTTATGTATCTCCTATGTAAGATGATGACGCCATCTTATCACGCAACGCCAATCTAAGCGATGGCATATCGTTGCATCCTTGCTCAGAATTGTCAAACAATATCTGAATTGGCACTGGGCCGGGGAACAACCTGTGCATTGAATGCCACCATGACTCTGCAAGACCAACATAAGATCGCTACTGCAACGGAGGATGGCTTGACGCGGTTGTTTCCGTGGTCTCTTGCATTTTTGACCAGGGGAACACTACTCCCTTGGCCCTGGCGGGCCAAGGGAGTTATTTCATGCTGACATGCCATTGCAGCGCTTTTAGCACACGACCTTGACCCGGTCGGACTTTCGGACAGCATGGCGCTAATAACAAAGCCCTCACCAACCCTGCATCCACGCCTCATGATGAGTCATTTATTAGCGCTGCCTCAGCCACGTCCTGTGTTAATAACATGGCAGTTTCCTCGTTATTAACGTCATCCAAGAGGTAGTCTTCTCCAAAATGATACGCAAATAATATAGACCCGTTAGATAGTGGGTCATTAGCTTGTTCTTTTGTTATGTACTTCTTCAGTCTATTCCCTGGCTCATAGATTGTCCCACGTTTCAGTGTCCTTGATGAACCGCACCACTGTTTGATGATTCCTAGCTCTGTGGCCGTTTTCAGGATGTTGGCAACCTTGTTGCGGTTGCCAGTGTTTATGCCAAATCGTTCATACAGGAACTTTCGCCAATAGGAGTAAGACACGGCTCTTTGACGGACATTGGCAACGTTGCAGTTCATCTTGTAGTCCACCAGCGTGGCCATCGCAATGGCTACGTCGCAGGCCATTGCTTGGTGTTTCAGCGGCCCAAGGACGGGAGCAAACCAGCTATTGATCGCATGTTTGTCCTCATCGCTGAGGTCAATTGTCGGAACTATTAGTGAAGTCTGGTCCCATGTTGTCTTGTCAAGAATGTCTAGTCCCTTCTTGCTCCACGCCGCGACAGCGGCGTGGAGCTTGGTGTCAGATTCCGCCGCGTCCCGCTGACCGGCGTTGTGTTGGTAGATTCTGGCCACCTGCTTGGTGATGCAACGGTCGATCTCCTTCCAGTCCTGGTTAATAAGGCGGCCAGAACAGTTGTGGGCGGCAGCGGGAAGATCTCGGACAAATTGGGCAATGGTGTTAACCGTATGATGCTCCGAGTGGCCGAAAAAGTAGGCGATCCTGGCCGTCACCGCAATCACGGCGTCAAGGCAGTTGGGCGGATTCCATTCTCCGCGCCAATAGCCGGTGATCTTGGGCCAGCAGCAGCCTCTTAACTTGCCCAATTGGGACGGCGTGGCGGCAACCGTAGCCGCCCTGTCAGGCGCGGCTACGGTCTTCTCGTCCACGTTCATGCGGAGGAAGCTGAGCAGGCGGTCTTTGGCGAAGTATTGGCGGTTTTCGTCACACAACCAGGCAATGTAGCGTTCCACATCGCCCACTTTCCGGCCTCGGTGGATTACTGGCTCGCTGATGCCGTCTAGGATCATTATGTAATTTTTGGCAAGCGGCAAGCGGAAGCCGTTGCCTTCTGTGGTGGGATAAATCTCCAGTTTCAGGAAGTCCAGGTCAGGATGGTGGTGGTCAAGTTCTTGCAGGACGGTCAGGACAGACTCGTGGGCGGCCTGCACGGCCACGGCCTTGTCGAACACCTTGATGAAATGGATGCCGGTGATGGTCCCGTCGCGGACTTGGTAGTGCCAGCCATTGCCGTGAAAGCGATCCAGCAACAGTTGGACACGGCGGAGGAACGCCGCCGTGTCGTCCTTGGCGTGGTGGTCCACATCCAGGGCGATGAAGCGGGTCAGCTCCGTGGACTTGACCCCAATTGTGTGCCGCTGGGCTGATGTTCTGCCGATCCTTCTGCGGGATATCGTGTGATTGACGTGCTGGCGAACATGATCCTCGGTCAGTCTTCCCAGCTTCCAAGCCGGTTCGTTGCCGGGGTATGCGGTGACGGTGATCCACGCATCGCTTGCGGTGGCCGGATCAAGTTGCCGGGTGATGTATTGGTCCTTGCGGGCGTGGCGGAAGAAGATGTCCAGGTACTTCATCATGGCCAGCGTTCGCGGGGCGATCTTGGCAGGCCGGGTCTGGGAGATGTGGTAAAGGGGCCATTGGTCAGCGACAACTACGGCGTGTTGGTCGTCTTCGTACAGCACGGTGACATGATCGCCGATGGTGGTTAGCCGCAGGCCGCTCAGCACCTCCGTGCGAATCACCTTGGCGGTGGGCTTTTCTCCGGCTTTGACCAGCCGCGACACCTGCTTCCACTCCTTCGGCGTGCGGTATTCGTCCTTGGGCACTTGCCGCCAGGAGGTGAAAACCTTAATCACGGGCTTGGCGCTGCCGTCGCCGGTCATGGGGAAACCCCCAAGGCGACTTTTGCTTTCGCACGAAAATATGCCGTTGGCATACTACTATACATATAGACCCCATAACTGTTGCGGTTAGGCAGACCCCATTGCCCCGCGTGCGGGGCGATGGGGTGAACCCACTTACGTGTCTGGCTGGACACGACCCAGATTGACCTCAGCCCGATTCAGCAGTGACGAGATCACTGCGGCCCACGTCTCGTCCACCGTCCACGCGATCACCCTGCCATCCTGGTCCCGGACTTCGCAGCCGGTGGTTCCCACGCGGGTGAACGTGTAATCCGTTGGCTCAGTTGGCTGCTGCATCGGCCACCTTCTTCAGTCCGGCCCGTTCCAGGAACGGTGTGACCTTGGCTACGTCCCAGACCCAGAAGTACGTCTCGCCGTCATCAGAGTGGCGTTGCGTGACGAACTTCTCCTTGAATGCCCGGACAGACGGTCTCCCTTTTGGGGTCCGTAATCCTGCGTCCTTCAGAAGTCGCCCAACGACGTGCGACGACACGCCGTAGATCGCTCCGATTTCTTTCATGCTTAGGTATTCAGTTTTCATTTCTTCTCCCTTCTCTTGGTTTATTTGGTGTTGTTTTCACGCCGAAGTAATCCGCTACCCGCCGAATATCGTCAGCGGTGTAGATTCGTTTGCCCGCGACCCGGTACTGGGTATCGGCCAGTTTGCCGGTTTCGTGGGCATAGCTGATCCTGTGCGGTGCGACCCCAAGCCGCTTGGCACAGTCTCGTATTGAAAGTAGTTCAATCATGTTGCCTCCATTTCTATCTATGCAGCTCGCTGCAATTCTGCTGGTGGTCATCAACAGATTCTGCTTTGTTGTTCGGTGTTGATCGCACAAGCACGTCTCAGTGCCGCACCTTTCGCACGACGCCTTCCGCTTGGAGCCGCCTGATAGGATCAAGGCTTCATACGCGGGCCGCAAAGGCAAGTGCGTCTTCGTACGCCTTCCTGACCCGCTTGAATTCTTCGGAGTCGCCGCCGTGATCTGGGTGCGTCTGCCGAGCCAACCTGCGATATGCTTTGTGAATGGCGTCCCTTGACGCATCTGCGGCCAAGTCAAGGACGATGAAACACTCCGGTCGAAAGGCGGTCGCCTTGCTCTCGGCGTAATAGATCGCCGGATCGGCGTAGTAGGTGCCGTACCACCACTTGGACCTCCCTGCCTTGCCAGTTCGCTCGAATTCTGCCCGGTCAAGAACGAACGTCCGCTGCTGAAAATCCCGCCAATCGCCCGACAGCTTTGCACTTTCTCTCCACGGCTCCCGATCCACGAAGATGTACTTGCGTGTCTTCTTCACGATGCGGTACGGAATGACCGAATCGCTTTCGCTGCCATCGTGATCGGAATAGTGCGGATGGCACTCGTAAACGAACTCCAGTGACGCCGCATCCTTTCTGTCCGTCGTCCGTTGACTACGCTTTACAGCGGCTTCCTTTTCTCGCACTGAGTTTGCCAACGAGTTACCGGCCTGCCGAATTGGCCCCACTGCCTCCACAGCAGATTGGTAAGCTGCTTCCGCCGTATCCGCAATTCCACGGGCCAGCGGTTGTTCTTCGTTGGACCAACCGCCACGTCGAAAAACAACCCACAGCCATTTGTCTTTGCCGATCTTGCAGCGGGAAAACGATGGGCGATTGTCGTTCTCCTGCTTTCGCCGAAGATAGTCCCATGCCCATGACCACGGGTACGCTCGTCGTTCGCTCTTGACCGGAACTCGTCGTTCGATGCAGGCCCAAGCGGCCCGTCTTGCCGCTGCCTTCGATGGGAGGAACCCGCACTCCGTCGGTTCCTCCCCGTTAAATGGGGCCGACGACCATCTGACCTGTTGCCGTATTTCGGAGGCGTCGAGGCCGATCCACACTGCCCAGAACCAGTGGGACTCGCCAAACTCACGTTTTCCAGCGTTCGTCCACGAAATAATGTTGACCATCTCGGTTCCTTAATCTTTCTTGTGATAAATCCTCGATAGGGTCAGGTGTGGTGTCCGTAAATGACGCAACCGTTCGCGATCAGGTGGGGCGACGTTGGGCTTTCACGGACTAATCAACACCCCAGGCCCACAACCGATCCCCGACTTCTTTTCTGGCTGCAATCAGCCGTGAGTCGTGCCGGGCTCCAGCGTAGGTCGGCCAAATGTCGAGCAGGTATTGGCAGTCTCCGTGGCGACCAATGTGGTTGTAAACATCATCGCAAATCACTTCCGTGACCTTTGGGAACCGACCGCACAGGTAATGTCCATACCAACTCAGCAGTTCCTCGCTGCGATCCACGACGATCACCTCTTTGACCGATTCCTTTTCGCAAACCTTCCGCAGAAACCAACCCAAACCCAAGCCGCCAATTAGCACCTTGCCTTCGGCCATTTGGATGCCACTCCGCTGAGACATCATCTCCGCTGGCGTAAGGGACATCCATACTGAACCCCAGGCGGCACGGTGGCGCTCGGACGTTACCGTTGAGAACCGCGATCCGTCCCGGCCCTTTATGTTCATGTCCACAAGGGCTGGCAAAATGACTTCGGCATCCCACACGACAATCCCTTCTGGCTCCCCAAATAGATTGAGGTGTAATCCTGCTGGCAGAAGTGAGTTGACGTAGGCGTAGTTGCCATTTGGACTGAGCACGTAGTCTGGGTTCAGACGTGGCGCTGGCTTTGGTGGGTCACTGAAAAGTCGCTCAACGTGGTAGGATGCGGCCCGCAGCCGAAGCACTTCCTGATGCTGCGTCGTATCCTCATTCCAGTCCTTCCACGGCGGGCCATCCACTCCCAAGAGGCGATGCCTGAGCTTGCGTTTCACAGTCTGCCATCTTCGACGCTTCAGTTCATTCCATTTGGCTTGCCTTGGTTCCGCCTTCATCACTGAACCTCCCTACATTTTCTCGTGTCCTTACCGTCTGACTCACCTTCCGCCGCCTGATTCGGCTCCACTCCGAGTTCGCTGAGCAAGGTTGGCAGATCGACAGGATCAATGACCACGGCCATCGAAACGGATTGCTCAAAAGCCGCCTCGACGATTTCCGCCGCAAGGCCCTCGTCATCTGGCTCCGAATCGTTCCATACAACGTCAACTCCTCCCAAGGCGTCTTGAGTCGCTCTACCCCCGTACTCCGCTTCGTCACACACAAGTGTGAATTTGGCTGAGTAGTTGCCGTTTGCGTTGCCGAAGCGGTCGCAGTCAATTTCGGGATCGTAGAACTCAATTTTCGTTATGTTCACTTGCTCACCTCTTCCAAAGAACAGCCTATTCCTGAAACAAACATCGAGCCTCTCGCCCCGTGCCGGGGCGAGAGGTATTCCCACAGCGTCACTCCGCATCCGGTTCGTCGCCCGTCACCTCCACGGCCTCCACAGGCTGGCCCTTCCCGGATTTCTGAATCACCCGGCCAGGGCGTCGGCTGGACCTGAGTTCCCTGGCCCGCTGAAAAAATGTGGACCTGGCCCCATGTCCTGCCGCGACAAACGCCTCGGCCCGCGCTGTATTACTGGCGAAGCTGTCGTCCGCCAGCAGCATGGCCACGCGAAACAACTTCTCGTCTTCGAGCCATTGGCGGAACAGCCAACTTTGCCAGCCCAAGCGGGCAGCCTTCATTTCCTTCGCCCTGGTGTAGAACCTCATGCTGGGCCGCATGATTAGAGGGAGGTTTTCACCGATGAACTCGAAGATTTCCTTGTCCCGAAACCAGCCCTCCCTGGAGACCTGCTCGTGGACTTCCGTAGCGGTGGGCTCAAAGCTCAGGACGAGCGCCCTGTCCTCCAGCGCCATGATTGCGGAACTGAGCCGAGCCCAGTCGTTGGCGATGAAGCACACTTTGCTACCGGTCTTGAATTCATTGGGTATTCGCCTCTTTTTTAGGAGGGCGGCATCGCTCTCCCATGTCAGCGTCTTGACGGCCTCCGTTTCGCAGAGTTGCTTGAGCAGATCCGTCGAGCCAGCCTTGCGAAGAAGGGCATCAACGTCGTCCATGACGACAGGTTCCCCGATGGCTCCATGCAGCGCCACATACATCTTGAACGGTGTGGTATTGCCAGTTATCCAGCAGGCCGACTTCGGCATCCGCGCCCGGATCAGCGTGCTCTTGGACAAGCCCGGCCACCCCAAGATCACGAGGAAGTTAAACCTCCCCTTGGCGAACTGGTCCAGGTAGGGGATCAGTTCCTCGTAGGTGTAGATCCGCAACGCTCCGCCCGGCTTGTTCACCGGGGCGGTGTACATGCGGATGCCCGGCACCTTGATCTTGGCCGTATCCGCCTTCCACGGCGGGACGATGAGTTCGCCGGTCGTGTGGCCGGGGTAGTCCGGCCCAAAGACGAAAATCACGGGATCAATCCTGGCCGTCTGGCCTGCCTGCTCAGCGAAACCCTCGAAGAACAGACAGCCGCCTCGAAGCAACCGCATCTGCGAGTTCTGCATGGCGAACTGGAACCACTGTTTGTCCTTTCTGTACGGCACAAGACCCACCGAGGTGACGCCGTGCTGCTTCATCTCGTTATACGCCTTGCGAACCCAGGCCCCGACATCATCAAATGGCGGGTTCCAATACGGGCGTTCATCCTTCCAACTTTGTAAAAGACCATCCTCCTCCGGTCCCCAGAACCTCGCACAGACGGCATTTGCCTGCGTCGAACAGGAGTCAATCGTCAGGCCGTATTCCAGGAATAACTGCTTGATGAGCCATTCCGGTGTTGCGTAGCAGATATTTCTTGTCATCTCTATATCTCCGTGAAAAACAAACCGCTAACCACTGAACACATTGACGTTGGCCACGTTTCCTGGACTTGTTTGACCCTCCCTTCTCAAACAGCACTTTTTGAATTTAAGCCCGCTACCGCAGAAGCACGGGTCATTGCGTCCTATTCTGCGGGTGACGCGAACATTGGCTACCGATGCACTCGCCCTTCCAGTTTCCACTGCCGATCCGCCTGCCTCGACGTATCGTGCCCACGCGAGGTCGAAGAGCGGACGATACTCGCCTCGATGAAACAGCACGAGTTTTCTAAATGTCTCAGTGGCTTGGTCGTCGGCCACCAAACGCACAAGTTCGCTCTTCGCGTTCTCTAACCAGATGAAGTCCGGCGGCGCTTCCGGTCGCTCCCATTTGATGCCGCGACCAAGTAGATCGATGTCATGGCCTCCACACGCCAGTGTCCCTTCTATGTGCGGAGCGTTTGCGATATCTCTGAAGTGTCTACTGGACAGGTCCACGATCTCAGTTGTCTGACTTGCCCCGTCCATTGAAGAAATTGCAAACCAACAGTGAAACTCTCCACCGACAAATCCGCCCTTGCCGTATTCAAATGCCACCACGCCTTCCGGCGGCGCTGCCACTAAATACAGCGAACCGGCTTGTAGGGTGTATGGCTTACGGAAGGCTTTACACGCAACAAACCAGCCAGTTGCAGCGTAATACATACACGCGCCCATACCATTAGTTCCGGTGAATTCACAAACGGCTAGATGCACTGCTTCGGCGATCAGCGTTTTTTGCTTTTCACGAGTCATACTCACCCCCCAAGTCCTTGTTGCTCACGGTGTAGGCGGTGGACGCCGTATGGTGGATCGCAGATGACCGTGACGGATGAGGCATCGCTAGGGCGTTCTGAACCGGCAGGTGTAGGCAGCACAGGCTCGCTAACCTCGTCTGCATAAATACCATGCTCTATGGCCTTGCGTGTTATCCGACGGATCATTTGCCGTGCCCTCTTGCGTGCCCATTCGTCTGGAGACCTGCCAATGCACTCTTCCAGATCCGCGATAGCCGCATCCACGATCCTGGCTTGGTCGATTGGAGAGCATTCAAAGAAACGCTTTGTGAAGATCCGCATCGCACCTCCTCCTCTCTGTTTCTATGCAAGAACGAAAAAACCCCAGCATCGCACTTGCGTGCGATGCTGGGGGCTGACTTTGCTTCCTGTTGACTCAAGCTATTTAATAGCCGGTGGCGAAACCGCCATCGGTAAACGGACAGTTAATAATAATAGATTGAGTCAGCCCTTACCGTATAGTATTTGCTTCGGGAGACGTTCTTGTTCGCGTCCTTGGCCCGATGCTGGTCAAGAATTTAGCAGATGAATTGCTTAGGTCAAGCAGTTTTTGAGAACTCTTCTAGGGTGGTTGCTTTCGTTAGTCGCGAAGTCTCGTATTTCCAGGGTTCACTGTTCTCAATTGTAAGCGCGAGTGGAAAGATAGATGACCAGGGCGAAAATGTGATGCGGCGATGCATGGCCAATTCTAAAATTGTAAAATTCGGAATAGTGTGGGTCGCGAATGTGTTTGTAAGTTACAAGGAGATTTGGCCCAGGCGACTGGGCAGGCTTTCATTGAATGGCGAACGCCATCGTTCAAGTTGGTGTTGGCCATGTAAGATCGGTTAGCGAATTTTATAATTCAGACTTTCAAGCGGCATCGGTGAGCAGGTTGGGCGAGTGCGTTCGTGGCAGTGGGCGCTTGGTCCGCGTTAAAGAACATACGTGGAGAAGCGGACGCAAGATTTGATTGTTGATGCGAGAATTAACGGGCCTTGTAATTCACTGCCTTACAGTGATGGAGTATCAAAGTTATTTCTGGCCGGTAGAAACGGTTGGGCTCGGACGAGTTTTTTTGCGTATTGGCGACGATTTGCTTTCGTGGCCGGTAGTGGGCCGGGCGATGTTTCCCATCCCGGCCCAGGAATGTCTCGGACTTTTCAATCTGAAATGTTGCCTCCAGTTCTTTTCGCTCGTCGGACACGGTGTTCTGGCTGACGCCGATGGCGTCAGCCAGTTCCTTGTTGTTCAGCGTCGGACGGAGAAGAAGGAATGCCCGGATCAGCTCCCGCTTGGGCATCGGGTCCAGATAACGGGCAAGGTTCAACGCTGCGGCAACCTGATCCCGTTCTTCCTCGGAGGCGAATTCTTGAACGAGCGTGGGGCAGGCGATGCCCAGGCGGTCGGCGATTGGCTTTCGCTTCTTGCCGTCTACGACGGTTCCACTCTGGTCCGTCAAGATTGGCAGGCGGATGCCGTATCGCTCAATCAGGTGGGCGAGGATCGCGGAGCCAGCAGTCGGCGTCTGTGGCACGGCAGCCACGACGGGCTGCGGTTTGCCGTTTGAGTTGGGCATGGTCATGCTCTCCGTGCTGCAATTGAAGATTTATCCTGGCGGCCTTTGGCGGCGGGCAACGTCTGGGCCAACACGGCTCGGTCGTCATCGACCGGAAGATCCCCAGCAGCAATCTCCTCAAAGCAGTACCGCACTTGCGGATCGCTGCCGTCCCACCGGCCACGACGTTTGTGCAGCCGCAGTGTGACCTGTTTGGATTCGGTCTCAACGAGGAACTCCTCCTCGGCATGGGCGCTGAGGACGACGCCCATACCTCGCGTCCGACTCTTGTCGTTCTCGCGGTCGTGTTCGGGGATCACCGTCTTGACTAGGCCCAGTTCCACGGCCAGTTCCGCCCATTCATCTGGCCGCCGCCACTCATGAGGTGCGGCAACTCCAAGAAGCCCAAGACCGCGTCGAATGGGATCATCGGCGGTCTTACGGGTGCCGTAGTTGGCCAGGAAGTCAGCAAAACCGCTCACCTTCAGGATGCCGCCGATGGTCTTTGCCCACTGGCTGAATGGGTACTGTACGTCTTGATCCAGGGGCGAACCCGCCGCCTTCCAGCGCTCGACCATCCTGCGAAGCTCAGCCGCGATCCTATCACGGTTGGCGGGCAGGAACTCCAGCTTGGGATTGCCGATGGGCGACTTCCGCGAGGCCACATCCCCAATGGGCGACAGGTGGATCGGCAGGCTACGATTCATTATGTCTTCGCTGACCTTGCCGAAGTTGGTCGAAATCGCCAACACGATGTCGTTGCGAATTCGTATCGGCTCGCCCGTGCCGGTCGAGAACAAGAGCGGCTCTGGATCAGTGGCGAATCGCTCAATGATGGCGGAGGCGATGAATCGGTTGCGGGTGTCCAGACGGGCGTTTTCAATCACGACGACCGCTGCGTCTGGACAAGTCTTGATGGCCCCAACGAAGCTTCGCTCCAACGCCCAATTGGTGGCTTGGTAGGAGATGGAGATCGCCTTCGCCACGCCCGTGGCGAAGGCGATCACGGTGTCTTTCCCGGCGTGGCTTTTCGTGGCGGTGGCACAAAGGATCGGCTTGCCACCAGGCCAGTGGTTACGGAGCAGCACGGTCAAGGCAGCGGCCACCGCGTTCGTGCGGTCGGCGTCTGATTCCCAGTCCATTACGTCGAGAAAAACGGTGATCGCGTCGAGTGAGTCGGCGATCACGGGTTCGTCGCCGACGTATAGAATGCGGTATCCCGGCCCGCCGTCGTTGTAGCCGGGCGCGGTCAGGTGAAAACCGGGTAGGTAGAGCGGCCTGTCGGTGATCTGATCGACGGGCTGAAACTCGGTCAGGAAGCGTTGGCTCCGCAACATGGCGGCCAAATGCGTGGCGGAGATCATGTTGCCGGTGATCTTGCCGTTTTTCACCACTCGCACCGGAACGCGATCCACGATGATCGGTGAAAGGTCCGCCGCCTTGGTCACGGCTTGGTGCTTGCCATCGGGCAGCAACAGCAGTAGTCCGCCCCTTGGGCCGCGAAATAGGTCTCCGTGCTTGGCCAGTCGTTTCGCCAGGGCGGTGTAG
This sequence comes from uncultured Pirellulaceae bacterium, assembly GCA_964645045.1. GTDB lineage: Bacteria > Planctomycetota > Planctomycetia > Pirellulales > Pirellulaceae > Anammoximicrobium. The sequence continues at coordinate 4,890 of CAZXYZ010000021.1, read as the reverse complement.
TTCTTGGCAGCGGGTTCGTCCTCGCTGAACTCGAACGTGTTGTCAGCAGGGGACTCGGCTGGTTTGTCTGGTTCCGCAACTGAAGCCGGTCGCCCGACCAGCTTCAGTTGGCGGTCGCTGCTGTGAATGTCGCCGCGTCGGGCGACGGCTTGGTTCGTCACGCGAAGTCCTCCTGTATGTACCCGCCACACCCTACACGGCACACCACGGGCTGTTGATGTTGTCCGTGGATCGTCCGTTTGGCTTGCCGAACGAATCGATTTCGGATGCGGCACCCTGCCAATCCCGGCTAATGTATGGTCTACAAGCCAGTTTGTCAATAATTAGACGATAGACTCTTGACCAATTCGCTACATTGTCCATAATTACGGCTGTGACGGGATAGTAACGGACGCCTCCAGCGGAGATGCGCATGGAAATCATCGAACCGTCCAGAAACGCCGAAAGCGAGCGGCAGGTGGACACGGAGACGAAGCGGCGGACGTTCGCCAGGAACGTCCGCAGTCTCATTGACGTGCTTGGCGTGCCGGACAAGCAGGCCGCCAAGCTCGTCGGTGTCCCCTACAAGTGGCTGTGGCGGATGGCGACAGTGGGAATCAGCCGGATTGACGACCGCAACCTGACGATTCTCCGACAGTTCGCCGACCACTTTGCCCTCGGCAGCACCGAGGTTCTGTGGCGAGAGGGGCTTCTCTATTGGCTGATCGTCTCCGACCAGGGCCGCCCGTTCGTCGAGAGGTTCCGCGATGAACTCGCTGCGTTCAATCGCCGCGAAGAAGAGAAGTTGCAGGCCACCGACATTAGACTGATTGACGCTGTCCGGCAGAACCCGTGGATCGTGTTCACGCCGAGTGAAGACGGCGAAACCCCATCGGTATCCGTGTTGTCCCGTGAGCAAAAACTAGACGCGCTGGTTGCCACCGGAAGCCACGATGCCCTGAAGCAAATGGCCGACGCTCTAGGCCGCATGATCGACGAAGCGTATGACCGAGAGGTCATCGCGAACCAAAGGAAACAGGCGGCCACGGCGTAGCCAGCGGTGGCCGCACGGCGGGCCGAGAATCGTGTGCAGGTTGAATTCGACGCGTGACGAGTGGGCTTGTGGGGGTGTAGCCAACGGATGCCCAGCGGCGTACAATCTCGAACCCGATAGGGTGGTACACGTTCCCGCTACAGGATGCACACGGGGGCTGCGTTTATGACAAAGCGGAAGGCCGTGCTTTATCTTCGGATGTCCACGTTGCAGCAGGACAAATCCATCGGCCAGCAGCGCGAGGAGATCCTCGCGAGATACGGCATGGAATCGGAAATCGTCCGGGAATACGTGGACGAGGGGAAATCCGGCAGTCTGGATGTCGAAAAGCGGGTTGCCTTTTTGAAGCTACTGGCGGATTGCGGGAACGGCGAGTTTGAGGACGTGCTGTGCTACGATTCGTCCCGTTTTACCCGTGCGGACGCCCTGGAGTCGGCATTCGCCAAACAGACGTTACGCAACAACGGAATACTGTTGAGAACCGTCGTGGAAGGCGAGATTGATTGGACCACGATGGAAGGTCGCATTGTGGATGCCGTTCGAACGGAACAGAATCACGGCCATTCGGTCAAGGTTTCGCGGGAGGGTCTGAGGGGCAAGCGGGACAATGCAAGGCGTGGTGATCTCTACGGCCAGAAGACGCCGTATGGGTTGGCAAGATTGGTCACGGACTCGCAGGGGAATCAGCACCTTATTCCGCGCACGCAGCAGTTTCGGAAACCCAAAGGGTGGAAGCAGAAGTTCATTCCCGGCGAGGAGAGCGAGGTTGAAGTCGTGCGATGGCTGTATGCGGAGTTCGTCGCACGAGACGTTTCATACCATCAGTTGGCGAGGAAACTGAATCAGCGGAACGTGCCAAGTCCGAACGGTGGACGCTGGGTTTATCAAATCGTGGAGCGCATTCTGCAAAATGTTCGCTACGTTGGTGGCCTCAGTTTGGGCGTTCGACCGGCTGGCAAGCTCCACCGACTAAACGGGGAGGAAATCGTAAGGTCTACGACCGGACGGCGACCGTTCCAATCGAAGCCCATGATCGTCGAGAACACTCACCAAGCCGTCATTGATCCTGCTATCTTCGAGGCGGTTCAAATAAAAATCCAACGCCGGAAGGGTAGCGGGCAGCACGCGCAAAGAGAGGAAGGGTTCGCCCTTACGGGTGTGATTTTCTGCGGTCACTGTGGAAAGCCGATGTATGGGGTCGAGCGGCGTGATGCCAGGAAGCACAGGCTGGGCATTCACTATCGGTGCAAGGGATGGCACAGGCACTACGACACTAACTGTGGTCAATGGGGAGTCCATCAAGACGATATTCTGCCGTTCCTGGTTCGTATTTTGACGGAGGCCGTTGACACATCGCTGTTGGCGAAGGTCAATCCTCGTCCACCCGAACCGACTGACGACAAAACAAAGCTGGAAAAACGACTGAAGCAGCTTGGGAAGGAATACGCCACGGGCATCACTCGGCTAATGTCAATTGAGGACGCGAAGATCGCTGCCGATCTTGAGTCACGATTGCGGGGCGTGCGGCAGGAGATTTCGCGGATTGAAGACGAGTTGGCCAGTCCGGCGCACAACGACGAAGTGGAAGCGAGACGGAAGTGGTGGATGAGCATTCGATCAGAGTTGGTCGTTCTCAAAGGACAACTGATCCTCTGTCCAAAAACCAGTTGGTCATCGCCCGGCACGGCCTATAGCACACCTTCGTTGATTCGGGAACTGCTCCACAAGATGGGTTGCCGAGTTACGTGCTGGTATGAGAAAGCCACGAGACAAGACGGAAAACCGGCCCGACGATACCGACTTGCGAAAGGTCGCATTCAGGCGGGGAGCGGCCAGTGCTTTGATTTTGATGCCCCCGACTTTGACACCCCCGCGTCGCTAATGGTGTGGTGTGGCGAGCGGAAGGGCCGCCGCGCCATCAACGGCTGGCCGGGCCGGAGCCGGCCCAGCGCACTGTAGATCCGCGTCGTCTCGATCGATTCGTCCGCCGACAGCCTCGGCAAAATAGTCGGCACACGCTTGGCCAACATGGTCTTGCCGGACCCCGGCGGCCCGAGCATCAGCAGGTTATGCGCCCCGGCGGCGGCGATGGTGATCGCCCGTTTGGCCATCTCCTGGCCGCGGACGTCGACAAAATCTTCGTCGTAGGTCGAGAACGTTTCGAACAGCTCTTCCAGCCGCGACGGGGTCGGTTCGATTTCCAGCGTGCCGGCGAAAAAGCCGATCGCTTGCGCCAAGCTGGCAACGGGGATCACTTCGATGTTCTCGACCACCGCTGCCTCGGCGGCGCTCTCACTGGAGACAACCAGCCCGCGCAGGCCTTCCTGCTTGGCCGTGGCGATGGCCATCGATAGCGCGCCCTTGACCGGCCGGGTATTGCCTTCCAGCGCCAGTTCGCCGACCACCGCGTACTTGTCGAACAATTCCGACTGCAGTTGCCCGCTGCCGGCCAACATGCCCAGGGAAATCGGCAGATCGAATGACGACGCCTGCTTGGGCAATTCGGCAGGTGCCAAATTGATCACGATCCGGTCCTGCGGCCGCTGGAATCCCGAATTGACGATCGCCCGCTCGACCCGGTGCGTACTCTCCTTGACCGCCGCCTCCGGCAGGCCCACCAGCACCGTCTTGGGCAGCGCCCCGGGCGACACGTCCACCTCGACCTCGACCGGCAGCGCTTCGATCCCCAGCAGCGAAAACGTCTTCAGTTTGGCGAGCATAAATCCCCTCTCGCTGCCATTTTGGAGCCGCGCTGCTGCCCCCGCAAGCAGGCATCGCAGAAAACGTTCCCAAAGCTCGACGGGACCGACTCGCTGCAATCATTCCCAGGCCGCGTTTACGCCGGTTCCAGACCTGAAGTGAATAGCCGTTTTCGTCGCGATCGGGTCTTCCCGCAGTATCGGCCGTAAATGTACAATGAGGGCGAAACCTCCTGGCTGTGGAAACCAAGGCTGAATACGAGAATCGTCGCTGAATGGCGAGGCCGCGTTTCTAAAGAGGAAAGAAAAACGGGAAAGAAAAAGGGGACATTCTACTTTTCTGGGCGCATGGAATGTGTTAGGTTGGCTTCATGCCAAGAACATCGCGAGCCTCTCAGGGCGGGTATGTGTACCACGTGATCAATCGCGGGAACGCCCGGAACAAGGTGTTCCGGAAGCAGGACGACTATCGGGCCTTTGTGCAATTGATGGTCGACGCGAATCAACGTCTGGCGATGCGGTTGACCGGCTACTGCCTGATGCCCAATCACTTTCATCTACTGATCTGGCCGCACGGCGACGGGGACTTGAGCCGCTGGATGCAATGGCTGTTGACCGCACACGTACGTCGCTACCACCGACACTACCGCGGAAGCGGGCATGTGTGGCAAGGACGCTTCAAGGCGTTTCCGATCGAGCAGGACGAGCATTACCTGACCGTGTTACGGTACGTGGAACGTAATGCGTTGCGGGCGGACTTGGTGCCCCGAGCCGAAGACTGGCCTTGGTCGAGTTTGCCCATGTCGCCTGAGTCGTCTCCCGAAGGATTGCTGCACCCGGGACCGGTCACCAAGGGCCGGCAGTGGCTACAATACGTGAACCGTGCGGAAACGGAAGGCGAACTACAGCGTCTGCGCCAAAGCGTCAACCGAGGAACGCCTTTTGGATCCGACGAGTGGGCCGCCTCTACCGCCGTCGCGTTGGGCCTGGAGTCCTCGCTTCGGCCCCGCGGCCGTCCTCGAAAAAAGTAGAATGTCCCCTTTTTCGTGCCCGAGGAACGCCTTTTGGATCCGACGAGTGGGCCGCCTCTACCGCCGTCGCGTTGGGCCTGGAGTCCTCGCTTCGGCCCCGCGGCCGTCCTCGAAAAAAGTAGAATGT
>CAZXYZ010000020.1:48839-116960 GCA_964645045.1 uncultured Pirellulaceae bacterium | reverse complement strand
GTGCATTGTCCCGGCGAACGGTGGGCGTCAGCCCATCGGTGCATTGTCCCGGCGAACGGTGGGCGTCAGCCCATCGGTGCATTGTCCCGGCGACCACTTTTCCGACCGTCTGCTCATTTCACCGAAGGTGATATTCCGAACTCCTCGCGCAAATGTGCGGGCATGTGGAAAACCGGCGGGCTTACGCCAGCCGTTCGCCTCTCGGGAGCAACTACGGGGTCTTCTCACTCCTTCGTCCTTACCTGCACCGTCACGCCTTCGGCCAGCCTCTCCTGGCCGCTGGTGATCACCTGGTCGTCCTGACGGAGTTCCGAATTCGCGGGGCGGATCAGTTCCACCCAGCCGCGGCCTTCGACGCCGGTGGCGGTGGGAATCGCGTGCGCGCGGCCGTCGCGGATCACAAAGACCTTCGTCGAGCCGGCGTAGGTCACGATCGCATCGACGGGGACGGTCCAAGCCTGGGGGTCCACGTGCGTGAGGATGTCCACCTTGGCGAATCCGCCCGCCTTGAGTTCGCGCTGCGGGTTGTCGACGTACACCTCGACCATGAACGTGCGGCTGGTGCGGTCGATCATCGGGTTGATCCCGATCACCTCGCCGGGAAACTCCCGGCCGGGATAGGCATCCACATAGACGCGGGCGACCTGGCCGACCTGAACCTGGCTGACGAACCGCTCCGGCACGGACGCTTTCAGCTTCAGGACGCCATCCATGACCAGTTCGAAGGTGGCGGTCGACATCCCGGCGGCGTCCTTGACCATCTCGCCCTCCGTCACTTTGCGTTCGACCACCCCGTACTGGACCACTGCCGGAATTCGCTGGCGCTGGGTCGGCGTGGGGACCCGGACGGTGGTCAGTTCCAGCTTGCGTTGGGCCGTGCGCAGCTGGACCAGGCGGTACTTGATTCCCGCGACGACGGCCCATGAATCCCGGAGGGCCTGCTCGTAGTTGGCCTCCGCCACCTTCAAGTCCTTGTCGCGCCCCGTGTACTCCTCGTCGCTGATCGAACTTTGGCGGCGGAGCTTTTCGGCCCGGTCCAGCCGCAAGGCGGCGTTGTCCATCTCCCCCTTGGCGCTAATGACCTTGGGCAGTTCGTCGATTTTGAACAGCTGATCGATCAGTTTCAGGACGTTGTCCGGATTGAAATCCTTGTCGGCCGGCACGTGTTCGCGCAGACCGAGCCGGGTTGCCTCGAGTTCGATTTCCCGCCGGGTCAAGTCCACGGCCAGTTCGTAATCGACCGGATCGATCTGCAGCAGCACGTCGCCCGGCTGGACGATCTGCCCGACTTCATGAAATATCTGGACGACGCGTCCGGAGACCTCGGCCGTGACCGTCACTTCGTCAAACCCAAAGAACGTGCCGACGGCTCCCACCGAGCGTTGCACTTCGCGGAGCGCGATCGGCGTGGTGGTCACCGCGACGGTACGTTCCGCCGCGGACGCCGTCGCCGCAGGAGTGCCCGACGCGGGGCTGGCCGACGTCTCGGCGCCCATGCTCTGGTCAACGGACTGCCGTTCGTTGACAACCACGGCCACCACCGCCATCGCGCACAACGTGCCCAGTACGACCAGGCAACGGCGGAGCCAGCGGAATTGCGTTGTCATTTGTGTACCCTCGGGTGGTGTGCGGCGAGTCATCGCCACGTTCCACGCTTCCTTCCTGAATCTAGGTTTTCTTCTTCGCCCGTTCCGAATCGCTCAAGATGCCGTGGAACACGATGTCCAGGATATGCTCCGCCTGGGCCTCGATCGGCTTGTGCCGGGCGGCAAAGTAGTTGGTGAACATCGTGCCGTAGACCAAGTCGCTGAGGACTTCCGCGATCCGTTCCACCGGAATGTCCCGCACGCGGCCGGCGGCGATCAAGCTGCGGAACAAGTCGTGCCAGCGGTGGACGTGGGCGTCGCGGTGCTCGAAGTACGTCGGCTTCTTGCGGTCCCGGAACTCGGCCCGCTCCAGGATCAGCAATTCCACGTACTCGGGGTGCTGGCGGAAAAAACCCAGGTACACGCGGATGGCGTGTTCCATCCGCTCCAGCGGCTCGGCGATCGTGTGAACCTCGGCCTCGAACCGCTCGGTCAGCCGCCGCATGCCGCGGTCCACGGCGGCCAAGAACAACGCTTCTTTGCTGGGAAAGTAGCGATAGATCGTGCCCTTGCCGACCTGCAGCGCGTCGGCCACATACTGCACATCGGTGTTGCGGAATCCGTGTTCTGCGAACACCGGCGCCGCGGCATCCAGGATCTGCTCCTGGCGCATCGCCACCAGCGTCTCGTCTTTCGGACGTCCGCGAGTCTTTTTGACAGCTGCTTTCATCGGTTCCTCGATTGATGCGACGGATGCGCCTGTCGTTTGACGGACGCGCCCGTCCGCTAATTCTCGGATTCGCGGGGCGGGCCGTCAAGGGCGCAAAAAGCCCCCCCCTGATCGAATCGCTTTGGCGCGGATGATTCTCGAACAGGGAAAGTGGGACAGGCTTCCAGCCTGTCTTTCCGGATTGACAGGCTGGAAGCCTATCCCGCGCGTTGATGAATAATCCAGGTTGGCGCGGAATTCGCTAACGGTAAGTCGGCGACGGTAGTCTGCCACTTTGTCCGGCGAAAGCGAGTTGACGAGTCCGGCAGAGGGCATGCCTTGAATCGGCTGACTACGGTTGGCAAACGATAAGTCGCATGGCTTCTTTGCTTTGACGCAAGTCCAAGCGGCTGTTTTACTTGGCTTGCCCAATCCGCCCGTGTCCGCTAAAATCTCGGTGGAACGGGAAAGGCGATTGTTGGGCCGAGTGGCGAAGCCCGTTTCGGTCGGTACGGAAGCCGGAGTTATCGCCCGATGTATGCTTTGTCATGGATTACTTGTCTTTGGCCGGGACTGCCGCGCCTGTGGTGGCAGGGCGATTGGAAAGCGCTGCTGCACGCGCTGGCGTTTGCCGCGGCGGTGAATTTGGGGTTGCTAAGCGGTTTTGTATGGAGAGAATCGCTGCCCGGTTGGTTGTTGGTGGCAGGTTGGACGGCCATCGGCCTGATTTGGCTGGTGGGTGCCTGGAATGGCTGGCGTTTGTTGCCAAAGCTCCGGGGTGAAAACGCGAGTCCGGACAAAGAGGGCTTGTTCATTCGGGCACAAACGGAATACTTGAATAGACACTGGCTGGAGGCCGAGGAACTGCTCTTGAAGCTGCTGGCGTGTCGAGAACGGGATGCGGAAGCCCACTTGATGCTAGCGACACTGTATCGGCACACCGGCCGAGTCCTCGAAGCGGGCGAGTGCCTGACGCGACTCGAACGCATGGACGGCGGAGACCGGTGGGCGGTGGAAATCACCCGGGAGCGGCGGTTGCTGGAAGACTCAGGCGAGAACCTTTAGTCCTGCGGGAACAGAAGAGGGTAAGTTGATGTACGAACGCTTTACGGATCGTGCGCGGAAAGTCATGCAGTTGGCGAATCAGGAAGCGCAACGGTTCAATCACGAATACATCGGTACAGAGCACATCCTGTTAGGCTTGGTCAAGGAAGGCAGCGGCGTGGCGGCCAATGTCCTGAAGAACTTGGATGTCGATCTGCGCAAGATCCGGCTGGAAGTCGAAAAACTGGTGCAGAGCGGCCCCGAAATGGTGACGATGGGCAAGTTGCCTCAGACGCCCCGCGCCAAAAAGGTCATCGAGTACTCGATGGAAGAGGCCCGCAACCTGAATCACAACTACGTGGGCACCGAACACATTTTGCTGGGCCTGCTGCGTGAGCAAGAGGGCGTGGCCGCCCAGGTATTGATGAACTTGGGTCTCAAACTGGAAGAGGTCCGCGAGGAGGTACTGAACTTGCTAGGTCACGGTTTGGAAGGCGAAGAAGAATCGGGCAGCGAGCGGACAGGGCGGGCCGAATCGCGGAGCGAAGCTCGTTCCAAGGCCAAATCGAAAACGCCGGCACTGGATAGCTTTGGACGCGATCTCACGCAGTTGGCCCGCCAAGGCAAACTGGATCCGGTGATCGGGCGAGAACGGGAAATCGAACGCGCCATTCAAATCCTGTGCCGCCGCACGAAGAACAATCCGGTCCTGTTGGGCGAGGCCGGCGTGGGCAAGACGGCGATCGTCGAGGGCTTCGCGCAACGCGTGATCAACGGCAATGTGCCCGATCTGCTGGCGGACAAGCGGATCGTCGTCCTGGATCTGGCGATGATGGTGGCGGGAACCAAGTACCGCGGCCAATTCGAGGAACGGATCAAGGCCGTGATGAACGAGGTCCGGCGCGCGAAGAATACGATCCTGTTCATCGACGAATTGCACACGCTGGTGGGAGCCGGCGGCGCCGAGGGCGCCATCGACGCGGCCAACGTGCTGAAGCCGGCCCTGTCGCGGGGCGAGATCCAGTGCATCGGAGCCACGACGCTGGACGAGTACCGCAAGTACATCGAGAAAGACAACGCCCTGGCCCGCCGCTTCCAGGAGATCATCGTCGACCCGACCAGCGCCGACGAGACGGTGGAAATCCTCAAGGGCCTGCGGCCCCGGTACGAGGAGCACCATCGGGTCCAATTCACCGACGACGCGCTGGCTGCGGCCGTCGAGTTTTCGGAACGCTACGTTACCTCGCGCTGCCTGCCGGACAAGGCCATCGACGTGATGGACGAAGCAGGGGCTCGCGTGCGGCTGCGGTCCATGACCCGCCCACCCGACTTGAAAGAGATCGACGAGGACGTCGAGCGGCTGAACCGCGAGAAGGAAGAAGCTGTGGCGAGCCAGGATTTCGAAAAGGCAGCCGCGCTCCGCGACCAGGCCGACAAGCTTAAGAAGAAAAAGGAACAGATCACCCGCGACTGGCGCGAACGGTCCAAGCAGACCGACGGCGTGGTCGACGCGGAAGTCATCGCCGAGGTGGTATCGCGGATGACGGGCGTGCCGCTGACGCGGTTGTCGACCGAAGAAAGCCTGCGGCTGATGAAAATGGAGGAAGAATTGCACAAGCGCGTCGTCAGCCAGGAAAATGCGGTGACGGCGGTGGCCAAGTCGGTCCGCCGCAGCCGCAGCGGGCTGAAGGACCCGCGCCGCCCGACGGGGTGCTTTGTGTTTGCCGGCCCCACCGGCGTGGGCAAGACCCTGCTGGCCAAGGCGTTGGCCGAGTATCTGTTCGGCGATGCGGACGCGCTGGTTCACATCGACATGAGCGAATACGCCGAGAAGCACAACGTCAGCCGCTTGATCGGCGCCCCGCCGGGCTATGTGGGCTACGAAGAGGGCGGGCAGCTGACCGAACGCATCCGCCGCCGGCCCTACTCGGTCGTGCTGTTGGACGAAATCGAAAAGGCCCATCCGGAGATCTTCAATACCCTGTTGCAAGTCATGGAAGAAGGCCGTCTGACCGACGCCTTTGGACGCAAGGTGGATTTCCGCAACGTGGTGCTGATCATGACCACGAACGCGGGCGCCGGCGCGATCAAGAACGAATCGGGCTTCGGTTTCCAACAGCCGGACCGGGACGCCTCGTACGAAAACATGAAGACCCGCGTCACCGACGAGATCGAAAAGGTCTTCCGCCCGGAATTCCTCAATCGTCTGGACGACGTGATCGTGTTCCGCCACTTGCAGCACGACGACCTCAAGCTGGTCATCGAGATGGAAGTGGTCCAAGTGCGGAAGCGTTTGGCCGAGCGGGGATTCCAGTTGGAGCTGACCGACGCCGCCAAAGAATTCCTAATCAAGGTCGCCTGCAAGGACCTGGATTTCGGCGCCCGGCCGCTGCGCCGCGCGATCGAAAACCGGGTCGAAGATCCGCTGGCCGAGGAACTGCTGAAGGGCACGTTCCAGGGGAACAACAAGATCCTGGTGGACGCGATCCGGGACGACGAGGGCAAGGTCCGCCGGATCGACTTCCGCGGCGAAACGGTCGAAGTGGTCGAGCCGCCCGCCGAGGCCAGCGAATCCGACGCAGACGAGGTTGCCGCCGCCGTCGGGAAATGAGCGCGGAAAATGCCCGCCGAAGGTGCTCCCTGGTTACGGGGCTCTGCCCCGTAGCCCACTGACCCGAGGCTCTGCCTCGTATCGATGCGTCCTCCCTTGGGCCGGCAGCGCTGGCTCACATCGACGCAAACGTAGCACGGATGGCAAAGCCGGGACACGGATAAGGGAAGAAGCCTGCCTTTCATCCGTGTCCCGGCTTTGCCATCCGTGCTATCCGACAGTTTCTCACGTCCGCTGGGTAGATTATTCCCTGCCGGCCGCCTAACGGCAGGGCTTGCAGGATCGCACGCATACGGTCGAAACCGGCTGAAGCCGATACGACGAGCGGCAGTATGCTAGCAAGGCTGGCTTTCCGCGCAGTCGATTCCCGTCATTCTTTGCGCCATCCGCAAACTCGTCTCAAGCGTCAAAGTCATTCTGCCGATCAAACTGACGCATCCATTTCGTACCTCGACGGCGGTGACGAGCCATGTCCCTGGACGCCAGTTTCCAATCCGGCCCCGAAACCTCTTCCCGGCGTCTGACGGCGCCGTTGCGGGAATGGGTCTCCGACTGGGGCGGTGTTGCGATCGACAGCGTGCTAGCCGTCGGCGACTTGGCCCTCTTCGCCTGGAGGACGCTGGCTTGGCTGGCCGCGCGTCTGCCGAAGCGGGACACTCTGATTCCGGTGCTGTATCAGGTCGGCGTTCTCAGTCTGCCGGTGGTCGCACTGACGGGGATGTTCATCGGCATGGTGCTAGCGGTCCAAACGTTCTTCCAGTTCCAGCAATTGCAGATGGAGACCCGCCTGGGCGCCGTCATCAACATGTCCCTGGCTCGAGAACTCGGTCCCGTGCTGGCCGCGACCATGCTGGCCGGCCGCGTCGGCAGTGCGATGGCGGCGGAGCTGGGTACGATGCGCGTGACGGAACAGATCGACGCCTTGTCCAGCATGGGAGCCAACCCGATCCAATATCTGGTCGTGCCGCGATTCCTGGCGTTCGTGGTGCTGATTCCCATGCTGACGGTCATGGCCGTGTTCATGGGCGTGGTGGGAGGCTACTTCTACAGCGTGATCATCTTGGGAATCGACAAGCATCACTACATGTACAACACGCAGCAATTCGTGAACAGCTTTGATTTGTTCAGCGGTCTGGCGAAGAGTGTGTTCTTTGGTGTGGCGATCTCGTTGGTCAGCTGCTATCAGGGGTTTCACTGTGATGCCGGAGCCGAAGGCGTCGGCAAAGCGGCCACGTCGGCCTTCGTCCAGTCGTTCGTGCTGATCTTGTTGCTGGACCTGTTATTGGGTATCTCGCTGGACAGCTTTTATTACATGATTTGGCCGGAAGGCGGCAGCATGTTCGCCGGCTGAAAAGCCGAGTGTGGCCGCACGCCGGGCTCAGACGTACAGAATTCAATTTTCGCGGAGAGAGTTCTTTCCATCTGGTTGGCCGATTGACCGCGAGAATTGAATTCTGTACGTCTGAGCCCTGATTGAGGGACGTTATGAATGCACAACCTCCTCCTGCCGATTCCCACGAGCCGCTGGTCGAAGTGCGGAACATCGACGTGCGTTTTGGCCGTCAAGAGGTGTTGCGCGACATCCAACTCACCATCCCCCGCGGCCAGACGCTGGCGGTGATCGGCGAGAGCGGCTGCGGCAAGACCGTCTTGCTGAAGACCTTGGCCAGCCTCATTCGTCCGACGCGCGGCGAGGTGTTCTTCGACGGACATTGCCTGGCCAGTCTGAACGAGCGGCAACTGACGCAACAACGCATCCGGTTTGGTTTCGTGTTCCAAAACGCCGCCTTGTTCGACAGCATGACGATCGGCCAAAACGTCGCCTTTCCGTTGCGCCAGCACCGGACGTATCGGGACGCGGAAGTGCAGGAAATGGTATTCATGCGGTTGGCCGAGGTCGGTTTGCCGGACTCGATCGTCGCCAAAAAGCCGGCCCAATTGTCGGGCGGGATGCGCAAGCGGGTGGGCTTGGCGCGGGCCCTGATCATGAATCCCGAACTGATCCTGTACGACGAGCCCACGACCGGATTGGACCCGATCATGAGCGACGTGATCAACGAGTTGATGATCCGCACGCGGCGCAATCATCCGGTGACGAGCGTGATTGTGACGCACGATATGCTGACGGCCCGCAAAGTCGCGGACCGCGTGGTGATGCTGCATCCCGTGGCGCGGCTGGAGGGCGACGAACCGCAGGTCCTGTTTGACGGACCGCCCAGTTCGCTCGACCGCTGCGAGGATTCCCGGGTGCGGCAATTCGTGCGCGGCGAGGCGGGCGAGCGGCTGATGGAAATGCGGAGGGCCGCGGCGCTGGCCGCGGGGTGACGGGGATGGAGCCTCAGTCCGCAAGACAAGTGCATTTTGGGAATACGAAATTCGAAGTACGAAATACGAAACAAATCCAAAGCACAAAGGACCAAAATCCAAAACTCGTAGGAACGCTCACGAAATAGCTCCCTCGCCCCGGTACTCCGGGGAGAGGGCTGGGGTGAGGGGCGAAACCGAGAATGGGAAAGTCGTTTTCGTGAACACTGCCAGCAGCGGTGGCCGGCTTTGTTTCGGACATTTCGATTTTGAGTTTTGAGCTTGTTTCGGATTTCGAGATTCGGATTTGATTGTGGCTAGTTGGACGAAGTGGCGCAAATCTCATGGACGAACGAGTACTCCAATTTCGCGTGGGCGTGGTCGTCGTGGCCTCGGCCATCATCACTGTGATCTTGGTGATGCTGTTCGGCGCGTGGCCCAACGTCTGGCAGCGGCGTTACGAAATCCACGTTAAATTCCCCGAAGCTCCCGGCATCACGGTGGACACGCCGGTTCGAAAGAGCGGCGTGCTGATCGGCCGCGTCTCGAACGTCAAATTGCTGGAAGAAGGCGGCGTGCTGGTTGGAATCCGGGTCTTTGACCAGTTCAAATTGCGCCGTCAGGAGACCTGCCGCATCGGCACCGGATCTCTGCTGGGCGATGCCATCGTCGAGTTTGTGCCCAGCGACCAAAGTACGATGCTGGCGCGCTTTGACGTCGACAAGAACGGAGCGTTGGACGCGGGCGAAGAGCAGACGGCCAGCGAGCTGTTGGGCGATGGCGAGTTCATGTCGGACGGCGCCGTGGTCAGCAACCCGCTCCGGGCCCTCGTGAATCTGGAAGGCAGCGTCTCGTCCGCCTTCCGTTCCTTGGAGGGCGCCAGCAAGGAAGTTGCCAAGCTGGCAGGCTCGGTGAATCAAACGGTCGACGGCAGCGACGACCGGATCAAGCGGATCATGCAAAAGACAGAGACGGCGCTCGATCATTTCGACGGCACCATGACGGCCATCCAAAAGGTCCTGGGCGACGAACAATTGGCCGAGCACCTGCGGGCAACGCTAAGTTCCATTCCGGCCTTTGTCGACGAGACGCGGGAAACCATCAAGGCCGCGCGGACCACGATGGACAGCTTCCAACGGGTGAGCGCCAAAGCAGAGACGAATCTGGACCACCTGGAAAAGTTCACCAAACCTTTGGGCGAGAGCGGGCCGAAGCTGGTGGCCAACGTCGAGGAGACCACGCAGAACTTGAACGATCTGCTGGAACAATTCGTCGCCTTTAGCGAGGCGTTGAACGCCGGCGAAGGCACGCTGGGCAAGCTGGTCCATGACGACGAGATCTACCAACAGCTGCAACGCGTCGTCGGCAACGCCGAAGAAATCACGAAGCGGGCGCGCCCGATCGTGGAAGACGTCCGCATCTTTACCGACAAAATCGCCCGCGACCCGCGGCAGTTGGGCGTCAAAGGCGCCCTGGACCAACGCCCCAGCGGTTTGAAGACGGGCCTGAGCGAATGGTAGCCGCGGCCTGGATGACCGTAGGTCCGGAACTCTAATTGCATTCTCGGACCGGTATTTTCGGAAATAGGACATAGCAACCAGCGATAGAGCGGCCGCTGGGGTCGAGCAGTCGATGAACTGGATGCCTACGTCCTGCGAGCGTTGCGAAGGCCGACCAGCGGTGCCTGATTGGCCACTAGGATCCTCGCCGACTTGATAGCTTCGATGATTTCATCAAGTCGCTGTTTAAGACCGTAATAATGCCCTGCCTGTGTCTCTTGCTGTAGACGCTGCACCAGGACGGCAAGCGCATCCGAACCAACACGGGTGAGAGCTTCAGTTGCTTCCTTCTGAACAAAAGAGTCCCAATCGTCAAGGGACTCGATAAGCTCAGGTACAGCGGCAATTGCGGCTTTTCCGATCTGCCCGAGTGCCCAGCACGCCTCCGACGGGAATCGTGATTCGCCACTGGCGCCGCCGGGCTTCTCGCGGTGGGGATCGCGAAGCATGACAATTAATGCGGGGACGGCATCGTGTGCAGCGGGCCCTAGTGTTCCGAGTGCTAAAGCTGCCTCTCGCCGGACCCGCCAGTTACATGCTGATTTACCGGACCAACACACGGCATCCATATCCGCCGCCAACTGTTCGAAAATCGCCTGCAAGGCATCAGGTCCGATTCTAACGATCTCAATGAGGTTGCTCAGTTCATCCTTGCCCAGCCGGGCCAAACTGCACGCAATGCTCGCGCGCGCGTCCCAATGCTCCTCGGCATCAAAAGCCCGGAAGAGCGCAGGCACGCCCCCTTCGATGCCTCGACCAATCCGGCCCAGCGCTCGTGCTGCAGCCACTCGAATGCACGCATTAGCATCTCGAGCCCGGACCCCCGCCTCGCCTTCATTGAACACAGCGATCAGTGCTGGCACTGCGTCACGGGCCGCAGGGCCGAACTCTGCTAAGGCATCTGCCGCCGCCGCGCGGTCACTTGGGTGCTTTCGCCGATCCTCCAGTAGTTTCCCAATGGCCGCAACGGTTTGCCGATTCCTTGGCCCCTCCCAGGCGAGAGCAATCAGCGCCCCTGTGCATTCGTTTGGGTCGCGCAATAGCTTTAGCCAGTGACGCAACGGTTCACCATGGATTAGATCGCCGCTGGACTTGTCGCCGCCCGAAAACAACCGCGATAACCATCCTGCCATTCGACATACCTCCGCTAGTAGTTTAACAGGTACTACGTGGACGACTCATTTCTGCATGTATGCCCCACTGAATCCGTCCTACTCACTGGCATGAAGCCGATAAACGTGACAATCAGTTGCATAGTGACCTTGTTGCAAACTACAAAGGGCTTCACCATCACCTGCCTTGCACATTCCTTCCTCGTACAACAAGCAATCGGCGCCGACACCATATCCTACGACGCGGCCCCGCTTCCTCCAACAGTCCTCTTGGCAGAAGTAGTAGAGCGCGGTGCCATCGTCAGAAGTGCCCGTACTCGTAACCGGCTGTTCTTTCGCACAAATCGCACATTTGACTTGCTCAGTTGGTTCAAGAACGTCTCGATGTTGCCAAAGGAAGGAAGAGACTCGACTCTGCACGCCGAGAGTTGCGCTATACGCGATCGGTGGCTTGCGGAATAGCCGTTTGAACCAATTTAATGGGCTCATTGAGAAACCTTGGTTTCGGAAATAGAAGGCCGCAATCGAGCGGGGAGTATGACGCGTCAGACTATCATATACCGGCCGCGTACAGACTTCACCCTCACGAACCGCATTCCGACCCAACTCCTTATTGGGGGAGAAAAAGGTGACAGCCACGAATGGCACTGCCGCTTGTCAGCGTAGGACTTACGGCACGAGGGGGCAATAGTGGGAGGCCAGAATCTGAGCGGCGATAGGGCTTCAAGTCCAGGGGGAGACGCGAGGCGACAGTCAAGTCGTTATTGAGGGAATCGGCGCGCACAGCGACCGGCGGCAGGCCGGAAGCCGTGTACACCAATCCGCTGAGCGGCGAGCAGGTCGTCGGCCGAGCGGAGATCGAAAAGCAGTTTGCCGCCATTTTCGCCGACGCAAAAGGCGCCAAATTGGAGGCGAAAACCAATTCCGTGCAGTTCGTCTCGCCGAGCGTGGGAATCGAACAGGGAACGGCCAAGGTCATCGTACCGGATCAAGCCCCGGAGGAAACGGAGTACACGGCCGTCTATGTCAAACGCGACGACCAATGGTTACTGGACCGTGTGACCGAGGAAGAAGTGCTCGTCGTGCCGTCGCACTTCGAGCAACTGAAAGAGCTGGAATGGATGATCGGACGCTGGATCGATCAGGACGACGACGCCACGGTCGTCACCGAATGCAATTGGACGAAGAACAACAACTTCATCACGCGTTCCTTCACCATCCAAATCCGCGACCGCATCGACATGGCCGGGATGCAAATCATCGGCTGGGACCCGGCGGCCAAGCAGATTCGCTCGTGGGTCTTCGATTCGGACGGCGGCTTTGGCGAGGGGACATGGGCGAAGAAGGACAAACGCTGGTACATCCAGCAAACCGGGGTCCTGCCCGACGGGCGGAAGTCTACGGCGGTACACATTATCACGTTCGTGGATGACAACACATGTACCCTGCAGTCCGTCAACCGCACGGTGGACGGCGAACTGTTGCCGAATATCGCGGAAGTCAAGGTGGGGCGGCAAAGCCCCTAATCTTTCACCTAGTCTCCCCTCCTTGATGCCCGCGCTCGGAGAGATGCAGCAAGAGACAGGAGAAGATTAAGAGAAAGATTAAGGGGAAGAAAACCCAAGGACCAGAAACAAACGAACAAAGGTAGATGAAGAACTGAGGTGGAGTCATGAAAAAGGTTTCGTTATTAGTTGTCTTGCTCACGGTGTTCCTGATGGCGACGAGTGACCTGCTGGCCCGCGGCGGCGGTGGAGGTCGTGGCGGCGGTGGTGGCGGCTCGCGTGGCGGCGGTGGCATGAGCCGCCCGAGTCCCTCGGTGAGCCGTTCGCCTTCGGTCAGCCGCCCCTCGCCTTCGGTCGGCCGGCCCTCGACGCCCATGGCCAGTCGCCCCAGTCCAGGCGCGCGTCCCAGCACGGGCGGCTTGCCCAGCCCCGGCGCGCGTCCCAGCACAGGTACCCGTCCCAGCACCGGCACGCGTCCCAGCACCGGCGGCTTGCCCACCGCCGGTGCCCTCCCCAGTACGGGGGCTCGACCCTCGAGCCGCGATTTGCAGAACTTTTTGGACATGCCTAAACCGTCCACGGGCGCGATCGGCGGCGTGGGCGCCGGCGCGCGGCCCGGCGGCTCGAATCTGGGTGCGGCAGTCGGAGCCGGAGTTGCCGGGGGCGCCGCCGCGGCGTTCCTGCAAGGCGGAGGCGCCGCGGGCCGTCCGGGAGCCGGTCAACTTCCTGCCGGGGAAAACCGGGCGGGACGCGTCGAAAACCGCGGCGACATCGCGGGGAACCGCACGGACCGTGCCGAGACGCGCACCGATCGTGTGGACAGCCGCACGGAACGGGCCGGCGACCGCCAGGCGAACCGGCCAGAGCGGATCGAGAACCGCCAGGAGTACCGCGACAATCGCGTCGAGCGGCGCGACGAAGTCCGCGATCAAGTGCGGGACAACCATCCCGTGCTCGACTTCTGGTCGAACTATCCCGGCTGGGCCGCCTTGCGGATCACTCGCCCCTATCGTTGGGCCACGTGGGGCGCGATCACCGGCTGGGTCGGCTACGGCTGGAGCGACTCCGTCGCCTACTCGTACGGCGACAACGTGTACTACGAAGGGGATTCGGTCTACTACGGGGATCAGGCCGTGGCCACGGCCGAGGAGTACACGCAGCAGGCCGAGGAGATCGCGGCCAGTGCTCCGGAGGTCGCCCCGGACCAGGCCGAATGGATGCCGCTGGGCGTATTCGCCCTGACGCCCGACGGCCAGGCGTCCGGCCCGGATCCGACCCTGTTCTTGCAGCTGGCGATCAGCAAGGAGGGCATCATCGCCGGCACGCTGAACAACACGGCCACCGGCCAGACGCAAACGATCGAAGGCATGGCCGACAAGGCGTCTCAGCGGGCGGCTTGGACCGTGTCCGGCAAGACGCGGCCGATCATGGAGACCGGGATTGTCAATCTAACCGAGGACACCGCGCCGGCGCTGGTCCACTTTGCCGACGGCCAAACCCAGCAGTGGCTGATGGTGCGGCTGGAAGAACCGGCGGCCAAGCAGTAGCCGGTTGTCAGGCGCAACGTCGACGGACAGCAATCATGCATGCCAAGGCGAACGGCAGGCGTCAGCCCGTCGGTGTACACGGCGAACGGCGGGCGTCAGCCCGTCGGTGGTTCGTCTCCGCATGCCTTGGTTGGAGGCGGTTCAGATCCCACCGCGGCTGAAGTCAGCCGACGGGACGGAAGGGGATGCAGAGAAGTCCCACCGATGGGCTAACGCCCACCGTTCGCCGGGAGTTTGCCACCGATGGGCTAACGCCCACCGTTCGCCGGGAGTTTGCCACCGATGGGCTAACGCCCACCGTTCGCCGGGAGTTTGGGCATGAAAACCAGGGCCGAGATCGACATTAACTCAATCGTCGATTCCTTGAGCGACGGACTCTATGTCTGCGATCTGGAACGTAGAATCACCTTTTGGAGCAAATCGGCCGAGCGGATCACGGGCTGGAACGCGGCAGACGTGATCGGGCGGCAGTGCTTCGACAACGTCCTGTGCCACATCGACAAGGACGGCCATCAGTTGTGCGGGCAGGAGTACTGCCCCTTGCATCGGTCCATGATCACCGGAACGGGCAGCAGCGGATCGTTGCTGGTGTTCGCCCAAAGCAAGCGTGGCGAGCGGATTCCCATGCTGGTCAGTGTCGCCCCGCTGCGCAACGCCGCGGGCGACGTGATCGGCGGCGTCGAGACGTTCCAGGACGCTTCGGCCATGATTCACGACTTGGAGCGGGCCAAGGCGATCCAGCAGCTGGCCCTCCATCACGACTTGCCCGAGGATCCGCGCATCCATTTCACGACCCATTACGTGCCCCAGGCGATTGTGGGCGGCGATTACTACGCGCTCGAGAAGCTGGGCGAGGATTGTTACGGCCTGATGCTGGCCGATGTGATGGGGCACGGAATCGCGGCGGCGCTTTACACGATGCACCTCAGTTCGCTGTGGAATCGCCATCGCAGCCTGCTCCGCGAACCTGCCGAGTTTGCGGCGAAGCTGAACAACGAACTGGTCAAGGTGGTCAAGACGGACGAATCCTTTGCGACCGCCGTCTGCGGGCTGATCGACCTGCAGCAGGGTGTGTTCCGGTTCGCTGGTGCGGGCGGTCCGCAGGTGTTGCGGATGCGCGCCGACGGAACGTACGAGTGCTTCGAGACCGCGGGCTTGCCGCTGGCGATCATGGAAGACGCCGAATACGAACAAGCACGGGTCGAACTTCAAGCCGGCGACTGCCTGCTGTTGTTCAGCGACGGGGCCTTGGAAATCAGCAACGCGGCAGGGGAAATGCTGGGGCTCGAAGGCCTGATCGGGTTGCTGAAAAAACAAGGCCATCCCGCCGCCGATCTTCGCATGGAGACCTTGGAAGAAGATCTCCTGAAGTACTCCAATTGCATTCGCCTGGCAGACGATCTGACTTTGATCGAGATTCGGATCCGGGGGTAAACCTACGGCAACGCATGGTGGGCGCGGCGCAACGCCGCCTCGGAAGGGAGCCGTTCTTCGGCCGGCTTGCGAGCCGTAACGTCTTCGAGGAGAATGGTACGCATACGGGCTCCAGGAGCATGGCTCTCCGGAGCCGTGCAGAAAACCAACAACAAGCAGAATCGGCCATGAACACAAATTACTCGAACTCACTGCGAACCATTGGCTTCTCCACCCTGCTGGGCGTGGCGTGTACGACGACGGCCGCGGCGCAGTCCGCACCGGACCGGACGACGCTGCCGATCTTGGAACCGAAGCCGCCCGTTTGCACCGAAGCCGACGTCCGCAAGGCCACCCCGCCGCCGCGATTCGAGGTCAGGGCGCCCGAGGGAGCCCCCAACGTGCTGCTCGTGCTGGTCGACGACCTCGGCTTCGCGGGGACCAGCGCGTTCGGTGGGCCGGTCCCCACGCCGAACTTCGATCGGGTCGCCGCCGAAGGGTTGCGATACAACAATTTCCACACGACGGCCGTCTGTTCGCCGACGCGGGCCGCGCTCAAGAGCGGGCGCAATCACCACGTCAACAACATGGGCGCGATTATCGAGACGGGGACGATGTTCCCCGGAAACACCGGGCAGATTCCCAGCAGCGTCGCTCCCGTAGCCGAGATGCTCCGTCTGAACGGCTATGCCACGGCCGCGTTCGGCAAGTGGCACGAGACCGCCGCCTGGGAAGCCAGTGTGGCCGGTCCGTTCGACCGCTGGCCGACCCGCCAGGGCTTCGACAAGTTCTACGGGTTCCTCGGCGGCGAGACCAACCAATGGGCGCCGTTCATCTACGACGGCACTCACCAGGTCGAACTTCCCGAAGATCCGGATTACCATTTCCTGACCGACATGACCGACCAATCGGTCGCCTGGCTCCGCTACCAGAAGGCGCTCACTCCGGACAAGCCCTTCTTCATCTACTACGCCCCCGGCGCTACTCATGCTCCACACCACGTCCCCGCCGGCTGGATCGCCAAGTGGAAAGGAAAGTTCGACCGGGGATGGGACCTCATGCGCGATCAGATCCTCGCCCGTCAGATTGAACTTGGCGTGGTGCCGAAGGGAACGAAGCTCGCGCCGAAACCCGAGGCCATTCCCGACTGGGATTCGCTCGGCGGCGACGAGCAACGCCTGTTCGCTCGGCAAGCCGAGGTTTTCGCGGCGTTTGTCCAGATGACCGACCACGAAATCGGCCGCGTCATCGACGCCATCGAACAGACCGGGCAACTCGACAACACGCTCGTCATCCTCGTCTACGGCGACAATGGTACCAGCGCCGAGGGCGGCCGTAACGGCATGTTCAGCGAAATGACCTACTTCAATGCCGTGCAGGAGACGGTGCCCGACATGCTGAAGTTCATCGACAAGTGGGGCGGTCCCGAGACCTACCCGCACATGGCCGCCGGTTGGGCGGTCATGTTCGATACGCCCTATACCTGGACCAAGCAGGTTGCCTCCGACCACGGCGGCACCAAGGTCGGCATGGCCGTCCGCTGGCCCCAGGGCATCCGCTCCAAGGGCGAACTGCGCACGCAGTTCCACCATGTGATCGACGTGGCCCCGACCATCCTGGAAGCGGCCGGCCTGCCCGAGCCGAAGGTGGTCAATGGTGTGCCGCAACGTCCCATGGATGGCGTGAGCATGGCCTACAGCTTCGAGGACGCCCAAGCGAAGGAACTGCACGTCACCCAGTATTTCGAAATGTTCGGCAACCGCGCCATCTATCACGAGGGCTGGTTTGCGCGAACGATCCACAGGGCGCCCTGGGAGTCAAAGCCGCGCCGTCCGCTCGACGACAACTCGGCCTGGGAACTCTACGACACCACCCGGGACTTCAGCCTCGTCAACAACGTTGCCGCGCAACACCTGGAAAAACTCCAGCAACTCCAGACCCTCTTCCTGGCGGAGGCCAAGAGAAACAACGTCCTGCCGATCGATGACCGCGTCCTCGAGCGGGTGAACGCGGAACTGGTCGGTCGCCCCGATCTGATGGGCGGACGCGCCTCGATCGCGTTGGCCGAAGGGATGACCGGGATGTCGGAGAACGTCTTTCTGAATATCAAGAACAAGTCCAAGACGATCACCGCCGAGATCGAAGTCAGCGAAGGCCAGGTTGCCAACGGCACCATCATCGCTCAGGGCGGACGCTTCGGCGGCTGGTCGCTGTATGTCAAGGACGGCGTGCCCGGCTACCATTACAATTTCCTGGGTCTGGGACAATTCCCCATCGTTGCCGCGGAAAAACTCCCGGCCGGCAAATCCACCCTCCGCTTCGAGTTTGCCTATGACGGCGGCGGTTTGGGCCAAGGCGGCACCGGCACGCTCTTCATCAACGACAAGCAGGTCGGCGCAGGCCGCATCGAGCGCACCCAGCCGATGATCTTCTCGGCGGATGAGACCGCCGATGTCGGCATCGACCTCGCCACGCCGGTCGTCGAAGCCATCGGCTCCGAGCGTAAATCGAAATTCACCGGCCGCATCCCGAAAATCACCATCGAAGTGACCGAGAAATGACGGACACATGAAGGCGGGCCGCCTCGTTTCCGGCAGCCCGCCAGCAGTGATCGTGCGGCGCAATGCTGGCGGACAAAGACCATTTGCCGGCGTTCGGGGCAGTCCGTGTGACCCGATTGCGGTGAAAAACAACGGTGTGACTGGTGGTCAGCCGACGAATCTACGACTATTTGCTCTGCTGGGTGTGCGTCCTTGGATACTCACAAGTCTACATCGACGGGAACGACGGTAATCCGCATCACCTTCCACACTGCCACGTCTACCGGGCCGGCCACGACTACTCCAGCGTAGTTAGCATTCCAGATCTGAGCGTGATCGTTGGCGATCGGTTGCCACGAGCGGCTCGTAGACTGCTGGCGGCAAATGTGCCCCTGTTGCTTGCACAATGGCACGCACTGAACCCTTGACGGGAGTCGAAGATGAAGCCATGGACTCGTTCTGCCATGCAACTGGCGGCATGCCGCGATGATCCTCATGGCGGTCTCTTGACGGTTTCGTTTCGCAACGGCGATCGGTTCGAGATACCGGGCGAGGCGTTGTTGGAGTCGTCCGCCGCGGCACGATGGGATCGCCTCCGTATTGGGGAGACTCAAGACGTGCTGGAAATCCCGGTCGCGGACGGCATTGCGGAGATCCCCTGGGACCGCATTCGTTGTGTCGCGGACCCCGCCTACCGACAGCACTTGGCCAATCAAGCGGCCCGATCCGCGCGGCGAGTCGCCGGGCGATTGCGGCAACTGAGACGGGAAATGGGCCTGACCCAGGAGGCCGTCGCCCGATCCGCCGGGGTGGCTCGGGTGACGATCTCGCGTCTGGAAAACGGCCAGTTGGCGCCCACCTACCAGACTCTGGTTCGGATCCTGGCCGCCATGGGAAAGAGCGTCAGCGATTTGGCACGCGACGAAGATGCCGTCCCCGCGTCCGGCGGAGCCCAACGGCGACCGAGGAGCGGGGCGGCACATCGTTGAGGCCGCAGACCGCTCAAGTCGCGGCAGGTTCGTTGTCAACGTGCCCTGATCGACCACCTCGACACCGACTGGCGCGACGATTACTCGCTGCCGGTTCTGGTGGCCCGTGCGCAGATCGAGGCCCTCCGCACGGCAGGCAACGCGTTAAGCCGGTATCGGGCCAAGCGAAACCAGGTACTCGGACTGTACGAGCTAGCCTATAATGAAGATCAGATCCGCGACATCTTCGGACTGTTGGACTGGATGATGCATCTGCGGGGCGACCTGGAAAAACAACTTACGCGAGAAATCGTCGAGTTTGAGGAGGCACGAAAGATGCCGTACATTACGTCCGTAGAACGCTTTGCGGAAGCCCGTGGCAGGACCAGCGTCGTGTTGTCGCAGTTGGCCAAGGTCTGTGGCCCGCTGACGGAGGACGACGAGGAACGCGTGGATGGATTGCCCCTTCTGCCGATACCTTCTGCCGATTAGCGCGGCTTGGCGTTGCCGGTGTTCACTTCGAACTTCTTCGGTTAGAATGAAATCAGCGTAACCGATGAAAGGAACACCCAATGCCTGTGACGCTCCCAGATCAAGTCCTGTCGGAAGCCGGCCTGTCGGAGGCAGACGCGAAACTGGAGATCGCATGCCGGCTCTACGACGCTGGCAAGCTGACGATGCCGCAGGCCACGCGCTGGGTGGGGATCAGCCGCAGCGACTTCGAGAGTGCATTGCTGGAACGGCATCTGCCGCTGATCCGGATTGATGACAGCTATTGGCAGCAAGAAGTCGACGGACTGGAACGGTTGGGGTCCTACGAGCAAGACAACAGGGATTGTGTCTCGCCGTAGCGCCGTTGCTGGACCGTCTGCAGCTTGAACTGAACTTCTTCGTCTCCCCCGGTTTGCGCCAGACTATCCTGAGACAAGCTGGAGAAGCGGGACCCTGACGCGGCAGGCCAAGCTTGTCAGTCGCGGCCGCTTGCGGATCTGTTTGATTCGCCGCCTTGGGGCAAGGTGGACACGGAAATCCTTGCCGGATTGGGCCGAACAGTATTGCGGCGGCGCTATGGATGTTAACGCTTGATCGCAACCAACCAGGGAACGCCGACTACGCTCAATCAACTCCACGAATTTGAGGCGAGAGTCGCCGTCCCGGAGTCTCCGCAGGACGTCTTCGATGCTGTGCCTCAACTGGCTCCGCTATTTCGGCCGCACGCGGCGTGCCTCGCAGCAGGAATACCGGCGGCAAATCGATCAGACGTTTGCGCAGGTGATCCCTTCCCCGTGGGACGATCTTCGCCACGGGCTGGTCCTGGGGGGCGAATCGCTTTGGAATCGGGCCCGCGAACTCCTGGACCAAGCCGAAGGCCACGAAGAGATCCGCTGGCGTTGGCGTGCGGACGGGGACGAGGTGTCGCGTCTGATCGCCTCGCTGGTGGCGCAGGAGGCCGACCGTCGCGTGGCCGTTTGGCTGCGGGTCCGTGTGGGCGGCCAGCGGATGACGGAACTTGCCAATGAGTACGGTTACCGCGACGGCAGCGGGGTCCATCGCGTCGTCCACCGCCTGGAGCAAGCAGCCAAGGAAGATCGCAATCTCGCCCATCGCCTGCAGCAACTCGCCGACAGGGGGGGCAAGTGTCAAGAGTTGACCCCATGCCCGCCCGCACCTCAGCTCGATCCCCTCCGCGAACTCCTCCCGACATTGCACGCGCGGAATCCGAGCCGCGAAAGCCTCCTGGGGGGGGACTGACTGCCGGCCCATCGAGTCGGTGCGCGCCGCTGGCCCGGGGGCGCTCAATTGCCCGCCCCTGTGGTTTTGGGTACGATAGGAAAGGCAGAAGGCGGCTCGATCGCGAGGATGCCGAATTGGCTCGCAGATCGAAGGGACAGAACGCCGCATTCCGCGTTGAGGTTCGCACCATGACGTTCAATTTCGACCCCGAAGAACTGCACCAGTTTCCCGATCGCCTGTTCCGTCGCGAGTTGCAGGTTCCGGCGAATCTGCGAGAACTGATCGAAGACCTCGACGGCGAATTGGCGGCGCGGCTGGATTTCGACCGGGTCCAGCTGTGGAAACGGGAGCACATCTTCGAGGATTGGCGGCATTTCGAGCGGGACTTGCCGTTTCTGGTTCCGTATCGCAGCGAACCCGACCGGCGCCTGTTGCTGTGTTTGCTGTTGGAGCATCAGAGCCAAGCGGATCGCTTGATGCCGCTGCGGATGCTGGTGAACGGAAGCATGTTTTGGGAAAGCGAGTGGAAGTCTTGGGAAGCGAGCAAGTCCAAGCCCGGCCCGTTGGAGTTGACGCCCGTCGTCCCGGCGGTATTTCACACCGGTCTGACGCGTTGGCTCAGCAATCGGACACTGGCGGAACTTATTCGCGGACCGGAGGAATTGCGGCAGCTGGCTCCCCAATGGCCAATTCGGTTCTGGGATTTGGCGGAGCACACCGCCGAGGACTTGTTGGCCGCGTCCAGTCCGTGGCTGAATGCCTTAGCGGTGGTGCGTGCTACGAACGACGAGGCGACGAATTTTCACCGAGTCTTTGCCGCGGCCGGTGAGCGTCTGGCGGGCTTGGTGACGCGCGAGCGGATGCGTTGGCGCGACTTGATGTGGATGCTGATCTCGTGGGCCCTGCGGCGCCGACCGCGCCGGGAGCGGCCAAGCTTGGTCGAGGTGGCCTTGGAATTTCAACCTGACCCGACCAGTCAGGAGGAGGTACAGAACATGAGCACGACATTGGGACAAACTTTGGAGGAGTGGGCAGAGCAACGAGGAATCGAGCGAGGAATCGAGCGCGGCCAGCTTGTGGCTTCCCGCCGCTTGCTCTGCCGAGTCCTGGAAGCCCAATTCGGGCCTTTGGCGGACGATCTCCGGCAGCGGATCAACGAGACGCTGGACCCGGACCGATTAGAGCAGGCCATTCTTCAGTGCCCGAGCCTGCATTCGCTCGATGAATTGGAGCTATAACGGAACGGTGCGCCGTCGCGGACCGGGCGGCCAGCCGTTCCCGCGACCTCGCAAAGGGGACCTCGCAAAGGGACCTCGCAAAGGGGACATTCACCTCGCAAAGGGGACATTCTGCTTTTTGCTGGGTGCGGCGAGCGACCCGAAAAGTAGAATGTCCACTTTTCCCCCGTGCTGTGATGCGAAGCATGCCGACAACAGCCAAGTCACATCTGCTTGCCAGCGCCGCCGTATCGGCATAGTGCCTGGAGAACCTGTCGGGTGTCGCTTTCTCGGCCGGCCGGTAGTACTCCGCGTGGAGGATCGTCGCCTTCTCCCAGAAGCTACGTTCCAATTCCAGGGCCACGACTTCGCATCGCCAATCCGGAAATGCCGCGGGGAGGACATCGGCCGTCCACGGTCGCACTGGATGCCGGCCGACGGGTTGCTGGTCGGTGAGCGAACCGAATTCCAGCTTCACCGATCGTTTCAGGTAGTCGAACCCCGCTGGCTGCAACGAAGGGTAGTGAAACAGAAGTACCGGCGAGTTCGTGTTGGGGTCCGTCAGGAACTCGAACCACTCTCGCTCCTTCTTGCCCAGCGCCTCACGCACCGCCGCTTCCAGCGCTGGCTTGATCTGGGTCCGTACAGCAACCCCGCAGGCAGCCTCGGCCCTTGACATCCACTTGTTCGCCTGATTGCGGCTCGTGCCCGCGTCCGGTAGTTGGAGAAAGGCAGGCGACAGCGACAGGTCGATGTCTTCCGAGAACCGCTCGATCACGCCGAACACCTTCGAGAGCGAGGTGCCGCCCTTAAACACCAGGCAGCCTGCGAACTCTGATTCAAACAGAACGCCGAGCAACCAGCACACCCAGAAATCCTTCTCCATGACCACCGGAGATACGTTTCGCTGAAGCGCGGCCTGTTGGAAGTACAGGCGGCGTTCGTCGTCACTCAAGTTGAGGAATTGCAGTTTCATGCATCGTCCTCGGCGAGTTCGCGGAAGATCGGGTGCATCCAGGCTGGGGCGAGCCTGAGGTCCTTGAGCAGTTCCCGCCGTTGGTCGAGTGGGAGCATTCTCTTCAAGTGCTTGCGTCGCTCCAACGTCACGTGCTCCTTGCCCAGTTCGCGAAACGCCTGGATCAGAAGGCCACTCAGCCGCCCCGCCGCCGCCATGTTCCGGGCGGTCGTCCGGCGGAGTTGGATCGTGGTCGAGCCAATCTTGACCGTCCGGGTTGGGCCGTCGGTCAGGAACACTACCTTCGCGGGCACTTGCTCGGAGAGCCCCAGTGCGTTGGCTGCGTATGCCCCCGCCGGCTGAAGGCGTGTGCGGTCGCGGCCAG
Organism: uncultured Pirellulaceae bacterium; assembly: GCA_964645045.1. GTDB lineage: Bacteria > Planctomycetota > Planctomycetia > Pirellulales > Pirellulaceae > Anammoximicrobium. The sequence continues at coordinate 93,771 of CAZXYZ010000020.1, read as the reverse complement.
CCAACGCTTGTGCCACCTCTTCGGCCGATGGCTGTAGCGGCCCAAGCACCGGGTGTTTTTCCGGAAAGTCGTACAAGCCGCGGGCCAAGCGGCGAATAGTTCCCTTTCGAGCCAGTCGGTGCAGGACGACATCAACCGCCTCGCGGCTGCCTACGTCCAGGAAGTCCGCCGGCACAAACACGCAGCCATGCCCGCGTCGGTGAATGGCTGCAAGTATCTTGGAATCGATGCTTTGTGGTCGTCTGGCGGCGGTAGTCATGTAAGAAATAGTAGGCAGTTTTTCTTACATGTTCAAGGGCAATCCCAGCCGGAAAGCCATTCTTGTCGGCTGATAGAACCCCCGCGTCGGTTGCGAGGCTCGCGCCCTTCGCGTTGAAGTCCAGAATGCCGCTGTCGGGCCTTCCCCATGTGGCGGGACAGGAAAAACGCATTGGTTATCCAACGCAGAAACGGTTACCGCGACGGCAGCGGGATCCATCGCGTCGTCCACCGCCTGGAGAAAGTGGCCAAGGAAGATCGTGATCTCGCCCATCGCCGGCAGCAACTCGCCGACAAGGGTGTCAAGTGTCAAGAGTTGGCCCCATGCCCCCACCGCGCTGGCCGGTGGGATTCGTCGGGACGGGGTCTCGTTGCGGCGTAGAACTCAAACCGGTTATACTGCGGTTATGACGCTCAACGCATTAGCTCGCTTCCTGCCGATCATTGTGGCCAGTTCGACGATTGTTGGCGCGGCGGCGGCAGAAGAGCTGGCAACCTTTACGCTGTGCAAGCTGATTCCGACCGAGTGGGCAGATGGGGATAGTTTCCTAATCCAGACGGCGGACGGGACCAGCCATACCATCCGACTCTACGGCGCCGACTGCATCGAATGGCACGTCAGCGATGAAACCGATGCCCGACGCCTCCGGGCTCAGCGGCGATATTTCGGAATTTCAGAGGTTGGAGGGTCGCCCCAAGGCTCCATTGATGCCGCCAAGGAACTCGGCAAGGCCGCCGCGGAGGAGGTTAACGCGGTGCTCGCCAAACCATTTACGGTGCATACCGCATTTGCCGATGCCAGAGGCGACGGAAAACACAAACGGATCTACGGGTTTGTGACCACCGCCGATGGAGATGATCTCTCCGAACGACTGATTCGGTTAGGTCTGGCGCGTGCGTTCGGGGTCTATCGAGAGACGCCAAACAAAATGGTGGCCGGCGACTATCGCGCGTTTCTCCAAGACGTAGAACTTCAAGCGGCAAAACGCGGTGTTGGGGCATGGGCAAAAACCAATTGGGATCGGCTTCCCGACGAGCGGCAGGTGGAGCGACAGGAAAACGCCGAGTTGAGTCTGGCAACCGCATCCTCAAAGCTCCCGCCGGGAACCAGGATCAATCCAAACACGGCCCCTCGTGACCAACTCATGCGACTGCCCGGAGTTGGAGAAGTGACCGCTAACCGAATCATCGAAGCACGACCATTCAAGGATGTTCAAGGCTTGCGGAACGTCGAAGGTATCGGGCCAAAAACATTCGAACGCATCGCTCCGTTCTTGCGGATTCCATGAGCTTGGCGCGACCCGCTGGACGTCGATCCGGAACTCGCCAGCCCGGTGTCAGGAACCGTTTCTTGACAGAAAGGGCCGGTTTGGCTCGACTTTCGGCATGGGAAGACCGAAAGGCGCATCTGGTGGAAGCGGACGGCTACGCCCGGCAATTGATCAAGGAATACCGACGGCAAATCGATCGGGCGTTTGGCCAGGTGATCCCTTCCCCGTGGGACGATCTTCGCCACGGGCTGGTCCTGGGGGGCGAGTCGCTTTGGAATCGGGCCCGCGAACTCCTGGACCAAGCCGAAGGTCACGAAGAAATCCGCTGGCGTCGGCGTGCGGACGGGGACGAGGGGGCGCGTCTGGTCGCCTCGCTGGTTGCGCAGGAACCCGACCGTCGCGTGGCCATTTGGCTGCGGGTCCGCGTGGGCGGCCAGCGGATGACGGAACTTGCCAAGGAGTACGGTTACCGCGACGGCAGCGGGGTCCATCGCGTGGTCCACCGCCTGGAGGAAGCGGCCAAGGAAGATCGCGATCTCGCCCATCGCCTGCAGCAACTCGCCGACAGGGTGTCAACTGTCAAGAGTTGGCCCCATGCCGTTGACCTGCAGAACCGGAAGAGTGTGAAGTGCAGATGCTGATTGCGGACGAACAGGCACTGGCCGAGCGATGGCGACGGCTGTTTCAACGGGCCGCCGGTCACGTAGCAACGGAGGCCGAAATGACTTCCCGGTTTCGGCGGGAACCGGCGGCAAGCCGGGGACCTCGCTGATTCGCAGCGTGGAGTCCGAAAGCGACTTCGAGGGGCGAACTCGCCTACGTCACCACGCTGCTCGCCAGCGTGGGACGGTGTTCAAGACCAGAGATGAATCCCCCCAGAAACCCGTTGCTTCGCCACCACGCTGCTTGCCAGCGTGGAGCCGTGTTCAAGATGACCAAGGGCCTGCAGCAGCGGATTCGGAAGTTGACCAACGACCAACTGTGCCAACTCCTGTCTGCGGCCGATGCCTGGGAATCCCTCGATCCGCTGGATGCCTGGCTGGCGGAACACGGCCAGTGAAGACTGCTTGCAGATCTTTGACGGGGCGGGCCGTCAGGTGCGTGGTGACAAGCGCGGAGCGATTCCCGGCGATCTGGCCCCAATTCTCGAGCGGATCGGGATGTCGAGCGAAAACCGGCTGGAAACGGTAAGCTACTTCGGCCGTCTGTTCCACCAGGCTGCCGGTCTCGTATCGCTGGGCGTGGGGGCAACTCTTGACACTTGACAGGTTGGCTCCTCGATACTAGTTCGACATGTCTGTTTCGAAATGTGGCTCAAGACCTTGAAGCTCGTTCGACGGAAGATACTTGAGGGCTGGACGCAGGCAGTTCGTCCCGTCAAACTGACAGGATCCTCTGCAACAGGATCTGCGGCCATGCTGGATGCCAACGACTTCGAAGAAACCGAAACGCTGAAGAACGGCGTCACCGTCAAGGTCCGGGCGATTCGGCCCGCCGACAAAGCCGGGATCGCCGAGGCCTTTGGCTGGCTCGATCCTGAATCGGTTTATACCCGGTTCTTCCATGCCAAGGGATCGTTGTCGGAGCAGGAACTGAAAGCGGCCACGGAAGTCCATTTCGAGAACGTGATTGCGCTGGTGGTGACGATCGACTCCGGAGGGAAGGAGACCATTATCGGCAGCGGCCGCTACGTGGCCTTCGATCTCTCCGGCGCGCGCAGCGCGGAGATTGCCTTCGTCGTCGAGGAGGATTACCACGGCCTGGGTATCGCCGGACGCCTCTTGAAACATCTGGCCCGTATCGCCCGAGAGAAAGGTGTGGTCCAATTCGAAGCCACGGTGCTTCCGCAGAACAAGGCGATGCTCGCCGTCTTCGCGCGCAGCGGATTCCCCATGAGCCAGGTCCAAACGGAGGGTGACATCCATGTGACGCTGTCGCTGACCGACCGGCTGGAGTGCGAACAGAGCGAACAACATGATGACACATCCCCAATTGATTGAGTTCCTGAAACAGCGGGTCGGCCTGTGCAGTCATTTCAGCGATGATCGCCTGGACGAACTCGTACAGCAGTCGCACGTCGTCACGTACGAACCCCACGAAGCCGTCGTCGAATTCGGTGAGGATGCCGACTTCCTGGGCGTCCTGCTCGAGGGCGACCTGGCGGTCTCCGTGCCCACGGATGGCGACCAACGCCAGGTTCTCAGTCGCTTCCAGGCCGGCGATACGTTTGGCGAAATGGCATTGATGAGCGGCGACAAAACGATGGCCGATTTCATTGCCGAAACGCGCTGCCAAGTGCTGCGGATTCCGGTCGCCGTCTTCCAATCGGTCATCATGACCGACCCCCGCGCGGTGCAGCACATCTCCAGGACCATCGCCGCTCGTTTCCAGCAGATGGCGGCCGACCCGGCCAAAGCGGCAGCGGCGTTCCGCCGGAGCGACGATCCTTACGGCTTGCGTCTGAAAGGCGAGCGGCCGGAGAAGATTCTCGTCGTCAACAGCGGCTCCTCGTCGCTCAAGTACCGGTTCTTCGACACGGCCAACGAGCCGAACATCGCGCACGGCGTGGTCGATCGCATCGGCGCCAGCGGCACGCGTTTGGTCCATCGCGGGCCAGGCGGCGAAGTCACGCGCGAGTTGCCGCAAGGGGGCTACGGCGAAGCCTTCCAAGCGATGCTGAGCGAACTGTCGGCACCCCGGACCGGAGCGATCCGCGACGCATCGGACATCAGCGTGGTGGGCCATCGCGTGGTGCATGGCGGCGAACGGTTTTCTGAGACCGTGGTTGTGGACGAGCAGGTGCTCAAGGAAATCGAGACCCTCAGCCCGCTCGCGCCGCTGCACAATCCGGTCAACGTGGCCGGCATCCGCGAGGCGCTGCGGGTGTTTCCGGCGGCGCCGCACGTCGCCGTGTTCGACACCGCGTTCCACCACACGCTGCCGTCCTACGCCTATCTGTACGGCCTGCCGTACGAGTATTACGAGCAACACGGCGTGCGCCGGTACGGCTTTCACGGGGCCTCCCATTCCTACGTCGCTCTCCGCGCCGCCCAGCACCTCCAGCGGCGCGTGAATGAACTGGAAATCGTCAGTTGCCACCTGGGCAACGGCGCCTCGCTGTGCGCGATCGACCACGGCCGGTCGGTGGACACGTCCATGGGCTTCACCCCGGGGGAAGGGCTCATCATGGGCACGCGCTGCGGTGACCTCGACCCGGGGGCGGTTGCCTACCTGCAACGCGAGGCGGGCCTCCATAGCGTCCAAGTCGAGGAACTGCTGAACCAGCGCAGCGGCCTGCTGGGTTTGTCCGGCATCTCCAGCGACATGCGCGAAGTCGAGCGCGCCGCCGACACGGGCAACTCCCGGGCCCTGGTGGCCCTGAAGGCTTTCTGTTATCGAGTCCGGAAATACATCGGCGCCCATCTGGCGGCCATGGGCGGAATGGACGTGTTGATTTTCACCGGCGGCATCGGACAGGGCAGCGCCGGCGTCCGGTCTCTGTCGCTCCAGGGTCTGGAATGCATGGGCATCCAGATTGACGAAGCCCGCAACCGCGCGGCGCGCGGCTTTGACGAAGTCTGCCGCATCTCGACCGACGATTCGCGCGTCACCGTGCTCGTGGTTCCGACGGACGAGGAGCGAATGATTGCTCGCGAGACGTTGCGGGCCTTAAGCCGCTCGTACCTGACACGCGTCCTCGAAGCCCAGCGGACCGCGCCGTTCCCCGTCGAGGTCTCCGCCCATCACATCCATCTGAGCCAGGAACACGTCGAGGCGCTCTTTGGTCCAGGGCACCAACTCACCCGCCACAGCGACCTTTCCCAGCCCGGCCAGTTTGCCTGCCAGGAGCAACTCACCATCGTCGGACCGAAAGGCCGAATTGAACGCGTGCGCGTGCTGGGACCGGCACGCAAGGCCACCCAAGTGGAGGTCGCGATGACCGAGCAGTTCAAGCTCGGCATCCACCCACCCATTCGCGAGTCCGGAGACATTCGGGACACGCCCGGCTGCACGCTCGAAGGGCCGGCCGGCAACGTCATGCTCGACCGCGGCGTCATTTGCGCGCTGCGCCACGTCCACATGACGCCCGCGGACGCGCTCCGCTACGGCGTCCGCGACAAGTCCCTCGTGCGTGTGCGCGTGGCTGGTGACCGCGAACTCGATTTCGGCGACGTGCTGGTGCGTGTGGACCCGAATTTCGCCCTCGCCATGCACATTGACACCGACGAAGCCAACGCCGCCAACGTGCAGACCGGCGCGCAGGGCTATCTTGCGGGCATCCAGAGTGAAACTTGAGTGACAAGGGAGCACGGGTCGAACTTCAAGCCGGCGACCGCCTGCTGTTGTTCAGCGACGGGGCCTTGGGGCGACTTCGACTTTCTGGCGGAGATCGACTACCCGCGTCATTTCCCCACGTTGGCTTGGTAGTCGGCGTAGTGCAGGCTGAGGATGTAGAGCAACGCCTGGAGGGTCTCCGGTTGACTGTGGATCGCGGTGTGCCAGGCCCGCACCAGGGTTTCTGTCTGAACACCGGGATGCCGGGCGCTGGAGACCGGAACGACGCCGTCCGAGTCACCGGCGGTGAGCATGGGATAACCGTGACCGATGATCGAGTGCATTCGCACCTGCGGATTGACCGGCATCTGCTGCAGCGCTGCCAACAAAGGACTGGTGGGCTCGAGCAGGTCGACACTGTTGGGAAAACCGTCCATGACGTCGGGTGAAAACGTGTTCGGATTGTTCTGGATCAGCAGCTGGTGAATTTGGACCAACTCGGGCGACGGCTCGATGTACCACGAAGTCAGCCGGCCAATGCAATTGGAGGCGATGGACGAGCCGCCATGGGGTGTGCCGACAAAAACTACGCGCCGCACCCAGGGTGACGGCTCGAAGAAGACGTCTCGCCGCAGCCTGGCCTTGGTACCTTCGTCGGCGACGATGGTTTCCAACGGCCGATTCGCGACACGGTTCCAGATCGCCGAACCACTGGAAGTGACCTGCAACTTGGAGAGCAGCCCGCCCATACTATGGCCGATCAGCACCATCTGCCGTAACGCCGGATCGGTTCCCAGAGGGTCGAGCGTGGCAACCGCCTGCTGCAATTGTTCACGCAGAGCGGCGGCGGAGTCCAAGAACGAGGTCGCAGTCGGGTAGCGAAAATCCCAGAACTGGAACCGCTCGGTCACTTGCGGCACGGCACGCAAGTCGTTGACGGGATCCGCCCACGTCGACGGCTCGGATAGTAAACCGTGGATGAACACCACCGGGATCTTGCCGGGCCGGTAGGGCTCGACGAACAACAGCTGCGCGGGATTCGTGGACGAGCCGGGCAGCAGGAGATCGCGGAGCTTAATCTGATCGGCTTGACTAGTGGCTACGGCGATCGGGGCGCTGATATCGGCTGCCAGATCGAGTTGCATTCCCGCCCATGGAACCTGGCGGATCGTCAAGCTGTCGCAGAAGTCCAGCGAGGGACCCGCATCGCCCGGGACCGATGCCGACGGGGAATCCGTGGCGATTGCCGCGCGAACATCCGGCCGCAAGACCGCCGTCGCCGCAAAGGGATGCTGCCCGCCCAGAAAGCCCCCGCCACCGTTCTGGTACCGCATCACGACCAGGGGCACGCCGAGTCCGGGACGGCGGTACACATGCCGGGGTCGCTTGGTGTGGTAGTCTCCGACAACCAGCAACTGGTGGAAATCCTCCGGCTTCCAGGAGAACCCGAAATAGCGTGTGGGGATCACGAGCGGACCGGAAGCCGTGTTGATCGTCAAACCTCTTTGCGGGTCGAGTCGCCGGTGCCGTTGTCCCTCCAGAATCAGCCGCGCCAGGCTGTCGTGGTAGATGGCCCAAGCCTGGGGATCGAGAGGCGGCGGCGGGGCAGCGGTGGAAGAGGTCGTCAGCGCGAGCCAGGAAGCCGAAATCGAGGCGTAGTAGTAGTCAACACTTCCAGGATGCTTGGATTGCTCCAAGGCGAGTGCCTGAGCGTAAGCCGCCTGAGCTTGTGCCAGACTGGCCGGGACGGGTCGTGCTGGGGGACTAAGCGGTAACGGCGTAGTCGCCAGTGGCAGCGAAGGCCCCTGGGGCACGGGTTGCTGACCCAATGCCTGGGCAGCCAGGGCTGCCAGGAGGAATCCTACCAGTTTCGTTGTTGCGATCCGGCCTACCATACCCGTTCCACGCTGCGTGCTTTCGGGAGCTGCGCCTGCAATCCTGCTTGGAATGAGGAATCGCTGTCACTGAGGCGTTCTCCACAGGCGACTCCTCGCGGATCGGTGAGACATGACACTCCGCCAACAGAATGTACCTCGTTATCGCAGCACGCTCCGGCGTGCATTTTCCCGGCAGACGCCTGAGTAAGTGCCTTTCACGGTCTGGCCTTGACGATCGCGACGCGTTTAACGCCGCGGGGGATTTTGCCGGGCAAGTCCCGCAGACACTAGCACCAAACGGTTTTCAAGGCCAATCGCGTAAAGAATGAAATCTTACGCTTCTGCGAATTGGATGCCACGGGCTTGCCCCCATTGTTCCGAAATGCGGTTGGATTGTATCACAAAGCCAGGACTGAACTTGCGCTGAGGCCCGTAGGGTGGTTCACATAGTCTAACAACCTAGCAGGGCGTTGGAGGTGGTTTTCCTCGGATTCCGGGGTGGTTTTTTTCTCAAGTTTGTTATTGTATGTAATATGTTTCGTGAACAAGGATCACATACAATAACATGGTGCCGCGATGCTCACAGATCGGGAACAGCGGATCGTTGACTGGCTGCGGACGCGGAAGATGGCCACGATGCGTCATCTGAAACACCAATTTCAGGTCTGCCATATGACCGTCTTCCGGGCTTTGAAGAAGTACGGCTACTACAGCAGCTACAATCACAACGCCGGGTATTACACGCTGGCCGATGTGCCGGAGTTCGACGACTGGGGCCTGTGGGCCTACCGCGATGTGCGCTTTTCCCGGGCCGGGACGCTGTTGGAAACGCTGGTGGTCTTCGTGTCCCAAGCCCCGGCCGGAGCCACCGTCGGGGAACTGGAGGAACGGTTACAGACGCCCGTGGCGAATCTGCTCTCGCGGCTGGTACAGCGCGGCCGGTTGGAGCGTCGCGTCCTGCGGGGACGCCAGGTAGTGTACCTGAGCGCGGACGCGGAACGGAACCGGCAACAGTGGCAGCAGCGGCAGCAGGACGTCCAGGCGGTGATCGCCAGGGCCGCGGCCGGTTTACCTGTCGGTTGTCCGGCCCCGCTGGTCATCGCGGTGCTGCGGCAAATGATCTTGGCGCCGGAGGACGCCCCTGAGCAGTGGGCCCGGCAACTGCAGACGCAAGGTAGGCCGGTGACGGCCGGACAAGTTCGCCAAGTGCAGGCACATTACTCGCTGAAAAAAAAGCGACCGACTTGAGCCTGTCGGCGCTGCTTCACGAGGTTGCGTATCAGGCCGGCGAACAACTTCAGCAGGCCGCACGGCTGCCGGCAGATGCGTGCTTTCGCTTTGACGCCGCCCAGGAAGGGGTGGGGATCACCGATTCCCGGACAGCCGCTGGGAGCGGCGGCGTGCAGAAGACCGTTCGCCGGACCGTGATCAGTCTGCAACACGGCCAGTTTCAGGCTTGCGAAACCGTCCGTCAGCCCGCCGGCGATGGCCGTCCTGCGGCCCGCCGCTCGGCGCAGTTGGCCGGCATCGTGGCCTCGGGCGCGAGGTACGCCTTTGATGTGATCGCCCATGTGGGAGTGGAGACGTATTTGCGTGGCCGCAGCTTGCAAGACATTCAGGAGGAATTGGCAGACCGCCGGCCGGCCCTCGACATGCCGCTCAGTACGCTCTGGGACCAGCAGCAGAAGTTCCTGTTCTATCTCGGCTGCCTCCATCAGCAAGCCGGTCCCCGCCTCCGCGAATTCTTGGCCCAGCACGGCCCCGTGACGTGGCTGTTGGACGGCACGACGGAACCGGAGACGGCCGTGTTTCTCGGCCTGGAGGAGGCGTCGCACGGTCTGTTCCTGGGGAGTTGGAAGATCGCCACGGAAAACGTGGAGTCTATCGCACCCTGTCTTCAGCAGGCCGCGGACTCCGATGGCCGGCCCGACCGTGTGCGGCACGACTTAAGTGCCGCCATGAGCGCCGCCTGTGAGCGGGCCTTGCCTGGCATCTCCCATTTCGTCCGCCACCAGCACTTGGCACGCGACGTCGGGGAAGATCTTTACCGAGCCCCGCAAGCGGCGTTGTGCAAACGCATGCGAACGCTGAAATTGCAGCCCCGCTTGAGAGAGCAACGGCGACGGCAGAACGAATGGCTCCGGCAACGCCTAGAACCTCGTGCCGAGTTGGTCCTTTCCGAAGCCTTGGCGGGTCGGCCCCTGGACGTCTCCTGGGACGAAGCTCTGGCCCGTGAAGTCTTGTTGGCGTTCCATGATTGGATTCTCGATTACCGCAGCGACGGCCGACGCCGGGGCTATCCTTTCGATCCGTACCTGCTGTATTTCCATCGCCGACTCACGCGGGCTGGCGAGTCCCTCGACCGGCGGCTCCTCCAGGCGGCGGTGGCGTCTCGGGTGCCTCCCGTATTCTGCAACTTCCAAGACCTCCTTCGAGCCTATCGCAACGACGTGGAAATCCGCGTTAGCGCCGATTTGTACGAGCGTTGCTGGACGATGTTCATGCGGCTCCGGGAAGTCCTCCGGCTGTCCGCTTCCCAGATGGACCAACGACGACAACCGCAGGAACTGCCCGTCGATGAGCAACAGGCCGTCCAAGGCGAGCTACGCCAGTTGCGGCAGGACTTGCAGCAGCAAAGTCACGACGAACACGATCCCGACCGGCCGTTGGCGAAGATCGTCCTGGCCCACCTCGACAAATACTGGGAACACCTGATGCCGGACCCGCTGCCGGCCGCGGACTCGTTTTGGCCGCGCACCACCAACCAACTTGAGAGCAATTGGGGTGCCCTCAAACGCCGCTGCCGTCGCACGCATGGCCGAGCCAAGCTGACCCGCGCCTTCCAGTCGCTGCCCGAAGAATACCCGTTGATCCGCAATCTCGAGAATGAAACCTATCTGCAACTCGTGCTCGACGGCAGCCTAGACGCGCTTCCCGCCAAGCTGGCCGAAGTCAGCCGCGACGCCGGCAGCTTTGACGCTTGGCGTCGCCGTCGCCGCCCACGCCTACCCGGTGAATTGCCTCGCCGCTTCCTCCGCGAAAATAACTTCGTCGCCCATCTCGTTGACGTCTGTCTCCGCTCCTGCCAAGCTGACGCTGACCGGACCGCCTGAACGCCCTAGCAGTTGCCGTGCCAACCGCAGTTCGGAACAATGGGGGCAAGCCCGTGGCATCCGATTCGCAGAACCATAAAATCTCATTCTTTACGCGATTGGCCTTGAAAACCGCTTCGTGCTAGCACTCCCGCCAAACAATCCTCTTGAGTCGCAGCGCCGATTTGCGTAGTATTCGCCGACTTGTCCCGGTGCGCTGTGTCTCCTCGATGGACGGAAGAGGACCGATGCTGGACTTCGAGATTCAACGCTGCGCCCGCAAATGCGCCAAGACCGATCGGGAGTTTCAGGCCGGCGAGACGTTCTATTCGGTGCTGATTTCGGAAGGCGCGGAGGTCGTCCGCCGCGATTTCTGCCAGGAGGCTTGGGACGGGCCTCCAGACAACGCGCTGGGCTGGTGGAAGTGCCAATTGCCGGAGTCCAACGTCAAGAAGGGACATTGGGCGCCTCACGACGTCATGCTGGATTATTTCGAGCGGCTCCAAGAGCAGCCCGGACAGGAAGATGTCCGCTACGTCCTGGCCCTGTTGATGGCCCGGCGGCGGATTGTCCGGATCGAGGACACGGAACACGATGACGAGGGACACGAGGTGTTGGTGGTGTTCTGCCCGCAGACCGAAATGGAGCATCGCGTGCCGGTCGTCATGCCGGACGAGCAGCGGGCCAAGAAGATCCAGGACGAACTGGTGCAACTGCTATTTGGCGGCCAAACATAACGCGGCAGCAAGGATGCTGAATTGAAGCGGCAGGCAGGGGCCTATCTGGTTATGATGACCGTGCTGCTGTGCGCCAGCGGCGCCAGCTGCCCCACGCTGCGCCAACCGCTCTCTTCGCCGTCTCCCACGCTGTTTGCCGGTCCGCCGACGCAGCAGGAGGTAATCGCCGCGATCAACGCGACCAGCGGCCAGATCCGCCAGCTGCAGACGGACTCGGCCACCCTGTCGGTCCAAGGCATGCCGACGCTGCGGGCCAGCTTGGCGGCCGGCCCGCCGCGGAACTTCCGTTTGCGCGCCAGCTTTATCGGCGTCGGCGAGGTGCTGGACCTGGGCAGCAACGATCAAGTCTTCTGGGCCATGGTCGACGCGCCGCAACTGATGTCCGAGGTGCCCCGTGCGGTGTACTATGCGCGGCACGATCAGTACCTGCACAGCGACGCGCGGCGGATGCTGCCGATCCAACCGCAGTGGCTGGTGGAGGCATTCGGTCTGGTCCAGTTGGATCCCGCAGGCCGGCACGAAGGACCTTATCAACGCGGCCCGGGAGAGCTGGAGATCCGCACTCGGACGCCTTCGCCGGAAGGCGATGTGACCAAGATCCTGGTGTTGCACGACCGCTTTGGCTGGATTCAGCAGCAGCACTGGTACGACGCCCGCGGCGTGCTGATGGCTTCCGTGTTCGCCTCCCAGCATCAGTACGAGCCAGCCCTGGGCGTCTCGCTGCCGCATGCGATCGAAGTCCGGTTGCCGCCGCCCGCCCACTCGCTGCAAATCAACGTGCAGACCTACGCGGTCAACCAGATGTACAGCGATCCAACGCAGCTGTGGGCCATGCCTGCTTTCCAAGGTTATCCGTTGATCGATCTGGCTGCGGCAACGGGCCCGCCTGCCGCGCCGACCACAGGCCCGAACCAGCCGCCGTCCGCGCCACCGAGTGCGTATTCACCGACCGGATACCGGCTGAACTACCGCGGCTACACGGCCCGGAGGCCTAGCCTTCCGGTGCCGGAGTGGGCCTTGCGTTAGAACTATACCTGAACGTGTTCCAGGTAGCCTTCGAACATGGCCGAGGTCGTTCGGTCGAACGCCTCGCGCCACTGCCGTTCCAGTTCCGGATTCCACTTATCGGCGTGAAACGACTTCAGCGTCTGCATCATGGCGGCGAAGAATTTCGGATATTCGGCTGTCCCCACATTCATCCCGTGATGCTTGGTGCCCAGGTAACGCATGTACAGTTCGATCGCGGGCGTCGGCTGGACATAGAAGCGTTCGATCACCATCAGCGAGGTGGTCAGGATGATCGACTGCCGCTTCATGTCGACGTGGAGAAAATGATGCCGAAGCTCCGGATAGGTCTCCAGAAACCTTTGGTAAAACATCCGGCCAAACTCATCCTTGGAATGCAGGATCTCGTTCAAGCTTTCGTGGATGTCCATCCCAACCTCACGTGCCGCAGGAGTACATGGCATCGCCGCTTCCCGGGCTACGATTGTCTTGTTGAAAAAAAATGCCGTCAAGGCAACTTACTTGGGAGAAGTCAATGGCCCATTGGCAGTGGCCCGGCGTCTGACGAGGGGGTACGCCGCTAGGAACGTACGATTTGAATTCTCCGCAGACCAAGCCGGTACGACCCTTCGCCTAACCTATTCTTGTGCCGAGTTGCCGTTTGACCAGCCCAACACAAGCCAATCGCTGACGGAAAGTCGCACCGTCGTCCTTGGACGCGGGGCTTTCAACAAAGTTCCCGCGGTGCCTCCGTTCGCACAAAGTCCGCCGCAATGGCCACTTGATTGAGGTGGGAGTGGTCCAAGTGGCGCAAGCTTCCAGCTTGCGATGTTATGACCTTCCGCAAGCTGGAAGCTTACGCCACGTAGTTCGCAAGCGGTGGCTGCGTGGTTGTGCCGCCGGGGCGCAATTCCGGTCTCGGAGCGTCCGTTCTGCGTGGCATCGCCTCACGCTTCGCCCGGTTGCATCGGAGTCGGCACGTCGACGGGTTCGTCTGGCTGCCGCAAAGTCAGAACGGGGCAAGGCGCTCGCCGCACGACCGCCTCGGCCACGCTGCCCATCAACAGCCGCATCAACCCCGTGCGTCCGTGCGTACCCATGACGATCAACTCGACGCCCTCGTCCCGTGCCAATCGTGCAATCGCCGTCGCCGGGTCGCCGGTGATCAGCCGCCGTTCGCAGGGGATTTGAGGGTCCGCGGGAGCAACCTGTTCGAGCATCTTTCGCAGGTCCTCCGTCACGGGATCGGGCATCCCGTAGTACATTTCGCCGGCCCCGTAAGCCGCCGGCGGTTCCTCGACGTGGACAATCAACAGGCTGCCGCCGCGTTCCCGCGCCAGCGACGTCGCCAGTTCCAGGGCCGCATCGCCGGTGTGCGAGAAATCCGTGGGAAAGAGAATCTTGTGTGTACTCATGACCAGGTCTCCTTCACGGGAAGGGGTTTAGAGTAACCATCATGACGGGAAAACGCCGCGGGAGCATGAGCCGACTGCCAATCGTGGCCGCGCCCTCTCCCTGCCTCTATTTTCGCACAGCCATCGAAACGAAGCAACCATGCCGCACGGCGGAGGGCACTCGACGGCGGGCACTCGGCGGCGGACACTCGGTCGAACCGTCAGGTTCTCGCTACCACGGTGCAAGTTGGGGCCCACGGATGGCAGAGCGGACCCACGGATGCATGAAGGGAAAATATCCGTGGGTCCGCTCTGCCATCCGTGGGCCCTCGAAATTTGATTTATCGGTAAGGATTTTGGGCGGTCAATCACCCAAAATCCACGCGAACGTCCTTTCTGCATGGCGTTTCGGGTTCGTTTCGCCGCAGCTTCAACGCTAATTTGCAGTGCGGAAGTCCGCCTCGCATAGAGACATACAGCTTTTGCGCTGCCAGTGGTTGGCAGACGGCCGATCTGGCTTACAATCGAGGGTTCGCACGGCGATCACAGGAACCCACCTCGCACACGACGGATCGTAGCCATGACCAAGCCCTTCGCTCATTTGCACTGCCACAGCCATTACAGCCTGCTGGACGGCGCCGGCTCGATCGACCGGCTGGTCGAGCGTGCCCGGCACCACGGCATGAACGCCCTGGCGCTGACGGACCACGGCAATCTGCACGGCGCTTTGGAGTTTTACAAGAAGGCCAAGGACGGCGGCATCAAGCCCATCATCGGTTACGAAGCTTACATTGCGCCCGGCAGCCGGACCGAGAAAGGTGCCAGCACCATGAAAGAGGCCAGCTACCACTTGACGCTGCTGTGCCAGAACCGCACCGGGTTCAAGAACCTGCTCAAAATGGCTTCGGCGGCCTACCTCGAGGGCTTCTACTTCAAACCGCGGATCGACAAAGAACTGCTGCAGCGGCACCACGAGGGCATCATCTGCTTGAGCGGCTGCGTCTCCAGCGAACTAAACCGCGCGCTGCTGCGCGGCCACGGCACGGAAGAGCACCTGAAAGAGGCTCGCGACGTCGCCGAGTGGTTCCGCGACCTGTTCGGCGACCGCTATTTCATCGAGATCATGAACAACGGCGTCGAAGTGCAGCGGCTGGCCTTGGACGCCGCCGTGGAATTGGCCCGCGACCTGGAGATCCCGCTGGTGGCAACGAGCGATTGCCACTACGTGGGGGCCGAGGACGCGGAAGCCCAGGACGTCATGCTGTGCATCAACACGGGCAAGTTCCGCACCGACTCGAACCGCATGCGGATGGACGGCAACCAGTACTACCTGCGCAGTCCCGACGAGATGTACGACGTCTTCCCCGGCTTGGAAGAGGCCGTGGCCCGCAGTCAGCAGATTGCCGACACGGTGGACATCGACCTGGAACTGGGCAAACGCCACTTCCCGGTTTACGCCCCGCTGCCGGAAGGCAAAACGCCCGAGCAGTTCCTCCGCGACCTGTGCCTGCAGGGCCTGCACGAACGCTATGCGGACGACCAGGAGATGCGTCCCGGCGGCCAGTTGTCCCAAGTGGTGCTCGACCGCCTGGACCGCGAACTGGGCGTGATCGGCAAACTGGGCTTTCCCAACTACTTCCTGATCGTGTGGGACTTTGTCCGCCAGGCCCGCGAGATGGGCGTGCCGGCCACGGCCCGCGGCAGCGGCGTGGGCGCGCTGGTCTCGTATGCCTTGTACCTGAGCCACGTGTGCCCGATCCGCTACGACTTGCTGTTCGAGCGGTTCCTGGACGAAAGCCGCAAGGAAGCGCCCGATATCGATATCGACTTCTGCAAAGAACGCCGCGGCGAGATCATCCGCTATGTCAAGGAAAAGTACGGTGAAGACAACGTCGCCCAGATCGGCACCTTCGGCACTCTGGCGGCCCGGGCGGCGATCAAGGACGTGGGCCGTGCGCTGGGGATCCCGCTGGCCCGCGTCAACGAGATTTCGGCGATGGTGCCCGAAGAGCTGCACATCACGCTCGACAAGGCACTGGAAAAAAGCGAGGACCTCCGCAAGGTCTACGAAGCGGACGGCGAGATCCGGGAAGTGATCGATCTGGCCCGCAAGATCGAGGGCTTGGCGCGGAACGTCGGCACGCACGCCGCGGCCGTGGTGATCGCCGACCAGCCCTTGACCGAATACGTCCCGCTGTGCCGCGTGTCCGGCAAGGAGGACGTGATCACCCAGTGGTCGATGAACGACGTCGAGAAAGCCGGCTTGCTGAAGATGGACTTCCTGGGCCTCCGCAACTTGACGATCCTCCGCACCACGGTGGACCTGATCGAGCAGACGACGGGCCAACGGATCGACCCGCAGAAATTCCCGCTGGACGACCGCGAGACCTACGCCCTGCTGCAGCGCGGCGAGACCAAGGGCGTGTTCCAGCTGGAAAGCGGCGGCATCCGCGACTTGCTGCAGAAAATGAAGCCGGACCGTTTCGCGGACATCATCGCGACCAACGCGCTCTACCGCCCGGGACCGCTGGAAGGCGGCATGGTCGAAGATTACGTGGCCGTCAAACACGGCCGCAAACAGCCGGAGTACAAGCATCCCGTGCTGAAAGACGTCCTGGGCGAGACCAACGGCGTGATGGTCTACCAGGAACAGGTGATGCGGATCATCAACCGCCTGGGCGGCATCGAGCTGGCCAAAGCCTATTCGTGCATCAAGGCGATCAGCAAGAAGAAAGAAAAGGACATCGCCGCCAACCACGAGAAATTCATCGAAGGCGCGATGGCCAAGGGCTTGGGCCGTAGCGACGCTCAAGAAGTCTGGAGCCTGATCGAGAAGTTTGCGGGCTACGGGTTTAATAAGAGTCACAGCACCGCCTACGCCCTGATCGCCTATCAAACCGCGTACCTCAAGACGCATTATCCCGTCGAGTTCATGGCGGCCCTGTTGTCGGGCGATATTCCCGGCCGCAATTTCAAGAAGAAGGATTCGCTGGTCGAGCACATGGACGACTGCACGCGAATGCAAATCGAGGTGGTGCCGCCGGACGTGAACACCTCGGACGTCGATTTCTCGGTCGGCGACCGCAAGATCTTCTTTGCCTTGTCGGCCATCAAAGGCTGCGGCGGTGCGGCGGGCGAAGCGGTTACGGCGGCCCGCAAGAAGGGTGGGCCGTTCAAGGATTTGTTCGATTTCTGCGAACGCGTCGACGTGACGCAGTGCAACCGGGCGGCGATCGAGACTCTGATCAAAGCGGGCGCGATGGATTCGTTCGGGGCGCGGCGAGCCCAATTGGCGGCCGCCGTCGAACGGGCGCTGCAGTCGGGAGCTTCGGCCCTGAAGGACCGCCGCCGCGGCCAGAAGAGCTTGTTCGGGGACGTGGTCGAGGAACAGGAATCGCCCGTCGTCAGCCTGCCGGACATCCCCGAGTATCCGGAGAAGGAGCGGTTGTTGATGGAGAAAGAGGTCTTGGGATTCTATCGCTCCAGTCACCCGCTGGCCGAGTACGCCGCGAAACTGACGCAGTTCTGTTCCCACACGACCGCCGACATCCCCAACGTCCCCGAACGCGGCGAGGTGTTTTTGGGCGGGATGCTGTCGGCGATCAAGTTCGCTCACACCAAGAAACCGCGTCCCGGTTCGACGGCCACGAAGTACGCCAATTTCGACCTGGAAGACACGGCCGGCTCGATCCGCTGCATCATCTGGCCGGAGGACTTCGCCAAGTACGAGCCGTTGGTCCAGCCCGAAGCCGTCTTGATGGTGCGTGGCGCGATCGACCGCCGCGGCGGCGACGAAGCCAACTTGATCGTCAACGAACTGGTCCCGCTGAACGAACTGGACAGTCGGTACACCACGGGCCTGATCCTCTGCCTGGACGAGGCCCACGGCGACGCGGGAACGTTGAAGCAAGTCCACGAAATCGTCCGCGGCTATCCGGGGCAGATCGAGTTGCACTTCTACCTGTCGCTGGGCGAGGCCGGCGCCGTCCGCTTGAAATCGCGGCGGCTGCGCGTGGACATCACCCCCGAACTGCGGCGTCGCGTCGACGAACTGCTGGGCCCCAACCACGTCCGGCTGATCACCACGAAACCCACCCCGGCCGCCCCCAAGCCGCGCAACGGCAACCGCCGCCACGGCGGCCGTGGCGATTGACACTGATGGATTGGATTCGACAATCCCCCCAGCCTGAACTAGCTTACGCAAGCCGCGTAGTTGACGCGACTCTACGCCGGTCTACAATGTGCCGAACGATCCAGTCCGTTGGTCTGACGGACTGCTCATGGCCGGGAGCGCGTTGCAGAGAATCAATCTGGGCGCAGTCCCCGTGTAACTGGAAGGGGAGGCATGCGTTTGCAGTCGCCGCTCAATGTTGTGTTCGGGCTATTTCGCAACAAGCCGGGCAGACGCAGCCGACGGAAGGCCAGACGGCGTGCCGAGAGGCTCGAGGCCCGGCTGTGCCTGAGCGTCTATTACGACTTCGACGTCGTCGCCGAAACGGATGCCATCCTGACGAACATCAGTCCGTTGGTGGGAATCAATGACGCCGGCGAGGTTGCGTTTGTCGGCGACACGCCCACCGGGGATGCGATCTACGTCGCCAACGGGCTTGCTCCGCCGTCGCGGATCAGCGCCACTCCCGATCCAGGGATCTTCTTCGACGCCTCGGCGACGATCAACGATGCCCGGGCGGGGACCAACCAGGTGGCCACGCGCGAGCGCCGGCCTAGCAGCCAGTTCGGCAGTCTTTCCGCCATCCGCCGCTGGGATGCCACTCAGCAGAACATGACCGCCAACGTGGCCACGACGACGGCCGCTGATCCGGCGGCCTTCAATAGCTTTTTGGTGTATACCGACATCAACGACTTCAACGACGCGGTGTTCGTCGGCGTCGACCAGAGCGTCTCGCCCACCGTGCTGCCGATGTACATGCGGGATCAGCAGCAAGGCGGCGCGATCAATCAGTTGATCACGACGTTCCCAGTGAACGAGCAGCCCAGACCGAAAATTAGCAACAACCGCGAGGTTGTGTACCGGTCCTCGTCGCGCAATTCGATCCTGATGTACGAACACACCACGCGAGCGTCGCTGCGCATTGCCGGAGCACCCGAGGGGTTCACGAACTTGGGAGCCAGCCCGGGGATCAGCAAGGATGGCGTGGTCGTCGTGTTCTACGGAGACCTTGACGCCGTAAACGCGCCGGCCTACTTCACCAATCCGGGACCCGGGATCTTCGCCAGCGTTTTCACGGGCGCCGGCCAACCGCGGCAGATTACCCGCGTCACGGGGTGGCAGGAGGAACTCCCGGACGGGATCGGTGACGACGACGGGATTGCGGAACCTGGAGAGCCGGCTCTCTGGAGGGCCGAACTGGGGTGGCTGCCCGGCGGCGCGCCGGGGGCCATCACCGTGAACCGATTCAGCAGCTACAGCACGGACACCAGCATCGGCGTGATTCACGAGGACACGGGCGCCGCGGGCCTGGACGACGACAGTTTCGTCGTCACGTTCATGGCCACCCCGAGCCAGGCTAGCGTGATCAACCCCGAGGTGCCGGGCAAACCGCTGCTGTTCTCGGACCAGTTGGGCATCTGGTCGGTCCGGGTGGATGCCTTGCGGCAATTGCGGCCGCCGAACAACCGCATTTTCCATCCCCGCAGTCCCCTCCCGGTCGTGCAGGTCAACGACCGGATTCTCCAGGCCGGCAGCAGCGCCACAATCACCGGCCTGCAAATCTACGATCCCATCGGTCTGGCCACGCGAACCCAGGGCGGCGGGCTCCACACGCGGGGCCCCAGCGACCACTACATCGCGTTCTGGGCCAATACGGACGATGGTCCGAAGATCGTGCGCGCGGCCCAGTTCGATCCGGACGAAGACGGGCTGTTCAGCCACTGGGAAGTCACCGGCATCGACATCGATCAGGACGGCGTGGTCGATCTGGATCTGCGTGCGATGGGCGCCGACCCGTTCCAGAAGGACATCTTCCTGGAGGTCGACTGGTTGTACGGCAACAAACCGCCGGTGGTCATCGAACTGATCGACAGCCCGGACCCCGTCTGGCGGCCCGGTCTTGTGACGCTGACGGCGCTGGGTGTGCATGACTCGGACGGCACGGTCGCCCAGGTCGCGTTCTATCGCGAAAGCGACGGGATTCCGGGCCTGAATCCGGCGTCGGGTGGAGACCAACCGGTCGGCACGGACACCAGCGGCGGCGACGGTTGGTCGACGACCTTCTCGACGGCAGCGCTGGCACTGGGACAACATACCTATTACGCCCAGGCCACTGACGACAAGGGGGCCGCCAGCGCCGCCGGAGGCGAGGCGCCGAGCACGGTCAACACCGTCCGGGATCGGGCCCTGGTGACTTCCAACCTGGTGGGCGTGGATTTCGAAGACCCGGCCGTCGAGTTGAATTCGCCTTCCCTTTGGGCCACGGTGACGTCCTCGGCCGACACAGTGAACATGACGAACCTGTTGGCCGAGAACAACGCTTCTACCTTGTACGATCTGCGCGTGACGACGACGGTGGGCACGGGGATCGGGACGCGCTCCGGCGACCCCGCCCCGGCTTCGCTGCCGCAGCACCTCCAATCGTTGGCCGGCTTGGACGACTTCTTTTTCCAGACCGGTTCCCCGACCTGGACCCTGATCTGGGAGGACCTGGAACCGCAGCTCGACTACGAAGTCTATGTGTTCGGGTTGACCGATCAGGGCACGACGCAGACGGTCAACATCATTGGAGAAGGGGCGGCGGTCCGTTTCGACCAGCAACTCACGCCCGGCTGGCTGGCCGTGAATTCGGAACAGGGGGATGCCAACCGCACGCTGGGTACCTATGCCGAAGTGGTACGCGCCACGCAAGCGGGAACGATTGCGATCATGGTCTATGGCAGCCCGACGCCGGCCCTGGCCGGCTTGGCGATCCGGCCCTTCGCCCCGCCGAGCGGACAGACGGGCACCTATCTGGCTGCGACCGATGACGGCGAGTTGGTACGGATCACGGCCGCCACCGGGGCCGTCGAGCACCTGGGCTTTACGGGCGAGGAAATCTCGGGACTGGCGGTCCTCGATTCGGGCCGTGTGGCCGGGCTGGATGCCGCGACCGACGACTATTACGAGATCCATCCCGCCACGTACGACGCGATGTGGGTGGGCCGGGTCGGCCTCGACGTGGCGCCGGCCATGGCCTACGACCGCGGCGGCGACAAGCTGTACACGATGACCACGGCCGCCGCCGGGAGCTATCTGGTCTCGATCGACCCGGCTTCCGGAGCCGGCACCGCCATCGGTTCGGGCAACGCGGGGCTGGAACGCGTCGTCTCGGCGGCATACGACAGTGCGGGCCAGCGGGTGATCGTGTTCGACGACTGGGACAACGAGTTGTATGCGATCGATCCGTCCACCGGGCGGGCCACGCGGCTGGCGATGGCAGCCCGGCCCGGAACGTTGTTCGGGATGGACGAAGACACCGCAGGCCTCTTGGCGTCTTACCAACCGGACCCCGGCACGTTCTCGAATCTCTTGCTGCGGGTGGATCCGGATACGGGCGTGGCAGTTCCCGGACTCGTGATGAGCGAATGGCTGCGGTTGAACTGCCTGGCCTTTGTGCCCGCGCCCGCCCCTGCGCCGGACGCCGCGGCAGGGGCGCCGCCCGCCGGTGCGCCCGCGCTGGCCGATACCGTGACCGACCACGTTCACGAGCCGGCCCCCGGCGTGACGGCGCGGCTGGCGAAGATGTTCGCCGATTCGCCCGTCGTGACGCTGGGCAGCAGCATGGGGATCAAGTTGCACATCGACGCCGGACCGGGCCGGGACGCGCTCGGCGATCCGTTCTCCCAGAATATGGGAAGCGGGCAGCTGGACGGCGGCGACCAGATCGGCATGCCCGGCGACCCCACCGCTCACGTCGACGTCTTGTACATGAGACGCGAGGGAGCGGTGACGGCCCTGGGCGTTAACGCCAGATCCATGCAAAGCGTCAAGGACGAGTTCTTCGGCGACTTGGATAAACGCGCTCGAGAGCTTGCTTTCAAGTATCTTGTCATCGCCGATTCCCATTCGCTTCTCAATCCCGCCAATCCCACCGGCACCGTGACCGGCGGTACGGCGGACACGATCACCGTCAGCGAGGACCTGGGGGATCCGAATGGCCTGAAGTATGACGTTATCAGGATCACCGGCGGAACGGGCGCCGGCCAGACGCGCGTCATTCTCGGCAACACCGCCAGCCGCATCACGGTCGACAAGTTATGGGCCGTCATTCCGGACAGCACGAGCACCTACACGCTGTTGCACGGATCCAGCGGGTTGTCCGAAGTGGATTTCCGTCCGCATCCGGACCACAATTCGGCGCCGGGCAATGACCAGCTGCTGACCTTGCGCGGGTTCCGCCTGAATTCCATTCAGGACCTCGACGGGGTAACGTTCAACGTCCAAGGAAACACGTTCTCCCAATGGCGGACCATCGCCCATGAACTCGGACATACCCTGGGGTTGCGTCACGCGGGGATCGACGCCCGGGCGTGGCGTCCTGACATCGGGGCCGATGACTATCGCAGCCTCATGAGTTACTACCACCAAACGAAGGAAAACAGCAGCGTCGACAGCTACTCGGACACGTCCGATCCGACGTTCAATGACTGGGACAACCTGTTGTATGACTTTTCGGAGAGCCTCTACCACGTGGGAAATTCCTACGGGATGGGACAGGGCGACGTGGCGACCGCCGACGACGCGTACACGCTCCGCGACTACGTCAACTTGAATGGGAAACTGCCCGACTACGAGCGTCCGTCGGTTTCGCTCGCGGTCCCTGACGAGATCGCTCCCGGCAGCGATCTGACGGTCACCGTCACGGCAACCGACGACTCCCGCGTCCTTTCCGTGCTCGTCGAGTTCGACGTGAACGGCGATGGCACGATCGGCGGCGCCGGTGAAACCGTGATCGCTGCCAGCACGGGCGGCAACACCTACCGGGCCACGTTCTCCGCGGTGGGGGGAACCGCGGGCGCGAGAGTCGTCGGCGCCCGCGCGTTCGACAGCTCGGGCAACTTCGGCTCTGCCAAGCAGACGGTGCGAGTTGCCGTTCCCGCGCCGGGAATCACCGTCACCCCAACCTCCGGCTTGGCAACCACCGAGACCGGCGGCGCCGCGACCTTCGCAGTTGTATTGAAGACGGTGCCCACGGCCTCCGTCACCATCGGGCTCCGCAGTACCGATCCGACCGAAGGCACCGTCTTCCCCGCCTCGCTGACCTTCACGCCCGGCAACGCCAGGACGCCGCAGACGGTCACCGTCACGGGGGTGAATGACGCGGACGTGGACGGCGATCTGCTGTACTTCGTCGTCACC
This sequence comes from uncultured Pirellulaceae bacterium, assembly GCA_964645045.1. Classification (GTDB taxonomy): domain Bacteria; phylum Planctomycetota; class Planctomycetia; order Pirellulales; family Pirellulaceae; genus Anammoximicrobium. The sequence continues at coordinate 70,510 of CAZXYZ010000020.1, read as the reverse complement.
GCGGCGGCGACCAGCGCTGACGGCAACTACAACGGCCTGGATGCGGCCGACGTCTCGCTCACGAACACCGACGATGACACGCCGCTGGCCACGCTCGCCGTAACGTCCTTGACGCCCACGCCGACGGGTTTCGTGGCGGAGTTCAATGCGGCCCTGGATGCCAGCGAGTTAAATCTCTTCTTCACTCAGGCCGGCGGGTTGGGAGCCGCGGATGTGACACTCCAGGGGCCAACGGCCGGAGCGGTCAGGGGCTCCGTCGTCATGGATGCGAGTTCGCGCAGGCTGACGTTCGTCCAGACCGTCGGCGTGCTTGCGCCGGACACCTATACCGTCACGCTGCGGAGCGCCGGGGATGGCTTCAAGGACGGCACGGGCCGACTGTTGGATGGCAATGCCGATGGGACACCGGGCGACAACTTCGTCGGCAATTTTTCGGTTGCGGCCCCTCCGGCGGGAACGGTGATCGTCAGTCTTCCGAGCTTCGCACGCGGGTTCGGCCAGACTGTGAACGTCCCCGCATCCGGGGCCGGCATGCCGTTGATGCTGAGCACCGGCCAGAACGTGACGCGCGTCGATTTGACCATCCGCTTCAATCCGCAACTGCTCGACATCAACGGCTTCACGCCCGACGTGCCGGGCGTCTCGGTCGCCTTCACTTCCCCGTCGCCGGGAATCGGCCAGTTGACGGTTTCCCGTGCCACCGAATTCGGTTCCACGGGCGGCGCCATCACCCTGGGGCACTTCAGCGCCGCGGTGCCGGATGCTGCGCCGTATGGGGCCAAGCAGATCCTGGACATCACCAACCTGGCCGTGCTGGACGCCGGAGTGCCGCCTGGCCCGTTACCTTCGCGGGACCAAGACGGCCTTCACGTGGCGGCCTTTTTTGGCGATGCCAACGGCAGCCGGGCTTACAATGCCCCCGATGCCACGCTCTTGCAGAGAGTTCTGGTGCCGAGTATTGACGGCTTCCCGGCCTACCGCCTGGTCGACCCGGCCGTGATCGGGGACATCGACCGTAACGATGTCCTGCAGACGAATGATACCGCCAGTGTCCAACGCCAGATCGTCCAGATCGGTGTCCCCGGGATTCCGGATTTGCCGAGCGGCTTGCCGACGCCGACTGCGACGGGGCCGGACCCCCGGGTTTTCATTCCTACCAATCTCTCCGCCCAGCCGGGCCAGACCGTCACGGTGCCGATTCGCCTGGAGACGACCGAACCGGGGGGGATCACCCTCAGCGGCATGGATCTCGTCGTGACCTATGATGCCAGCCGTTTTTCGGCGGGCAATCCGCGTTTGGGCGGTCTCTTGAGCGGCTTTTCCGCGGCGTTTAATTCCGCGATCGCCGGCCGCCTGCTGTTGACGGCGTCTTCGCCCACCGGAACGGGCACGCTGGCCCAAGGCACCACCGGTGATTTGTTCCTCGTCGATTTCACCGTTTTGGCCGGTGCGCCGGCCGGCTCGTCGCCGCTCAACTTGCAAGCCCAACTGGGCCCTACGCGCACCGCTTTGTTTGACGGCGCCCTGAACGAGTTGGTGCTGAATCCGGCCCCGACGGACGCGTCCAGCGACGCCGTTGACGGCCGGCTCACCGTCAGCACCGGCAGCGCACTCGGGGCCATCCACGGGTACGTATTCGAGGATTTCGACGCCGACGGCAACGACAGCAGCGAGTATGTCCTCGGTGGCGTCCCCGTTTTCCTGGACGAGCCCGACCTGGGGATCTTCGATTACACCGTGACCGACGACAACGGCGAGTATGCGTTTGTGGACCTCCCGCCGGGAACCTACGACGTGAGTGTGTTCGTGCCGGACGAATTGGCCGAGACGACCGCAGCCCTCGTGACGATTGCCCTCGGAAATGGGGATGTCTACATGGCCTATGCCGGCCAGGTCGCCACGGGCCCGGACGAGGTGGAACGTGTGGACGTTGGCTTGGCCTTCGGTTTGTTCTTCCTGGGCGAGATTCGCGGCTACGTCTTCTACGATCAAGACGGCGACGGCGTGGACGATCAGGAACCGCGCGTCGGCGGTTTGGTAATCCAAATGGCGGTCGATGAAGACGACGACGGTCAAATCGATTGGGTGGCAACGGCCACGACGACCGGCGACACGGGAGAATACTCGTTTCCGGACATGTTTTTCGGCCGGTATTGGATTACGCCGATGCTGGCCCAGGGCCAAGCACAAACGACGTTGTCGCCGCCGGGGCTGTATCTGTTCAGCGACATCGTGTACGTGGCCGCGGATGACCAAGCAGATCCTTTCGATCCCCGATACCCCATTCGCGAACCGCAACTGGCCTTCGGCCTGCGAAGCAGTTGGCACAACGCATCCGATCCGTACGACGTGAATGATCGGGACGGCTTGACGGCTCAGGATGTGCTGGAGATCGTCAACTATATCAACGCCCATCCGGGCAACCCCTTCCCGCCCGCGACACCGGCTGCGCCACCACCGTTCTACGATGTGAACGGGGATGGTCTCATTAGGCCCGACGACGTCTTGCAAGTGATCAACGAGATCAACCGCCGCATCGTCAGGTCGATCGGCGGTGAGGCCGAAAAACAGCCGCCCGAGGCAGGGGTGACCTTGGCTGCCTCGGTTGGGTTGCCGCCGACGGACCGCGTGCTGCCATCCAGTCGTGATGGCGAACGAGAAACTATCGCGCGGACGGAATTCATCGGCCGCGTGGCCCCCGACGAGCGCGCGGCCGCGAACTGGTTGCTGACCGCCGGCAGTCCAGCCGTCGCGCGCGATGTTGTCGCTTACAAAACGCTTGGGAGCGTGGCGGAAAAGAGATCCCCAACGGAACTTGACGACGTGTTTTCGCGATGGGATGAACTGCTGCCGGAACTCGGTGGCGAGATTCCTAACAGATAACTGATCGGAATCTTCTTTTCCAGCTCAGCGGAGCCAGTCCAGCAGTTCGCCTCGTTACGATCGAGGCCCACCGCTGCTACAGCCCCGGCAGTTCTTTTTGCTGAGAGGCGGCGGTGCGGGGTGTGCGCCGTTTGGTCTTGGTGCCTTTCTCATCCAGCCGCCGCCCTTCGGCGGTGCTGGGCGCGCTGACCAGCGGTTCCGCGGCGCCATCCAGCGGATCGCCAACGTGGATCTTGGCCAGCCGCTGGTTGACTTTTTCAACATAGTCGGCGGATAATTCGAAGCCCAGGTACTTTCGGCCCAGCTTCTTCGCCACCGCCAACGTGGTGCCGCTGCCTCCAAAGGGATCCAGCACGACCTCGCCCTCGCGACTGCAGGCCCGGATGATCCGGCCCAGCAGTTGTTCGGGCATCTGGCAACCGTGAAAGCCCTCGCGCTCGCGGAACGTTCCGGCCACGCGGGGAAAGTACCAGGTGTCCTGGTCCGCCGAAAAGCCGTCGGGCAGGTCCTGCGGCCGCAGGATCCACGTGTCGTCGGGCAAGCGTCCCGTGGGGTTGGCTCGCGAATCGCCGTAAACCAGCTGCCGCGCCGACGGGACGCGGATCTGGTCCGCCTGGAAGGTGAACTGTTTCGGGTTCTTGACCATCTGAAACAGATGAGCATGCGAACGGGTGAACTTGTACTTGCAGTTCACGCCGAACGTGTAGTACCAGATGACCCAACTGCGACAGACCAAGTGATGCTGACGCTGCATCAGGACCTTCAACTCGGCGGCGTACTCGTCGCCGATAGCCAGCCAAAAGGTTCCGTCGTCTTTCAGCACACGAACGACTTGCCCGATCCAGCGGCTGCACCACTGCAGGTACTCGTCGTCGTCCAGGCTGTCCCGATAGACATCGTACTTGTAGCCGATGTTGAACGGGGGATCGGCAAAGGCCAAATCGACGACGCCTGACTCCAGTTTTTGCATCCCGGTGATGCAGTCTTCGTTGTAAATGCCGGATTCCTCGAAACCCATCAGCCTCTCCGCATGCTTTGGACTGCAAACGAGCCAATTGAGCGCACCATGCGCGCATTTCCTGAACAGGAGATAACGGAGAGAACAGAGAGTCGTTTCAGCCTCTGCGAACTCTGTTTTCTCCTGTTCAAAATCCGTATGTTTGGTTGTGGCCGACGGCCGCGCTTCGTTCTATACGTTGAACATTCCGAGCTAATCTTTCAGGCCGGCCAGGTTGACCTCGATCCGCCGGTTCTCTTTCAGCAATTCGTCCATCGTCAATGCGCCTTTGCGCAGGCAGGCTTCGCGGGCCAGGATTGTGGCCAGACAGCTGTCGATCGCCATGCGGACGGTCTCATTGGCAAACTTGGCCTCCGTGACGTTCTGGTGGAAGGTGGCGATGTTCCGGATGGCCCCTGCCGCATACAGGTTCTCGATTGTCCCGCCGGAGTAATGCTGCGGGCCGCCGCGAATCAAGGCGCGGCCCCCATAGCCGATCTTCATGTAGGCGTCGCCGAGGAATTCGCAGGTGGCCAGCGGATCGTCCGGCCCAGTTTGGCCACTGGCGTGGCGGCCGCTGTGCGTCCAGATCAGGCCGTCGGCGAACTCGAAGGTGATGCCGAACATGTCATGGCTGTCGCCGTGCGGGTCGGCACGGGCGATTCGCGAGATCCCGGCCGCCGCGACGGGCACCTTGTCCAGAACCCACATCATCGCCTGCACGGGATGAATACAGGCATTCACGTGATAGCAGCCGCCGATCGCCGTGTCATTCACCCAGATCAAGGAGCGCAGCCGGCTTTCGATGCTCGCCGTCAGCGGCGGGTCGCCGAACAGCCCGCCGTAGTAGAAGCTCTTGACCAGGCCCAGCGTCCCCAAGGCACCCGCGCGATAACGTTGGGCACATTCGATGACATACGGATCGGTCGGCATCTGGTAATCCACCAGGAAGCACCGCTTCGCTTCGGTGGCTTTCTTTGCCGCCGCCTCGACCTGGCGGCAGCCGGGAACATCGACCGCTATCGGCTTGGCCATGTAGACGTGCAGACCGGCGTCCACGGCTGCCTGGACGTGATCTGGAAAGAAGCACGGCGGAGTTTCCAACGCCACCGCCTCGACGCCGCTGTCGATCAGCCGGCGGTATCCCGACAGGCCGCTGAAACGGCGCGATTTGTCGACGCCCAGCGCATCGCCCGCCGTGTCGGCCACCTGCGGAAAGTAGTCGGCCACGGCGTGCATTTCGTAACCGCCATGCTCGCGGAACAAGCCGGCGATCCAGGCCCCGCGGCCGCCGCAGCCCACGACGCCCAGCTTGATCTTGCGCACCGCCGCGGACTCCGCCGCCCGGCCTTCCGAGACGCTGGCCGCTGCGAGCAGTGCAGCGCTACCGGCGACGAATTCCCGCCTGGAAAGCAATCGGTTTTGTCTGCATGTTGGAGAAGTCTTGTGTGGACTCATCAAACCCTCCCGATTCTGTAGGATGGAAGTTCACTCCGTCTGGGTGTCTCGACAGAAATAACCCGTGCAATTTCCCAGCGCATAACGGATTGCAGATCCGTCCTGCGAGAATTCAACGCCCTGTTCTTGTGAGGTCGCCGGGACGGATCGGGCGTCCGGCCTACGGAAGCAATCTTGCCGACTTGCCGAGCCATTTTCACGAAAAGCCTCCGCCACCGCGATCTCCCCACCGCACAGTTTCCGGCCTGATGCACGTTTGGCGTCCATCTTAGCCCCGCGGTCAATCTCTGGAAAGCGGCTTTGTCACTGCCGCCTCGCGGCAAAGTCGCCATCTTTCAACCAAAACGCATGGATCAGTTCCCCCCCCAAAAAACCACAATAAACAGCAAAAATAATCAGATCAGTATAATTGACACCTTTAGTTGCGACTTGGTAGTATACGCATGTTTGCACGACTGCGCAAACTGCGTTGTTTTTTTGATTCACGGAACTAGCAGCGGTTGTGCTGTTTTTCCTTGGGTGGGCGTGTCATGGATTTCGGCTTTGACAAGGCGCAACGGTCGGCATTGCGGTACGTCCTCGTCGTGCCCGCTTTCAACGAGCAGGAGGCACTCCCTGGACTGTTGAGGCGGGTGTTGGCAGCGCGCGAAAAGGTGCTTGCCGAGACATCCGTCACCGAAATGTCGGTGGTCGTCGTCAATGACGGCTCATCGGACCTGACTCAGCAGATCATCGAGCAGCCGGAATTCGCCGAAGTCGTGAAGGTCCGGTTTTGGGAGAACCGCGGCTATGGCGCGGCAATCAAAGCGGGATTTGCCGCGGCACCGGGCGAATTGGTGGGCTTCATCGATGCCGACGGGACATGCGATCCGGAGTTTAGCGTCCAGCTGATTAATCATCTACTGGCCACAGGCGCCGACATGGTGCTGGCGAGCCGCTTGAACGCGGACAGCCGGATGCCGCTGGTGCGCCGCCTCGGCAATCGAGGCTTCGCGTGGTTGTTGAATGTCTTGGCCGGCACTGCGGTCGTGGATATCGCGTCGGGATTTCGAGTGCTGCGGCGGTCGAGCTTGCGATGGATGTCGCCGTTGCCCGACGGGATGCATTTCACGCCCGCGCTGAGTTGCATCTGTGTCTTGGATCCCCGGCTGCGGATCGCCGAGGTGCCGATGCCCTATGACGAGCGGATCGGACAGAGCAAACTGAGCGTGGTCTGGGACGGGTTTCGCTTTCTGTTGACGATCTTGTTCTCGTTTTGCTGCTACTCGCCGATCAAGTCGGCACTGGCGGCCTGCGTCGGCGTTATGCTGCTGGGCGGTCTGCTGATTGGTGGCCTCGCCTGGGCGGGAAGCCCTGCTGCGTTGTTGGCGTCGCTAGGCAGCACGCTGGCGGTGTTGGGCGTCCTGTTGCTTTGGACGGGCCTGGTCGCGCACCAACTGAATTACCTGCTGATCGGCCCCAGACGTCGGCTGCGTCCCGCGGAACAGATGCTGCAGAAACTGCTGCACGAACGTGGACTGATGGCCGCCGGCGCGGCGACGACCGTGCTAGGCGGTTTGGGATTTGGTTGGCTGGGACTGCACACGGGAGCCCTGTCGGCCGCGATGTCGGCCCTGGTTTCCGGCGGTTTGACCTTGGCCATGGCCGCGGGGATGGCCGCACTGACGTGCGGCGTGGTGAGCCGCGTGATCTGGGCCGTACACGAGAAACAGAGGGCGTCCGTCCACCAAGAACACGAGTCCACGGGCGTTCGCGAGATACCCGGTCCAGTGCCATCCGGCCTGAATCGGGAACTGCTCCAGCGATGAGGACTTGAGGGCAAGTACATGCACATTTTGGGATTCGACTGCTACGGGCACGACTCGGCCGCGGCGATCGTCCGCGACGGCCAAATGCTCGGCCTGGCCGAAGAAGAACGTTTCGTGCAGAAAAAGCACGTCGCGGACTTTCCCGTGCATGCGATCCGCTGGTGTTGCGAGGTGGCCGGCATTCAACCATCCGAACTGGATCACATCGTTTACTACTGGGATCCCAAACTGGCCCGCTTGCAACGGGCATGGCATCTGCTCCGCTACTTTCCAAGCTCGCTCGGCTTGTTACGCAGCCGCGGCGACAAAGAAATGAGGATGCTCCGCATCCCGCAGACGTTGCGGGAAACGTTTGGGCTGGGAAGCCGGACCACGATCCATTTTGCTCCCCATCACATCTGCCACGCGGCCAGTTCGTTCCTGACCAGCGAGTTTGACGAGTCCGCGATCTTGACGATCGACGCGGCCGGCGAATGGGATTGCACCTGGATGGGCGTGGGCCGAGGACTGGACCTTCACTGCCTGAAGACCCAGCAGTTCCCCAACTCGCTGGGCCTGGTCTACGGCGCCGTGACCGAGTTTCTGGGATTCAAATTCGCTTCCGGCGAAGGCAAAGTCATGGGACTGGCCCCGTACGGGGATCCGGAGCGATACATCGAGCTGTTCCGCGACGTGGTCAAGACGAAACCCGAGGGCGGATACGAGGTCGACTTGTCCTATTTCGCCTACCATTACCGTGGACGCCCGCATTGGTTCAGCGACAAATTCTTTCGCATCTTCGGCGATCCGCGGCCGTGCGAAGACGGCGAGATCAGCAACCGCCATCGGGACATCGCCGCCGCGTTGCAGCTGCGCACGGAAGAAATCGGTCTGCACATGGCTCGCTGGCTGCAGCAGACGACCGGCCTGAAGCGCATTTGCCTGGCGGGCGGTGTGTGCCTGAATTCGGTGATGAACGGCCGAATCCTGCTGGAAACGGACTTCGAGGACGTGGTGGTTCAGCCGGCGGCCAATGACGCGGGCACGGCGATGGGGGCCTGCTATTGGTTGTGGAACACCGTGCTCCGCCAGCCGCGATCGTACATCTTCGAACATGCCTACGTCGGGCCGTGGATGACTCACGCAAGCTGCCGATCCGCCATCGACCGGATGGTCGGGGCGGACGACGATGTGGATCTGCTGCAAGGCGTCGACGCGCCGCGTCTCGCAGCCGAGATGTTGGCCGACGGCAAGATCATCGGCTGGTTCCAGGGCCGCATGGAGATGGGGCCTCGGGCACTGGGCAATCGTTCGATTCTTGCCGACCCGCGTTCGGAAGACATGAAGGACCTGCTCAACGCTCGCGTCAAGTTCCGCGAGAACTTTCGGCCGTTCGCGCCCAGCGTGTTGGAGGAGAAAACGGGAGACTGGTTCGAGACGGACTATCCGTCGCCGTACATGATCCTGGTCTACGACGTGCTGCCGGACAAACGCCATCTGGTGCCCGCAATCACCCACGTGGACGGAACCGGACGGGTCCAGACCGTGAGCCGCAAGCACAATCCGAAATACTATCGTCTGATCGAAGAATTTGATCGGTTGACGGGCGTGCCGATGGTCTTGAACACCAGCTTCAACATCCGCGGTCAGCCGATCGTCCACCTGCCGGAACAGGCGATCGAGTGTTTTCTGACGACCGGCATGGACGCGTTGTTCCTGGAAGATTTCGTGCTGATGAAACGCACCGAATCCGCCGCCGCCGGATTGAGCGAGGACGAACTGCAACAGCGTCATGCGGCGGCGGCAGCTGCCGACAACGCGCTTGCATGAGGGCAGGGAAAGTCGAAAAGTCGCTAAGTCGAAAAGTATCCAAGTCGAAAAGCCGGAGTGTCGTTGCTCGTTCCCAGGCAGAGCTTAGCACCGTTCGAGACATAAGTGGCGTAAGCTTCCAGCTTGCGGTGCCACCACCGACCGCAAGCTGGAAGCTTACGCTACGGCGCAGTCGGGCAGTTGTTTCTCGAACGGTGCTTAGCAGCTAGATAGATTCGACCAATGTCAACGGACCAATGACCAATGACCGACATCCTGATCGTCAATCCCCCGTCGCCGGATGGTCACGTTTACATCCGTGACGTTTGCCGTTGGGGTCGCAAGAGCCGCGAGAAGATGATCTGGCCGCAGACCTCGCTGGCCTATTTGGCCGCCATGGTCCCCGACGGTTTGACGGTCCGGATCATCGACGCCATCGCCGAGGAAATGACGATGGACCAGTTCCTGGCCGAGATTCGCCGGGAAAGCCCGCATGTGTACGTGTCGTACCTGATCGGCTCGACGTTCGACAGCGACGCGCTGGGAGTCCGCGAGGCGAAACGTGCCGGAGCGACGACGGTGGCCGTCGGCACGCACGTGTCTGCCGTTCCGAATAACACGTTGGAGTTGGTCCCGGAACTGGATTTCGTGATCCGCCACGAACCCGAACTCACCTTTGCCGAGATTTTGGATCGCGTCCGGCAGGGACAACCACCGACGGGGCTGGCCGGCGCCGCGTATCGGGACGAGCACGGCCAGATCGTGGTCGGGCCCGATCGTCCGCTGGTGCGGAACCTGGACGATCTGCCAATTCCCAAGCAGCATTTGCTGCCGTTGGACAAGTACCGCATGCCGTTCCTGGGAAAGCGTTACACGTGGGTCTTGACCAATCGCGGTTGCCCCTACTCGTGTACGTATTGCTTCGAGGGCGTCGTCTGGGGCAAGTCGGTGCGGTACCGTTCGGCCGAATCGATCTACCGCGAACTGGAATACCTGGCCGGACACAACGTGCGGAATGTGTTGTTCCTGGCCGACCTGTTCACCTTCGATCGCGACGGCGTGCTGCGGTTGTGTGATCTGATTATTCAAAACGGCTTGAAACTCCGCTGGACTTGCAACAGCCGCGTCGACACGATCGACGAGGACATGATGGTGCGGATGAAGCAGGCCGGTTGTTGGCTGATCGCCTTTGGCATCGAATCCGGTGCGCAGACCATCCTGGACAACGTCAAGAAAGACGCGCGCGTCGAAGACGCCCAACGGACGATCCGCCTGTGCCACCGGCACGGCATCAAGACCTGGGGCTATTTCATCATCGGCTTGCCCGGCGAAACGCGGCAGACGGTGCGGGAGACGATCGATTTTGCCAAGCGCATTCCGCTGGACATTGCCCTGTTCCACGTGGCCATGCCCTACGCGGGGACCGAGTTCTATTTCCAGGCCGTGGCCAACGGCTGGCTGAACACCAGCCAGTGGAAGCATTTCGACATGAACGACTCGGCGGTGGTCCAGTACGCGGGCTTTTCCGCCGCGGACATCCTGCAAGCAACCAAGCAAGCGTTCCGCGAGTTCTATTTCCGGCCCGTGCAAATGTGGCGGCTGGCGAAAATGATGCTGAGCGCGCGCGACCTAGGCATGATTTGGTCCGTTGCGAAAAATTTCTTGGGTTGGATCTTCACCAGCAAAGAAGACCGCGTGGCCTCACGGGCGCCGGCCGGGGGTCCCGCTCTGCAACAGACCGTTACTACGGACGATGCGCGGAATGCCGTCTATACGCTGCCCGTGATGGAAGCCCCTCGGACCAATCCGCAAACGGCCAAACCCCGCCACGCGGGAGTGAAACAAGCGACGGCGGCCGCACGCGAAGGTGAGGGTCTTGAAGCAAAGAGGTAGGTTTTTGAAGAACTGCTGGTACAATACAAACGCGATGCGACGCACACGGCCAGGAACCGATTCTGCTGGCAGCAGACATCAAGGAGCATCCCGTCATGATTCAATCCAAACCCGTTTCGCAGGTGTCCGTGTCCGAAGTCACCGATCCGCTGACGATTGCCCGCCATCGCAGGCAAGATGAGCGACACCGACGAAATCTTCAGTGGCTCCAGGCCCACTGGAGCGATCTGCAGGAATCCCGCGGCCGATATGTCGCCGTCGCAGATCAACAGACGTTCGTGGCCGACACGGCCGAAGTTGCTTGGCAATGGACTCGGGATCAGCACCCGGACGACGATGGCGCAGTGGTGATGTTCGTTCCCCGCGAAAAGGAGTGGAGGGTTTATGCGGATCGTCGGTGATTGGTTCCAGTACGAGGACGGAGAAAGCCGTCTTATTCTTCGCGCCAAGGTTCAGACTGGCAGCGGGACAATGATCGCGGAGCAGTTTTTGGTCGATACCGGTGCCGACCGTACGGTGGTCAGTGCGGCCTTGTTGTACCAACTGGCTTTACCGGTCGAGTCCGCACCTCCGGAGGAGCGGATTGTCGGCATCGGCGGCGCCGCGCCCTATGTCATTATCGAGGGTTTGATGGAATTGACTCGCGACGATGGCGGACCCGCAATTGTGCGCGGACGCTTCACCGCTTTTACTGACCCCAGCGCCAGCGACGTGAGCGTCGTGGGCCGCGACGTTCTGAACAACTTTGATGTGATCGTCAGCCGGCCGAATAACGAGGTGTTGCTGTTGGCTCCGCGGCACTGCTACCAGATTCTCAAACCATAGCAGTCCGCGAACTGCGTCCTGCCAAACCGGCTTCAATCCACTGAGCGGAGCGACCCACGCAAGGAAAGTTCGAGATTTGAGGTCTCGCCGAGCGATGCTCGACGACGACACCGCCTGAATGCCCAAGGGCTGTCTAGGATCTGGCTCGGAATCCGGCGGCCGTCTTGCCGACTTGCTTTTCCCGGACGCGGGCTGAACAATGAAGCCCATGAACACCGACGAACGACTGCCGCGTAGTCCGGAATTGATGTCGCGCGATGATACGTCCTTGCTGGTCGTGGACATGCAGGAACGGCTGCTGCCGTCGATTCCGCAGGGGCCCCGCCTGATCTGGAATATCCGGCGACTGATCGACGGCGCGCGCATCCTGGCTTTGGACATCGCCGCTACGGAGCAGTATCCCAAGGGACTGGGGCCGACCGCACCGGTGCTGGCCGAGCGGTTGGGCGAGATTCCGTCCAAGCTGACGTTCAGTTGCGGCGAATGCGGCGCGATTTTTCGCCGCCTGGCCGAACGCGGGCGGCCCAAGGTGCTGGTGGTCGGCGTGGAAACGCACGTCTGTGTCCAGCAAACGGTTCTGGATCTGTTAGGCGACGGTTTCCGCGTCTATGTCGCGGCCGACGCGGTCGGCTCGCGTTTCGAGATCGATTACCAAACCGCCCTGCGGCGCATGGAATCGGCCGGAGCGACACTGACCACGACCGAAGCGGCCTTGTTCGAATGGTGCGAGGTCGCCGGGACGCCGGAATTCAAACAGATCAGCCAGTTGGCTCGAGAAGAGATGCCTGAATAAGGGCTCAGAAATAAGGGCTCAGACGTACAGAATTCAATTTTCGCGGCGAGACCGCTTTCCAGTGAAATGAGACATGGCCCGCGAAAACTGAATTCTGTACGTCTGAGCCCGTAAACGACACACGCCCCACTCCACCTCCACTTGCACGAAAGGAACTTGCCGTGACCTACCGAACGCATCGCCGCCAATTCTTACAGACCACTGCCGCGCTGGGCACGGGATTCTGGGTTGCCGGACTGGGCCGGGCCGCGGAAAGCAACTCGCCCAACGAGAAACTGAACATCGGAATCATCGGAGCCTCCGGCCGCGGTGGCAGCAACACCGGTGACGTGGCCAGCGAGAACATCGTCGCCCTGTGCGATGTGGACGCCCGCAGGCTGGGACCGGCCGCCGACAAGTTCCCGCAGGCCAAGACGTACGACGACTGGCGCAAGCTGGTCGAGCAGAAGGACCTGGACGCGGTGGTCATCAGCACCACCGATCACACCCATGCGCCGGCCTGCGTCTGGGCCATGAACCGCGGCCTGAGCGTGTACTGCGAAAAGCCGCTGGCGCATTCGGTACACGAAGCCCGCGTGATCCAGGAAAAGTACAACGCGAACAAGGGCAAACTGGCGACGCAGATGGGCACTCAGATCCATGCCACCGACAACTACCGCCGCGTGGTCGAACTGGTCCAAGGCGGGGCGATTGGGACGGTCCGCGAAGCGCACGTTTGGTGCAGCCGAGTGGGTCCGACCCCGGAGCGGCCGAAGGATGAACCGCCCTGCCCGGCGGAACTGAATTGGGACCTGTGGCTGGGCCCGGCCCCGCAGCGGCCATACCATCCCAGCTACTTGCCCGGCTGCATGACTTGGGAGCAGCATTGGGATTGGGGCAACGGCTGCTTGGGGGATATGGGCAGTCACTTGATCGACCTGCCTTTCTGGGCCTTGGGGCTGCGGGATCCGATCAGTGCCGAAGCGGAAGGCGACCCGCGCAGCGACGAGAGCTATCCGCACTGGCTGATCGCCCGCTGGGAGCATCCCGCGATCGGCGACCGCGCGGCCGTGACCTTGAAGTGGTACGATGGCGTCAAACGGCCGCCGTCGCCTCCGGGTCATGACTTGGAAAAGTGGGGAATCGGCGTCCTGTTCATCGGCGACAATGGCCAGCTGCTGGCCGACTATGGCAAGCGGATTCTGCTGCCCGAGGATCAGTACAAGGACTTCAAACCGCCGGAGCCGACGATTCCGCCGTCGCTGGGACACCACAAGGAATGGATCCAGGGCGCTAAGACCGGCTCGCCGACGCTGTGCAATTTCGACTACTCCGGCAAACTGGTCGAAAACAATTTGCTGGGCAGCGTCGCCTTCCGGGTCAACCAGAAGCTGGAATGGGACGCCAAAAACCTGAAAGCCCGGAATTGCCCCCAGGCCGATGCCTTCATCCGCAACGAGTATCGTCAAGGCTGGGTGCTGGACGGCTGATGAGCAGCGTTGGTCCGGTGATCCAGGAGCTTGACCCGCCGCTGGACGCGGAAGCCGCGTTCCTGGCATTCAGCCGGCTGCCGCACTGCCTGTTTTTGGACAGCGCCTTGCGGCAGCCGCGGCTGGGGCGGTTTTCGTTCCTGGCAGCCGATCCGTTTGAGACCATCGAAGTGCCGGCCCGCGGAGGCGACGCACTGGGCACGCTGGGGCAGCGACTGGCGAGCTTGACGGCCCAGACCGTGCCCGACCTGCCGCCATTCCAGGGCGGGGCGGCCGGACTGTTCAGTTACGATCTGAACCGCAGTCTCGAGCGGCTGCCGGCGTCCAGGTACGACGAGTTCGGCGTCCCCGCGCTGGCGGTGGGCTTGTACGACGTCGTGCTGGCGTTTGATCATCCGGCCGAGCGGGCGTGGCTCATCTCTCAAGGACTGCCCGAATTGGATCCCCCGGCGCGCCGGCAGCGCGCCGAGCAGCGGCTGGCTCAATTTCGCGGCTGGCTGACCGACGGATGGAACGCTACGGCACCTCGATCGCACGAAGTGGGACGGATTGCCAAGCCGGCCTTCGCGCCCGTGCGGGCCGGGGATCTGGCCCCGCAGTATCCGGTTTCCGGCGTCAGCGGTCTGACCAGCACCTTCTCGGCCGATGGCTACCGGCGGGCTGTCCAGCAGGTGGTGGACTACATCTACGCCGGCGATGCGTTCCAGGTGAATCTTGCCCAGCGATTGCTGTATCCGGCGGCGACGGACTCCGTTTCGTTGTACCAGCGGCTGCGGCAGCGGAATCCGGCGCCGTTTGCGGGCTATTTTGATCTGGGAGCGTTTCAAATCGTCAGCGCATCTCCCGAACGTTTTCTGCAGGTGCGCGACGGGCAGGTGGAAACGCGGCCGATCAAGGGCACGCGGCAGCGGACGTTCTCGCCGGAATCGGATTTGTTCGCGGGCGACGACTTGTTGACCAGCGAAAAGGATCGCGCCGAAAACGTGATGATCGTCGACTTGCTCCGCAACGACTTGTCTCGTGTCTGTGTGCCGGACAGCGTACGGGTCACGCAACTGTGCCGCCTGGAAGTCTATCAATACGTCCAGCACCTCGTTTCGGCCGTCTGCGGCCGGTTGGCCGACGGGCGGACGTCCCAGGATCTGTTACGGGCCGCCTTTCCGGGCGGTTCGGTTACCGGTGCGCCCAAAGTGCGGGCGATGGAAATCATCGCCGAACTGGAGCCGGTGGCGCGCGGGCCTTATTGCGGCTGCTTGGGTTACCTGGGCTTTGACGGCGCGTTGGACCTGAGTATCCTGATCAGGACGATTACGGCGGGCGGCGGCTGGTGGCAACTGCCCGTGGGTGGCGGCATTGTGGCCCAGTCCAAGCCGCAAGCGGAATACGAAGAAACCTGGCACAAGGCGGCAGGCCTGATCAAGGCGTTGCAGTGATTTTGCTCATCGACAACTACGACAGCTTCGTCCACAATCTGGCCCGCTACTTTCAGCGACTGGGCCACCAGACCGTCGTGGTCCGCAACGACGCCCTCGGCCCCGCCGATGTGTCGCGGTGGCAGCCGGACGCAATCGTGTTGTCGCCGGGGCCTCGCACACCGCGCGAAGCCGGGTGCTCGCTGGAACTGGTCAGACGTTTTCACGGGGCGATGCCGATCCTGGGCGTTTGCTTGGGCCATCAGGCCATTGCGGCGGCATTGGGTGCCCGGATCGTGCGGGCTCCGGAGCCGATGCATGGCCGAGTCAGTCCGGTGTTTCACGACGGTCAGGGCGTCTTCGCGGGCCTGCCGAGTCCGTTTTCCGCTTGCCGTTATCACTCGCTGGTTGTGGACCAGGCTACCCTGCCGTCTTGCTTGGCCGTTTCGGCACGGACGTCAGATGGCGTGGTGATGGCGCTCCGCCACCGGGGCGCGCCGCTGGTTGGGCTGCAGTTCCATCCCGAATCGATCCTCACGTCGCACGGGTATGCGTTGTTGGCCGCGTTTCTGCGGCAGAGCGGGCTTAGCGTTCCCGGCGTGTTGCCGGAAATGGAAAATGAAGGCCAGGAGCAAGAACGAGGACGGGCCCATGATTCTGGAAGGTTTGGTGACCACGCTCAATGCCGACGGCACGCCGAATATCTCACCGATGGGCCCGCTGGTCGACGCGCAGATGCGCCAGTTCGTGCTCCGCCCGTATCAAACGTCTAGCACGTATGCGAACCTGAAACGCACGCAGCAGGGCGTGCTGCACGTGACGGACGACGTCGACATGCTGGCGCGGGCTGCGGTGGACCAATTGAATCCGCTGCCCAGGCTGGCGAAAGCCAAGAAAGTGGAAGGCGTGGTGATCGCGGATGCCTGTCGTTGGTACGAGTTTCGCGTCGCGTCGCTGGACGACCTGGCGCCGCGGACGACGATCGCCTGCCAGGTCGTGGCCAAGGGCCGAATCCGGGACTTTTTCGGATTCAACCGGGCCAAGCACGCGGTCCTGGAAGCCGCGATCCTGGCCACTCGCCTGGACTTTCTTCCGCCGCAAGAGATCTGTGCCGAATTCCGCCGTTTGGCTGTAATGGTCGAGAAGACGGCGGGCGACCAGGAACGCCGGGCGTTCCAGTTTCTGGACGAATACGTGGCACACAAGCTGAACGTGTGAGCCTGGATCGCGTGACGCGACCGTAATGCCACCGGATGTGTCTGTTGGCCAACCGCAGAAGGCTGTATATTTCGTGTTTGGATATTTGGGGAGACCACGCCTGCCCTCTCAGCCGGCTTGGTTGCAGATCGAAACCTGCGGTTGGCTGCGCACGCCAACAGCCGTCGAACGGAGTCCGCGATGTCGACCGTGCTGATCACCGGAGCAGAAGGGCAGTTGGCCTACGAGTTGTGCCGCCAGATTGGACGCGATGCCGTCCCGCTGAGCCGTCGGGAGCTGGACATCACCGACCCTGCCGAGGTCCGTCGCGTGATCGCCGAATTGCAGCCCGGGGCCGTGATCAACGCCGCGGCCTACACTTCGGTGGATGCCGCCCAACAGGACCCCGCCGCGTGCTGGGCGGTCAATTCGCAGGGAGTTCAGTACTTAGCCGAGTCATGCGGCCGATTGGGGGCGGCCCTCGTGCAGATCAGCTCGGATTATGTGTTTGGAGCGGACCGCGATCGGGATCTGCCGTATTCCGAAACCGACCTGCCCGGCCCCGAAAACGTTTATGCGTCCAGCAAACTAGGCGGCGAATACTGGGCCCAAACCTGCCCCCGGCACCTGATTATCCGGACATGCGGACTGTACGGCCACGCGCCGCGCGGCCGCAGCTTCGTCAGCACGCTGCTGCGGTTGAGTGCTGATCCCCAGGCACGGCTCCGCGTGGTGAACGACCAGCACTGCACTCCCAGCTACGTCCGGCACGTCGTCCGGGCGGTTTTGTTTCTCCTGGACTCCGGCCATTGCGGCACGTTTCATGTCGTCAACGGAGGCGAGACGACATGGCACAGCTTCGCCTGCGAGATGTTCCGCCTGGCTGGGAAAACGGTGCCTGTCGAGCCGATCACGACCGAGCAGTACGGGGCTCCCGCAGAACGGCCCCGCTACAGCGTCTTGGACACGCGGAAATACCGGTCGCTCGGCGGCCCCGACCTGCCCCTGTGGCAGGACGCGCTGGCGGAGTTCCTGAGGACGGCAGCGAGTTTGGAGCCGTGACTCGGGAAGGACACGCCGCTCGATTGACGCACTACGCCGATTATCGCAGCCGGCGGCGGAGTTGGTCCAGCAGTTGGGTGGTCAGGTGAGCGCGTCCGGCTTCGCCGGCGCGGACGGCAAGCGGCTGGTTATCCAAGCGGCCGTCGGGATGGCGGAACACGACTTCGACATAAGCCGCGCCGTGCTCGTCCCGCTGCGTGTCGCCCACCACGACGGCCCACGGGGTGGATGCGGCGGCGGCTAACTCCGTGGCCAGCAGGTTCGTCTTGTCGGCGCCAGCGGCCGCAGCCAGCCACTTGTCCTCCGGCACGCGCAGCAAGTGCTGCAGACGTTCGCCGGTCCGCGCTACGTAAGCGCCCACCACCTGCCGCTCCGCACCGTCGACTCCATCCAGAGCTGCTGCCAAGCTGCCTCCGCTACCGGCTTCCGCAATCGCCAGCGTGACGCCTCGCTGCGCGAGCAGCGACACCACGTGCTGTTCGAGCGTCGTCGCTTCGTCGGCGGCATAGATGAAGTCGCCCAGGCATTCGGACGTCTGTTGCTTGAGTTGCTCGAGTCGGGCGCGGTTCTCTGCGTTGTCCTCAGGAAAGGCGAACGTGAAATCCACACGGCCGCCCTCGAATTGTGACGACACGAGCACGTCCGCGGGCAACGGCGCGTGCTCCTTCATCGTCTGGTCGATCTGCGACTGGCCCGGCCCGACAAAACGGATCGTCAGCGAACAGCCGGGCAGGCGCGTGCCGAACCGGCGGCTGAGGTAGGGCACCAGTTGGTCGCGGACCATCGGCTGCAGTTCCCGCGGCGGACCGGGTAAAGCCACGACGACCTTGTCGCCCAAGTCAAACACGAGTCCGGCCGCCGAACCGCTTCCATTTTTCAGATACGTCCCGCGCGTCGGGACCTGGGACTGACGCCGCAGGTTGGCTCGCATCTGGTTCCGCGGGACTCCCATCCGCCGTTCCATGTCTTGCAGAATGTCGGGATGCTCCTGCAACGGCACCCCGGTGAATTCGGCCAAGGACTGGCGCGTGACATCGTTCTCGGTGGGGCCAAGCCCGCCGGTCACGATCACCAGGGGAACTTTCGCCAAGGCGTACCCCAGGGCCTCGGCGATGTCGGCACTGCCGTCATCGACGCTCATCGAGTACAGGCAGTGCAGGCCCAGCCCCCGCAACGTCTTGGTCAGAAACTGGGTGTGACTGTCGGCGTACGCACCGACGAGTAGTTCACGGCCGGTGACTACGATCGCATAATCGAGAGCCTTGCCGGACGGCGGAACCGGAGGGTCGGCAGCCGGTAGCAGGCCCGCCGACAACAGCAATAGAATGAAGCCCCCTCGTACAACGCTGTGAAGTATTTTCTGACCGTGAATTGGGCGGAATGGAGTAGCCGCGTTCGCCAGAACGCGGGCCCAATGTCCCGAAAGCCCCGCATTCTGGCGAATGCGGCTTCCAAAATGCTTCACAGCGTTGCCCCTCGTAGCACACGTTTTCCAGCCCGTTGCAATTCCTTGGAACAGGCACGAAAACCTGTCCTACCTGGCCAGCCTGTCATCATTCCGCCTGCTCCCAGCTCTGCCATGTTTTCAGCGACCGTTCCAGGTGTTCACGGGCGTCGCCTTGGATCCCATAGCACATCAGCCCGATCGGGCCACGATAGCCGATCTCGCGCAGCGTCGCCAGCAGTTGCCGGTTGTCGAAGTCGCCGCGGTCCAACGGTTGGATGAGGCCGTCGGTCCATGCGCTGAAGCCCAATTGAGCCCCGTTGATTGTCACGGCAAAGATCTTGTCCGCGTTCTGGCGGAGGACCGGCCGGTAGTCCTTGTCGCCGTCGACCTTCAGCCAGTGACACAGATTGAAGTTCACTCCGACCCGCGGATGATCCGTCTTCTTGACCACCTGCAGCGCGTGCAGCAGGCTCTGGGTCCAATCGCCCACGTGGTGGTAGACCGAGATCCGTAGTCCCACTTCCGCGGCTACGTCGCCCAATTGCCGCAGAATCTTTACAGCGGTCGCATCGCCTTGCGGATCGCCCGGCTTAAATCCGCGCAGCAGGACGCAGACGGTCACCGGCCGCCCCTTCAGCTTCCGGATCGCATCGGGCAGCCGCGGATCGTAAGGCGGTTCCTGCGGATTGACATTCACCGATGCGTACAGCAGGAACACCTTCAAACCGGCAGCGTCCAGCGTCTGCAGGTTCTGCTCCAAATCCTCGTCCAGCCACAGGGGATACCCCGCGCCGGCGTAGCCCAGTTCGTGGAGCATTTGAGCCTGCTGGGGCAGCGTACGTTTCTGGGCATCGTGAATCTCCATACAGAAGCCGTACAGGGGCGGCGCCCAAGCGGCCGGTGCCGTTGCCGGCGCGGGAGCTTCGGCGCCCCTGGCGGTGGTGTCACAGACAAGAACGCCAAGCCAAAGGGCCGCGATGCTCAGGTACCTGCCAGCAAATCGTTGCATGTAACTGCCTCCCCTAAAAATACTTCGTCACTCCCGGCACGGGCAGCGGGTAATTGCCGCTCGCGTCCGGTTTGGCGGGTGCGTCCATGTCCAGCCGCACGTCGGCCAGCTTGGGCTCGAACTCAAACTCGGCCGCCATCATCTGCTCCCACGTCACCGGTTTGCCGCAATAGCACGCCAACTGCCCCATGATGGCCACATAGGTGCTGTCGATCATCGTGTCGCTGTGGTCCACCACGCGGCCTTCGCGCAACGCGCCGATCAGGATCTTCTGCTCTTCGACATTCGGATCGTTCGTCGGCCCGGAGTATTTCCAATTCGTCTCGCCTTCGATCCGGCAGTCCGTCCAGTGACAGACGCCCTTGGTGCCCATGATGATGTCGTCCCAACTCGGGTAGCAGTTGCCGCGGGTCTGGCACAGCGCGTACAGCCGCACGCCGCTCTTGAACTCATACACCACCGTGTGATGGTCGAACATGTCGCCGTAGACTTCGCCGAACGAAGTCGACCGGCCGGCCAGGCCAAAGCACCACGCCGGATTCTCTTCGTGCAGCACCCACCGCATGCGGTCCAGATTGTGGACCAGCGATTGGGTCACGTCGTCGCCGGATAGCCAGCGAAAATGGTACCAATTGGAGAACTGGTACTGGGTTTCGTTCAAGCTCGGATCGCGAGCCACCGTCCCGTACGGGCCGCGCAGGAACATCGACTGGATGGACACGATGTCACCGATGGCCCCGTCGTGGATTCGCTTCACCTGCTCCTGGTAAGCGTACGAGTAACGGCTCTCGTGGCCGGAGACCAGGCACACGTTCTTCTCCTTGGCCAGGGCGGCGACGTTCTGCAGACGGCGGCACCCGGCCGGGTCGATCGCATGGGGCTTTTCGATGAACACGTGCTTGCCCGCCTTGACCGCCTCCTCGGCGTAAAACGCGTGGTACTTCGACGCGCAGGCGATCAGCACCGCATCGCTGGCCTCGATCACTCGCTTGTAGCCTTCCAAGCCGTGTGTACACGTCTCGTCGGTGGCGATGAACTGGTCGCTGAAGTTGGCCTTGAACCAATCGCGTTTGCCGCGCATCCGTTTTTCGAACACGTCCGCCATACCGGCCAGTTTGACGTCTTTGCCCAGGCCCAGGGCCTGGGCCGCCGCCCCGCTGCAGCGTCCGCCACAGCCCAGCATCCCGATCTTGATCGATTCGCCGCCCGCCGCGTGGGCACTGCGGACCAGCGGCAGCCCCGAAACGGCGGCCACCCCCGCGGCCGACGTCTTGAGGAATTCACGCCGGGAACTCTTGGACGATGAGGATCGCGGTGAGTCGGTCATGGGGGGCTCCTTGAGGGTAGGTGCAGCGGATGAAGTTGGGGCAGGCGACGACCGTGCCGTCCAGCTGGAATTGTAGCTGTCCGCGAGACGGCTGCAACACGCCACGGGGCACGAGGTCGCCTCATGCTATCATCACCCACACCGCTCGCCAAGCAACTATCGTCACCGGTGGGCTGACGCCACACCGTTCGCCACGCAACTATCGTCACCGGTGGGCTGACGCCACACCGTTCGCCACGCAACTACGATCACCGGTGGGCTGACGCCACACCGTTCGCCAGGCAACTACGATCACCGGTGGGC
>CAZXYZ010000020.1:9454-48739 GCA_964645045.1 uncultured Pirellulaceae bacterium | reverse complement strand
TCACCGGTGGGCTGACGCCACACCGTTCGCCAGGCAACTACGATCACCGGTGGGCTGACGCCACACCGTTCGCCACGCAACTATCGTCACCGGTGGGCTGACGCCACACCGTTCGCCACGCAACTGTCACCCATGTTACTGCGGGCGATATAGTCCCAGTTCGCGGATCGCGGGCGACTGGCCGTAGTAGCCGGTGATTTTCAATTCGACCGTCGAACATGTCACCGGGTCCAGCTTGACGATCAGCAAGTTGTCTTCGTACTGCGCGTTTTCGATCGTCTTGACGGCTTTGCCGTCGCACAGGATCTCGAAGTCTTGCGGGGCGTATTGGTGATGCTCGTAGCCCACGATGCTGATCGCGGCGAGCCGTTCGGGCTGCGGCAGCGAAACGGCCAGCCGGTACAGGTCCTTGCCGTTCTCCTCGTCCCAATACGTGGCCGGGTCGCCGTCGATGGCGGCCTGATCTCCGCCGGACGCCCCGTCCTTTTCGAGGTCGTCGGGGCTGCTGGCCTTGCCCTGCGGCGCGACGTTGACCAGCGAGCCGACCACGAACCAGACGCTTTCCGCCAATTGCCGCGCGGCTGGCGAGATGCACACGTCCAGGATCTTCTGCACGGCCGCCTTGGATTGTTCCGGGTGGTTGTTCTGGATTCGCTTCGCAATCTTGACCACCGCCGTAGCCGCTTCGAGTTCCAACTCCTTGTCCGTCAGGCAACCGCCGGCCAGTTCCAGCGCGGCCAAGTGCGGCACGTCACCCAGGGCGGCCAGGGCCATTTTCTTTTCATCGGACCGCGGCGCCAGCGTTAAGGCGTCTCCCAGCAGTTTCGCGGTCTCCTCCGGTTTTCGGCCGCCGGGCAGCGCTGCCATGCGGACCAGCCCGCGCAGGGCCAGCACTTTGTGCGGCAAGCTGTCGGCCGTGCGGGCGAGCTCCGGCATATCCGCGATCGCCCGGGCGTCCGGCCAATCGGTCAGGCCGCGAATGGCCGTGTCCTGGACAGCCGGGGCCGCGTTCCCGCGAGCCGCCCGCAAGGCTTCCAGCGAGCGGCCGGATGGCACACGGGCCACGACGCGGAGCAACGCGCACTGCGCGTCCACGTCCGGCCCGGGCAAAGCGGCCAGCAAGTTGGCCGCCGCGGCGTCATGATCCTGGCTTCGCTGGCACGTGGCGAACACGGCCTTTTCCGCCGCGGCGCGCTGCGCGGCATTCGGGGCTGCCGCCAACAGCTTGACCAGTCCGGGCAGCGTCTCGGAGTCCGCGAGCGCCCCCAGGGCGTTCAGCGATTCAAGTCGCACTGCCTCGTTGTCCTCCGCTGCAGTCTTTAGCAGCAGCGGCACGGCCGACACGGCACTGCGCGCTGCCAGCGTCCGGATGGCTTCGGCGCGCAGCGGTAACTCGCCGCGTTCCGCTGTCGCCACCAACGCCGCGTCGATCTCGGCGCCGCGCACACGCTGCAGGCTCTGCCGGGCTGCGGCTTGCTCCGCGCCGCTGCTTCCGGCAGCGATGCCCAGCAGCAGCGGGACGCTGGCAGCATTGCCGATGCGGCCCAACGCGCCGAGCGCCGCCGCCCGGACCGCTTCGTCGCCACTGGTCGCCGCCGCGAGTACGGAGGGCAGGGCTACCGGATCATCGATCAGATCCAAGAGCGTGGTGACGGAATCCGCGGGCAGCGCAGACAGGCCGCTCAAGACGGCACCCAACAATTTTGGACACCCCGTTTCACAGACCAGTTTTGCTGCCGCGAGACGGAGTCTGGGGTGTGCGTCCTTTAGCGCCGCCGTGGCCAGGTCGGCGGCCTGCACTTTCTCTGCCAGCAGCACACCGCGCAGCGCGCCGATCCGAATCACCGTGTCGGACGTCTCGGCGAATACGTCGCGATAGACTTTCGCCGCCTCGGCAGACTGATCGGCGGCCGCCCATTGTTCGGCGCACAGCAGCATCGCGTGCCAGCGGTATCGCGTCACGGCTGGCGGCACGTTGGCCTGGCGGACCGCGGCCAGGGCTTCGATGCCGCCGATCTGTCCCAGGGCGTACAAGGCCGCTTCGGCGACCGCCGCGTTCGGGTCGCTGGCCAAGGGGCCGATCGCCGCCACGGCGCTGCGATCCCGCCGCGACCCGATGGTCTGCAGCACGCCTGCCTTGGATTCGCCGGGGACCTTACCCAATGCCTCCCTCAGAACCTCGTCGACCTGCGCTCCGGGAATGCCCTGCAGCGCCCGGCGGGCGACCGTATCCAATTGTTTGTCGCCTAGCAAGCCGGCGAGCGTGGCTGCCGATTTGTCGGAACCCGCTTGGCGCAGCTGCCGGCAGGCCCAGTCCTTCGCGTCGCCGGTCGCGTCGGGGGATTGGAGGATCTTCAGTAACTTGTCCTCGATGGCCGGCAATTGGGCCGCTGAGGCGGCGCGCAGCTCCGCTTCGATCACCATCACGGCCGTGCGCGGCTGGCCAAGCTTGTAGCCGAGGACTTCGGCGTACGGGTCCGGCGTCCCTTGGCCCATCGCGGCGGAGGCCAACGCCAGCAGAAACGCAACAGAGAACAGCGAAGCAGATCGAGGAAGTGTCATCGGCAAAGCTCCTTGCGGTGAGTTGATTTCTACAGGTGCCACGGCGAGCGCATCGCCCGGGTCAGCAGCCGCGACGCGCCGGGGTCGTCCAGGATCACTTCGCGCAGCGGGTCCCAGCGGATTTTGCGGCCGGTGCAGATGGTGATCATGCTCAATTGAGTGATCGAATCGGACAGCACGGCGACTTCGACCGGCGCGACCGTGCGGCGGCGGGTGCGGACGCAGTCCAGAAAATTCCCCATGTGGTTGTTGCTCTCGTACAGGCGGATCTCGTTCGGTCCGATCTTCTCCTGCATCAACGACTCCGGCTCCGTCCGCAAGCCGCCGCGGGTGAGGTGGACTTTGCCGTGCTCGCCGATGATCGTGGCCCGGTCGCCGCCCGGGGTGAAATGGAAATCGGCGCCACCGGCAAACTTGCCCTTGATGTCCCAATCGAACGGAGCGTCGAACAGACCCGCACCGAACTTGCCCGGTCCCTCGTACTCGACGGGCACCGCGCCGGCGTCGTCGCCCATCGCCCAGACCATGTCGGTCAGCGGATGAGCGCCCCAGCCGCCGATGAAGCCGTGCGCGTTGTCGGAAACCCAGTAGGTACCCCAGCACGTGCAGCGGTCCTTGGTGTACGGACGCCACGGCGCGGGGCCCAGCCACAGATCGTAATCCAACCCTTCCGGCACGGGCTCGGGCTCCAGCGAACCGCCTTCGAACCCGTAGCTGGGCGCCGTGACCTCGACGGCTTGGACCTTGCCAATCCGGCCGTTGCGGACCAGTTCGCAGCCAAAGCGGATGTGGGACAGGGAACGCTGCTGCGTGCCGTACTGAAACACGCTGCCGTACCGCTGGACCTCGCGGCGGATGGCGATGTCCTCTTCCATGCTCAAACCCAGCGGCTTTTCCACGTACACGTCCTTGCCGGCCCGCACGGCCAGCAGCGCCGCCGGCACGTGCCAATGGTCCGGCGTGCCGATGGTCACTGCGTCGAGGTCCTCGCGGGCCAGCATTTCCCGCAGGTCGCGGTATGGCGTACACACGTTCGTGCCATAACGCTGGTTCAGGTTCTCGGCGTGTTTTTCGCGGCGGTCCTGAAACACATCGCAAACGGCCACGACCTTGGACTGCGGATGCCCGGCCGCCTCGTACATCAGTCCCGCCCCGCGTCCGCCGACGCCGATCGAGCCGACATGGATTTGATTGCTGGGCGCCTCGGCGCCCAACACCGACGCCCGCACGAACAGCGGAGCCGCGCACACCGCGCCCGCCGCCGCCGCGGTCCCCTTCAAGAACCCTCGACGTGTCAATCGCTTTGGCATCTTTCGTTTTCTCCTTTTCGCTGGACGATCCATCGCTCTTCAATCGTCGCTCAACGTTCCAAGCAGACATGGCATAGTGTACCGGAAGTTTTCCGGGGATGCGACTTACCACCGGACCTTTTCTCCGCGACGACACGGCAGGCCATTGACAAACGCTTGCTCGCCGGGACAGAATGCCGCAGGCAAAAACGGATTTGCTGGTAAGCAACGAGAGCCGAAATAACTTCCCGATTTCGGGACGATCGACTCGGTCGCGGATTTCGGGCCCCTGCCGAGCTTGCTCGGTAGAGCCCCTGATTCTGCACTAGAGCCGGCGCGCCAACCACCCTCCTCATTTTTCCCGCCGCCGCTTCGCGGCGGCGGGGGGAAATGAGAGGAGGCTGCGTTTGGACGGGTTAGTGCAGAATCACCGCTTCCACCGAGCAAGCTCGGCGGAGAGCCTTGAACATCGGGAACTTATTTCGGCCACCGTTGCTAATTGGACAGCGCCACTTTACGGCGACAATTCGTCGCAACGTGCTTTTGCAAAACAAGTTGGGCTGCAAGAGACCCCATCCAGCTTGCCTGGATGGTGAACCAGATTGACCGGCTAGAACCGGCGGCCGCTCGCACCCCCGCCCTTCTTCCTCCGCCCTGCCGCCAAAGGCGGCAGGGCGGAGGAAGAAGGGCAGTTCGTGGGGGGCGTTCGTAGCCTGCCAATCTGATTCACCAGCGGCACAAGGCCGTTGGGGTCTGGAAGTTACATGGAAAGTGGCGCTGTCCAACTAACAGCTCGGGAAAATGCACATGTACCTCAGCCGATTTGGCGTCAAGAACTACAAATGCTTGGGCGAGATCGACATCCCGCTGACGCCCGTCCACGTTTTGATCGGCCCGAACGATTCGGGCAAGACCAGCCTGTTGGAGGCGATGGCGGCGTTTCACGGGAGTGCGGAACTCACCCTGCCTGAGGTGTTCCCCAAGCCGTGGTCTGGCCGGGACCTCGTTCGGCACGGAGCGGATGGAGATACGGTGGACTTCTGCGGCGAGTGGACCGCCAATAACGGCGAAACGCCACACGATACCGCCAACTTTGCCTATCGTCTCTCCGTGAGGTTTCCCCACGAAGGGCAGAACTGCTTCGTCGATTCGGAAGTGTTCCAACTTGATGCCGAGGAAGCCCAGTCGTCACAGAAGGGGAACACGACGTCTCTATTGCAGTCCTGGAAGAAGAACCCAAACGCGAGAGGCAGTTTTTCGGAAAGGCACCTGCACGCAGCGGCGGACATTGTGAAACCGGCCCAGAAGTACGCGCTGGATGCGACGCTCATGGGCGTTCCTGCAGCCATCGATCCTGCGAGGAAGTTTCGACTGGACCCCGACGGATTCGGCCTAGCCACGCTGCTCGACGACATCTTGGGCTACGACCCGGAACGCTTCATCGGTCTGCGGACCGATTTTTGCCGATTTTTTCCGCAGTTCCAGAACGTCCGCATTGAGACGGAAAATGCGTTGCGGCGGCACTTCGCGCAAGATGGACGGCATCAATCCGGCGGAGAAGTCGGCAAGGGAATCTGTTTCGAGACTCGCCTGGGCGCTCGCATACGCGCCAGGCAAGCGTCGGACGGCGCACTTCTTTTCCTGGCCTTCCTGGCACTGGCCTATGTCCCGACACCACCGACGCTCTTGCTGATCGAAGAGCCGGAGAACGGCATCTATCCGAAGCGGCTTGGCGAGGTCATCCGACTGCTGCAAGGACTGGCTCGTCGGCCTGATGGCGTCCCCTTGCCGCAGATCATCATTTCGACCCACTCGCCGTATGTCGTCAGCTTCTTTGAGCCGGAGGAGGTTACGTTCCTGGGCCGACCCGCTAATGATGCCGATGCTGCGGTGCGGGCGCGGCCCCTGCGCGACGCTCCGCACATCCATGAGCGATTGGCCGGAGGCGAATTTTACCTGGGCGAGCTGTGGTACAACCTCACGGAGGAGGAACTGTTTGGTGACTCGTGATGCGGCGATCGTGATTGAAATCTTCGGCGAAGGCAAGACGGACCTCGGCAGCGACCTGGGCCCACAACCGCCCGACAAAGGTGTCCTGCCGATTCTCGTCCATCGGCTTTGCGGCCGTCCCGAGCGGATGTTGGCAAAACGGCGGGCGTATGCCTTTCTCCAAGGGAAGGGGCTGTCGCAGAAGGTTTGCTTCGCCAAGCGTCAAGCGCGGTACAACGGTTCCGCCGGGGCGGTGTTCGTCATGGATTCGGAGGGCGAGGAGAAAGACCGACGGATGCGACACCACGAGTTGACATCAGGCCGCGATCGCGAGTTGCGGGATTTCCCGATGGCGATCGGCGTGGCTCAGCCCTGCATCGAGGCGTGGTTGCTGGCCGATGGGCGCGCCATCGGCCGGGCGCTGGGAATCAACCCCGCCCCGGCCGTTCCCGATGACCCCGAAGGGCTTCCCGCCCCGAAATCCGATCGGCTTCACAATCCCAAAGCCGTCTTGGCCAACTTGGGTGTTGCGTCCGCTGCGGAGAAAGACGCCGTGGTAAGAGCCATGAATGACACGGACTTGGTTTGTCAACGTTGCTCGCGCGGATTCGCGCCCTTCGTGGAAGAGGTGCAGCAGCAGATCCGCCCATTGTTTGAATAAGGAGCCATTTCGATGCGCGTCATACGTTATCTGGATCAATTCGATGAACCGCGTTACGGGTGCCGCCACGGGGACGGTTCGGCCACGGAACTGGAGGGCGATCTGTTCGGTGCGTTTCGCGACAGCGGGCGGCCGGCAACCGTCGCCAAACTGCTGGCCCCGATCGTGCCGACGAATTTGCTGTGCATCGGCCTGAACTATCGCCGGCACGCGGAGGAAGGACAGCTGCCGATTCCGGAATATCCGGTTTTGTTCATGAAATCCACGGCGGCGGTCCAGAATCCCGGCGATCCGATTTTGTTGCCCAGGAAGCTGCGCAGCGATGCGGTCGATTACGAATGTGAACTGGCGGTGGTCATCGGCCGGCGAGCCAAGAACGTGGATCGCGTTGACGCTCTGCAATATGTCTTGGGCTACACCTGTGCCAACGACGTCAGCGCCCGCGACTGGCAGATGAAGTGGGGCGGAGGACAGTGGTGCCGCGGCAAGACGTTCGATACGTTTTGCCCGCTTGGTCCGTACCTGGTAACGGCCGACGAGATCCCGAACCCCAATGCGCTGCGGATCAAGACCGTCTTGAACGGTCAGACCATGCAGGATTGGACAACGGACGACATGATCTTTGACATCCCCGCGCTGATCGCCTTTCTGAGCGGCAGCACCACGCTGCTGCCCGGGACCGTGATCTTGACCGGCACGCCCCACGGCGTCGGTGCCGCCCGCAAACCGGCCGTCTTCCTGCAGGCCGGAGATACTGTCACGGTCGCCATCGATGGCATCGGTGAATTGACCAATCCGGTGCAAGAGGAGTAGCGTGGTAGCAACCCTGCACTCGGCACAGTTGACGGAGCCCGTCTCGGCGCACACACGCGGGGACTATACGTCCTTGCGGCAGAGCATGACCGTGGCCGAGGCTTTGGCGGCCATCCGCGAGCGCGGGGTCGGCGAGCGGATCATATACTTCTACGTGGTCGATGACGAGGATCGGCTGACAGGCGTCGTTCCCACGCGCCGGTTGCTGAGCGTCAAGCTGGAGAAGACGTTGTCGGAGATCATGATCCGGCAAGTGGTCGCCATCCCGCAAGCGGCGACGGTGCTCGAAGCCTGCGAGTTCTTCTTGCTGCACAAGTTCCTGGCGTTCCCGGTGGTGGACGAGCAACGGCGGCTGACGGGCGTGGTGGAAATCGGCTTGTTCACCGACGAGGTATTCGACCTGGCCGAGCGGGAGCAGTCGGATGCCATCTTCGAGGCCATGGGCTTTCGGCTGGCCCAAGTCCGGGGCGCGTCACCGCTGCGGGCCTTCCGCTATCGCTTCCCCTGGCTGGTCGCCACGATTGCCAGCGGTTCCCTGTGCGCGCTGCTGACCAGCGCCTACGAAGTCACCTTGGGGCAGAGCCTGGTGCTGGCGTTTTTCCTGACCCTGGTGTTGGGACTGGGAGAAAGCGTCAGCATCCAGTCGATGACCGTCACGATTCAAGCGTTGCGTGCCGAACGGCCGAGCCGGCGCTGGTATGCGCGGCAATTGTGGCGCGAGGCCCAGACGTCGGTGCTGCTCGGACTCGCCTCGGGATTGACCGTGGGGTCGATTGTTTGGGTGTGGCGCGGCGAACTGGCGGCTGGCGCCGTCATCGGCTCCGGGATTCTGTTGTCCCTGGTGTCGGCCTGCGCGTTCGGGTTGAGCGTTCCCAGCCTGCTGCACGCCCTGCGGCTGGATCCCAAAATCGCGGCCGGCCCGATCACGCTGGCGCTGACCGACATCTTCACGCTGCTGTTCTATTTCAGCCTGGCGGCGTTTTTCCTTTGAGCCGCCGCCGCACCGCTTTTTCCCGCAGCCAAGTCACCAGCGAGCGGACGATTTGGTTTTCGCTCCGCTCGAACCGCTGATTCAACAACCCGTTCAACAACGGCAAGGTGAGCTGGGGGAACGCTTGACTGCGGGCGCTGCGAAGGTATTTGCCGCCCGTGCCGAGCCGCCAGAACGTGAGCTGCCCGTCCTGGAACCGCCAGACTTCCGGCACGCCCAGGTTCGCATAGATGTCCATCCGGTCCAACGAGGAACTGGACACATCCACCTCGACGGCGAAATCGGGCGGCGGATCGCGTCCGGGTACGTAGTCCGGCTCGCAGCGGACCTGGGCTTCATGCGCCACGTAGTAGCACTCGTCGGGCTCAAGTCCCGTGCGGCGTTCCGAGCGGCGAAGTGTGGTCGAGCCGATTCCTTGAATCTCGATGTCCAATTCGTAGGCCGCCATCTCGATGAGGCGGGCCAGCAGCTTCTTGGCACGGTCGTGCCGTTTCAGCGGTGACATGATCTCCAGCGTCCCGTCATCGTAGGAATGCCGCAACCGACGGTCCCCGAACGCTTCGAGCAGGCGTTCGTACGCCTCCCACGAAACGTCATTCAGCACAAGATGCTCAGCGATGGCCGGCTGGGTAAGGATCATTTCGGGCAGTCTGCTCCCGGGAACCCCCGGTTGTTCCGAGGTCGAAACTCGATCGGCACACGGCGACCATCCTACGCCGCCAAAGCTGCGGCGGCAAGAGTGGCCAAAACAGTCAGCCGAAACGGCTCGCTTAGATGCGGTACTGCGGAATCTTCAGCCGTTCGCCGTCGCGGAGTGCCGACTGGTGGGCCACGATGCCGGCGACCGTCATGTTCAAGGCTTGGGCGATGTCCACCAGCGGCTTGCGGTCGGCGAGAATCGCCGTGACAAACTCGTTCATCAGCTGGCCGTGCGAGCCCCCGTGGCCGCCGGCCTGGACGCCGGGCGGCAGAGGCGGACGGGCGATGGGGGGCAAGTTCTTTTCCTGTCCCTCGTACCGTCCGTAGAACGAACCTCGCTGCCCGCGCACCCGGCCCATCTCGCCGCTGGTTCCGGGCGTGTCCCAACTGACGGCCATTCGCGACATGCCGCCTTCGCTGGTGCGAAACAGTGCGATTTCGGTGCCGAACGGATTCTGGTAGCGGTTGTTCTCCGGCTGCAGCCATTTCGTCAGACTGGGGATGCCCAGGCACGAGACTTCGGTAAAGCTGCCGGCGGTGACGCCCACATAATAGGCGTTGGAGTGCGTGGGATACCATTGAGGCGGCCCGCCGACGCGCCAGCCCTTGTACGAGTCGATCGGTTCGGCGGTGTAGTGGTAGTACTCGCCCTCGGAGTACACCAGCTTGCCAAAGCCGCCGGCTTGATAGATCTGCCGCATCGCGTGCAGGTCCTCGTGGAAATACGAAGTCTCGAACATCATGTATTTCCGGCCGCTCGACTTGACCGCCTCGAACAACTGGTCGGCCTCTTCGATCGAGCCGAACGTGGCCGGCACGGCGCAAGCCACGTGCTTGCCGTGCTTGAGCACCTCGATGCAGTGGCGGGCGTGACTGGGTGCATCGGTGGCGACAAACACGGCCTCGATCTTGTCGTCCTTGACCAACTCTTCCAGGGACGGGTACGTTTTCTCGCAGCGGCATTCCTTGGCCAGCGCGGCGCAGCGATCGGGAAACAAGTCGCTGACAGCCGTCACTTCCACGTTGGGATGGTCTTGGAAGCTGAACGCCGCACCAAAGCGGCACACGCCGAATCCGACGATCCCCACACGCAGCTTGCGGTCCGAGACAGGCTTCCAGCCCAGCGACGCATTCGGATCGGCAGGTGCCGCCTCGAAGCCTTGGATCGCCGGCTCGGCCGCCGAAATCGGGGCGTGCAGCCCCAGGGCCGCGGCGCCGGCGCCCAGGGTTTGAAGGAAAGAACGCCGTGAGGTTGAATCGGGCATCAGAGTCTCCTGGAGTAGGCGGTAATCCAAACGTTGCAGAGATCCTGGCGAACGGTGAGGCGTAAGCCCACCGGTGCATCGTTTCTGCGGGCTGTTCACCTTGCCGTCAGCTGCTTCCCCGAAGGCGATCCGGCCAGCCCCTCGCACAAACGAACTGGCATGCGGAAGACCGGCGGGCTTGCGCCAGCCGCTCGCCACCCTGTATGCAACTACGGGGGTAACACTACACGAACTTCGTCACGCCAGGCATGGCGACTTCGGGAATCTTGACATCGCCCCACTCGTACTTCGCGGGCGATAAATCTTCCTTCGAATTCAGGGCCATGTCCCAAGTGACTTCCTGGCCGGTGTAGCAGGCCATGCGGCCCATGATGGCCAGCAGCGTGCTGTAGGACATGTACGTGCCGTTGTTGATGGTCTGGCCGGCGCGGATTGCGGCGAACAATTCCTGATGTTCCACATCGTACATGCTGGGCTTGGGGCCCTTGTACTGCCAGGGCTCGCCCTCGCCTTGGACATGGTTGCGGAGCACTTCGGCGCGGCCTTTGGTGCCCAGCATGTAGTCTTCGACCGTATTCTTGCAGCCCGACATCTGCCGGGTGTACGAGTACATCTTGACGCCGTTTTCCCATTCATAGCACGTGGCGAAGTGGTCGTAGATGTGACCCCATTTCGGGTCCGTGCGGACTTGGCGGCCGCCCAGGCCGAAGCATTTCTTGGGCGGTTTATCGCCCATCATCCACAGCGACTTGTCCAGGCTGTGGATGTGCTGCTCGGCGATGTGATCGCCGGACAGCCAGGTGAAGTAATACCAGTTGCGCAGCTGGTACTCCATCTCGCTCCACTGCGGCTCGCGGCCGCGGTGCCAGAGCACGCCGGTCAGGTAGTCCTCTTGCATGGTTACGATATCGCCGATGGCGCCGTCCAGAATGCGTTTCATCGTCTCGCGGACGCCATAGTCGTAACGCCAGCACAAGCCGGAGACGAGATTCAGGTTCTTCGCCTTTGCCATCTCGGTGGTTTCCAGGACGTGCCGCACGCCGGGGCCGTCCACGGCCACGGGCTTTTCGCAGAACACGTGCTTGCCCTGCTCAATCGCATACCGCAGGTGCCGCGGGCGAAAATGGGGCGGTTCGGCCAGGAGCACGACGTCCACGCCGGAGTCGATCACGCCTTTGTAGGCGTCGAACCCGGAAAACGCGCACTCGTCCGACACTGCGTACTTGTCGCCCAGTTGGCGCTGCAGCACGCCGCGGGCTTGCGTCAAGCGGTCGGGGAACACCTCGCCCATCGCGGTCAATTTCACGTTGGGATCCGCGTTCATGGCGTTCACAGCGGCGCCGCTGCCGCGTCCGCCGCAGCCGATCAGGCCGACCTTGAGCACGCCGTCCGCCGCCGCGTGGGCCATGCGGGCGGCGCCCAAAGTTGCGGCCAGCGAGCCGCTGACGACGGCAGCGGCAGAGCCTTTTAAGAATTCGCGGCGAGACGCACTCGTGCGAACATCGGTCCGGTTGGATTCCGTCATGGGGTGCTCCTAAAAACGGTGGAGGGGGAATCAGGCAGAAATCGAGCCGTTATCATACCGCGGGACGTAGCGGACATGCAAGCTTGTAAAGCGAATGTGTGGCGGTGGTTTCCGGCAGGTAGCCGCATTCGCCAGAATGCGGGAAGGCGGGAGAAGCCCGCATTCTGGCGAATGCGGCTACGCAGAGGTTGGAGGCTTCCTGGCCACGCACAGGCGAATCGTCAACGCAAGCCGGCGACGTAGCGCAGGAACTCGGTGTCCAACACCGCCAGGTCGTCGCCAAACGCCTCACGGAACGCAGACAGGCGTTCTTCGGGTGTATCGTACATCAACAGCGGCTTGGCGGACAGCAACTGCTGGTAGCGGACGTAATCCTTCAACCGGGTTGAAATCAAGAAATGGTGGAGCGCCCACGCCTCGGCGTAGGCATCCAGAGCCGTACCCGCCTGTCGAAACCGGCTGTCGTCCGCCATCAGCGTGCGCAGCGAATCTGGAGGCCGCGTGCTCAGATATCGCTGAAACTGCATCAGGCGACTGCTTTGCACGCCGCCGATGTTGCGCCAGCCCTGGGAACTGCGCAGATCGGGCGTTTCGAAAAACACGGCCAACCCCTCGCTGACCCACAACGGGATGTCGGCGTATCGCGCGTGCAGACCGCAATTAAATGCGATTTGGTGCGTGGCCTCGTGGATGATCGTGGCCACCATCCGCTCGGCGCCCGGCTGGGCGAGCAGACTGTTGATCTGAGCGGTCGAGGTGAATCGGCGGACCGCTCCCTGCAAGCCCTTCGTACCGGTCAGATCGTACATCGTCACGCGGTTGGTCCGCAGGCTGTAGAAACCAATCACACTGCGGGCCGCGTCCCCCAGCTCGGCGCGAGCGTACTTTTCGTACGAGGTCTGGTCGTCAAATACCAAGGCGACCAGCGGCAAATCCGGCGTCTTCAACTTCAAGCCGCGCCGCTCCCAGTAGTTGTAAAAGGCTCGATGGAGCCGCTCGTACAGCGATCCGCACCATTGGGCATACACGGGCGACGTGTTGTAACAGATCAGGTAGCGTGCGGTGGCGTGGACCCGAAATCCCTCGGGCAACTGCGTCAGGATTTGCGCCTGCAACTCCGCCGGCGACAGAAACTCGAACGGCGTGTCGTCACGGGTCCGGCTGACAAGCTGCTGCGGCTGGACCGCCCACAGCACGCCTTCACGATCCTGGACCAACAGGCCGCCATCCTGGGCTTCGGTCAAGACCTTGCCGGATAGGTGTTGTGGTTTGCCGTCCTGCTCCATCGTCACATGGTCCAAAGCAAACATGGGTGACGATGCGGCCCAAAGTAGCACGCAGATTGCGAAAGCGATATCCCATTTCATCTAAAGAGTTGATACTCCATAATGATTCAATATAAGAATTCGTCGGATCGTGCTGATATCGGCGCACGTGGTGAGCAAAATAATCAAGTCCTCCCCTCCCTAGAGGCATTCTCGCCCAAAGGTGGACTTTAGAGAATAGGCAGCAGCGTAAAATGAAAAGACTTTTTAAGCTAGGTAGTCTTGCAGTCCGGCGAGTCTGCCAATTGGAACTGCCGTCTTTCCCGTGAGGGCGTCTGTTTTGAGACCGATTCGAAGCACACTCTGGTTGATCGGTTTCGTGATGGCTGCCAGTCCCGCAGCGGGTGGCTGGGGGGCCGATGCGCCAAGAGTGACAATCCCTCGTGAACATCACGCCTGGGCCAGATTCACCCCGGGATCTTGGAGCAAGGTCAGGAAGTGGACAGAGGACTTGGACGAGCAAGGGAAGGTCAAGTCGGCAAGCACGACCGAAACGAAAACCACCTTGATCGGGATCGACGAAAACGGCTGCACGCTGCAAGTGGAGGTAACAGTGGAAGTTGCTGGGAGGCGGTTTGTCGCTCAACCTCGGCAAGTCCGCGTGGGCCTGGATGGCGGAACGAACGGTGCGCAACTGGAATTCCGCAAAGTGGGTGAGGCCACCCTGGACCTTGACGGCAAGGCGATCAGTTGTGCAATTCTGGAAAGCACCTTGACCAACGCCGACACGCGAGTCGTCAGCCGCTTGCACTACAGCAACTCGGTTCCGCCCTTCATCCTCCGCCGCGAGGTCGTAACCACCAGCCCCGATGGCAAGCAGATCTTGGAGCAGACGACGATGGATGCGATGGCCGTGGACATGCCGCAAAAGGTCTTGACGGAACTTCTGTCGGCATCACATGTGCGGACGGTGCAGAAACAGCCGAACTCGACCACGTTCACCCTGGAGGTCGTGTGCTTAGGTGTTCCCGGCGGCGTCGTTTCACACACGTCCAAGGACTTGGATCCGTCCGGCAAGCTGGTCCGCCGCAGCGCACTGGAGTTGCTCGATTACGGAGTCGCCGGCCCCACCGAAGCGGCACGCCGCGGGTTCTTGTTCCAACACACTCGGATGCGGCGTTCGCAGGTTCCGACTCGCTCCCGGGCGAGCGGCGGACAGTAGCGGCTCCGTCACCCAGAGGCAGGCCGATGCAACGGGGCGTCGTGGCGGTGGTTCCTCGCGGCAACCAGTTGCTTGTCATTCGACGTTCGCAGCACGTCCGAGCCCCGGGTGCGTTCTGTTTTCCCGGCGGCGCGGTCGAGGCGGGGGAGACGGAAAGGGAGGCCCTGTGCCGGGAAATGCGGGAGGAACTGGGTTGCGACGTGGTTCCCCTGGAGCCGCTTTGGCAAAGCGTCACATCGTGGCAAGTCCAGTTGTCTTGGTGGTTGGCAGAACTGCCTCCCGGCGCCGTGTTGCTTCCGAATCCCGCCGAGGTCGAGTCGGTTCACTGGCTCACGGTGGAAGAACTGTGGGAAATGCCCCAGCTGCTGTCGAGCAACCGGGAGTTTCTTCAGCGCTGGCAGGAGCGATCGGCTGCGGCGATGCCGGGGGAGCCAGGAACTGCCGATTGAACCGCTCGGGATCGAACGGGTCGCGCAAATCCAACGCGGCCGAAGCGGCGTCGGCGGGGCTTCCGCTGGATGGAAGCGGGCCGAGCCCCGTGCTCGGATCGTGAGCGGAATCGCCGGTCGTTTTCGGCAACGGAATGGGCGCACGAAGACTGCTTTGAAACAGCTGGCCAGGCGGGCTGACGACGGAAACCGGCTGCGGCGCCGGGATTGCCAAACTGGTCTTTCGCACCCAGGCATCCAGCAATTCCAGTTGCGGCCGATCGCGTTCCCCAAACACACTCGCTGTCAGGCCTCCGTGCGGCCGTCCGGGGATCGTCAGCAACGGGGAAGCCTCGGGCCGGGCGGGATCCACCTGCCGGTACGCGGCCAGCAGATTCCGTTGCGTATATCGCAGCGTAATCGTCTTGCCCCAGCCCGGACTGATCAGCTGGAACTCCGTCGCGGAACGGCCGCCGTGGCAGGCGTTCGATCCGCAACGGTTCAGCAGCAGGGGTTGCACACGCGAGGCAAAGCTCTCGACCGCATCGCTGGGCAGCGTGGACAGAACACGTTCCGAGTCACCCTGATGGACGGTCGACGGGGAGGCGGCAGGCACGGGTTCTCGCACCGGCACCGGATCCGTGGCCGACCGCAGACGCCGCTCCAAGCCTCCAATCCGTGGATCCCGCGGCGCGATGGCGATGGCGGCTAGCAACTCGTCGGCGGCCCGGGCGTGCAATCCACACCGCAGACACCAATCGGCAAGCTGCAGATGGGCTGAGGCATCCCGCGGGGAAATCGTTTGTCGGCGGCGGACGTAGGCCTCGTCCAGGTCCAGGCAATACATCTCGACGTCGCGAGTCGGAATTCGCAGTTCGCTGCCGTCGGCCTTGGCCACGACGTAGCGATCCCCGACTTTGGCCGTCGTCCCAGACAAGACCTCGCCATTGCGAAGCACTAAGACACCGTAGGCAGGTTGACCAGCGGCGTCGGACGCCCAGATCGGGCCCCCGAACAGAAGAACACACGAAAAGAAGCAGCCTTTGATGATCTGAAGCATGGCGGGCGGACAGTACCGCGAGACGGCTGGAGCGTCAAGGTCGCTATGCCGACGACTGGGACGGATTTGCGGCGGACGGGGCGTAATCAACCGTTGGTTCGGGTGCGTAAGCCATTTTTCGACAATAGGTTGTGCCCTGTCACGCCTCTGGTGCGACCGCTTGCTCCAGTGTAGACTGAATGGCATTCGTCCGGAGGGGACCGGTCCGAGGAGACTGGATGTGAATGAATCCTCGTCGCAGCGGCGAGAAGTGTTTTTTACGGGAAATGTCCAGGGCGTTGGATTTCGCTACACCGCCCACGAAATCGCTGCCGCGTACGCTGTCAGCGGGTTTGTGCGAAATCTTCGAGATGGACGTGTCCAGATTGTGCTGGAGGGCCAGACACAGCAAATCGATGACTTTTTGGACGCGCTCCAGGCGCGGATGCGGAGGCACGTTCGCAACGTGACGGCAGACGAGTTGGCCCCAACCGGAGAGTTTTCGAGTTTTGAAATCCGCTTTTAAAGCAACCTGCCGTAACCTAACGCGGG
Source organism: uncultured Pirellulaceae bacterium (assembly GCA_964645045.1). GTDB lineage: Bacteria > Planctomycetota > Planctomycetia > Pirellulales > Pirellulaceae > Anammoximicrobium. The sequence goes on along the minus strand of CAZXYZ010000020.1, from coordinate 32,439 downwards.
GGAAAACCGAACCGAAACGGCTCTGCACTCGTAAGACCGGTTGCGCTAGCGGACGATCTTTGGGGCTTGGGTTGGGCGCAACGACCGGTAACTGAAATTGGATAGTAAAGTCAGGATTGTGTAACAGGAAGAGCACATGACAGCATGGGGAATTCTCGGCGCCGTTTCGCCAAACCTCAGTAATTGGCTGACGCCATTGTGGCTGCTCGGCGTTGGCGCTCTGTGCGGCTTGGCACTCGTCTTGGTTCTTTGGTTGATCGCCTTCCTGGCCTCACGACTTGCCCCCTTGGACGATTCTGCCGACGGCTCGTCTTCGGCTGGCGAGGGTTGGCTGCATCGACTTGTCCGGATTCCGCTGATCCTCTTGTCCCGCCGCACGGTTCGCGAGGTTCCGGACGCTGTCCGGGAAGGCGGATTGTGGCCGGTCCTGATGGCCGTGGTTGGCTTGTCCGTATTCGGGGTGGTGGGGGCGTTATTTGTCCAGGAACCCCTGACGCTGCTGCGAGCGCTGCGGCGGTTGCCGGAGTTCGGAACCACGGCGGTGGAAGCTTCGGTGCCGGTGTCCGAACGAGCGGACGCAAACGACGAATTTGCCGACCCCGTCGCTCACGAGGTTGCCGTTTCGTTCCGCAAAGACGAAGTCCGGCAGATCGTGTTTCGGTCGAATCAGAACCTGACGATCGCTTCGCAGCCCTTCAACCTCGTGAAACCCGGCGCCGAGATCGAACTCATTGCCGGCGAAGAATTCAAGTGGGTTGCCAGCCAACAGGCGGTCAATCCGTTTGTCGAGCAGGACGTCGACCGGCTCTATGTGCGCAACCTGGGCAGCAGCCCCGCGACGCTAACGACGATCATTTCCCTGACGCCTCCGCACCCGGAAGTCTTGACGATTCCGGTCACCGCGCTGGTGGTGGTCGCGGTGTTTCTGTTGTACTTGATTCAACGGTTTGCCGCGCCTCGCTTGTCGGCGATTGCCCTGGCGACGTACAAGTCCGAAATCGCCCAGCCATTATTCTCGATCATTGCGATTTTGGGAGCGGTGCTCGTGGTGTTCTTCCTGTGGATCCCGTACAACACCTTTGGGGAAGACATCAAGATGCTCAAGGATTCGGGGCTGACCCTGATTATGATCCTGAGCATCGTGTTGGCGGTTTGGGCGGCCAGCAGTTCCATCAGCGAAGAAATCGAAGGCCGGACGGCCCTGACGGTTCTATCCAAGCCCATCGGACGCCCGTCGTTTATTGTGGGCAAATTCGTGGGCATCGTGTGGACGGTGACGGCGTTGTTCGTCATCCTGGGCCTGTTGCTGTTGATCGTGGTCGCGTACAAGCCAATCTATGACGGCCGCGAATCGTCGACGCAGGACGTCACGTGGCAGCTGTGCCACCTGGAGATGACCAGCGTGATTCCGGGGCTGGCATTGGCCTTCATGGAGACCCTGGTGTTGGCGGCCCTGAGCGTGGCCATCTCGACGCGTCTGCCCTGGCTTGCCAATCTGGTGATCTGTTTCACGATTTACGCCTTGGGCCATCTGACGCCGTTGATCGTCCAGTCGTCGTACGGCCAGCTGGTTCCCGTGCAGTTCATCGGGCAGTTGATCGCCACGGTTTTTCCCAACCTGGATCATTTCAATATCCAAGCGGCGGTCGCTGCCGGCGTTCCCGTTCCGCCGCTGTACTTGGTTTGGGCACTGATCTATTGCCTGATCTACAGCATCATTGCGATGTTGTTGGCCCTGGTTCTGTTTGAGGATCGAGACTTGGCATAACACGGACAGACGCGGCGAGGGATCGCGATTCCTGGCAACCAACGCACGCTCTTCCGGGCCGGGTTGCCGCAGGCGAGCGGGCCTGTGCAGCGGGAGTCACACGCGGCCATTTGACGTGGAGGGCGTGGTGATGCGGTGGGCTTCGATTCGCAGAGCGGCCTGTTTCGGAGGCAACCGGCGGCGGCGTTGGTGGATCTATCTGCTGGGCTTTTCTTCGGCCCTGCTGACCGTCCTGTTGGTCGCCGATGTCGGTTTGATCCTGGACTTGGTACACAGTTTCCGCGGCGGCGACCTTGCGCCGGACAAGTGGGGATTTGCCATCTGGCTTGGGTTGCCAAACGCTTCGTGGGGCTGGCTGGACCGTTACGAGAATTGCCTGCTCGGCTTGCTGGCGGCGCTGTTGATCCTGGCGACCGCCGAGTCCCTGTTGCTGCTGCTGCTCTCTCGCGCCGGCGAACTGGCGGCGTGGGATGCTGTCGCGCAACTGCAGATCGCCGTGTATGGACAGGTGCGGCGGCTGGGGGTGCCCGACTGGTTTGAACGCGAAGGCCGGCAGGCGGAGCAGCGGGTGCTGGCCGATTGCCTGTCGGTCCGCGAGGGATTGGTCGCCTGTTGGACCACCGTCCCGCGGAGTGTCTCCGCGGTCGTGCTGCTGCTGGCGCTGGCGGCATACGTCGATTTCTTCCTGTCGCTGTTGGCGATCCTCTTGGTTCTGTTTGTGGGGCGGCTGTATCAACGGCTGCAGGCCCGATCCGACGCGGCCAACCGGAATGCCCAGGCTCAGTTGACTGCTCGTGAGCACGCCGTGCTGGACGCGTTCCGTACCGCCCGGATCGTCGAAGGCGTGACGGCGGCAGCGACCGACGACGAATCGTTTGCCGCGGCGTTCGACCGTTACCGGCGCGACACACGCCACGGCCTGACGGCGCGTGTGGCCCCGGGGCCGTGGCTGTTATGGCTGTTGGGGATGGGCACCGCCTTGTTGCTGTTGGTGGTCGGGCTGTCCCCACGCCCCAACCCGACGGGGCTGGGAGTACTCGCGCTGACGTTGGCCCGCCTGGTTTTGCCGGTCATCCGCATGCGGCGCGCGATCCAGACGATTCGCCAGGCGGAGGAAGCCGCGGAGGAAGTCTTTGCCTACCTGGATCGTACGCCCGGTGTGGGACAGATTGCCGGCGCCCTTTCGCTCCCGGCCCTCGCGCGCGAAATCCGCTGGGAGGGCGTCTGTATTGCCGATCATGCCGGCCGGCCGCTGCTGGCGGACTTGTCGTTGTCGATTCCCGCCGGATCCAAGACGGCCCTGGTGGCATCCGATTGCCATGCTCCCTTGACGATGGTCGGTCTGTTTTTGCGCCACAAAGATCCCGGCGCCGGACGGATTCTCGTCGACGGCACCGACGTGCGCTCGGTGACGCTGCGGTCGCTGCGCGAGCAGATCGCTTTTGCGGCGGCCGACGGCATGCTGTTTTCCGGGACGATTGCCGACAATATCCGCTGTGGCCGGGGGGGCGTCACACCAGACCAGATCGACGATGCGGCGCACCGCTGCGAGGTGTACGAGGCCATCAAGGGTCTGCCCGAAGCGTTCGCGACGGCGGTCGGGCCGGGCGGGACCAACGTGCCGGCTTCCATCGCATTCCGGATCGGACTGGCCCGCGCCACGATCGGTGATCCTTCGGTGTTGATCGTCCAGGAGCCGCCGGAACTTCTGGAGGAGAAGGAGGCTCAAGTGATCGATGCCGCGCTGCAGCATGTCCGCACCGGCCGGTCGCTGGTCATCATCCCCTCGCGTCTGGCGACACTCCGCGGGGCAGATCGCGTCTTTCTGATTCATCAGGGACGGCTGCAGGCCGAAGGTACGCACACGGAATTGCTGCAGGCCAATGCCTTGTATCGCCACTTGAACTACGTCCTGTTCACGCCCTTCCGGGACGTCATGCCGTGCGGATCAAACGACGTCCGTTGACCGCGTGCTCGATCCATGCTGCAGACAGGAGGCCGAAACAATGGAGAATGGAAAGCCTGGAGACGCGTATCTCCATCTGGTCGAAAGCGGCCGCGGTTTGCCGCTGTTGTTGGTGCATGGCTTCCCGCTCGATCACACGATGTGGGCGGGCCAATTGCAGGAACTCGCGGCTCACGCCCGCGTTCTAGCGCCCGACCTGCGTGGTTTTGGACGCAGCGCGGCCCGCGGGGAAACGGTGTCCATGGAGCAGTTCGCCGACGATTTGGCGGACCTGCTGGACGCACGCGGGATCCTGGAACCTGTGGTGTTTTGCGGGTTGTCGATGGGCGGCTACATCGGCTGGCAGTTCTTCCGCCGGCACCGGTCGCGGTTGCGGGGATTGATCCTGTGCGACACGCGCGCCGTGGCGGATACTCCGGCCGCAGCGGAAGGCCGGCGGGTCAGCGCGGACCGAGTGCTGGCCGAGGGCATGGGCTTTCTGGCCGACGGGATGTTGGACAAACTGTTCGCGGCCGAGACGGTGCAGCGTCAGCCGGATCTGGTCGAAGCGACGCGTCGCGTCATGTTGGCCGCCTCGCCCCAGGGCGTCGCGGCGGCGCTGCGTGGCATGGCCGCCCGTCCCGACGTGTCGGCCTGGCTGCCGCAAATCGACTTGCCGGCCCTGCTGCTGTGCGGGCGCGAGGACGCGATCTCGACCGTGGCGGAAATGCGCGGCATCGCCCAATGCCTGCCGCAGGCTCGATTCGTCGAGGTCGCGGACGCGGGGCACATGTCGCCCTTGGAGCAACCGCGGCTGGTCAACGAGGCCATCCGCGAGTTCCTGAGCCGCTAAGATCAGGACGCTGGCGGCGCAGCTTCGCTCGGCGGCGTCTCTGCATTAAACCTCTGCCGCAGGTTCTTCAGCGCCGCCGCATTCGATTCGTCGTGGAACGGATTGGCCGGCGCAGCAGGCGGCGGGCCTCCGGGACCGCCACCGCCCGCTCCGCGTTGGGGACGAGGCAGGCCAATGGCATCCAGCTGCGATTTCTGAGCGTCGTCCAACAGCGCCAAGATCTCGTCGTGTTTTGCCTTCGCGTCCTCGTCGGACATTTCGTCGGCTTTTTCCACGTCGGCCAAAGAGACGGATACGGACTTGGATTGTTCTTGGCTAAGTTCCAGACCGATGTCCCCGGTCAGGAGATCGATCTTGCGGACCAGGACGGTCAAGTCGCGTTTGGGATTGGGGCCGCCCATGCCACCACCCATACCGCCCCCCATGCCTCCGCCTCCGCCCATGCCGCCACCCGCGCCGCCGGCCGCAGTGCCCCCCATGCCCCCCATGTCGCCACTGGGGCTGGGTGTGGCCGCCACCGCTTGGCCTCCCGCCGCAGATACGGACATCAGGTTGCTCATTTTGTTATAGCCGCTCAACCGCAAGGCCCCCAACGTGACGGCGCTGCCCAGCAGCAGCCCGACGAGTCCTGCCCCGAACCAGAGCACGATGGTCTTCTGGCTGCGCTGCCGCTGCATAATCAGCACCGCGAACATCAGCGTCACGAGCATGATCAACACAATGCCCAAGCCAATCGTGTCCAGTCCTAACCTCCACATAATGCCACCTTTCGCACTAGATTTGCCTCGATCAATCGACGCGGACGGCGCCGCCATTGCTGGATTAGCCTACCGCGGCGATGGGTCAAGTACCAGTGCGGCTCTTGAGAACTTTCATCATCGCCCGCTGGAATCGTCCACGCGGGTCCAGAACGGGTGCTGGCGGTCACCCCGGGTGCGGACATCCTCCAACAGCACATCGGCGCGAGGCTCGATGCGCTGGCTGTACGCCCGGCCATTGATCGTCACACCGACCCGCTGAGAAAAATCGACCATTTCCGGGGACAGCCACACGGCCGCCCGCTCCGCGCCCGTCCGCAAGGTGACCCGGCTGTTCTCCAGGATGCGGCCTTCGGTGCGAGCGGGCCGGACGCCGCTGTCCGGTGGCCAGTTGACCGGCAACACGGTCGAACGGCTGGGCAGCGACTCCAATTCGGCCCACCAGAAATAATTATCCCAGGGCCGCATGGAGACGCAGTCGAACTCCTTGGGATAGAACTGGCGGCGGTGCAACTCCATCCAACTGAAGAGCCGCTGGATTTCGTCGGCAAAGTGTTCGTGCCCGCGTCCTTGGAACACCACGACGACGACGTCGTAGGTGTGCTTGTTCAGGTAGCGGTCCAGGTCCATGCTGTTGCGTCCCATCTTGTCCCCGTCCATCTCGCCGGCCACGAAGTACAGCGGCACGTAGCGGCCGTTCTCCCAATAGCGCGACACGTACTTGTCGGCTGTGGCGACGATCGGGAGCACTCCCGCCCAGAGATCCGGGTGGGCCAGGCCGATGTCCCACGCCGCATCGCCACCCATCGAGTGGCCGCTCAAGAAAACGCGATCGGTGTCGACGGAGAACCGCCGGCAGGCGTCGCGCAACGGATACAGCACGGCGGCATGTTCGCGGGCCGAATACTCATACGCCACTTGATGCGGCTTCGACCACACCGGCGCCACCACGATGTATCCCTGCCGAGCGGCCTGCCCCAGCCGCAGGTTCGCCTGTTCGTTGACCATGCCGGCCCACCAGTCGATCTGCTGCGCCGGCGTCGTGCCCGCCCCGTTCAACGTCACCACGCACGGATAACGGCGGTAGGGATCGTACTCCGGAGGCAGCTGCACGAAGTAAGTGATTTCCGGCTCGCCCGTCAGCCCGGTCACGGTCAATTCATACGATCCCGGGGCCGCTCCCTCGGCAGCCTCGGTCTCGATGGGCGGTTTCATGTGAGCCAACAGCTTGGCCAAATAGCTGGGCGAACTGCCTTCCAGACTGGCCAACTGCCGCAGGATTTCATCGCGTTCGGCCTTTTGCGCGCTGGCCATGTACTGCCGCACCAGTTTGCGGACTTGGTACAGCGACGTCGCCACGGCCACGTTCTTGTCCCCCGATCCGCTGCCCAACAGCCAGCCGCTGATCGCCAGCGCGATCTTCTGCTCGGGCGTCATCTCCGCATCACTCGCCAGCCGCAGATAATCTGCCAGGCGATCGAAGGTTGTCATGTTCAGTTCGGCGCGAATTTCCTGCAGGATCGGTTCGACGTCGCTGCGGACCTTGGAATCCTTGATTTGGGCGGCATGAGTCTCCAGCGCAGCCAGCGTTCGCTCGATCTGCTCTTTGGATTTTTGGTATTCCGCCAGCAGATCGCGGACTTGCAGCAATAACTCGCCGGCGACACCCTCGGAAGGAAATCGCTCCAACATGCTAAAGGCCAACTGGTGCTGGCCCGATTTCTTGCGCAGTTCGATCTCCTGAATCATGCGTTTGGCGCCGACTTGGTACAACGCCGTGACTTGTTTCTTCAGGTCGGCCAAGTCGGGAAAGTCGGCGATCACGCCCTGCAATTCGGCGCGGGCATCCGAGAATCGTTCTGCCTGGATGTACAGCCTCACCAACCGCAACCGTTGGTCGGCGTCTTTGGGGTCGATGGCCTTGAGCAGAACTTTGCTCAGTGTGTCCCGCGGAATCGAACTGGTCGCGATCCGCATGTCCCAAACGTACGTGCTGCGTGCCGCCAGCCCTTCCACCTTGGTATAGACGGGCGTGACCTCGGTAATCCCTTGAATGACGTCAATCGGCCCACCCGAGGTATTCATGGTGAAGATCCGCCGGCCCCATTCGTCGAACGGCGTCACCCGGACGATCGGACCGACGGCGGCAATCCGGCGGTTGCCCTTGGCCACCCGTTGCTCGATGCGGATTTTTTCCAGGTTTAACTGGCTCGGAACCACCGACTGAACTTGGATTTGCGAAAAAAATGTCCGCCGCAGCTCGTCGTCCACAAAGACGATCTGCCGCACCTTGACCTGCCCCGCCGTGCTCTGCGGGTTCAGCGGATCCTCGCCCAACGAGCCGATCTTTCCAATGACGCCCTCGTACTGCATCCCGTTCTTCAGCGTCGCGATGTCGGCCTCGGCACGGCCCGCCATCCCCGCGGCCAGTAAAACGACCGAAGCCCAGCGGCAAAGCGTCCGCAGACCGTTGCTACGTTCCAACATCGAATGATCCCTTCCCGGGGAAACCCTCGGCTCGTGGGAGAAATGATCCCGTTTCTCTCATTCTGATCGCCCGAGGCCCGTTTCGTCAATGAACCCAAACGTTGCAGAGATCCCGGCGAACGGTGGGCGTCAGCCGAATCCCGGCGAACGGTGGGCGTCAGCCGAATCCCGGCGAACGGTGGGCGTCAGCCCATCGGTGCATTGTCTCTGCGCCCACTTTTCCGACCATCTGCCGATTTCTCCGTGGCGTAAGCTTCCAGCTTGCGGGAGATCATGGCATCGCAAGCTGGAAGCTTACGCCACTTGTTTCTCGAACGGTGCTTACGCCGACCGTTCGATAACCACACCAACCGGATTCAGCCGCCCAAGGGGTGCCCACCGGTTCACGGTGGATCGGCGACCGGATATGATGAATCCGTCAGGAAAGAGATGATCGTCTACTCATGGGAGCTAGCCCGATGGCAACCGACAACCCCGTATCTCTGAAGCTGCAGCACAGCGAAAGCGTGGTCCTGCAGGTAGCGGCTCAACTGTACTCCGCCTACGTGATTGCGGGCCGGGTCAGGCCTGACGACGAAACGGCGTGGATGGAACGCTCCATCCGCGACGCCATCGCGATGGCCGAAGCCACCGATGCGGCCGTGATCAGCGATGCCGAGATCAGCGGCGAACAGGGCCGTGGCGGGCTCCGCGGCCGGCACGGATGACCCGTTTCAGGTCAAGAAACACGGTCGCGCTCGTCGTCGAGTCCGGCTTTGGCATTCAACGGGTAAACCTTTAGGCGACAGTGCGGACAATCCCGCAGGAAGTGGCGTAAGCTTCCAGCTTGCGGTACTTCCATCTGCCGCAAGCTGGAAGCTCACGCCACGGGCGAATCGTCTTGGGCTTGCCTTCGGGCGGCACGCTTGAACAGGGAAAGAACGGCCAGTACGGTGGGGATCAGCACGCCGCGATTCACGGGCAGGTCTTTGAGTCCGTCGCTGAGTGCGGCTTTTTCGGCGGTCGCGTCGCGCTCCATCGGCGTAGAAACGGAATGGGATTGGTCCACTTGGTCCATCGGCTCCGCCGCGACCTCGAGCGACTGGAACAGGCCGAGTCCGGCATCCATCTGGATCGCCTTGCGGTCCAAGGGCAAGGGCGCTGGAGATACGTTCCAAGAGACTTCTGCGGGCAGCGTCCCGGCAACCAACTCGATCATTCCACCCTCGTCGGGACCCTGGTCCCGTCTGCCGCTTGACGCCGCATCGCGTTCCGCCAGCGTCTCCGACGCATATCTCGCGCCCGCCGTCCGGTTCAATTCGCCCGACGGCACCCGTTCGTCAGCCCACTCGCTTCGTCGCTCGGCGTCCAGCCGGATCGGATTCGCAGCGTCCAACTCGCTCGACTTGCGCCGCAGCAATTTCGTCAGGTTCGTCAGGTCGCCAGCTTGCCGGGCCACCGGATCCGTCTGATTCAAATCGTCCGCGCGGATGTCGACGAGACCTCCTTCCGTGCCGTGTTCCTCCGGCAACGAACGCATCCGTTCGAGCAACTCCGCCAATTCCTCGCTCGTTTCCATGTCGTTTGCCCCCCAAACGGAACCCAGACGCCCGTCGGCGGACCTAGGTTCCGGATTCAGAGCGGAGACCTTGCCCCGACTAGCGACAACGTCCGTTCCGAGCGGCGATTCCCCGTGGGCGTAGCTGTCGATCCCACCCGGGCCAGGAGGCCCGATCCACGTGAAGAGAGCGTCCGTCGGAGCGGAGGCGGTGGCCGACGAGAACGCGGCCAGTCCCGGTGCTGAACTGACATACAGGGTATCGTGCCGAACTGCATCGACGGCCGGCGCTTCGTCGAACAGAACGAAACGGGTCTGCCGATCCAGCCCCCGATCATCCGGCGGTTCAAACGCGGGGATCGGAGAAGGTCCGTCAAGGCTGGGTTCAAGACGCTCGGCGAACACGCTCCGGTCGGCCGGGAAAAGAACGAGCGGCTCCGCGAGGCTGGGGATTACCGCGCCGCCCCAGTCTTGCGGCGAGGCCGAGGCCGGCGTGTTCACGTGGAAGGGACGGCCGGTCTCGCTCGAAAAGTGATGTGAAATGGAGATGACGAGTCGTTCCGGAGCGGGGATGTCGCTCACTCGCTCCCTCCGCTCGCCGTGAACATTCCGCTTGGCATCCACGAAGGGCCGACCCACCTCAGCGAAGATCGGCGAGCGATCCCAATCGACCGGATTGCGCAGCGATTCGGCACGAATCGTTGCACCGATCTCCGTCAGCACCGCCAGCGGCGCGGCCGAAAGGACGGTCCGCGACTCGAGCGATTCCACCGCCAGACGCCGACCGCGATGTGGCTGCTGGCCCCGCCTTCCGGCAGCGAGCCTCCGTAGCCGGGTCATCATGTCACCTTTTTCCATGACGGTTATCTCTTCACAAGTTCGACAAAGTCCAGCCGGTTTTTCAACGTTGCGAAGGCTTCCTTCCGGCCCAGATCCGCAGGCACTTCGAGCCCGGCCGCGACGGCTTCCCGCAAGGTCGCGATGGCGCTATCCGCGCACTGCCCGGCGGTCATCCCCGCGCCGTCGCGGCCGGCCAGCAGTTGGCTGGCCAGGGCCAGTTCCTCGGCCACCGTGAGAAGCCGTTGCGGATCGTCCGGCCAGAGCTGTTTTCGTTCGAGTGCGACCTGCGCAGCCTGGTCTGCCGAGCCTAGCTGGCGCAGGACGCGGCCATAGTTGTAGCAATGCTTGCTGAGATACGTGCGGTAACGGTCCACATCTGAGGCCGCAGCAAAGGCGGCCCTCTGGTGCTCGATGGCCCTCCGGTACGCCTCGGCTGCCTGCGGGATGCGCTGCAATTCTTCCAGGACGATTCCCAGGTTGTTGTAGATCCCGCCGAGACGGCTGTCCAGACCCACGTCGTCAGGGTGCTGCACGACGAGCGATTCTTGCAGTTCCAAAGCCTGACGAAAAGACTGCTCCGCACTGGCGGTTTGCCGGAGTCCGACATACGCCATCCCCAGGTTATTGTAACTGACCGCCAGGTCGCGGCGATACGACATCCGCGCCGGGGCGAGTTGCACCAACTCCCGCTGGGACTCGATCGCCCGGCCAAACGACGCGGCGGCCTGCGAGAGTTGTCCGGCCCGGGACTGGGCCGCTCCCAGGTTGCTGTAGGTCAAGGCCAAGTCACTGCGGTAACCCGGCACGTCAGGGCGTGCGGCGGCCGCTCGCTGCTGGAGCGTCAGGGCCTGGTCGCAAAGTTCGGCCGCTCGGGCGGACTGCTCGTCCGCGCAAAGACCGCTCAGGTTGTTGTAGGATGCCGCCAGATTGCGAAGTCCCTCCGGGCCGTTGGGCGACGCAATCACCAACTCCTGCTGCAGTCGGATCGCTTCACGAAAGGACTGCTCTGCGGATTGCTTTTCACCCGTCTCGCTTTGCAGCAAACCCAGGTTGGCATGGGACAGGGCCAGGTCGGCGCGGTGCTGCGGCTCGTCCGGGAAATCCGCCACAAGTTCCTCTTGCAGTCCGACTGCGGCGAGGTAGACCCGGCGTGCTTCGTCGATGGAACCGGTTCGCTGGAGCAACAAGCCGAGATTGTTCCGGCACAAGGCCAAGTTCCGACGATGCTCGGCGTCGCCGGGCCGGGCCGCAGCCAACTCACTCAGGATCGTCTCTGCGTCCCGATAGGCGGAGATCGCGTCCGAGGTGGCCCCAATCTCTCCGGCGATCGTGCCCATCTTGGTGTGGGTCATCGCCAAATCGGCCCGCAGCTTGGGCTCGTTGCCCGCCTGTTCGACGAAGCTGCGGTAGTACGCCAACGTGTCCTGCAACAGCTCCTGCCGGACCTGTTCGGCACCGGGGATGTCGGCCAGACGCTCGGCCAGCCGAGCGCCAAATTGATCGACCGCCCGGCGCGCTTGACGGTAGTTCGCCTCGGCTGCGGCGTAGTTCTTCTCGGCCCTGGTCCTTTCGCGTGCCACGAGGAACGTGCTCGCAGCCAGACCAATCACCATCAGCAGGCAGACGCCTGCCACGGCTCCGGCCAGACGCCGGTGGCGGCGTGCCCATTTGTGGACCCGCTCGGGGATCGTCGGCGGCTTGGCCAGCGTGGGCTTGCCTTCCAGCACGCGGGACAAGTCGTCCGCCAGCTGCTGGGCCGTGGTGTAGCGGTCTTCCCGGCGTTTGGCCAACGCCTTAAGGACGACCGTCTCCAGGTCGGCGGGAACCCCCGGCTGCCATTGCCGCAGCCGCGCCGGCTCCGCCTGTTCAATCTGACGCATCAGCGTCGGTCCGTCCTGGCCGGGGAACGCCGGCCGCAGCGTCAGCAACTCGTACAGGGTGGCGCCCAGCGAGTAGACGTCCGTCCGCTGATCGACCCGTGCGGTCTGCCCCAGCGCTTGCTCGGGGCTCATGTAGCGCAGGGTGCCGACCACGTCGCCCGTCTTGGTCAACGTGGCAGCGGACTGGCAGCGGGCCAGGCCAAAATCCGTGACCCATAACTTGCCATCGCCGTCCAGCAGCAGATTGGACGGCTTGATGTCGCGATGGACGACGCCGTAGTCGTGGGCCGCATGCAGCGCTTCGGCAGCCTGAATCCCCAATCGCACCACGGTGCGGAAGTACTGCTGGCGGTTCTGCGATTTCCCGGTCAGGAACGAGCGACAAGTCGAAGGGGCGGCAAGCTCCCCTGGAGACTCATCGCCAGCGGCGGCATTCACGTCGCCGGCGGACGGCTCGTCGCCCGCGACGCGCCACTTCCTGCGCAGCTCCGCGATCACCCGGTCCAACGGCTGGCCGTCGATAAATTGCATGGCGTAGTAGTGGACGCCCCGCTCGACCCCGACGGCGAACACCGGCACGATATTCGGGTGCAGCAGTTGGGCGGCCGCCTGGGCTTCGTTCTTGAAACGGGCAATTTGCTTGGAGTCCAACACGGCGGCAAAAGGCAGCACCTTGAGAGCCACGCGCCGCCCCAGCGAAAGCTGCCGGGCTTCGAATACCACACCCATCCCGCCGCGGCCGACTTCCCGCAGCAGCACAAAGTCCCCCAGCCTCTGCTCTTCGTCTCGCGGCGGTACGGCCGGGGCTGCGGATCGCCGCGACCGATCGTCGAACCCGGCCGCCATGCCGTGCAGTTCCTCCAGCCGGTCCAGGTACATCGTCAACGGCCCGGCGAGGTCCGGATGCTCCTGAAGCAAGTTCTCCGCACCGGGCGGCACACCGCGTTCCAGCGCCGACAGATATTGGTCCAAAACGTCCGTCAGACGTTCTTTCTGTTCGGCCGTCAGCTGCTGGAGGGCGGCCGGCTCGACGCTCAAATTGGAAAAGTTGCCGACGTCCATCATCCGTCGATCGGTTCGTACACTTGTTTGAATTTCTCGATGGCCCGCAACCACAGCATGCGGACCGCGCCCGTTTTGCGATCCATGCGTGCGGCGATCTCCTCGAACGACAAACCTTGCAGGTTGCGCAGCACAATCACTTCGCGGTACTCTGGCCGGAGTTTGGCGAGTTGATCCGCCAAAGCCACCGCGCGCTCGCGCTGCCGCGCAGGAGCACTCGGCGACGGACCGGGATCGGCCAGCGCGTGGGCGGCCGAGCGATCCAGGGCCCGTCCTGCCTGGTCGAGGGAGATCTCGCAACGCACGTCCCGCCGCTGCGCCTTGACATGCGTGTCAAACGCATGGTGCAGGCAGTGGATGAGAATCTGGCGCAGCCAGGCGAGGAACTCCCGTTCGCTGGCCCCGCGGAATTTCCCGAAATCGCGATGGGCCGCCAGCATGGCCTCCTGCACCAGATCCGAGGCACTCATCCGCCGCCGCAGCCGGTGATCCAGCTGCGCGGTGGCCAGGATGTTCAAGTAGTTGCGGTACGATTGCAGCAGTTGCCCCAAAGGTTCCAAGTGCCCTTGGCGGGCCGCCCCCAGGAGTTGCTCGACATCAGAGCCCGCCATCCGAGTGTCGGAGACCATGACGTCGTCCATCTTTCTCGTGATCATACGCGCATTGTAGAACCTGCGCACCACCTAGCCAATAGTTTCCGTTCGTCGTTTGCTCTCGAGTCGTCCGGGCTAAGCACCGTTCGAGAAATAACTGTCCGATTTTCCCGTGGCGTAAGCTTCCAGCTTGCGGCAGATGTAAGCACCGCAAGCTGGAAGCTTACGCCACTTATTTCTCGAACGATGCTTAGCGGACTACCAATCCCGGCACGACCGCGTTCGTGGCTCGGCGCGGCGTGTTGTCATGGCACAAGATCCGCGTCGGGCCGACCACGTAGGTGTGAAAGTCGGCGACGACCAGGTTGAACGTCTGCTCCGTGCGGCTTTCGGCCGCGTCACTGATCAACGTCGGCCCGTCCACGCCGTGCAGGACCATCCCGGACTCGACGTCCCGCAACTTGACCCAGCCTTCGCCCGCGACCCACAAGGGGTGCCCGCCACTGCCCTCTAACGCGTCATTGTCCCGTGTGGCGAGCGAAAGCTTGATCAGCCGTTCCGGCGGACGTTCGCTGGTTTGCAGCACGGGTTGAAAGGCCAACTCGCCCGTGTCGGGATCCTGGCTCAACACCAAATCGCCGATCCGAATGCTCTCGATGGCCACTGGTCCCGCGATGGTCCACACGGGAGTGCCGGCCACAAAACACTCGGCCCGACCCGGGGGCGGCGACGAGCCGCTGGCGGACTGGATGTCCTCGTACGTCTGGGATTGCTCCTGATAAGCCAGTTCTGTGGGCTTCGAGCCCATCAGCGAGACTTCGTTCTCGCCGTTCCACCACGACCACCACGCCTCGGGCGAACTGGGCAGGGATTGAGTGGTGGCCACGCGGAGTGCCTCGCAGATCCGTTCGTTCATGGCTTCGATGGATTCGTTCTGTCGCATCCGCTGCCATTCACGGACATAGGCTGTCACCTGGGCGTCCGCCATGGCTCGTGCGCGGGCATCCGCTTGAGCCCCAGTGATGCCCTGGCTGGCCACCGACGACTCAGGGAGCGGGTCCCCCGGCAGAGCCGCCGAGGTGCTCGTCCGCCGGTCCATGACGGTATCCAGCACCGTGGCCTTGCGCTGATCCTGGGTCTCACGGACAAACTCGTGACGGTACCGGATGCGGCCGTTTTCCAAGACCGCCTGGTACTGCGACTCGATGGAGGTCGAGAGTTCTGCCAACAGGCATGGCACATAGTGGTCGCGTGGCCGCATCTGCAGTTGCTCCCCCGCAGCCCTCCGCACCTCCGGCCACACGGAAACGACACTTTGCCGGGCTAGCGCCAAGGCCGCTTGATGATCCTGGATACTCCCCAGTAACTCGACCCCAACCAGGGCGGCCTGCTCGCTGTCGTTGCTGAACAGGATCTCCAGCGCCGACACCGCGTCCGCCGTCAAATCGGCTCTGCACTTTTCGACCGACTGGGCGGTCAAGGCGGGCGCATTGCGCCGCAGACTACGTCGGAGTTCCTCCAGCTTTCGCTGCCACTTGGCCAGCGACTCGGCTGTCTGCTCGCCCTGCTGCAGCCCCTGCCAGAGATCTTGACTGCGGACCCAAGTCCCGTTAACACGCTGGAACCCGAGCCGCTGGCGGGCTACCGGGTGGTCCGGCGACAATTGGAGAATTCGGTTCAGATGGGCCGTCTCCTGGGCCGTCAAGCGGTGCCCGGCGCACCAGTCGGCCAACGCAAGCTGACCGTCAATAGTGTCCGCCGCTGCAGCGCGGCGCCGCTCGTAGGTCTCCCGCAACTGACGCTGGCGATCGGTCTCGATAGAATCGGTGACGCTTAACCAGCGGTTCCCGACACGTACCTGGCCCTGGTGCCAATGAGCGGCGGACTGGTCCGGAGACAGTTCCGCGGCCCGGGCGAGCAACTGCTGCCGTTCTGCCCCTCGCCCGTAGACTTCATGGCTCAACGCCTCGTCGACCAATTCCCGGGCCGCGCTGCGTTGCCGCGCGAGCGTTTCGGCTCGTCCCGGCGGATCGAACCCGCCGCCGGCCAGTGCCACGAACGCCATCGCTCCGGCCGCCAGCCCGCTTACACGCTGAAAAAAAACACGTCCTGCATACATTGTACACCCCTTTGCCAGCTCCCGGCGAATGCCGTGGAGCAGAGAAGAGCCTTGCCCCGCATAAGAAAGGACGATTTCGAAGCACAAATGTCACACATGCCGCGCGGCGAACGGCCGGCGTAAGCCCAATGCCACTTACTTTGGGACCACTTGGGGGCGCTTTTGTTAGCGGAGCGGCGCAAGCCGCCCGGTTTTCCGACTGTAATACCGGACGGCTCGCGCCGTGCCGCTTCAAAGTAAGTGGCATTGGGCGCAAGCCCGCCGGTTCTCCACAGATGCTTAGACCAGAGTTAAACAAACTCCGGACCAGCTTTATAGACTTCCGCATCATCAACTGGCGAGTTCCTTTAGTCTGGAGCCCGCGCCACGGTGCTATCGTCGCTTGCCAACGTCGTCCGGCAGGGCTACCATAGATCGCATTGAAGATCTTGGATGCGATGGATCTACCCTCCGGAGTTGACGTATGCGCGCCCGCCGATACCTTCCGCTTGTCGCGATTCTCGTCGGTTTGTGCTTTTCCACCGTGAACGCAGCGGACTCGAATCCGCCCGTCACGGACGACTCGCCGGTCTCGTACTACCAACAGATCCTGCCGATTTTCCAGGCGCATTGTCAGGGCTGTCATCAGCCGGCCAAGGCGAATGGCAAGTACGTGATGTCGTCCTTCGACGCGCTGCTCCAGGGCGGGGAGAGCGGCGAGAAGGCGATCGTGGCGAGCGAGCCGGACGAGAGCTATCTGGTCGAGCAGATCACGCCGGAAGACGGCGAGGCGTTGATGCCGCCGGACAAGCCGCCGTTGGCGGCTGCCGAGATTGCTCTGATTCGCCGTTGGATCGAGCAGGGGGCACAGGATGATACGCCCGAGAACGCGCGGCGGAAATACGACATGGAACATCCGCCGGTCTACACGCGGGCGCCGGTCGTTTCGTCGCTGGACTTCGCTCCGGATGGGTCGCAGTTGGCAATCGCCGGATTCCACGAAGTACTGCTGGTCAAGGCGGACGGCGCGGAGCGGACGGCGCGTCTGGTCGGCATGGCCGAGCGGATTGAATCCGTGCGGTTCTCTCCGGACGGCACGCGGCTGGCGGTGGCAGGCGGTCTACCCTGCCGCATGGGCGAGATTCAGGTCTGGGATGTGGCGAAACACAAGCTGCTGTTGTCCCAGCCGGTGACGTTTGACACGGTGTACGGCGGCAGCTGGTCGCCCGACGGCAAGCTGATCGCGTTCGGGGCGGCCGACAACGGCGTGCGGGCCATCCGTGCCGAAACCGGCGAGCAGGCCGTGGCGATGGCGGCGCACGAAGACTGGGTCCGCGGCACCGTGTTCTCGGCGGACGGGAAATCGATCTTCTCTGCCAGCCGCGACATGACCGTCAAGATGACCGACATCGAGACACAGCGGTTTGTGGGCAACGTGACCACGCACACGCCCGGCGTGCTGAAGGGCGGCCAGCAGGCCATCGATCGGCATCCGACCCGCGCGGAGATTCTGGTCGGTGGTGCGGACGGAGTTGCGAAGTTGTTTAAGATGGACGTTCAAGCCGCGCCCGCCGGCGGTGGGAATCCGAATCAGATCCGCGCCTACGAGGCGATGCGAGGCCGCGTGTTCGACGTGCGATTCAGCTCGGACGGCGGCCGCGCCTTTGCCGGCAGCAGCTTGGACGGCAAGGGCCAAGTGCGGGCGTACGAAACGGACTCCGGCAAAGTCCTCTGGACGCTGGACGTGCCGGAAGCCGCGATTTACGCCCTGGCCTGCGCGCCCGACGGCGCGACGCTGGCCGCCGCCGGAGCGGATGGCCAAATCCGCTTGATCGACGCCGCCAGCGGCCAACTCCGCAAAGCTTTCCTGCCGGTGGACATCACCGCCGCTGCCGAGGTCGCCGCCGGTTGGGTTCCGGGGGCGGAAATCGCTCCTCAGCCGGCAACGCCGGCTGCAGTGTCCCAGACCCTGACGGCCGCCAAACTGGAGTCCGACCCTGGTTCGATCCGCATCGCCCAGCCGATGGAGTATGCTCAGATCCTGCTGACCGCGACGCGCGCGGATGGCTCGCGATGGGACGCCACGCGGCTGGCTGCCTGGCGGGTGGAAGGCGACGTGGGGCAAATCTCGAGCGACGGCCGCTTTACGCCCGCCAAGAACGGCGCGGGCAAAGTCGTGGCGGAGTTCTCGGGTCAGCGCGTCGAAATCCCCGTCGAGGTCGCCGGTTTGGCGGGCAGCTACGTCCCCGACTTTATTCGCGACGTGAACCCCATCCTGTCGCGGTTGGGCTGCAATCAAGGCACTTGTCACGGTTCGGCGAAGGGCCGGAACGGCTTTAAGCTATCGCTGCGCGGCTACGACGCGCTGTTTGATATCCGCGCACTGACCGACGATCTGGCCGCGCGGCGGGTCAGCACGGCTTCGCCCGACGACAGCCTGATCCTCCTCAAAGCCACGGGGGTGGCGCCGCACCAGGGCGGCAAACTGTTCGCGCCCGGCTCACCCTACTACAACATCCTCCGCCGCTGGATCGCCCATGGCGCCACGCTGAATCTGTCCACACCGCGCGTCGCCAAGATCGAGGTCCAGCCTCAGGACCCGATCGTGCAAAGCGGCGGCCAGTCGCAGCAGATGCGCGTGATCGCCACCTATGCCGACGGCACGGTGCGCGATGCGACCCGGGAGGCGTTCATTGAAAGCGGGAACACCGAAGTCGCCACCGCCGACCGGATGGGCGTGTTGAGTGCGCTTCGCCGCGGCGAAGCCTCGGTGCTGGCCCGTTACGAGGGCGCTTACGCCGCCACGACGCTGACCGTCATGGGCGACCGGAGCGGCTTCGTCTGGCAGCCGCCGGAAACCTGGGGCAAGATCGACGAACTGGTCGCCGCCAAGTGGCAGCGGCTGAAAATCCTGCCCTCGGATCTGTGCGGCGACGCCGACTTCATCCGCCGGGTGACTTTGGATTTGACGGGCGTGCCGCCCACGGCCGAGGACGTGCGCGCCTTCTTGGCCGACCAGCGCGACCTGCGGACCAAACGGAACGAGCTGATCGATCGGCTGATCGGCAGCGACGATTACATCGAATACTGGACGAACAAGTGGGCCGATCTGCTGCAGGTGAACCGCAAATTCCTGGGGCCGGAAGGCGCGGCGGCGTTCCGCCAGTGGATCCGCAACGAAGTCGCGGCCAACACGCCGTACAACCAGTTCGCCGCCAAGATCCTGACGGCGACGGGCTCGAATCGCGAGAATCCGGCCGCCTCGTATTACAAGGTCCTGCGCGACCCGCTGAACACGATGGAGAACACCACGCATTTGTTCCTGGGCGTGCGGTTCAACTGCAACAAGTGCCACGACCATCCGTTCGAGCGCTGGACGCAGGACCAGTACTACCAGACGGCCGCCTATTTTGCGCGGTTCGACTTGAAACCTGATCCGGCCGCCGGCGACAAGAAGATCGGCGGTTCGGCGGTCGAGGGCGCCCAGCCGTTATACGAAATTGTGGCCGACAAGAGCCAGGGCGACGTGGTCCACGACCGCACCGGTGCCGTCGCGCCGCCGCAGTTTCCGTACCTGTGCAAATTCGAGGCCCCGGCCGAAGCGAGCCGCCGTCAAGAGCTGACGGCTTGGCTGACATCGAGTGACAACCCGTACTTCGCCCGCAGCTATGTGAATCGGTTGTGGGGGTACTTGCTGGGCGTGGGCCTGATCGAGCCACTGGACGACATTCGCGCCGGCAACCCGCCGTCCAATCCGGAATTGCTGGATTACCTGACGCACGAGTTCATCGCGCACGGCTTCGACGCGCGGCAGACCTTGCGGGAGATCTGCCGGTCGCGGACCTACCAGCTGTCAATCGCCACGCACCAGTGGAACGAAGACGACAAAATCAATTTCTCGCACGCCACCGTGCGGCGGTTGCCGGCCGAGGTGCTGTACGACGCGATCTACCGCGCCACCGGAGCGGTGACGCGGATCCCCGGAGTGCCGGCCGGTACCCGTGCCGCCGCGCTGCCGGACGTGGGCGTCAACCTGCCCGATGGATTCCTGACAAACCTCGGCCGCCCGGTACGTGAAAGCGCGTGCGAGTGCGAGCGGTCGAGCGGTTTGCAGCTGGGGCCGGTCATGGCACTGGTCAGCGGCCCGACGGTCGACAGCGCGATCTCCGACCCGGCGAACTCACTCGCCAAACTGTCCGCCTCCGAAATGGACGACGGCCGGCTGGTCGACGAGATCTTCCTGCGCATCTGGAACCGTCCGGCAACGCCCCGGGAGATCGAGGGGGCGCTGGCGATGCTGCGGACGCTGCCCGAAGAGCACCGGCAACTGGCCGCGCGGCTGCAGAAGGTCGAGGAGGAATTCGCCCCGGCACTCGCCGCGCAGGAGCAGCAGCGTCAGGAGGCAATTGCCAAAGCCAAAGGCGAGCTGGAATCCTACGAGAAGAAAATCGCGGCCCGCGAAGCCGATCTGGATCGCCAGCACGCCGAGCGGCTGGCGAAGGCCGAAGCGGCGCTGAAGGAGTACGAGGCCCGCGTCCCCGAGTTGTTGGCGGCCTGGGAACAACAGGTCAAGCAGCCGACCGCCTGGACGCCTCTGGATCCCCTCGAGCTGTCGTCCACGAACAACGCGAAGCTGGAAAGGCTGGAGGACTTGTCTGTTGTCGCGAACGGCTCGAACGGCAAGGCGACCTACAAGTTCGTCGCCCGCACGGATCTGGCGAATGTGACCGGCGTCCGCCTGGAAGCGTTGGCCGACGAACGCTTTCCGATGAAAGGTCCGGGCCGCTCGGGCAGTGGCAACTTTGTCCTGACCGAATTCCGGGTCGAATGGGCACCGGAAGGCGATCCGGGCAAGACGTCGGCCGTGGCGCTGCAGAACGCTCAGGCGGACTTTAGCCAGGGCGGCTATGATGTCACGACCGCCATCGACGGCAAGAAGGCCCCGACCGACAACGGCTGGGCGGTTCACCCGCAGGTTGGACAAAATCATACGGCGGTGTTTGAGGCCAAGGACAACACGGGTTCCGGCCCGGGACGGTTCACGTTGTGGCTGGATCAGGAATACCAAGACAATCAGCACACGCTGGGCCGGTTCCGCATCTCGGTGACCACCGCGCCGCGTCCGGTCAGCCTGCAAGGTCTGCCGCAAAATATCACGGATCTGCTGGCCGTCGCCGCCGACCAGCGGACAGATCCCCAGAAGGCAGAACTGCTGAAATTCTACCGCAGCCAGGACAGCGAACTGAAGAGCCGCGAGCAAGCCGTGGCGGCGGCCAAGCAGCCGCGCCCCATCGACCCGAAGCTGCAGCAACTGCGGAACATCTTGGCCGAAGCGAACAAGCCCGTGCCTATCGACGCAAAACTGGCCGGATTACGCGCCGACGCAGCGCTGAGCACGAAACAGCTGGAACAATCCCGCTTGACCTTTGTCCAAGACCTGGCCTGGGCCCTGATCAACAGCCCAGCGTTCTTGTTCAATCGATAGCAGCAGCGTCCCACGGACAACTGACCACGGACAACTGACCATTCCGGAGCCCAATCATGCTCGTAATTCCCGGACAACCCGGCAAAGACTTGTGCGATCGTAATCTTGGTGTCACGCGGCGCGACTTGTTGCGAATCGGCGGATCGGGCCTGTTGGGCCTGACCCTCGGTTCCATGTTCCGCCTGCAAGCTCAGGCCAGCGACAGTCCCGCCGTCGGCCGGCCCGGCTGGGGCAAGGCCAAGAGCATCATCATGTGTTATCTGCAAGGCGGTCCGAGTCATTTGGACTTGTGGGACCCCAAAGAGAACGTGCCGGACAACGTCCGCAGCGCGTTTGGGAACATCCCCACCAAGCTGCCCGGCATCCAATTCACCGAGAACCTGCCGAAGCTGGCTCAGGTGAACGACAAGTTCACGATGATCCGGTCGATGAGCTACACGCCCAACGGCTTGTTCAACCACACCGCGGCCATTTACCAGATGATGACCGGGTACACGACCGACAAGGTCAGCCCGTCCGGCCAGTTGGAGCCGCCCAATGCGAAGGATTTTCCCAACTTCGGTTCGCAGCTGGTACGTCTCCGCCCGCCGACCGAACCCATGCTGCCGTTTGTGATGTTGCCGCGCCCGCTGCAGGAGAGCAACGTCGTGGGCAAGGGCGGCACGGCCGGCTTTATGGGCAAAGCTTTCGATCCGTACACGCTGTACCCGGACGGCGACGACATGGACATGAACAAGATGGACCGGATCCGGATCGACGATCTGCAGTTGCGGCCGGAAGTATTTGCCGGCCGGCTGGAGCGTCGCGCCCGCCTGCGCGAACTGATCGATTCCGGCATGCCCACGATCGAAAAGGCGGTCGAGCAGTACAAGCTGGACGAGTACTATGACCGCGCACTCAGCCTGGTGATCTCGGGCCGCGCCCGCGAAGCGTTCGACTTGACCAAGGAGCCGGACGCGCTCCGCGACCGGTACGGACGCAACGCGTTTGGGCAAAGTTGCTTGCTGGCGCGCCGCCTGGCCGAAGCCGGCACGCGGGTGGTCGAGGTGATTTGGCCCAAGGTGGCCAACTCGGACAACCATTCCTGGGACCATCACGTCGGCTTGACCGAGCGGATGAAGAACCGTTCCGGTCCGATGCTGGACACGGGCCTGTCGGCCCTGATCCAGGACCTGGACGACCGCGGCATGCTGGACGAGACCCTGGTTGTCGCCGTGGGCGAATTCGGCCGCAGTCCGCAGAAGGGCGTCAGCACCTCGGGCAACGGCAACAGCGCCGATGGCCGCGACCACTGGCCGTACTGCTACACGGCGGTAATCGCCGGCGCCGGTGTCAAGCGCGGCTACGTGCATGGCAAGTCCGACAAGACGGCTTCCGCCCCGCAGGAGGACCCGGTGCATCCGGGACAGCTGTTGGCCTCGATTTACCACGCCTTCGGCATCGATCCGGCCACGATCGTTTACAACCACTTGAACCAGCCCCGCGAGCTAGTCAAATCCGAAGCGGTTCCGCAGCTGTTCGCGTGACGAGCACAGACCCCAGCGAACGGTGCGGCGTCAGCCCACCGGTGCCCCCGGCGAACGGTGCGGCGTCAGCCCACCGGTGCCCCCGGCGAACGGGGCATGTCAGCCCACCGGTGCCCCCGGCGAACGGTGCGGCGTCAGCCCACCGGTGCCCCC